>JBKBHF010000071.1:0-3310 GCA_046297695.1 Permianibacter sp. | reverse complement strand
CACTGCCACGTTGAATGGTCGCGATATCCGGGCACTGTTCCATCCGGCACCGGGGACGAACGAATACGTCACGCTGCCGCTGGAAGGCGCCCGCACGGTTATCGATCTCTCGGTTGGGGTGCGCGGTGACCAATTCGATGACGTCGAACGCTATCACACCCGTATTGACCGGGACCCGTTCGAAATCCGTCGGCCGGTGACCATCAGTCCGTAACGAATAAAAAAGCCGGCATCTGCCGTAATGCCAGTCAGTTAAGCCTGACTGGCATTACTTTTGGTGCTTTCCGCCACAGGGTATTTATACAAACGTCGCTTGACCACCCGTGGATATTGTCGCTCGCGGCGGGTCGGCAAGATGAACGCCTCGGCCATTGCGGTCAGGTTGCGGAGCATGTCCGGAAGGCGTCCGGCGGAGACCGCTGGCATGATGGTCAACTCCTTGACGATGTAGGCCAGCGCGCCTGTAAAACTCAATTCATTCGGCTCTACGCCTTTCAGGGAACAGGCGGCGCATTTCTGGCGGTTGTTTCCTCCACTCTCGCCAAGCATGCTTGCCAATTTCCGTTGAAAGTAAGTGCTACAGTACGATACAAAGTTGTGTTTGCGTGAATATTTCACAAGCGAGATAATCCGAGGTTGTCCTTGTCTGTCTTGTTTGGAGTTTTATTTAATGCTTCAGCTCGAAAACTGTTTTCTCAGAAAGAGGGGGGATTGCTTATCTTTTCCCCTCTGCAAGCGAAAGCATACATCATATGCTGGCAATCTCGTTCCTGTTGTTATGATCTTTTTCGTTTTGATCATCCTCTTTGGTACGCGACAGGCGTATGCCGGGACCATTTCTGCTGTTGAGTTCTCGGCTCCAGAAGAGGATTTCCACAACGAGTATGGTTGGTCATTGGGTTACCAGTTTTACACATGGCAGGCCTTTTCTATCCCGTCACTGGGGTTTTATGACGCAGGGCGTGATGGATTTCTTGAAAATCATGAAGTTGCATTGTGGGATTCGAGCGGCAACTTGCTGGCTCATGCGGTCATCAGTAACGCTTCCATACTTGATGGTTGGTTCAGATGGGAGCATATCAACCCGGTGAATTTGGCTGCCGACCAATGGTATGTCATCGCCGGGTTTACCGAGCTCGACGACTACACGTGGAACCCGCAAGACATCGTCTTTGACCCACGTATTTATTTTGACGTTGCTCGCTATCGTTTTGATGAGGAGTTGCGCTTTCCTGATCAAAATGCTTGGGAGATGTATGGCCTCTTCGGGCCAAACTTTCAGCTGGCTGAGGTCCATGAACCTGTGATCGAGGTGCGCGCGCCGAATGCGCTGAGTTTGTTGGCTGTTACCGGCCTAACGTTTTTGCTGCTTAGCAGGCTCCGGCGAGCAATTCGCGTCATCACTTGTGGCGCGTCATTGATGGTTTTTTGTCTGCATGCGCCACTCGCATCGGCACTCGAAGCTTCGTCACAAGCCATTCAGGGTGAAGATGGTCTGGATAACTGGAGTCCGCTGGTCAAACGGTATGAGCGCTATCAGTACAGCAAAACCGGTGCCATCATCAGCTACGATGATGTTTTTGATGACGCCGGCAATTATGTTGTTGAACCTGGAGAAAAGCTGCGCTGGGAGTGGAAGCGGAACGGTTTGACACTATCCGTAGCTCAAGTCACCTACCTTGGTGGCGATGAGCATTGCTGGAGTATTGCCAGCGGTGGAACTCGCTGCGGCACGATCGATTCTTGGTGGTCCATGCTGCCTTTCCGTTGCAAGCCGGTAGATGACAATTATCAATTGATCACCTACCGCAACGGGCAGCAGATTGCCAACGTCACGTTTGCTGCTGTGCCGTTTCGCATACACACAGACAAGACCATGTGGCAATACCCGAGTGCGTTGAAGCCGAAAAGCCACCAAACGCCTTCCGCTGTTCAAGGCGGCAAAGAAGGACAGACCGGCCGGCTGGCCGTCTTGGTTACCGATGACTTGGGCTGCGGTAATACGATGGCGGGTGTCGCCGTGGAGATTGATACTTTCGTGGTCCCCGGCAGCAATGAGCATCACCATTTTCCCGGCACTACACCGGGTACTGGCCGGTTCCTCGCCGTGCCCGGTTATCCTGCCACGATTGTTGACTTTCTTGGTCATGCCAAGGGGGTTACCAATGGCAGTGGTCGATTTGAAATTGACTACCAAGCACAGGATTTCGCGCTTGATGAGCGGGCAGTGATCTCGGTAACCCGCACAGCGGAAAACGACGATGAGGCCACACAGGTCATTTCTGACGAAGTCAGCTGGCGCATTCAGTGGGCCGAGTTTTCGCCTAACCCGACCGATATTCCGATGGCATTTACCGGCAGTTGTAAACGTGTGCACCCGGACAAAGGTGCCGTCCATTTACGAAGTGATGTGTGGGAGAAATTGGCGCTTGCTGAAAAAGATTTCCGGAAAAGTACTGGGGAGCGGTTGACTCTGAACGATGGTTCCTTTCCGTGGGGCGGTGCGGTCGATACCGTGAATGCGGCATGTGAGAATCACAAATCACATCGCATTGGCACGGACATCGATATCAACAGCAAGGCCTTGAGCGGCAGAAGCATTCTTTATGACCAGCTGGACATGGTCTGGGTCGAGCATCCGGTTCATGGCTGGATCATGACTGGCCGGTTCTTCATTGATGAATTGACGGTGCGAATGGCAGATAGCGATTTTTCAAAGGTTAAAGAAGAACCGATACATTACCGCTACTTGAAATAAGGATTGTAGAGATGCGAATTCAATTTGCTGTACTTGGCTTGCTGATGGCTTGTGTAGCCATTGCCGGTAGCAAAGACCCGCGTACCCGTGACGAAGATGTGTCTGGAATGAGCATTACCAGCAAGGTCGAACGGGTCGGCGACGAGCAGTTTCGCTACACCTACACCATCAAGGGTGGCGAGACCGCACGTGGTACCATCACGGATATCAAATTCGATGTGTTCTGCCCCGGGATGCCGGATATCGGACAACAGGTCATTGGCGAAGTCGGTGATAATGTTGATATGGACCGGTCACGCGATGGCCGGCATGTGCCTTTGACTTCGAAACTCGTGGGTTCGCCGAAGCGCGATTCGGTTTTTCAGTCTGACAACTTGTTTCGTACGCTGATCATGCTGTTTCCCAACTCAACCCGCACGATTGAGTTGTTAAGCCCGAATGCGCCCGGTTATGTCCATTTTCAGACGTCGTTGTCATCGGAACATGAGGCTGACTATGACTACACCGAGCTTTGGGAAAAGCAGGGCGATGTGCCGGATATCCCGTGGTATG
>JBKBHF010000070.1:0-3669 GCA_046297695.1 Permianibacter sp. | reverse complement strand
CGCGAGCCGAAGCACGGCAATCGGTGTTTGAATACATTTACTGGTACAATCGGGAACGGCGCCATTCGACGCTGAATTATCTGTCCCCTGAAGCGTTTGAAGCTATGCGGTTAGTAGCTTATGAAGCTATGCGGTTAGTAGCTTAGGCCGGTGTCCACCTGTTGGGGGCAAGATCATCCGGTGTTTTGCCGATGTGCGCGAAATTATGTACTTTACAATAACGCGCTTTGAGTGACAGTCGGCGCGGCGAGACCATCCGTTTCCGCAACGCGAACGACGCCCAGGCGACGAGAAAAACTTAAAGGAGCTCTCGTTCAGGCCGACAGCCTCACCCGCAACGGGGCTGCGCCGGCGCACGCAGTGACTAACTGCGTGCAAAAAGCATCGAGACTTCCCTAACGCACACGGTTCCGACCTTGCTTTATTACAAAGTCAACAGATTGCAAAAGCACAAACACATCTAGACCGATTGTATCGAAATGTGCCAGAAGCGCTGAGTGCAGACCATGTTTCCGACATCGTACATCAACGCAACCCGTAACGTGGAGAATAGCGGCATACCGCACCAACCACGACGCCTCACTTTCAGAGAATTGAAACTGCCTTTGCTCGGCGCTTACAGTAACGTTAGCGTTTAGTCTTTTCAGCGCCTGTGGCGACTGAAGGCCACTCGCGCTAGCTCTTGTCCCAAAAAGTATGCGAGGGGCAAGGCTAGAAAAACAACAAGTTCGCCAAAAATTACTTTTGAAAAAAGAAGCCCAAAGCATAGAGTGTAGATAAACAGGCTAAACGCCTTTGAGACGACTTTTTCATCGCTGGATTTACGAGACTCATCCGAAATAAAGTCAATCTCGACCTTCATCTGCAAGGAAAATCCGACTGCCACTACTGCAAGTACGTATCCGACCGACTGAAAGAATTCGATAGAATCGCGCCCGTTCGAATAATCCACTGCGAATGCACCAACAAGTGCAGCAAAGGCAACGGGAACACAAGCGCTGAAAACTCGTACCGCCCCCATAATCTCCCCCTCAAGGCGAAACGGGCGCCCTCAAAGAGCGTCCGATTGAGACATCACTTGGTGACCGTATCACCAACATATCCACCGAGAGCACAACCCACGGTTTGACCATAGGTCCGGCCAAGGAATGAACCAAATGCTACACCCGCAATGGTGCCCATAGGGCCAGCTACCGAACCAATAGCCCCAAAGATCCATGCACCAGCTGAACTTCCGCCCATCTGGCCGACCACGGCGCCAGCAACTCATCCTACTGCGGCACCGCCAGCATCAGCACCCGAAATGTGTTTCACATCATGTTTGTTTAAAGCTCGCATTTAAATCTCCTTGATTCACTTTTAGGTGAAGTAAATTGATCCCGGTCTTTCTCTCAGAGCGACATCAACCCAAGTTCCGCGCTTGTGCTGAGCACTTTAGTTCATTGCATCTGATTGCTTGATGAGCCACCTGGTCAATGCCACGGTTTGACATAAACTATTCGACACTCACCATAACTCAGCAAACAAATTCGCCGGTCCTACAATTGACTTCGCGTCTTTGAGAATGCCGGTTGGCATTGCATCTGCTTGGTCTGTTGAGACATTCCACTTCACCGGTTTCGCATACATATTGTGCAGGCGACGCCGAGATCACCCGCGACCGAAAGTTCCCGGACAATATGCACGCGCATTCCCGCTTGTCTCAACCGGGTAACTGGCGTACGACATGAGCTACACTCAACTCGCCAGCAGACCGTCCAACCGGTCACCTGAACGTCAAACTGCGACGCCATGCGGCCGGGCAACGCCGGAGCTCACGGTCCACCGCGCGTTATCGTTCAGGAATGCGGAAAACAAAAAACCCGCGTCCCCAGCAACAACGTACTTGTGGACCGCGGGTTCGTGGCGGTGACTAACGGAGCAAACGTTACGCAACGGAAAATTGGGATGCAAGCACTTTATTGTATCGCTTTGTATCAACCGCGCTCGGCGGAGACCGCCCAAAGTTCGTCGACTCCGTCCGACGCTTGGGACGAGCAAGCCAACCAGTGCGGACGTGGGCAAGTCGAAGTGGCCGGGTACAAGCGCCGGATTCTCAAAGTTGCCTGTAGATGGCTGTGTTCGTCCGCCCGCATCAGGGCCAAACCCGTTCACAATCAGAAAAACGTAGATATTTGCAAACCCAGAAGGCCGCTTGACCGGCACACTCCCGATTCGGGAGTTGCTATTGCTTTAAAAGCATTCAGGACCCGGTCGTCATCCGAACCGACCGATACCGCTTTCGGTTATTGCTTGTTCTTCTTTCTGCCGAAGCGGAACGCCAGCAGCATAACCAACAGGGGCAATACGATAACCGCAAAGAAAACCAACAAGACCCCGAGTGTGCTCACGCGGCCTCCTCTCTGGTTTGAACCCGAGCTTTCCAATGTAGCGCAAAGAGTGACAGGATCGCTCCTGTCACTCTTCGTACGCTTTGTGGGTTCACTCAGTTTTGGAGTAATAGTCAGCCAGGCCGGCCGCTGCACCTACCACGCCACCGAAGACTGCGCCAATGGTGCCGCCGATAGCAGCACCGGGGATCGCACCCACGCCACCAGCAAGGCTACCGACACCGCCGCCGATAATGGCGCCAGCCGTAGCGAATCCTGCACCGACCGTGCCCGCACCGCTCAGTGCCGCATTCAGGGCGCCAGTGGAATTGCCGCCTGAAACCGCAAAAACCTGCTCATTGGACAACTGTTGCATGATCTTCTCCTTGTCGAATTGGGTTATTCAGTTTTTTCCGAATAGGTCTTGATGATGCCGGCGAAGGCGCCGACACCGGCACCAAACGCGCCGCCGATGACAGCGCCAGCAGCCGTGCCAATAACAGGCACAGCCGAACCGACGAGCGCACCGCCACCAGCACCGGTAGCCGCACCGGCGGCCATGCCGCCAAGCACATTGGTAATCAGACCATCACCACCTGAAACACTTTGAATTTCCAATTCGTTCAAATTGCGCATTTTATTTTCCCTGAAAATAACGACAGAAAATCCGCTGCGCTTTGGAGCAAGCCACCAATTGAATCACGGACATGGGCAGTAGAAAACGTTCCCTAACACTACCTTGCACGACCCTATTCAACCAAGCCTGCCCCGGCACAACTTCTCCTTAACGTACAGACAATGCTTTACTCCTGGATTGCCAAGTCTTGAGCCAGGTCAATTCTCAAACACGCCTGATAGTGTTCAGACCCAAAAAATCTCGGCAATCAACCTGCACAGCATGACAGGAGTAGCCGCAGCAACATGCGACGGACCACCGCTTTCCCGACAGAAAGCGGCCGACTCAATCGCGTTGACGACGCCCCAGAGCAAGCATCAAATTCCAGACCTCAGCTGCAAGAACGATGCTGGGGTCAGGTCTTGCATTCCAACATATGGCTGAACTAGGCTTCGCGGATGGCGAGACCGCTTCGAATCGAATTCTCTGGTGGGTTGTACCACGTGACCTCGCGTGGGGACCGCCGCGAGAACATCTATTTCACCGAAGATGATCGGTGGGAGTGGATGCGCCTGCTTGGTCAGGTCTGTGGCCGATTCAACTGGGTTTGCCACGCGTGGTGTCAGATGACCAATCACTACCATCTGGTCGTGGAAACACCGGAAGCCAATCTGTCGCAAGGCA
>JBKBHF010000069.1:0-4272 GCA_046297695.1 Permianibacter sp. | reverse complement strand
TTGCGGATATCATCAAACATATCAGGCAGGTCCTTGAGCGGATGTGGTTTGCGCCTGTTTGATCAAGCGACCTTGCCTGAGTTCAATTCAAAGTGATCGGGATTTCGGAACGGCTATTTAGTAATGCGCACCCGGACAGGCTTCAATGCCAATCAGGCAGGCGGGCAAGTTGGCAATGTAGGCGCGAACCTGCGCCCGCTTGAGTGTCTTCTCCAGAACGGGTTTGCCATGAGCGTCCACGCCGCAGACCGCGAAGACATGTTTTGCGACATCGAGACCGATGGTCGTAATATTCATGACGGACTCCTTCTGCCGTTTTAAGTGGTGACTGCATCTCCACTTTGGCACATCGATGCCGATAAGGGCGGGAGGAGTCCATCTCATTGGGCTGGGCAGAGTCTGCGAAGCCCAACGCCGATTTTCACAAGACGAAAACAGCCGATAGCGATGGCACGGACGGTATCGGGTGTTTTCGTTTTTGGAAGCAGGAAGGCTGATGCGGCGGAGTCGCTCAGGCCGCCGTTTCTTCCGCCGCGCCTATCCCTTTGCGTTCACAGCAGACCTGATTGCGGCCTTTGCTCTTGGCGCGGTAGAGCGCGGTGTCGGCGCGGTGGAAGACGTCGCGCGGAACGTCGTCGCCTTCGAATTCGGCGACGCCGAATGAGACGGTGACGTTGAGTGTCTGGCCGCCGACGCTGGGGTTGGACTGGGCGATGCGCTGGCGCAGTTTGTTGATGGCTTTGGTGGCGTCGATGAGGCCGGTTTCCGGCATCAGGATGACGAATTCTTCACCGCCGTAGCGGGCGACAAAGTCGGATTCGCGTACGCCGGAGCGCAACAGGTTGGCGACATGTTTGAGGATGACGTCGCCGGCCATGTGGCCGTACTTGTCGTTGACCTGTTTGAACAGATCGATGTCGGCGATGACCAGTGTCATTTTGCCGCGGTAGCGGCGCCAGCGGCTGTATTCCTGATTGAGCCGGTCGTGGTAGGCGTGCCGGTTGGGAACGTGCGTAAGCGCGTCGGTGGCGGCGCGGGTGCGCTGCTCGGACAGGCTGTCGCGCAGGCGCGCGGCTTCGTCTTCGGTGGCGCGCAGTTGTTCGCGCAGCGCTTTCAGTTCTTGTTCGTTGCGTTGTTGGCGTTGTTTCTGGCCGTCCCGGAAGCGGTCCAGTCCCTCCAGGATTTTGTCCAGCCGTTGCACCACTTCGACCTGCAGGGCACTGATGTCGCTGGCGTTGCTCAAACAATCGTGCAGGCCTTGCACTTGATTGCGCATGTCGGCATCGAGTTTGGCACTGTCGACGGCGGCGGCGCTGTCGCGTTCGCTGCTGTTGTGCAGGAACGCCTGCACCTTGGCGAGGCGGGTGCTGAGCTGGGTCAGGAATTGTTCGAACTGGGCCTGCTCGACCGCGCTGGCATCGAGCAGCACGCTGGCGAGTTCCTCGACCAGATCGACGAGTTTGTCCGGGTCGTGCACTTGCGCGAATTGCTGCCGCAGTTGTTTGAGCCCGACCCGGTTCGGTTCCGGTAGCTGCATGCTGTCGATCAGGCGCAGCAGTGGATCGGTGATGTCGGTGTTGATCCGGTTGCTGCTGCGCGCTTCCTGTGCAGGCGTGGATTCGGACGTTTTGCTGCGGCCAAACCAGCGTTGCCAGAGTGAATCTTTCTCCGGCCAGCGCAGACAGGCGCTGACAATACCGGCGGCAATATCGTCGCCGCTGAGTTTTTTGTTGCCGTGCAGTTTGCGCAGTTCGCTGGCGACATTTTCCGGCAACTGGGCGGCGAGAAAGGCGTCGAGCAGGCTGCGGGCATCGACCGCATTTTGCAGACGGTTGCTGGTTTCATCACCGATGCGACGCAGCACATCGGTGATGCCATCGACTTTCTGCTGGATGGCAGTGGAGTCGCCGCCGCCGCGCACGGTTTGGCGCAGCGCATCGAGCGCCTTGTCGAGCTGCTCGTGAATACCGTTGGCAGCAAAGCTGATTTTGATCAGCGCGCGCCGCAGCAATTCCAGCTCGCCGGGATCGACCGTGGCTTCCGCTGCGACCGCCGCGGCGGGTTGTGGCGGCAGCCCCGCCATGGTCGGTGGCGGCAAATCCAGGTCACGTTTGTTGCGGGTCACGATCAGGCCATCCGTCGCGGCATTGCGCCGGGCGCGAGTGGCATCCGGTGGCCGGACTCGCCCAGGCTGAGGGTGGTCGGCAGTTCCAGTGCCATCGCCACCGGCAGGTGGTCGGAGTAAGAGTATGGCAGCACTTCGACAGCCTGCACGGTCAGGGCCGAACTGACCAGGATATGGTCGATCTGCCGCTGCGGCTGCCAGCTCGGGAAGGTCAGGCTGTGCTTGGGCAGGCCCTTGAGGCTGATGCCATGGCGCTCGAAGCAGAGAACGATTTCCTCGGCCTCGCAGTTGGTGTCGCCCATCAGCACCAGATGCGGGTATTGCCGGACCTGCTCGGCAAGAAAGTCGAGCTGCCCGCGCCGCGCCCGTTTACCGAGTGACAGATGCACCGCGACCAGCACCAGCGCCTGCTCGGGCTGCTGGGCGTTGCCAAGAAAGGCCTGAATGGCGCCGCGGCCGGGAATGAGGCCCGGCAGCCGGTGTTCGTGCACCTGTCGGACCGGGTAGCGCGACAGCAGGCCATTGCCGTGCTGGCCAAGCTGGGCCAGGTTGCGGGTGCGCTGGGCATGCCAGTACGGAAAGCCGGCCAGATCGGCGAGGTATTCCACTTGATTGATGAAGCCACTGCGCAGGCTGCCGCCGTCGGCTTCCTGCAGCGCGACCACATCGAAGCTGGTCAGCAAGCCGGCGATGCGGCGCAGGTTGCCCGGCGAGGCTTTGTGCGGCAGGACGTGGCGCCAACCTCGGGTCAGGTAGTCGCTGGTGCGCTCGGTGGTAATGCCGCACTGGATATTCCAGGACAGCAGGCGGAGTGTGGTTGTCATTGCGGCATCGAAATCAGGGCGGAGGGTTCCTGTTGTCTGCGCAAGCTCACGTTGCAGGCGGGCTGTCGGGCAAGCATAGCTGCCCTTGGCCGGATGGCGAATGAGGCAATTGTGCCGTTCCTTGTCCGTTCCTTGGGCTGAACCGGGTCAATTCAACAACGGAATGCGACAAAAAGCGTTTCGGACAGGTCGCTACTCGCGCCGAGTCCGCTCCTCTGCGCCCTGCCCTGCACGTGGCGACGGATCAAGGCACACAAGACAGAGCGCGCCGGCCGGCGATTGTTACCCGGCCAAGCAATAAAAAAGCGGCCCGTGGGCCGCTTTCTTGCAATCTGCTACTCAGTGCAGACCAACCAGGTAGTTGGCCAGCGCGACGATCTGCTCGTCGGTCAGGTTCTTGGCGGCGCCGCGCATCATGCCGTTCGGGTCATTCTTGCGCTGACCGGCACGGAAGGCCTTCAACTGATTGATGGTGTAATCAATCTGCTGACCGCCAACGGCCGGGAACTGGGCCGAGCCCATGCCCTTGCCATCCGGGCCATGGCAGGCGGTGCAAGCCGGCACGCCGCGGGCCATGTCGCCGCCACGGTACAGCTTCTGGCCCACTTCCAGGTATTCCTTCTTGACGCCGGCGTACTGCACTTTCTGGCTGGCGAAATAGGCAGCCAGATCGGCCATGTCGGTTTCCGACAGCGGGGCCGCCATCGGCGACATCGACGGCTCGTAACGGCCCTGGGCACCCTGGGTTTCCATGCCTTTCTTGAATTCTTTCAGCTGCTTGAGCAGGTAGGCCTCGTTCTGGCCGGCCAGCTTCGGCCACATCGGGGTGGCGCTGTTGCCATCGGCGCCGTGGCAGGCGGCACAAACGGCCGACTTGGCCTTGCCAGCGGCGGCATCGCCAGCCTGAGCAGTGGAAGCCATAACGGCAAACGAAGCGACAACGGCAGCCAGAGCAAACAGTTTCTTCATGGTGGAGTCCGGGGAGCTGAGCCAATCTGCAAAACCGACCTGCACCAGCACGAATGCTAGAATGCCGGTCCGGCGGCAAAAACCGCGAAATTATACGGGCTAATCCCCGAAAACGCAGCCCGGAATAGAAGCCAATGAACTACAACCACGCCCGCTTCCTGCTCTCGGCCCCGGCCCGGCACCTGCTGCCCGCCGACGAAGGCTATGAAATCGCCTTTGCCGGCCGCTCCAATGCCGGCAAAAGCACGGCCCTGAACGCGCTGACCAACCAGAAAGGCCTGGCCCGCACCTCCAAGACCCCGGGTCGGACACAGCTGATCAACCTGTTCGAGCTCGATCCCGAGCGCCGCCTGG
>JBKBHF010000068.1:0-5983 GCA_046297695.1 Permianibacter sp. | reverse complement strand
CTACCCCTCCCGGCCTTCCCCTGTGAAGGGGCCGGGAGGGGGTAGTTGCCGCCCGCCACATGCAGCGCATAGCGACCACCAATAATCAGCAAGCATTCGATTGACTGAAGAGATTCCTTTGATTGACCTGAACCATTGGCGTTCCGCGCTCACCGATTTGATGCGCCGCGATCAAGACCGGCTCGGCCGTCAGCTCGACAAGCTCGCGCAGCGCATCGAGCGCAAGCTGCCGCATGATCGCGATAAAGCTGCATTCGAACAGGCGCTCGCCAATGCGCAGCAGCGCGTGCAACAGCGTGCCGCCCGCGTGCCGACCATCAGCTACGACGAAAGCTTGCCGGTGGTGCAGGCGCGCGATGAGTTGCGCGAAGCCATTGCCACGCATCAGGTCGTGGTCATCGCCGGTGAAACCGGTTCCGGCAAAACCACCCAGATCCCGAAGCTCTGCCTGGAGCTTGGTCGTGGTCAGCGTGGCCTCATTGGCCATACCCAGCCGCGTCGGCTCGCCGCTACCTCGGTCGCGCGCCGGATTGCGCAAGAGCTGCAGGTGCCGCTCGGCCAGCAGGTCGGTTACGCCATCCGCTTTGATCAGCAATGCAGCGACGATTCGCTGATCGCGGTGATGACCGACGGCGTGCTGCTGCAGGAGCTGAAAACCGATCCGCTGCTGACCCGCTACGACACGCTGATCATCGACGAAGCGCACGAGCGTAGCCTGAATATCGATCTGCTGCTCGGTTACCTGAAAACCATTCTGCCGCAGCGGCCGGATCTGAAACTCATCATCACCTCGGCCACCATCGATCCGGAGTCGTTCGCGCAGTTCTTCGCGCAAGCCGGCCAACCGGCGCCGGTGCATATCGTCAGCGGCCGGACCTATCCGGTCGAAATCCGCTACCGGCCGCTGGTCGGCGAAGTCGAAGACGAGCGCACGCTGCCAGAAGGCGTGCTGCACGCGCTCGATGAACTCTGGCAGGAAGGGCCGGGCGATGTGCTGGTGTTCCTGAGCGGCGAGGGCGAGATCCGCGAGGTCACGCAGTTTCTGCGCAAGCAGCAATTCGCTGGACCGATGAAGCATGTCGAACTGCTGCCGCTGTATGCGCGCTTGTCGATGGCTGATCAGAACAAGGTGTTCGCGCCGAGCAACAAAACCCGCGTGGTGCTCGCGACCAACGTCGCCGAAACCTCGCTGACGGTGCCCGGCATCCGCTACGTGATCGACTCTGGCTTGGCGCGCATCAGTCGCTACAGCCAGTCGAGCCGGGTGCAGCGGCTGCCGATCGAACCGATCTCGCAAGCCAGCGCCAACCAGCGCAGCGGCCGTTGCGGCCGGGTCATGGACGGCACCTGCATTCGACTGTATTCGGAAGAAGATTTCGCCGACCGGCCGGAGTTCACTTCGCCGGAAATTCTGCGCACAAACCTGTCGGCGCTGATCCTGCATATGCTGAGTCTGGGCCTGCGCGACATCGAGAATTTCCCGTTTGTCGACGCGCCGGATCGCAAACGCATCAACGACGGTCTGCGCCTGCTGATCGAACTCGGTGCCGTCACCGACGAGCGCGAGCTCACTCCCGCCGGCCGGCAGATGGCGGCATTGCCGCTGCCGCCGCAACTGTCGCGCATCTTGATTGCGGCGGCAAAAGAACGCTGCCTGCGTGAAGCGATCATCGTCACCAGCTTTCTCTGCATCCGCGATCCGCGCGAGCGGCCGCAGGAGAAGCAGGATCAGGCCGTTGGCCTGCACCGGCGTTTCAACGATCCGGAAAGCGATTTCATCGCCATCCTGAACCTCTGGCATTACGTGCATAAGCGCAAAGAAGAGCTGTCGAGCTCGGCCTGGCGCAAAACCCTGAAAGCCGAATTCCTGAACGTGCTCGCGGTGATCGAATGGGGCCGCATGGTCGCGCACCTCAGTTTGCTGGCGCGCGAGTTGTTTGGCGCGGCGGGGCAGAGTGAGACGAAGCCGGTAAATTCAAAACAGGGTGATGCGAAACAGGTCGATTCAAAACCAGCCAAACCGGCGCCAGACAGAACCGTGAAACCCAGCGCTGAGAAACTCACCTTCGACGAATCCGGCAAACCGATCTGGCCGCTGGTGCCGTACGACCCGCTGCATCGCGCGCTGCTGCACGGCTTCCTGCATCAAATCGGTAACCTGACCCGCGATGGTGATTATCAAGGCCCGCGCAATATCCGCTTCGTCCCGCATGGCGGCTCCGGTCTCGGTCGCAAAGGCAAGCCTTGGGTCATGGCTGCTGATTTTCTCGACAGCACACGGCTGTACGGGCTGTATCTCGCCCGCATCGAACCGCACTGGCTGGAACAGATCGCCGCACACCTGACCAAAGTCACCCACAGCGAGCCGCACTGGCGCGCGCAGCGCGGCGATGCCGCAATTCAGGAAACGGTCACGCTGTTTGGTCTGGTGCTGGTGCCGCGCCGTTCGGTCAGCCTCGCCAAGATCGATCCGGCCAAGGCGCGCGAGCTGTTTATTCGCCACATGCTGATTCGCAATGAAGGCGAGTTGAAGGCCGGCTTTCAACAGCACAACCTGCGTCTGTTCAAACAGCAGCAGGAGCAGGAAGAAAAGGCCCGCCGCCGTGATCTGTTGCTGGCCGAAGACGACCTGCTGCCGTTGCTCGATGCCCGCTTGCCGCCTCAGGTGGTCGACAAATACAGCCTGCTCAATGCCCTGAAGCGCGACGACAAACTCGATACCGCACTGCGGCTCACAGCAGAAGAGGTCGCCAGTGCCGGCGTCATCGGTGAGAACGATTACCCGCCGGAACTGGTCATCGATCAGCTGGTGTTGCCGCTCAAGTACAGCTTCGCCCCGGGCGAGGAATACGACGGCGTCACCGCCAAGGTGCCGGTCACCCAACTGGCGGCGCTGAGTCCGCGGTCTTTCGAGCGCTTGGTGCCCGGTTTGTTGGAGGCCAAAGTCGAAGCGCTGCTGCGCGGCCTACCAAAAGACATCCGCAAACAACTGCAACCGCTGGCGGAAACGGCGCATGAGTTGACCGTGGCGGTCAGGGACGACAGCAAACTGAAAAGCCTGCCGCTGTATGACGCGCTGTCCGATGCGCTTTTTGCCGCCAAGCGGCTGCGGGTGCCAGCGGCGGAGTGGAGCGCGGTCGAGCTGGAGCCATTCCTGCGCATGCGCTTTGATGTGGTCGATGGCAAAGGCAAATCGCTTGGCACCGGTCGTGATTTGATAGCCCTGCAAAAAGAACATGCCCGCGCCGGCAGCCAGACGCTGCGCAGCTCGGCCAAAGCGTACGAACAAGAAGGCCTGCGCGAATTTCCCGCCAGCGCCATTCCGGATCAGATCAGCCTCAGCAACGGCGTGATTTATCTCGCGCTCACCGATGCCGGTGATTCGGTTGCCGTGCGCGCCTATGCCCGTGCCGATGAAGCGCGCTGGCAACACCGCGGCGGCCTTCGCCGCCTGCTCGCGCTGCAATTGGACGCTGACTTTGCCCAATACCGCAAAGTGAACCGGCCCGTGCAGACACTGCAACTCGCTGCCGCTGCGTTCATGCCAGCGCCACAACTGTTCAACGACTGGCTGCTCGCCGCCATCGATGCCTGGTTACCGGCCGACGTGCAGGCCATCCGCGATGCTGCTCGCTTTCGTGCGCTGCTGCTCGACGCACCGAAAGCCGTGCGCACGCAACTGGCCGACACGCTGCCGCTGCTCACCGAAACACTGGAAGTCGCCACCAGCGCGCGCGCCAAAGCCAACAAGGAACTCAAAGGCAAATACCCGGACAGCGTGAAAGATCTGGACGCTGCAATGACCGCGTTGTTCGCGCCCGGCTTCCTGCAACGCGAGGGTTTGCACCGCCTGCGCCATCTGCGCCGCTATGCCGAAGCCGCGAAGCTGCGGCTGGAACGCATGCAGATCAACTACCCGCAGGAAGCCAAGCAGCTTGCTGCACTGCGTGCGCTGGAACCGCGCGTACTGGAGGCGTTGAAACCAAACCCGCCGTGGACCGAACTTGCTGCAGCGCAGCTTGAGCTGGCGCGGCTTTGGCAGGAGTATCGTGTGGCGTGTTTTGCCCAGACACTGGGGACGGATGGGCCGGTGTCGGAGAAACGTGTGGATAAGCAGGTGGAGTTGGTTAGGCAGCTGTTGAGTCGATAGGGTTTTTGGAGCGCCAACATAGGTGTATTGATTTGATTTTGTTTTTCTGTTTGGCGCAATGTGTGTCGCACACTCGATTGGCTAACTATTGGGAGTAGAATGAGATGGCAACGAAGGAAGGGCGTTCCCTAATTTTTATTCTGATAATTGTGCTCATGTCCGGATGTGCGCGCATAATTATACCTACTGCGGTTGGTGGCAGTCGCGCTGACGCTACGGTTGACTTCTCATATGAGCATGGAAGCCTTGTTAACCCTCAGATTGATTGGAATGACGTTTTGCAGTCAGCAAAAGATAAGTGCAGGGCGTGGGGTTATACAGGCGCGGATCCATTCGGCGGAAAAAGAACCAGCTGCGCTTTTGCCAATCAGCAAGGATGCCTTCGTTACACGGTTACGGTCACTTATCAATGTACCCGTCCGGAAGGTGGGCAGCCATAGAGGTCTGTAGACGCTACTCTGCGTAGTGACTTCAGACACATTTTTTTTGCGGGGAAGGTGCTTCGCTAGATCTCGTAGGTCCGAATCCGCGTAGCGGCTTCGGATGCATGTTTTGCCGGGGAGGCAGTATGTTGTCCAAGCTGGCAAAACTCATTCTGATGATATTTGCCTTCCTCACCGCGGCCCCAGTCTTTGCTCATGGAGGTAGTCTGGATGCCAATGGTTGCCACACCAACCGCAAGACGGGTGATTATCACTGCCATCGCGCACCAGCAGCACCACCGACTGCTCCGCCGCCATCGGTGAATCCACACGTGCAGCCTGTTATTCCGCAGGGTGGATCGTCGGTCTATTACAAGAATTGCAGTCAAGCGCGTGCCGCGGTAGCTGCACCGATACGACGTGGTGAGCCGGGGTATGGTAGCCATCTGGATCGGGATGGTGATGGGATTGCCTGCGAGTAGGTTCCGGTTTTTACCAATCTTTGATGCGCACCTGATCTTTACTCTCGGTTCCCACCATTGCCGGTTCGCGCACCGGCGGGCGCCTCACTTTGTAAAGCACATCCATGTGCTTTACCCCTTCGGGGCTGCCGCGAAAATCCGCTCCAAGCGGATTTTTCTTTGCTCGTGCAAATAAAGTAAGCAAAGAAACATGCCCCAGCGCGCCAGAATCGTTTGGTTACTTCGGCTGACACCGCCCGTCGCATCGACGTTATCGGCTTCGGGCACGCATTGATGCGGCACCCGGCCGCCAACGCCGAATCGCCGGCTGGCGCGAATGGGGGCCCCGGGTTCTAGCTGGGGTGGGTGGCTTCGGCATTTCTCTTCAATTTCGTCATCCCCGCGTAGGCGGGGATCCAGCGACTTTTCTTTAAGTGAATGAAGACACTGGATTCCCGCCTTCGCGGGAATGACGGTAATCCGTTAGATCTGCGCGCAGCGTGCTTTTGACGTTTCCGCCGTCTGACGAGCCGAGCAGCGTAATGGAAGCTGGGTTAACAGCCCGCAGCGCAGCGCAGGGGCGAGGCAGGGATGCCGACGCCTTTTCAGACTGCACAGGGATGTGCTGTCTGAAAAGCCCCAGCTGGAATGGAGTAGCGCAGGGCACCGCGCGTTGTTCGCGCGGCGAGGAATACAGGCAATGTTCTTTTGGGTACTTTTCTTGCGCCAAGAAAAGTACCTCGCCCGCCGGTGCGAGAACCGGCAATCCATCCGGTTAAAACGCTGTGCAAATAAACAGAAAGGTCAGAGCGGCAACTACCCCCTCCCGACCTCCCCCTTCACAGGGGGAGGGGAAAGGCCGGGGCAAGAACCGGCAATCCATCCGGTTAAAACGCTGTGCGAATAAACAGAAAGGTCAGAGCGGCAACTACCCCCCTCCCGGCCTCCCC
>JBKBHF010000067.1:0-6183 GCA_046297695.1 Permianibacter sp. | reverse complement strand
GGCTTGTGGCAGAAGCTCAATCGGCTTTCGGCCGCATCAACGGGAACAGCAGCACATCGCGGATGCTGGCCGAATTGGTCAGCAGCATGACAAAGCGATCGATGCCGATACCTTCGCCAGCGGTGGGCGCCAGACCGTATTCGAGCGCGTTGATGTAATCGGCATCGAAGAACATGGCCTCTTCATCACCGGCATCTTTCGCTTCTACCTGGGCGCGGAAGCGGTCGGCCTGATCATCCGGGTCATTCAACTCCGAGAAACCGTTGGCAAGTTCGCGACCACCGACGAACAATTCGAAGCGGTCCGTCACGTCCGGGTTCTGGTCATTGCGGCGCGACAGCGGCGACACCTCGACCGGGTAATCGCAGATGAAAGTCGGCTGCATCAGCTTGGCTTCAACCGTTTCTTCAAACACCGTGATCTGGGCCTTGCCCAGCCCGGCGTTCTTGTCGACATGCACTTTCAAACGTTGGGCAACCGCACGCACGCCTTCCAGTGTCGCCAATTCCTCTTTGGTGACGCCCGGGTTGTACTTGACGATGGCATCGAGCACCGACAAGCGATCAAACGGCTTGCTGAAATCGTAATCGACACCCTGGGAATGGAACTGGCTGGTGCCCAGCGCCTGCTCGGCGACGAACTTGAACAGCCGCTCGGTGTAGTCCATCAGATCACGGTAATCGGCATAGGCCCAGTAGAATTCCATCATCGTGAATTCCGGGTTGTGCCGGGTGCTGATGCCTTCGTTGCGGAAGTTGCGGTTGATTTCGAACACTTTCTCGAAGCCACCGACGGTCAACCGCTTCAGATACAGCTCCGGCGCGATACGCAGATAAAGCTGCATGTCCAGCGCGTTATGATGGGTCAGGAACGGCCGCGCGGCCGCGCCACCCGGGATCGGGTGCATCATCGGCGTTTCGACTTCGAGGAAGCCTTCGCCGGTCATGAAGCGGCGGATCGCGTCGATGATTTTCGACCGCAGCACAAAGGTGCGGCGCGAATCTTCATTGACGATCAAGTCGACATAACGCTGGCGATACCTGGCTTCGGTATCGGTCATGCCATGCCACTTGTCCGGCAGCGGCCTCAATGCCTTGGTCAGCATCCGGATGCGGGTCGCATGCACCGACAGTTCGCCGACCTTGGTTTTGAACAGCGTGCCCTCGACGCCAATGATGTCGCCGATGTCCCAGTGCTTGAACGACTCGTAAACGCCTTCCGGCAGATCTTCACCGCGCAGGTAAACCTGAATGCGGCCGCTCATGTCCTGGATATGGCAGAAGCTCGCCTTGCCCATCAAGCGGCGGGTCATGATCCGGCCAGCCAGCTTGACCTTGACGCCTTGTGCTTCCAGCGCCTCTTTTTCGACCGCGCCGTACTTGTCGTTCAGATCCTGTGCCAGGGCATCGCGACGGTAGTCATTCGGATAAGCATTGCCCTGCGCGCGCAGCGCGGCCAGCTTTTCCCGGCGCACCGCGATCTGTTGGTTCTCGTCGAGTGATTCCGCCGGTGGTTGTGCTTGTTCGCTCATTTTTTTCTCACGGTTTGGTTTCGCTTTCTACCCAGCGAAAAAATGACAAGCCTCGCTTACAGGCCTTTCTTCAGACTGGCTTCCATGAACGGGTCGAGATCGCCATCCAGCACGCGCTGGGTGTCGCTCTCTTCATAGTCGGTACGCAAATCCTTGATGCGCGACTGATCCAGCACATAGGACCGAATCTGCTGCCCCCAACCGATATCCGACTTCGCGGCTTCGAGTGCATCTTTGGCAGCATTGCGCTTCTGCATTTCCAGCTCGTACAGACGCGCTTTCAGCATCTTCATCGCCCGGTCACGGTTGGCGTGCTGCGAGCGTTCGTTCTGGCACGCCACCACGACACCGGTCGGAATGTGGGTAATACGCACCGCCGAATCGGTCTTGTTGACATGCTGACCACCAGCACCGCTGGAACGGTAGGTATCCGTTTTCAGATCGGCCGGATTGATTTCAATTTCGATCTTGTCGTCCACTTCCGGCGACACGAACACCGCGGTGAACGAGGTATGCCGACGGTTACCGGAATCGAATGGCGATTTGCGCACCAGCCGGTGCACGCCGGTTTCGGTGCGCAGCCAGCCGTAGGCGTATTCACCTTCGAATCGGATGGTGCAGGACTTCAGGCCAGCCACTTCCCCTGGCGACTCCTCGACAATCTCGGTCTTGAAGCCCTTGCTGTCGCCCCACTTCAGATACATGCGTTGCAGCATCTGGGCCCAGTCCTGTGCCTCGGTGCCGCCGGAGCCGGCCTGGATGTCGAGGTAGCAGTTGGCGTGGTCCATCTCACCCGAGAACATCCGCTTGAACTCGAGCTTGGCCAGCTCCGCCTCGATCGCCACCAAGTCATTACCGACGCCGTCGATGGTGACATCGTCGCCTTCCTCGATGGCGATCTCCAATAACCCTTGGGCATCATCGAGACTGCCGGTAAGCCGGTCGATCAGGCCGACCGTGGCCTCCAGCTGGGCCCGTTCGCGCCCCAAATCCTGCGCCCGTTCCGGGTTGTCCCAGACATTGGGCTGCTCCAGCTCGGCGTTGACATCCTGCAGACGTTCGACCTTGCGGTCGTAGTCAAAGATACCTCCGCATCGATTCCAGCCGTTCGCGCTGGTCTTTGAGTTTTTCTTTGACACCGGTTGCTTCAAACATGGGGATGGAACCTTCGTTTTCGTCGGGGTAACAGCAGAGACTGCGGACAAGGGGCGGGATTTTACCGGCTGAAATGGCCGGGCGCACGCGCCCTGGCTGAAAATTCAGCCAGCCGAGGCCAACGGATTAAAAGAACCGCTCTGCCATCAGCTGCACTTTGCGCTGGCCGCCGTAGTGGTTGACGTCGAGCCGGTAGGCCAGCGTCACGGTCCGGGCAGATTCGTCATAGCCGAGCCGCTCGACGTTGAAGGCCACCGCCTCGACCACTGCGCCGTCAGCATGGCGCAGGGTCAGCCGACGATGGCGCTCGGCCATGGTGCGGCGGCCAATGACCTCAAACTCGCCGTGGAACAACGGTTCGGGAAAGAGTTGGCCCCAAGGTCCGGCGTTGCGCAGCTGCAGCGCCAGCGCGTAATCAAAACTGTCGGCCGGCAATTCGCCGTCGCTCCAGATCTCCCGTTCCGGCGGCACCGGGCCGAGTTGCCGCGCCACTTCGGCGGCAAACTGTTCGGCAAACAGCGCCAGCTGCTCCCGCGCCAAGGTCAGCCCGGCGGCCATCGCATGGCCACCGAATTTGCTCAGCAGATCCGGATGCTGGTTGGCGATGGTGGCGAGCACGTCGCGCAGGTGCACACCGGGGATCGAGCGGCCGGAGCCTTTCAACAGGCCGTCGCCGGCATCGGCGAGGCAAATCGCCGGCCGGTGACAGCGATCTTTCAAACGTCCGGCGAGGATGCCGATGACACCCTGATGCCAGCTGTCGTCGAACAGGCACAGCGCCGGCGGCAGTTGCGCCTGTTCGCGCAAGCGACGCAGTAGTTGCTGCTCGGCAGTGGCCAGCATGTCGTCTTCAATTTCACGGCGCTCATGATTGAGCGCATCGAGCTCGGCGGCGAGCGTCATCGCTTCGCGATCCGATTCGGCGAGCAGGCAGTTGATGCCGAGACTCATGTCATCCAGACGCCCTGCGGCGTTCAGTCGCGGGCCGATGGAAAACCCCAGATCGCTGGCAACCAGATGCTCGCGCTCGCGTTTGGCGATCATCAGCAAAGCGCGAATGCCGGGTCGGCACTGACCGGCACGAATGCGTTGCATCCCCTGACTGACCAGAATGCGGTTGTTGCGATCGAGCGGCACGACGTCGGCGACCGAGCCGAGCGCCACCAGGTCGAGAAACTGCGCCAGATTGACATCGCCGCCGGGCAGGCCACGCTCGCGCAGTTTCGCCCGGGTCGCCAGCAGCACATAAAACATCACGCCGACCCCGGCCAGCGCCTTGCTGGGAAACTGGCAGCCCGGCGCATTCGGATTGACGATGGCCGCCGCAGCCGGCAACTGCTCGCCCGGCAAATGGTGATCGGTGACCAGCACCGGCACGCCTCGATCGTTGGCAAGGGCAATGCCGTCAATCGAGGCAATGCCATTGTCGACGGTGACGATCAACTCGGCGCCATCGGCAATCACTTCCTCGACAATTGGCGGCGTCAGGCCATAACCGTAACGAAACCGGTCCGGCACCCGGAAGCTGACGTTTTCCGCACCAAGCGCGCGCAAACCGAGCACCGCCAGTGCGCTGCTGGTGGCGCCATCGGCATCGAAGTCGCCAACAATGACAATGCGTTTGCTACCGGTGATGGCCTCAATCAGCAGTTCGGCCGCACGCTCGCTCTGTGCCAGCAGACTCGGCGGATAAAGCGCCTGCAAACGGGTATCAACTTCAGCTATCGTGGTGACTCCGCGATTGGCATAAACGCGCGCCAAAAGCGGCGGTAGCGCGCTCAGCTCGGCGGCAATCGGCAGCGGCTCACGCACGCGCAGAATCGGTGACGCGTGCATGCCTCAATGTCCCTGCAACAACGCCGGCAACGGCGCGCGTTGCCAGAACGTCCAGACCGATTTTCGTTGCAGCTGATAAGCAAAACCATCATCCGGGCACAGCTGTAACGCGCCAATCTGATGGCTTTGCAGGGCAGCCAGCAGCGGTGCCAGCGTCTGCCGCCACACCTGCGCATACGCGTGCTGATACCCGGCAATATCGCCGTGCACGAACGCATCGTGCAGCCGCTCGTCAATCACGGTTGCCTGCGTAGGCGCCTGCTGCAGTAATGATTCCAGCGAATGCGCGGGCTGCGTACGCGCCAGCAAGGAGTCGACGGCCATGATCACGAGCGGTGTAGAAGGTACTGCCGGTGAAGTCGGCGGCGATGACGCATTGCCCCACAACCAGAGCGAATGGATCGGCGGCAAACCGCGTTGTTGCCGCGCCTGATTGAGCGGACTCTGGTTCAGCAGCATCTGCCACTCGGTCAGCCGCGCCTGCCAGCGCAGGCTGCCCTCACCCTGCGCTGCGACATGACGCAAATCGCAGCCAATGGCATCGACAAGCGCAGTCCATTGCAGCGCTGGCGCCTCGGGCAACGCGAGCAGCCAGCGCGACGGCGTCACCGGATACAACTGCATGCCATCCTGACCGAGCCAGCCATTGAGCTCAGCGCAACACGCTGCGGCATCGTCAGCGCTCATCTGCAACGGTCGCGAGCCAAGCAGGTAAATGCCGGCGTGTTCGGGGCGCAGCCAGACCGGCGCGGCAAACAGCCATGCCGGTGCGCTCGGCAGGCGCAGGGCGGCGGCGACTGCAGCGGCATTGTCGGCATGAACGCTGCCGACATAGTGCGCCAACAGCCGAGTCAACACCGCTGGCTCCCGACGAGCAGCCAACGCAAACAGCGCGCGCAAATCGCGGCGCTCAACCGTGCTGATCGGGTGCCGGCTTTCGCCCTGCCGAAGCGGCGCCAACAGGCCCGGCAGCCATACCGATACTTGCTCAATCATGCCCGTTCAACTTGCTGGTCAAAGCCACGGAATGCGACACTAATGCCGGTCGGCACCTTACGCAGACGGGCCAAATTGTTCTGTCCGGAACCGACCGTTTTAACGCCATCTTTTCCAAGGTTATTCGCATGCAACTGTCCCTCGACAACGGCGCCGCGGATTTTGTGGTCCGCGCCTACGAACCCGGCCGGATCCGCATCAACGATACATGGTACAGCGAGCCGGTACTGTTGTCGCCCGGCCGCCTGGAAACCGGCGTGCTGCCGGCAAGTTTTGCCGACCTGTCGGTCGCCGACATCGAGCGCTGGTGTGCCAGCGATGCCGAAGTGCTGCTGCTCGGTTGTGGCGCTCGCCATCGATTGCCGAATGTGCAATGGCTCGCCACCGCGCAGCGCGCAGGGCGCACGCTCGATCTCATGGATACCCGCGCCGCCTGTCATACGTATGTGGTGCTGGCATCGGAAGGCCGCAAAGTTCTGGCCGCACTGTTTCCCTGAGCACTCGCGCGATTGCCGCAAACACGTTGTTCACGGTTGTCGGCGAAAACAGATCGCCAGGGCAAAAAAAAGGTTCATCGCACCCTAGTGTGAAAAATTCAGAGAAACGGCGGTAAGAAGGGTTTATGTTTTGTTCGCCAAAACTAAACCATTCACCCAACTACCGCC
>JBKBHF010000066.1:0-7262 GCA_046297695.1 Permianibacter sp. | reverse complement strand
GAGCAGACTAGCATCCATGGCGACGGCGGTAGTTGGGTGAATAGTTTAGTTTTGGTGAACAAAACATAAACCCTTCTTACCGCCGTTTCTCTGAATTTTTCACACTAGGGTGCGATGAACCTTTTTTCTTGGCAAGCTCGCCGCTGCTACTGCCAGACGTAGCGGGTGAACAGCACATCCTCGATGATGGCTTTCTGCTTGGTTTCCGTTTCCAGCCGGGTCTGCAATTCGGTCAGCGTCTGTTGGCGCAAACTCTCGCGCTGGGCGAGATCGCGCACGCTGGCGTCAGTCTGGCCGCGCATCAGCCAGACCACCGCATCCTGCAGCAGCGGCAAATGCTGCTTGACCAACTCGACGCCGGCGGCGCCTTTGACTTTCAGCTGAATGCCAACCGACAGGTAGCCGACCTTGCCATTGTCTTTCTGGTAATTGGTGACGAAATTCGGGAACAGCTCGAAGTACTTGGTGCCTTCCGGATCCGGATCGCTGCTGCCGCCTGCAGCGTTTGCTGGCGGTTGGAAACAGGCCATTGCGGCCAGCAGCAACATGGCGTAGCAGGAAGAGAGCGTCCAGCGCATGGATGGGGTCCTGGGAATCGTCGCAACGGTCGGACAAGCTTAGTCGATTTCCACCATTTCAAAATCGAGTTTGCCGATGCCGCAATCCGGGCACAGCCAGTCGGCAGGTACGTCCGCCCACGCGGTGCCGGGCGCAATGCCATCTTCCGGCCAGCCAAGCGCTTCGTCGTAGACCCAGCCGCACACCAGACATTGCCACTTTTTCATCGTTCACCTGTACGTCATTACCAGAGGAATCCGTCACCGACAGCGTCGGCGGCGCGCAGTTATAGCGGCCAGGGCAGCAGTCGGCAAGTCGGCTGCGTATAATGCCGGCCTCTTTGTACGCCTATCTCAATGCCATGCAGCCTCTCTGGCGCGATGAAGCCCCGGCCTGGACGCCGGCACTGCAACAGCTGATGACCGAACCGGGCTCGTTCACCGCCGCGCTGACGGCGCGGCTCGGGCCGATCACGGTCCGGCCGCTGCTGCAGCAATGGCAGGTGATCCGTGCCGACGAAGCGCAGCAACTCGGGCTTGCCTCGCCACAACCGTGTTACGTGCGCGAAGTGGTGCTTTGCCGCGACAACCAGCCGGTGATTTTTGCCCGTACCGTGATCCCGTCGCGCAGCCTGCTCGGCGCCAATCGCGAGCTGACCCAGCTCGGTGGCCGCGCGCTCGGTGCGTTGCTGTTCGCCGGTCACGGTGAGCGGGTGTCATTGCAGTACCGCAGCCTCGATGGCCGGGAATTGCTGGCGCGCCGGCTGCTGCAACTGCAGTTGTCCTGGCAGCGCGGGTTGCCGGCGCGGCGCTCGCTGTTCCGTCTGCGCGGTGCGCCGCTGCTGGTGCAGGAAGTGGCCTTGCCGGCGCTGGTGCGTATGCTGTAAACCGGTGGCCGGAGCGGCCGCCTACCTGAGGTGAACATGAGCACGCCTGCTACGCCGAATACCCCGCGCGTTTCCTTGCTGACCGTGCTGCGGCCGTATCTGGAATTGATGCGTTGGCACAAACCGGTCGGCATTTTTCTGTTGCTGTGGCCGACGTTGTGGGCGCTGTGGCTGGCCGCCGATGGCGTGCCGCCGCTCGATACGCTGCTGGTGTTTGTGCTCGGCACCGCGCTGATGCGCGCCTGCGGCTGTGTCATCAACGATTTTGCCGATCGCAAATTCGATGGCGCGGTGGCGCGCACCCAGAGCCGGCCGCTCGCCACCGGCGCCGTGACCAGCAAGCAGGCGCTGCAATTGTTTCTCGGCCTGGCGCTGATCGCGTTTGCGCTGGTGCTGACCCAGAATCGGCTGACCGTGCTGTTGTCGTTTGTCGCCATCGCCATTGCCAGCGCTTATCCGTTCATGAAGCGCTACACCTATTTTCCGCAGGTGGTGCTTGGCGCGGCTTTCGCGTGGGCGATCCCGATGGCTTTTGCCGCCGTCAGCGACACCGTGCCGACACTGGCGTGGCTGCTCTATTGCAGCACCTTGCTGTGGGTGCTGGCCTACGACACCTTGTACGGCATGGTTGATCGCGAAGACGACAAAAAAATCGGCATCAAATCGACGGCGATTTTGTTTGGCGACGCCGACATTCTGATGGTCAGCAGTATTCATGCGCTGGCGCTGCTCGGCCTGCTGCTGGTCGGTCAGCGCGCCGAGCTCGGTGGCGCCTATTACGCGGGCTGGACCTTGGCGCTGGTGATTGTCATCGCGCAGATGTGGCTCGCGCGTTCGCGCAAGCCGGCAGACTGCTTCCGGGCCTTCCAATGGAACAACGCTTACGGTTTGGCACTGACGGCTGGTCTCATCGCCGATTACGCACTGCGCTGAATGCGCTGACAAGAACCGCTCAGGAGAACCCGCAAGCTCACCATTCGTGCGCTGGCCATATCTGCACACGTATGAGCGGCGAAGAAAAACAACAGGCGCCCCTGGGCACCTGTTGTCTTGGTCGAACGTGGTTTTCCTACTGCTCCAGCTTGAAATCCAGTGTCACCGTCTGCACGACCGGGCCTTGTTCGGTCGGCCGGTAGCGCCAGCGCTGCACCGCTTTGATCGCGGCCTGATCGAACACCCCGCGCGGTGAGCCATTGAGCACCTGGACATTGCCGACAGAGCCATCCTGGCGCACTTCAAAGCGCAGGCTGACCCAGCCTTCGATGCCTTTTGCCGCTTCCGCACGTGGATACTGCGGTTGCAGCTGACTGATGGGCACCAGACCGCTGAGCGCGCCGTTATCGTTCTCGGTACCGATCGTGTAGTCCGGTTCGCCGCGTCCGTGTGGCAAACCTTTCGTGGGGTCAACGCCCGGCACAATCGGCGGCAGCGTTGGGCCGACCCCATTTTCAGTCGGTGCCGTGATCACGATAGGTGGGCCTGGCGGTTGGCTGACGGATTTTTTCTGCTCCGGCAATGTGGGCCGAATCGTTTTTTTCGGTGTCGGCTCTGGCGCAATCAAGCTGATGTCTTTCAACAACGTTGACGGCGGCGCAGCTGGCAACTCCTGTTGCTGCACCAGATTCGCCATGACACCCAACAACAAGAAGCTGATCAAGACGGCAAAAACAATGGATAAGCTGAATCGCATGCTGATTTCCCTCCAGCCCGTTCCCCGCGGGCTTGCGAGTTCAGCATGCGGATGTCCAGAGAGGCGGCAAAGCGCCATTGTACGCGGTGCGCGCGTGCACTATTGCCGTGTCTTAATCGCCGTGGCAGGGCATGATGGGGAATGGCGCAGCCGGCTCAGAGTTTCGGCTGCGCCAGTTCGACCCGGTTGCGGCCGCCGGCCTTGGCGCGGTACAGCGCGTCGTCGGCATGGCGTGACAGCTGCGCGATGTCCGGAATGGCTGGCGTCCATTCGCAGGCGCCAATGCTGATGGTGATGTGCAGCTCCGGGTGCAGATCGCGGCAATCGATGGCATCAACGGCCTGACGCAGGCGCTCGGCGACATCCATCGCTATCGCGCCGGTGGCACCCGGCAACACCACCAGAAACTCTTCGCCGCCGGTGCGGCCCAGCTTGTCTTCGCTGCGCAGCACATGCTGGCAGGCATGGGCAATGCGTTGCAGCACCACGTCGCCGATCGCATGACCGTGGCTATCATTGACCCGCTTGAAATAATCGATGTCGCAAACCAGTACGCTCAGCACTTTCTGGCTGCGCCTTGCCTCGTCGATTTGCTGGGTCGCGTAACTCAGAATCGCCCGCCGGTTCGGCAAACGGGTGAGTTCATCGGTGAGCGCCAGTTCGCGCATACTGCGCGAGGCTTTCAACTGCCGCCAGGCGAGATAGCCGAGCAGCAGTGTCAGGCCGGCAGCGAGCGCGATCACCAGTGACTGCAAGCCGCGGATGCGCTCGGCATCGGCGAGCGCTTGCGTGGTCAATTGCTGCTGCTTTTCCAGCAGGGCATTTTCCTGTTCTTTTTTCTCGGTATCGAACTGAACGCGCGAGCGTGCGGTCTGCTCTTCGCGCAGCTGCTGATCCAGCTTGAAGTGATCGGCCAGAAAATGCTGCAAGGCCTGATAAGCCTGTTGCCATTGACCGCGACTGGCCAGGGCTTCGGCGTGGGTGCGGCGGGCATCGGCCAGATAGCGCAGGGCATCGTGTTGCTCGAACACCGGAATGGCCTTGTCGAATTCGGCCAACGCTTCGCTGCTGCGCTGCAACTGCAACAGCGCCGCGCCACGGTAGTAGTGGGTGAGCGCCTGTTGAATCGGTTCGTTTTGGTCACCGACCAATTGCAGCGCCTTGTCCAGATGCGGCAAAGCTTCGGCAGCCCGCTGCATGGCCACCAGTTCGGCACCGATGGATTGCTGCAACACGGCCAGCTGGGCCGGAACATTGTGTTTCTCCGCCAGCGTCAGCGCGCGGCCATAGTGATCGAGCGCGTTGACATGATCGCCCTTGCGCGAGAAGGCGTGGCCCATGTCGGTTTCCATCGCCTCGGCCAGCGCGGTCAAGCCTTGTTGTTCGGCAATGGCGCGCAACTGTTTCAGGTAGTGCAGCGCCTGATCGTGCTCGCCGAGCCGGGAATAGAGCGTGGCGATGGCACGCAGCACATCGCGTCCGTAAGGCGAGTCGTCCAGCTGCCGATACAGCTCGTAGGATTCTTTCAGATCGGACAGTGCATCGGCGAACTGACCGCGAAACGAGCGCAGCTCGCCACGGGTCCAGGTGGCGTCGGCGAGCAGCCGTGGCTCCTGCAACCGCCGGCCTTCGGCAACGGCGAAATCGTAATCCGCCAGCGCGGCATCCAGCTGACTCTGCAGTTCGAGGGCATAGCCGCGACACAGGCGCAAATCGGCGAACCAGCGCGGTGCGGCCTTGACATCGTCACGGGACATCGCTTGTTCGGCAAATTGCTGGACGTCGGCGGCAGGCTTCTCGCCAAAGCCGAACCAGCAATCGACGCTCAGCATCAGCAGCAGCGCTTCCGGATCGGGCTTGGCCTGCACCAAGGCCCGCGCCTCGGCAATGGCGGCATTTGCCTGCTCGGTTTCATCGCGGCCGAAATGCTGCTCCGCTTTGCGCACCAATGCCTCGGTCTGGGCAAACACTGACGACGGCTCGGTGGCGTAACCGGCAACGGACGCAAGTACGAGCAACAAGGCAGGCAGGAAGGCAAACAGTGGCCGCGACATCTAGTTATGGGGGTTGGGCGGGTCTGGGGTGAGGTTGGCAGTACAACGCCCATCTGGCAAGCCCTGCGCCGACATTGCCAAGTCGCCGCGCTTTCTGGCTCTATAGTACGAATTATGGCCGACCCCGTCGCGCCGCGGTCTATGGCGCGGTGCAGCAAAGGGCTATAATGCGTGCCCTTTCTCTTCGCCAGCCAGACCGGCTGGCGTCACGTTCACAGCGGGTGTGCACCATGGCTCTGAAGGAAGTCCCGGCCGGCAAGAAAGTGCCGGATGAAGTCAACGTCATCATCGAGATCCCGGCCCACGCCGATCCGATCAAGTACGAAGTGGACAAGGAATCGGGCGCGATTTTCGTCGACCGCTTCATGGCCACCGCCATGCACTATCCCTGCAACTACGGCTATGTGCCGAACACCATTTCCGACGACGGTGATCCGGTCGACGTGCTGGTGGTCACCCCGTTCCCGCTGCAAGCCGGTGTCGTGATCCGCTGCCGCCCGGTCGGCATGCTGAAAATGGACGACGAAGCCGGCGGCGATGCCAAGCTGCTCGCCGTGCCGGTCAGCAAACTGACCCCGCTCTACGACGACGTCAAAACCCACGACGATCTGCCGCAGCTGCTGCGCCACCAGATCCAGCATTTCTTTGAACATTACAAAGATCTGGAGAAGGGCAAGTGGGTCAAGGTGCAGGGCTGGCATGGCCCGGACGCTGCCCGCGAAGAGATTGTGACGAGTTTGAAGCGGTATGAAGACAGCGCGAAGTAAGCGCTGGTTGGGTTTGAATAAAAAACGCGGCTTAGGCCGCGTTTTTTCATTGCACTAACGCTGAGGAAAAGAAACCGCTATTTATGGTTCTATCAATGCGTCAATCTTAAGCAGGTTTTCATAAAATTGCCTGAATATTAGTAACTCCGTTGTGTAATGGTTTGTCTTGCTGTGCGGTTCGTCTAACAGCCATACAGTGTATTCATAGCAAAATTTCATTTTTTTCTGCTGCTCTAAGATTAGCGATCTAGAGAAGTGAGACCATTCACTTTTTGGGTAGGCTTCGGCTGGCTCGTGAAGTTTTTGCCTCATCAAGCGCGAGTACCACTGAGTAGCTTCTGATAAGCTCTGGAAAAATCTGCATAGAGGAACGATTTCTTGCGCCAGATAGACATTCTTAACTAGCGAGCTCTTAATGTTTTCTCTGTTAATTGCATAAAACGGCTCTTCTTCCCAGTTTGTTGCCGTAACTTTTGTGATGACTAGCCATCTTTTCTCAATTATCGCCTGCAGAATTTTTATGTGATTAAGTTGGTTCGACATTTGAGATGTAAGTGAGGAGTCTTTTCTTGCGTGTTCTATTTGGGACGACAAAGATAGGTAGGCTATTACAGCGGCGATGGCCGCCAAAAAAGGACTTGAAATTGAGTTGAAATAGTTTGAAAAGCTCTCCCAGTCTTGAGGTGCCAAGGAGACTTTTGCTCCGCCAATCAGGCCGACTCCTATTATGTATGGCCCAATTACCAGTAGCAGAACTGCGATAATCGATAGGGCAATATTTCTAAAGGTGAGCCATTTCATGGACGATTCACTCTCAGTTAGTGCTTGGTAACGAAAGCTGACATAAATTGCTGACGAGATTCAACCGTCACATGATTTCACATATGCTTGGATTGGTTGGTGCCGGGTCTCGCCCCGGCGGGCGAGTTACTTTCTCTTGCTCGTGCAAGAGAAAGTAACCAAAGAGAACACGCCCCACGCGCCATAATCGGTTGGTTGCTTCGGCTGACACCGCCCGTCGCTTCGACGTTAGCGGCTACGGGCACGCATTGATGCGGCGTCCTGCCTTATCAATGCTGCGCTGGCTGTCCTTGCCAGCGCACCCGGCCGCTAACGCCGAATCGCCGGCTGGCGCGAATGGGGGCCCCAGGTTCTAAATAGCCGTTCCGAAATCCCGATCACTTTAAATTGAACTCAGGCAAGGTCGCTTGATCAAACAGGCGCCAACCACATCCGCTCAAGGACCTGCCTGAGATGTTTGATGATATCCGCAAGTTGTCACGCCCGGTAGTGCGCCGGTTGAAACG
>JBKBHF010000065.1:0-7316 GCA_046297695.1 Permianibacter sp. | reverse complement strand
GCGGACGAGCATTCGGCAACTGATGGAGGATGTTCGTTGCTTCCTGGCAAACTGCCAACCCTTTCCCGGCAGCTCTCCGGCGCTGGCGAGACTGTAGGGGATTTCGGATCAGTTATTTAGCAGGCTTTGATTCGCGCTGAGAGATCACCCTCACCCTAGCCCTCTCCCCTCAAGGGAGAGGGAACTGAAAACAGAAATCCCGCTCCGCGCCCCAGCCATTCGTCTCTGACTCATGGCGCTGCAGCGGAACAGCGCTTTGCTCTGTTAACTCCCGCTTCCGCCCCCTCAAGGGACAGGGAACTGAAAACAGAAATCCCGCTCCGCGCCCCGGCCATTCGTCTCTGACTCATGGCGCTGCGGCGGAACAGCGCTTTGCTCTGTTAACTCCCGCTTCCGCCCCCTCAAGGGAGAGGGGACTGAGAACGGAGATAGCGGTTCGTGGACCGGCCAGAACTGAGTGGCCGCGAGGATTCACCCTCTCCCCGGCCCTCCCCCGTCAAGGGGGAGGGCGTTCTCGGTTAATCATCAGGGGTTGTAGCCGAGTACGGGGCTGAGCCATTTTTCCAGCTCCGTTACCGACATGCCTTTGCGCTGGGCTAGGCTTTCGATTTGATCTTTCTGCACTTTGCCGACGTTGAAGTATTCCGCGTTGGGGTGCGAGAAGTACCAACCGGAGACGGCGGCAGTGGGCCACATGGCGTAGTGTTCGGTGAGCGTGATACCGATACGGTTTTCGGCGTCGAGCAGTTTGAATAACGTCGCTTTTTCCGTATGGTCCGGACAGGCCGGGTAGCCCGGTGCGGGGCGGATACCGCGGTACTGTTCTTTGATCAATTGTTCGTTGTCGAGTTGCTCATCTGGCACGTAGGCCCAGAACTCTTTGCGCACGCGCTCGTGCAGGCGCTCGGCCAAGGCTTCAGCGAGCCGGTCGGCCAGCGCCTTGACCATGATGCTGCTGTAGTCATCGCCGTTGCGCTCGTATTCGGCCGTGAGCTCGTCCACGCCGATGCCTGCAGTCACGGCAAACGCACCGACATAGTCCTTCACGCCACTGCTATGTGGGGCAATGTAATCGGCAAGTGAGTTGTGCACATCGGCTGCGCCTTGTTTGATGGTTTGGGTGCGCAGGTGATGCAGCGTGGCGAGCGCCTGCTGGCGACGGTCGTCGGCGTAAACCGTGATATCGTCAGGTGTTTTTTCCGACAGGTCATGATCAGCGCCGGAGTTTGCTGGCCAGAAGCCGAGCACGGCACGGGCTTTTATGAATTTGCCTTCGACCAGTGTCCTCAGCATGGCCTGGGCATCGGCAAACAAGTTTCGGGCGGCCTCGCCCACTACCTCGTCTTGCAGGATGCGCGGGTACTTGCCGGCCAGATCCCAGGTGATGAAAAACGGCGTCCAATCGATGTAAGGCACCAGCTCGTCGAGCGGGTAATCGTCGAACACTTTGACGCCGGTAAAAGTCGGCACCGGTGGCGTGTAATTGGCCCAATCGGTTTGAATACCGCGCGTCACCGCCTCGGCGTACGAACGGGTCAGGCCACGCACGCTGCCGTCGTGGCGGACGCGGATGGCTTCATACTCGGTCTTGATGTCGCGCACATACGGCAGGCGCAGTTCATCCGACAGCAAAGTGGTCGCGACACCAACCGCACGCGAAGCATCCGGCACGTAGACCACCTGATTCAGGTTGAATTGCGGATCAATTTTGACCGCCGTATGCGCTTTTGACGTGGTGGCGCCGCCGATCAGCAGCGGCTTGTTGATGCCCTGCCGCTGCATTTCCCGGGCGACGTTGACCATTTCATCCAGCGACGGGGTAATGAGGCCGGACAGGCCGATGATGTCGCAGTTTTGCTCGACAGCGGTTTGCAGGATCTTCTCGGCCGGCACCATCACGCCGAGATCGATCACTTCAAAGTTGTTGCATTGTAGAACCACGGCCACGATGTTCTTGCCAATGTCGTGGACATCGCCTTTGACGGTGGCCATCAGGATCTTGCCGTTGGTTTTGGCGCCTTCGCTCTTTTCCGCCTCAATGTACGGTTGCAGATAAGCAACAGCCTGTTTCATCACCCGGGCCGACTTGACCACTTGCGGCAGGAACATCTTGCCGGCGCCAAAGAGATCGCCGACCACGTTCATGCCGGCCATCAACGGGCCTTCGATGACATCGAGCGGCCGTTTGCTTTCCCGCCGCGCCGCTTCAGTGTCTTCGATGATGAAGGTGGTGATGCCTTTGACCAGCGCGTGTTCCAGCCGCTTGCTGACCGGCAGCTGACGCCAGACCTGATCGTCCTCGTCCTTCTTGATGGCGCCGGTTTTGAATCGCTGGGCAATATCGAGCAGCGCTTCGGTGGGGCTTTTGTCCCCAGAAGCCGGCCTGCGGTTCAACACCACATCTTCCACTTTCTCGCGCAGCTCGGCCGGCAGCTCGTCGTACACCGCCAACTGGCCGGCATTGACGATGCCCATGTTCATGCCGGCTTTGATGGCGTGATAGAGAAAGACCGAGTGGATGGCTTCGCGCACCGGGTCATTGCCCCGGAACGAGAACGAGACGTTGGACACACCGCCGGACACACCGGCATGCGGCAGGTTGGCGCGTATCCAGCGCGTGGCCTCGATAAAATCAACCGCGTAGTTGTTGTGCTCGTCGATACCGGTGGCAATGGCGAAGATATTCGGATCAAAGAAGATGTCCTGCGGCGGGAAGCCGATCTCGTCGACCAGAATCCGGTAGCTGCGCGCACAGATCTCGGTTTTGCGGGCGAAGGTGTCGGCCTGGCCTTTTTCATCGAAGGCCATCACCACCACGGCGGCGCCGTATTGCAGGCAGCGCCGGGCTTTGTCACGAAAGTCGGCCTCGCCTTCCTTGAGGCTGATCGAGTTGACGATGCATTTGCCTTGCAGGCATTTGAGCCCGGTTTCAATAACTTCCCATTTGGACGAATCGAGCATCACCGGTACTTTGGCGATAGCCGGTTCGCTGGCGACCAGTTTGCAGAACCGATCCATGGCGGCGACGGCATCGAGCATGCCTTCGTCCATATTGATGTCGATGACTTGAGCGCCGCTCTCGACCTGCTCCTGCGCCACTTCCAGGGCCGCGTTGTAATCACCGACAATGATCAGACGCTTGAACTTGGCCGAACCGGTGACGTTGCAGCGCTCACCGACGTTGACGAACAGCGAATCCTTGCGGATGTTGAACGCTTCCAGCCCCGACAGCCGGCAGGCCGGTTCGATCGCGGGCAACTTGCGCGGCGGGTAGTTCTGCGCCGCTTGCGCCAGCAGCGCGATATGCGCCGGCGTGGTGCCGCAGCAGCCACCGACGATATTGAGAAAACCGCTCGCCATGAATTCTTCGACGATATCGGCCATCTCCGCCGGCGTTTGATCGTATTGGCCGAAGGCATTGGGCAAACCGGCGTTCGGATAGGCCGAGGTGTAACAGCCGGCGATGCGCGCCATTTCTTTTACATAGGGCCGCAGTTCGGCGGCGCCGAGCGCGCAGTTAAGGCCGATCGACAGCGGTTTGGCGTGCGCCAGCGAGTTGTAGAACGCCTCGGTGGTCTGGCCCGACAGCGTGCGGCCGGAGGCATCGGTGATGGTGCCGGAAATCATCACCGGCAGCCGGAAGCCTTGCCGTTCGAAATACTGATCCACGGCAAACACGGCGGCCTTGGCGTTCAGCGTGTCGAAGATGGTTTCGATCAAAATTACATCGGCGCCGCCACGAACGAGACCATCGACGGCTTCGGTGTAGGTGTCGACCAGCTGATCAAAGGTGACGTTGCGCGCGCCGGGGTCGTTCACATCCGGCGAGATCGATGCAGTGCGCGAGGTTGGCCCGAGCACGCCGGCGACAAAACGTGGCTTGGCCGGATTTTTCTGGGTGTAGGCATCGGCGGCTTCGCGCGCGACTTGCGCTGCGGCGATATTCAGCTCGTGCACGAGGTGTTGCATCTCGTAATCGGCCATCGAGATGCGGGTGGCATTGAAGCTGTTGGTTTCGATGATATCGGCGCCGGCCTCCAGATAAGCTTCGTGAATTTCACGGATGACCTGCGGCCGGGTCAGACTCAGCAGATCGTTGTTGCCTTTGACGTCGCGGTGAAAATCCTGGAAGCGCTCGCCGCGGTAATCGGCTTCCTGCAGGTGGTAGCCCTGGATCATCGTGCCCATGCCGCCATCGAGGATCAGGATGCGTTCGGTCAGCGCCTGATGCAGCGCCTGCAGGCGCTCGTTGCGGGCAGCGGCGAGCTGCGGGCAATGCGGTTCGTGGCCGCGATGCTGCGGATCGTTCAGGCCATCAAACGTGCCGGCGGCAACCGGCGCATGGAACGCAGGGCGGTGATTGGCGCAGGTACAAGAAGCGTTGGAAGTCACAGCGTATCGACTCTCGAAATGGGTGCAAACATGGCGCGACCACGCGCTGTTGCTGCAATGCCGGCGGGTGTCGCTCGGTCCCGCCCAGCCAAGCACTGAGTGCGTGGCGCTCCGCGGGCGAACAGCACACTTGCGCTGTTCTCATTTCCCGCTCCGTCCTTGTCAGGGATGGGTCGGGGGTGGTTAAGCGCGCTACGGTGTTCGGTTCAAAGCGCAGCGCTCGCTCACCAAGCCGGCAACAGGTCCAGAATCTGGGCGTGATCTCATCCCTAGCTCAACCCCCCTAGCCCCTCCTTGACAAGGAGGGGGATTCAAACCGCCGCTCCGAACCGAGCCCTGTGAGTATAGACGTTTGGACGTCCAAATAATAGCGGCGGCTTCGTCGTTATGGCGATTGCTTCTGTGCCCCACCCAATGGAAATTTGACGTCCAGACGTCCATTTGCGTACAGTCGCACTGTTCCGACGAGGTCGTCCTGCTGCACCCGGGGTGTGGCAGGCCGTTAAATGGGAAGTCCGGTGATCGGGCAAGGCGCATTCGCCTTGCCCGGAACAGCAAGTCCGGCGCTGCCCCCGCAACGGTGACTCGCCTTGATGGCGACCAGCCCGACACCAGCCTCAACCGCCGCCTATCGGCACGGCTCGGAACACACCCCAGACGTTGCGGAGGGCAGCGTCGAAGGCAGCGGCATTTTCCTGTCAGACCGTTCTGATCCGGCGTCCCTGCTTGATCGGTTTGCCGACCGTGGCGAACCGGTCCCATCCCTCCTCAATCCGCGCCCGACACCATTGAGGAAACTGTGAGACTTACATTTTCGTTCTGCCGCCCGCCGTCGGCGGCCAAGTTGTTTGCTGGCGCCGCTATTCCAGCAGCCACTGCTCCAGCAACCGCGATTCGCATAGCGACTGTCGCGCTGACCACACTCGCGATGACGACAACGGCGCTCGCTGATTCCCCGCGCGTCGATGACGACACCACCGTCATCTCGGTGCTCGGCACCCGCGGCGCCGGCAGCGAGCAGAATATTCCGGCGGCGATCCAAGTGATCGACCGCGCTGCCATCGCACGCTCCGGCGCGCAAACGCTGGTGCAAGTGCTGGCAACGCTCGCCGGTTTGCAAGTCAATGACAGCATCGGTGATCGCGGCCGCGGCGCCAGCTTGAGCCTGCGCGGCTTTGGTGAAAACGGCGTCAACAATGTGCTGGTGCTGGTCGATGGCCGCAAGCTCAACAACCCGTCGCTGGCTGGCCCGGATCTGGCAAGCCTGTCTTTGCAGGACATCGACCGCATCGAAGTCTTGCATGGCAGCGCCGGCGCACTGTATGGCGATCAGGCCAGCGCCGGTGTGGTGCTCATTCACACCGCTGCGGCAACGGAAAAAACTCTGCGCGTTTCCGCTGCCCGCGCCAGTGACGATGGCGAACGCTACCGCATTCAGGCTGGCCACCGCTTCGACAATGGTTTGCACGGCCGCATTGCCAGCGAGAAATGGCTGAGCGACAACTACCGCGACAACAACGAACAAAATCGTCGCCACGATGCGCTCGCCATTGGCTATGACAGCGACCACTGGCAACTGCAATTCGACGGCCAGCACACGGACGATAGGCTGCGTTTGCCCGGCAGCCTGAGCCGCGCCCAGCGCGATGCCGACCGCGAACAAAGCAGCAGCCCGGATGATTTTGGCGCGCGCGATACCGATGCCTGGCATCTGGGCGCAAGCGTGCAACTCGGCGACAACTGGCAACTGTTGCTCGACGGCAACTACCGCGATGAAACTGGCGAAGGCGCGCTGTATGCATCGCCGTACTGCTACCGCACCGAGCTGTCGGCTTGGCAGCCGCGGCTCAGTGGCAGCATTGGTACGTTCGATGTGCTGCTCGGCATCGACGCCGAGAATGCCGATGCCGAAACCGATTACGGCTTCGGCGTTACCGCCATCGATCAACGCAGCCGCGATCTGTATGGTCAGCTGCAATGGCCGGCAAGTGATGCGGTGACGCTGACCGCCGGCGCCCGCCACAGCCGCTTCGAAGCCGACCACAATCTCGCGACGGACGTGCGGCAATCACTGGACGCCTGGCAACTGGGCACAAGCTGGGCACTGACCGCAACGCAGCGCGTGTTCCTGCGCCGCGACGACAGCTTCCGCTGGCCAAGCGCCGATGAAAATGGTTTTATTGAACCCACGCGCACGCAACTCGATCCGCAGCAATCCACGTCATGGGAGCTCGGTTGGCAATGGCAGACGCAAGCACTGCACAGCACCATCACGCTGTACCGGCTGCAGCTGCAGGATGAAATTTTCTACGATCCAAGCGCGAACGGCCCATTCGGCCCTGGCACCGGCGCCAACGTCAATCTCGATGCCAGCGAACGCGAAGGCCTGACCGCACGCGGTAGCTGGCAATTGCATGATCGCTGGTGGGGCCATTTCAACCTCAGCGCCGTCGATGCCCGCTACGACAGCGGCAGCTTCGCCGGCAACACCGTGCCGTTCGTTGCCAAGCGTCAGGCGGGCGCCGGTGTGTCCTGGCAGCTTGTCGACGCCGTGCAACTCTATGCCGATGCGCAATACACCGGCCCGCGCTATTTCGCCGGCGACAATGCCAACAGCGCGCCACAGCTCGGCGGCTACACGCTGTTCAATTTCGCCGCGCGCTGGCAGTGGACGCACTACCGTCTCGCACTACGCGTCGAGAACCTCGCTGACAAACGTTACGATGGTTTTGCCGGCGTCTCGGCATGGGGGCCGGCGTATTACTACCCGGCGCCCGGTCGGCAGTTTGAAGTGACGGTGGCGGCTGAGTTTTGACTGAGTCATATCCCGGTAGCCGGGTCACGCTCAGCCGGATAATTCACCCTCACCCCCAGCCCCGCACCCCGCCACGGAGAGGGGGGCGCGCGCACCGGCTATTGAGCGG
>JBKBHF010000064.1:0-8408 GCA_046297695.1 Permianibacter sp. | reverse complement strand
TACATTTACTGGTACAATCGGGAACGGCGTCATTCGACGCTGAATTATCTGTCCCCTGAAGCGTTTGAAGCTATGCGGTTAGTAGCTTAGGCCGGTGTCCACATGTTGGGGGCAAGATCACGTGGCCAGACAGACAGTGCTGGACGCGATAACCGGCCTGCTCCAAGGCGTAGACGATCGTCGCGGCAATGGCAGGTTCATCTTCGACCAGCAGGATGGTTTCCGACATGGGAGATCGCGGCGTGTGACTGTTTGCGTCAGCATAACAACGCACGGCCATCACGGGAAACCGGGAGGTGGTGAGCCCTACAGGGTGAAGCGCGCCCGGAAAATTTCACCGTTACCGCTCATCCGCACCGAACTCGACGCGATGAGCGCAGCCAAAGCTGTCAAAGACCCGCTCCGGCGCGGCCGCGTCTGCAACACCGACTCGCTGAACGTCCGTGACACCCACGCCGCCTCCGGCAAAAAGCTCAAATCCCTCGCCGCCGGTGTCGTCGTTGGCGTATACAGCGAAACAGCCGGCTGGGTCAAAATCGACCCGAAAGCCGCGTTGTGGGTAAACAAGAAATATCTGGAGCCGGTGGCCGTGTGACGATTTGTAGGATGGGTAGAGCGTCAGCGAAACCCATCGTCCGTTTTGATGACATTCATGGGGTTCGGTGAAACGACTCTACTCATCCTACAGGCTTCACATTTATAGCGCAAATTGCTCCAACACCGGCTTGATTGAATCCTCGGTCAGCTCCACCTTTTCAAGAATTGAGCGGGCCTTCTCAGCATCTTTTTCTTCAATTGCCTTATCAAATTCATCCATCAGACCGCTTACGAACAGACGCTCATTTACTGTCATGCCTGCAAATCTATTTGTCATAATCATGCCCTGCTGCTTGGAATTCCGCAGATGCGATTAACGAGGTGTAAGCTGACGAACGCTATTTGGACGCACCCAAAAAAGATCAGTTCTGCGCCGCCTTCTTCTGCCCAATCTTGCTTTCCTGCCCGCTCAACAGCTTCCGAATATTCTCCTGATGCCGCCAGATCAGCAGCACGCTCAGCACCGCCAGCGGCCAGGTGTAGGCCGGCCACCAGAACCACGCGATGATCGGTGCAGCCGCGAATGCGGTCAGCGCAGCCAGTGACGAGTAGCGGAACAGGAAGGCCATGACCACCCAGATGCCGACGAGGCAGAGGCCGAGTCGCCATTCCAGCGCAAACACGACGCCGAAACCGGTGGCGACGCCTTTACCGCCTTCAAAGCCGAAAAAGATCGGGAACAAATGGCCCATGAAAGCGGCCAGCGCGACCGCGGCGAGCCAGAGTCCGTCGACGCCGAACAATTGCGCCAGCACGACCGGGATGACGCCCTTGATGGAGTCGCCGGCCAGCGTGATCAGCGCGGCTTTTTTGCCGCCGATGCGCAGCACATTGGTGGCGCCGGGGTTGCGCGAGCCTTGCGAGCGCGGATCGGGCAGACCGAGCAGGCGGCAGGTCAGGATCGCGGCCGAGACCGAGCCGGCGAGGTAGGCGAGCAGGACGAAGCTGAGGTTGATGAGCAGGTCGGTGGTCATGGTTTCGTTGTTTTGGCTCAGGAAGCGGGCTGTGGTGCGTGCGGAGGGTTCACCCTCACCCCAGCCCTCTCCCCTCAAGGGAGAGGTGCTGATCTGGCCCTTCTCCCCTGGAGGGAGAAGGGGGGGATGAGGGGGGCGGCCGGCTGCGCCGCGCCGCAACAGTCTTCGCGCCGTAATGGCGCCGCGAAGTCGGCAGTATAGCGGCGCGTTTGTCCTGACGCAGTGCGACCAGTTAGCGATCGGCCGCGCGTGTCGTCCTAGGCATGGTCCACCGTATGGATCCGGCCGTATCAGGCTCGTCGTATCAAGCATGCGCTATCAGTCGCCGTGACAGCGACCGGCGGAACGCCGACAATGCCGGCATCGACCGTTTGTACAGAAGCTCTTCGGATGGACACCATTTACCTGCGCGATATCGATCTCTCCGTGACCATCGGCGCCTATGCCTGGGAGCAGAAGATCAGCCAGAAGCTGTTGCTGAGCCTGACCCTGAAGGTGGATACCAAGCCGGCGGCGCAGAGCGATCAACTGGCTGATGCGCTCGATTACGGCGCGGTGCTGGCAAGGGTGCAGGCGATAGCCGCGGCCTGTGGCCCGGCGCAGCCGGTGCAGCTCATCGAGACGCTGGCCGAACGTTTTGCCGCCACCATTCTCAGCGAGTTTCCGAAAGTGCAGGCGCTGACGGTGGATTTGGCCAAGGTATTCATTTTCCCGAATGTGCCGCGCATTGGCGTGGTGATTGAGCGGAGCCGCTAGTGCCGACCGGGTATCTGCTGGGTATCGGCAGCAATGTAGCGCCGGAGCGCAATGTGCCGGCGGTGTTGAAAGCGCTGCTGGTGCTGTCGCCGCAGCTGTATGTCAGCCGCGTGGTGCAGACCCAGCCGGAAGGCATGCAGTCGGAACACGATTTCCTGAATCTGGTGGCGCTGATCGCCACCGATCTGTCGCCCGCTGCGCTGAAAGCGGCGACCAACCGCATTGAAGAAGAGCTGGGCCGTGATCGCAGCGCGCCGGACCGCAAGGTGCGCGACCGCCCGGCCGATATCGATCTGCTGACGCCGATCAGCGCGGCCCGGCAAAGCCCTCTGCCGATGATCAAGGAAAACTATCTGCGGCCGCTGGCCGAAGAGCTGCTCGATTACCTGCAGCAACGGCCATTGCCGGCACCGAACGGCATTGTCACGCCGATTCAGCTGGATACGCTGACGCTCGGTGCATCGCCAGCGGCGGTGTATCGTGACGAGGTGACCGGAGCGATTTGTCTGGGTGAGCGAGGCTCGATTCGTTAGTTCGATGGTCCGGTAGGGCGGGTCATGACCCGCCGTGCTTCAACCTCATTCGGTGCGTCATGACGCACCCTACGCTCCGCGTTCACTCGTCATTCCCGCGCAGGCGGGAATCCAGCGACCGGCAAACAAGACACTGGGCTCCCGCCTGCGCGGGAGCGACGGATCGTTTTGAGCGCGGTTAGTGTTCTTCATCCAGCCCTGGCATCCCGCGCTCAAGCAAACTGGATTTCCATCGAGCCCGATCACCAACCACCGCACTCAGCCAAAACCTGTTTCGTCCTAGCCCAAACGCCGACCGCCATCGACCGCGACCACCGCGCCGGTCTGATACGGATTGGCGAGCAGCGCCGACACGGCGAGACAAATCGGTTCGCTGCCGCCTTCCACGCCGAGCAGCGTCTCGCGCAGCACCTGCTGCTTCATCGCCTCGCTGTGCCAATCCTTGAACAGGATTGGGCCGGGCTGGATCACGTTCACTTTCACCTTCGGTGCCAATGATTTCGCAAAGCTGAGCGCCAGGTTTTGCGCGGCGGCCTTGCTGGCGCAGTAGACATCGAAACGCGGATTCGGCTTGTCCGCATAAATGTCGGTGATGTGCACGATGTCGGCGTGCGGTGCGGTGCAGGCCTGCAACAGCGGCGTCAGTTCACGGCTGATGAGGTAAGGGCTGCGGACATGCACCTGATAGAACAGATCAGCTTGGGTAAGCGCATCCTCGGTGCTGGCCGCAGTCAGGGCAAATGCCGAGGCATTGTGGACAATGGCGCGCAGTGACGTGGTGTTGGCCTGAATCTCTCGCACCAGTGCGCGCACGCTGTGCTCGTCGGTAAAATCGGCCTGAATCAGCGCAACGCCAGCCTGACGCAAGGTGATGAGCCCCGGATTGTCGTGATGATAATGGCCGATCACCGCATGACCTTGCGCGCGCAGATGCAGCGCCAGCGCATGGCCGATGCGGCGACCGGCACCGGTGATCAGAATGACGTCTTGCATGTGATGGATCCTGATTTGTTGTCGATAGGAGCGGCGTGCAAGTTGCTGCTCCTACAGCAGAAATACATCGCGGTTATACGCGGCGAATGCAGCCATTGATCAGCACAACCAATTGCCATTCGGTGTCCCGGCGGCAAAGGCCGAGACGTTGGTCATGGTCGTTTCGGCGATGTTCTGCAGCGCTTCCTGCGTGAAAAATCCCTGATGCCCGGTGATGAAAACATTGGGGAACGTCATCAGCCGGGCCAGCACGTCATCGGTCAGGATGTCGTTGGAGTGGTCGGTGAAAAACACCCCGGCCTCTTCCTCATAAACGTCGAGACCGAGCGCGCCGAGCTGGCCGGATTTGAGCGCGGCGATGACCGCTTTGCTGTCGATGAGGCCACCGCGACCGGTGTTGATCAGCATCGCGCCGGGACGCAGCAGCGCCAGGGTCTGGGCATTGATCAGGTGCTCGGTTTCGCTGTTGAGCGGGCAATGCAGGCTGACAATATGGCTCTGCCCAAGCAGTTCCGGCAGCGCGACATAGCGCACGCCAAGCGCCAGGCATTCCGGGTTCTGGATCGGATCCGTCGCGAGAATCCGGCAACCGAAACCGGTCATGATCCGGGCCAGCACGGTGCCGATCTGACCCGTGCCAACGATGCCAATGGTCTTGCCGTGCAGATCAAAACCGAGCAGGCCATTCAGGGAAAAATTCTGCTCGCGGACGCGGGCAAACGCCCGGTGCAATTTGCGATTCAAGGTCAGGATCAAGCCCACCGTGTGTTCGGCAACCGCATACGGCGAATAGGCGGGCACGCGCGCCACGGCCAGATTCAATGCCCTGGCAGCGGCCAGATCGACATGATTGAAACCGGCACTGCGCAGTGCCAGCAAGCGGGTGCCGCCATCGACCAATTGCTGCAATACCGGCGCCGACGCATCGTCATTGACGAACACGCTAACCGCCGGATACCCGCGCGCAAGCGGCGCCGTTGCCGCGGACAATGCCAACACCTGATGCTGACAACGATGGCCGAATCGACCGGCGGCATTGTCCAGAAACGCTTGCTCGAATGGCTGACTGCTGAAGATCAGAACGTCCATGCCCCCTCCTGTTCTCTTCCTTTATATATAAAAGGATGTGTCGGCGTCACGATCGCGGCCGCATTTCCTTCCTATATATAGGATGCAGCGACCGAATCGGTTGGCGCGGGATCAGTCGAGTTGCTTCAGGTACTCGGTGCCACCGAGTCCGCGCATCTGATCCAGAATCCAGGCTTGCCGACGATAGACATAGGCCGATGGCTTGCTGACTTTGAACCGGTGCGGGTTCGGCAACACGGCGGCGAGCAGGGCCGATTGCGACCAGCTCAGTTTGCTGGCGTTGCGGCCGAAATAGATCCGGCTGGCGGCTTCGACGCCGTAAATGCCTTTGCCGTATTCGACGATGTTGAGGTGCACTTCGAGGATGCGTTCTTTCGGCCACAGGAGTTCAATGAGGCCGGTGAACCACACTTCCAGCCCTTTGCGGACATAGCTGCGACCCGACCACAGAAACAGGTTCTTGGCGACTTGCTGGCTGATGGTGCTGGCACCGCGCAAGCGTTTGCCGCGTTGGTGTGCATCCCAGGCTTTTTCCATCTGCTCCAGATCGAAACCGTGGTGCAGCGGAAATTTCTGATCCTCGCCGGCGATCGTGGCGAGACCTGCCGATTTGGCGATGTCCTCGTACGGCACCCACTTCTTGACGGCGCGGTAATCGTCATCGCCTTGCCACCACGCCGACAATTGCCGCTCCAGCATGACCCCGGAATACGGCACCGGTGCAAACCGGAACACCAGCACCAACAGCAGCGACAGCGCGACAAAGCCAAGCGCGGACCAAAGCAATGCGCGCCACAGTCGGCGCAACAGACTGGGGCGTTTCACGGTGGGTAGGCGGGTGGCTTGTTCAGGCATGGCGCGCCATTCTCGGGTTTCGCCAGAGCGGCAGCAAGCGCGGCGTGAAAACGGTCGTGTGGGGAATGCCGGACCGGTTCTGCGTGCAGCCGGCGGCGTAGAACCGTAAAATGCCGCGTCCTTTCGAAAGCGGTTTTTCATGTCACATAGCGAACGCCTGCAGCGTCAGTTGCAGCAACTGAACCCCCGCCTGCCGCTGCCGTCGGCGGCAGCCATCGCCCACAGCGAGCGCTTGCAGGCGCATCTTGCAGCCCAGATGCAGCAGCGCCCGCTGCCGTTTTCGGCGTTCATGGCGGATCTGCTATATGCCCCCGGTCTTGGCTATTACAGCGCCGGCGCCACCAAGTTAGGTGCCGCCGGGGATTTCGTCACCGCACCGGAATTGTCGCCGCTGTTCAGCCAGTGTCTGGCCCGGCAATGTGCCGACGTGCTGACCGCCGTGGGCGGTGGTGACCTGCTCGAATTCGGTGCCGGCCGCGGCGTCATGGCGCGCGACATCCTGCTCGAACTCGCCGCGCTCGATTGCCTGCCGGGGCAGTATTGCATCGTCGAAGTATCGGCCGATTTGCGTGAACGCCAGCAGCAGACGCTGGCCGCGTTGCCGGCCGAACTCGCCGCCAAAGTGGTCTGGCTCGATGCGCTGCCGAGCGCCTTCAACGGCGTCGTGCTCGCCAACGAAGTGCTCGATGCGATGCCGGTCACGCTGTTCCGTCGCAACGGCCAAACGCTGACCGAGATGGCGGTGACGCTGGCAGAAAATGGCGATTTCCGCTGGACCGAATTGCCGGCCGATGTCGCCTTGCAACAGTGGTTCGCGGCGCTGCCGGATGCCATCAAAACCGACTGGCCGGACGATTACCTGTCCGAGTACCACCCACTGCAGGCCGGCTGGCTGCAAAGCCTTGGCCGGATGCTCACGCGCGGGGTCGTACTGCTCATCGACTACGGGTTTCCGCGCCACGAGTTCTACCACCCGGATCGCAGTCGCGGCACGTTGATGTGCCATTACCGGCATCACGCTCATCCGGATCCGCTGCTGTTGCCGGGCCTGCAGGATGTCACCGCCCATGTCGATTTCACCGCCGTTGCCGAGCAGGCGATCGACGCCGGGCTCGATGTACTCGGTTACTGTCATCAGGCCGGTTTTCTGCAATCGCTCGGGGTATTGGAACTGGCCATGCGCTACAGCGAAGAGCGTGAACAGATCGCGGCGGCCCAAGCCCTGAAGCGGCTGCTGATGCCGCACGAGATGGGTGAGTTGTTCAAGGTGATTGCGCTTGGCAAAGCGGTCGATCTGTCGCTGACCGGGTTTGCCCTCTACGACATGCGGGAGCGACTCTGATGAACTGGCTGTTGCTGGTGCTTGTACTGCTGCTGACCCCTTCCGTTGCCTGGGCCAATGCCCGTCAGTTTGACTGGATACCGTGGCTGATCGGCGTCACCATCACCAGCAGCATCTTCGGCTGGATCTGGGCGAAACGGACCAAGATGTTCGACAACATCCACCTGCGTATCGTCGGCTTCAGTGTGTATTTCTGGATACTGGCCTTCGGCCAAATAGGTGTGCTGATGGTCATTTATGCGCTGCTGAAATAGCGCGCCTCCGCACCGGATTTTTCCCAAGCAAGACCCGTAAAGGACCCAACAAAAATGGAATGGTGGTTGTTAGTGCAGGCCCTGATTCAGGGCATCGTCGAAGGTCTGACGGAATTCCTGCCGGTCTCCAGCACCGGCCATCTGATCGTGTCCGGAGCCCTGATCGGCTTCAACGGCGAGAAGGCCAAAGTCTTCAATATCGTCATCCAGTCCGGCGCGATCCTGGCGGTCTGTTTTGAGTACCGGCGCCGCATCACCGACACGGTCGGCGGCCTGTTCCGCGAGCCAACGGCGCAGCGTTTCACCATCAACCTGCTGATTGCCTTCCTACCGGCCGTCGCGCTGGCGCTGATCTTCGCCAGTGACATCAAGAGCCATCTGTTCAACCCGCTGACCGTTGCCGGTGCGTTCATCGTCGGCGGTCTGCTGATCCTGTGGGCGGAAAAGCGCGAGCATGTGGTGCGGATCCAGGAAGTGGATGACATGAGCGCGATGGATGCGCTCAAGGTCGGCTGTGCCCAGTGCCTGGCCCTGATCCCGGGGACCTCACGTTCTGGTGCCACCATTATCGGCGGTTTGCTGTTCGGCTTTTCGCGCAAGGCGGCGACCGAGTTCTCGTTCTTTCTGGCCATGCCGACCATCTTCGGTGCCACCGTTTACGACGGCTGGAAAAGCCGCGCGCTGTTCGACGCCAATGACATGCCGATGCTGGCGGTCGGTTTCATCGCCGCCTTTCTGAGTGCGATCGTGGCGGTCCGGGCGCTGATCAAGTTCGTTTCCAGCCATACCTTTGTCGGCTTTGCCTGGTACCGCATCGCTTTCGGCATGCTGATTCTGGCGAGTGCCTGGACCGGTTGGATCGATTGGTCCGCGGCTGTCTGAGCGGCATCAGCGGGAAAAAAACGGGGCCGATGGGCCCCGTTTGGTTTCCTGATTAGGTAGCTGTCTCAGTTGACAGAAACCGGATGGTACGCTCGGTGTGCGGAGTGCCAATAGCAGCGATATGCAGCAGCCG
>JBKBHF010000063.1:0-8572 GCA_046297695.1 Permianibacter sp. | reverse complement strand
AGACTAGCATCCATGGCGACGGCGGTAGTTGGGTGAATGGTTTAGTTTTGGCGAACAAAACATAAACCCTTCTTACCGCCGTTTCTCTGAATTTTTCACACTAGGGTGCGATGAACCAAAAGAAAGGGGCTTAAGTCACCCTAAGCCCCTTACCGTACGACTGAAGCCGCAATCCCTGAAGTGTTCTCAGCACCGCAAGGCACGTCTTCGTGAAGCCTCGTCACCATCGATTGTTCTCAGCAACCGACAGCTAGGGCCTCGTTTTCTCCGGAGATGTCACCGATTCGCAAATGGAGACCTATCATGGGAACTGACATTCGTGTCTCGGGACGCCGTTTATTCAGCAAAGCCTGTGCCAACTTGTTACAGGCGTGAACAGAATGCCTGTCGTAACAACAAAAACTGGCGATTTCTACGGGTTTTTCCGCTATTGCGATGGCCACTACGCCTTCCGCACCTGCCTGCAACCGGCGCGCCAGGCAGCGGTTATGCTGCAGCACCCGGTCAATTCTCAGGCCCTGATATCCCCCGATACTGCCGGCAAAAGCTTGCCGCAGCGGCAATGTCGCGCCGCCAACGAACGGCAACAACAGCACCATCCTTGGCGTCACCGCCCGATGGGCTCGGGCGTCAGGTCCGACACGGGAAACACGGCATCACACGAACTGCCTTTGCAGAGACGCCACACGTCCCTGCACGCCGGCCGTTACCCTCCGGCGACAAAAGCCACACGAGCCGAATGCATCGCGGACAACCGGCCGACCAGCACAGGCAATCGCAGCCGCAACGGCAGCCGGAAAAATTTTTCTCAAAAGGACTCAAGTTTCCGAAACGGCCGTCGATAACCCGGACGAGCGAGTTGTGTCTCAGCATGACACGCTCAACGTGGCAGGAATGTTCTCAGTGTTCCCCACGGCAGGCAGGGGTGTTCTCAGCTCCACCAGCCGACCAACACGAAAGGATGTTCCTGCTTTTTTGCGTCTGCGATTTGTTGCGCTCAGGTAACAAACCGCCGGCACTCCCAGCGCGAACTCCTTTCCGACAACGGCAACTTTGTAAGCGTCTTGAAGCCAGCAGGCCTGACGCGTCGAAGAGTGAGGAGTAAGACATGGGAAGCGTAATCGCCACTAACATTGCGTCCATCAACGCCCAGCGCAACTTGTATGGGACGTCGAACGGGCTCAACGTCACGTTTCAGCGACTGTCATCCGGTTTTCGTATCAACACCGCCAAGGATGATGCCGCTGGTCTGCAAATTTCCAACAAACTGGGTTCGCAAATCGGCGGTCTGACCGTCGCTGCCCGCAACGCCAATGACGGCATTTCGCTGTCGCAGGTGGCGGAAGGCGCCGTCGGCGAGGCCACCAATCTGTTGCAACGGATGCGCGATCTGGCAGTGCAATCGGCTAATGGCTCGAACGGCCCGTCCGAACGCTCAGCGCTGCAGCAGGAAGTTGCACAACTGAAATCAGAATTGAACCGGATCGCCGAGACCACCCGCTTTGGCAGCGCTGTGTTGCTGAACGGCACCTTCGGTTCGCGTTCGTTCCAGGTTGGCGCCAACGCCTTCGAGACGATCAGCGTCACCATGGGTAACGTCCGTGCCGATGCGACCGGTTCCTACCGGGTTGATACTTCGGCGGGGGTCAACCTGCTTGATGCCAGCGCCACACTTGGCACAGACAATACCGTCACCAACGCCGTTGCTGGCGATACGATTACCCTGTCCGGCTTTCTCGGCACAGCCGATATCACCTACGCCGCCGCTGCGAGCGCCCGCGATATTGCCAACGCGGTCAATTTCGTTTCCAGCGACACCGGCGTCAACGCCAGTGCCCGCACGGTTGCGCAATTGTCGACCCTGGCAACGGCCGGCACCCTGTCGTTCCAGCTGTTTGGCAGCAATACCGACACCGCCAATCCGATCGTGATCTCAGCGTCGATTACCGACGTCGCTGATCTGACGCCGATTGCCGATGCCGTCAACCGTTTCAACGCCGAAACCGGTATCTCTGCCGAGATCGTGGTCGACCCGGCAACCGGCGACAAAAACGTGCACTTGATCAGCGAAACCGGCACCGACATCAAAGTCGTTGATTTCAACAACAGCGCTGGCGCTGGCGGCACCATTGCCTTCACGCCTCGGGACTTCAACGGTGAAGCACTGACAGGCTCAACCGCAGCCACACTGATCCCCGCAGGCAACGACTCCGCTGTTGTCGCGGGCATGGTTCGCTTTGACTCCAGTCGTTCGTATACCGTGACAGCGGCTGCAGCCGACATTTTTGCCGCCGTCGGCACGCAAAGCGCCGGCCTGGAACAGGTAGCGAATCTCAACATCGCCACCGGTATCGGCGCGCAGGAAGCCATCATCATCATCGACAAGGCGATCGAAGCCATCGACGCAATCCGGGGCGACTTGGGTGCGGTACAAAACCGTTTCATCAGCACGATCTCGAACCTGAACAGCGTCAACGAGAACGTTGCTGCCTCGCGTTCGCGCATCCGGGACACCGACTTCGCCCAGGAAACGGCGAACCTGTCAAAGTTCCAGGTGCTGCAACAGGCTGGTCTGTCGGTGCTGGCGCAAGCCAATGCTCAAGGCCAGAGCGTCCTCCAGCTGCTGCAAGGATAATAACCATGACCGCCAAATCGGTCGCCGCTAACCCTGGCTCTTACCGGCGACAGCAACACATGACCCTGACTGAGGGCGGTTCCAGGACCGTGCAGTCTGCTCTGATGGAAATAGCAGTAACCGTAGTAACAGCAGTGCCCCAAGCCCTTACCGACGACGACTCCGCAGGACAGGGCTGAGGGTTTTCTCAGGACCGCTCAGCCACCTGAACCCCGCCCCGGCGGGGTTCAGGCCGGCGTCGGGGCGCAGTCCCCGGATGATGGTCCAAGATTGAGGTACCAGTTAACGCCACGGAGCGAGCCTCCGGGCAATGTGACAAAAATCCGGCTCAGATCTTTTTCGGCGCCAGCAGCGCAGATAAGTGACTGATTCACCTACCCCACACGGGGTCTGCCCATTCCAGAAGGCAGACGCCCGCGCTCGTCATTGCAAAATCCCTTTAAAGTTTCGCCAGATGGTCCCGATAACCTGTTCGGACCGGCGCTGCGTTCTCAGCGCAGACCGGACTAGACAGGTTGCGAATTTGCTCAGTGTTGCAGTTCAGAGCTTCGTGACCGGCGTCGGCAGCGAGCTTTCTCAGGGCAGTTGCCAGCGTCTCGTAACTTTGTAGGCCCCGCTTTCTCAGAGTGGGACATCGAAGGAGACCTATCATGGGTAGCGTCATTCAGACGAATGCGTCCTCTATCAACGCCCAGCGCAATCTGTTGGGTACCAACAACGCACTTGCCACCACGTTCCAGCGCCTGTCGTCCGGCTTCCGGATCAACAGCGCCAAGGACGATGCCGCCGGCCTGCAGATCAGCAACCGTCTGAGCTCGCAAATCGGTGGTCTGTCGGTTGCCGTGCGCAACACCAACGACGGCATCTCGCTGGCACAAACCGCAGAAGGCGCCTTGCAGGAAAGCACCAACATCCTGCTGCGGATGCGTGATCTGGCCGTGCAGTCGGCCAACGGCTCGAACGGTGGCAGCGAACGCGCCGCGCTGCAGCAGGAAGTCAACCAGCTGAAGCAGGAACTGACCCGTATCGCCGAAACCACCACCTTCGGTTCGCGCAAGATCCTGGACGGTACGTTCGGTTCGGAAGCCTTCCAGGTCGGTGCCAACGCGTTCGAAACCATCAACGTGACCTTGGGTAATTACAAGGCCAACAACATGGGTTCGTACACCTACGATCTGTGGAATGCTGCCGGCGCTGCGGCGTTGACCTCATTGGGCGGCGTTGCATCGGCCGCTACGGCGGGTGCCAATGGTGTAACGGGTACCCTGACTGTTGCGGGCATTGCAACCGAAGCCATTGCTGTGGCCGGTTCGGCGTCGTCTGTCGCCGCGTCGATCAATGCGCAGAGCGGTTCCACTGGTGTTGAGGCCGATGCACGAACGGTGGTCGGCATGACATTCTCGGGTGATGACACGTTCACCTTCTCATTGGCCGCCCAGGGCGGTACTGCTGTCACCATCCAGGCAACGGTTGCCGGTGGTGATCTGACGTCGATGGCGGATGCCATCAATGCCGAGGCCGGCACCACCGGTCTGACGGCGAAGGTCAGCGGTGCAGAAATCATTCTGACCAGCGAAGCCGGTGATGACATCGTCATTGAAGGCATGGTCACTGTCGGCACCGAAACCATGGATCTGCAAGTCTATGATTATACTGGCGAGAACGCACTGTCGGCATCGACTGCCACGTTGACGTCGGGTGCTTCTGATTCGGCTCGTGCCATCGGTGTCGTTGCACTGAGTAGCGCCAAATCGTTCACTACGGATGCCAGTGCTGCCACCATCGATGGCACCACCACCACCAATAGTGCCACCTTGGATGACGTCACATCAGTCGACATCTCGACCGCGATTGGCGCCCAGCAAGCGCTGAACATCCTGGACGATGCAATCTCGTTCGTTGACAGCTCGCGTGCCGCACTCGGTGCCGTGCAGAACCGTCTGCAAAGCACGATTGCCAACCTGGGCAGCGCGATCGAGAACCTCTCGGCTTCGCGGTCACGTATCCGTGACACCGACTTTGCCGCCGAAACAGCCAACCTGACCAAGAACCAGGTGCTGCAACAGGCAGGTCTGGCGGTGCTGGCTCAAGCCAACGCCGGTCCGCAAAGCGTGCTGTCGCTGCTGCAGTAATCGAAGGTTAAGGAACGGCAATGAGGTATCGCCGCTCCCCACGGGCCCACAACGGCGACGGCCTGCCGCACACGCTCCCGGCGTGTTGCGGCACTTCCCACATCCAGGTGGGTCGCAAGACCGTCGCCCGTTGCGCTGCCACGCACGAATCCCGCGTGCGCCGGCACATCCAACAAGCAAGTTGGACGGCGTTTATAGGAGACGACCATGTCGACTGATATAACCAGTTTGGCTGGCGGTCCCCGCGTGCCCGTCAACACCTCTGCGACTGCTGGCAACAACGTGGTTAACTTGCGTCCTGCCGCCCGGCAAGAAATTGCCGCAAAGCCGGTGCAAGCCGAGATAAAACCTCCAGCAGCTGCGGCTGCGGAGGAAAGCCAGGCCAGCCGGCTGGAACGTCAAAACGAAGATGAAGCGGAAGCATTGCGCGCCAAGATTGAAGCGCTCAATCAGAACGCACAAAGCTTACGTCGCAGCCTCCGTTTCGATGTCGATGATGGCACTGGAATCACGGTAATCACGGTTCGCGACCGGGAAACGGATGAAGTCATCCGGCAAATCCCGTCCGAAGAGTTGATGGAGCTGGCCCGCTATTTTGCGGAAGTCAGCGAAGGGCAAGGCGAAAGCAAAGGGTTGTTGCTGCGCGCTGAGGTTTGACCTTCGGCACCAGATCGGGCCCAGCCATCCTTTGATGGCTGGCATGGGGGTTGCTCCCCCCAAAAAATGACGAGCATCGGCTTGACTGCGGGAGTTCACGATATGGGTCTCATTTCATCTGCTGGCGCTGGCTCGGGCCTCGATGTTGAGTCCATCATCTCGGCCCTTGTCAACGCCGAGCGCGCACCGGTCCAGCTCCGTCTGGATCGCCAGGAAGCACAGACCACCACCACCTTGACCGGCATCGGTGCCCTGTCTTCTGCACTCAGCACATTGAAGACGGCACTGCAGAAACTGGATGCCGCTTCCGATTTCAAGGTCCGCTCGACCTCGCTCTCGCAAAACGGTTATGTCACCGTGTCGCCGGGTGACTCCGCGAGCGCCTCCGACTTCTCGGTTGAAGTGGTCTCGCTGGCAACCGGTTCCAAACTCGAATCCGCGGCGATTGCCGGCGGCTCCAGTGCCACCTTTGGTGCTGGTGTATTGACCTTCACCGCCGATGGCAAGAACTTCTCTGTTTCCGTTGATGCCGACGACACGCTCACCGAGATCCGCAACAAGATCAACAACAGCTCGGACAATATCGGCGTCACCGCCACCATCATCTCGACCGATGACGGTACCAAGCTGGTGCTCAACTCCAAAGTGACCGGCACTGGCAACGGCCTGACCGTCACCAACAACAACGCTGCACTCGATGCCATCTCGACCAATCTGGTTGAAACCCAGGCCGCCGCCGATGGCCAGATCAAGATCAACGGCAGCTTGGTGACAAACAGCAGCAACACCTATACCACAGCCGTTGCCGATGTCACGATCACGGCACTGAAAGTGAACACCACCGGTGAAACCACCGAAGTCTCGATTTCCGAAGACAAGAGTGCGGTCAAAAAAGCCATCGAAGATTTCGTCAAGGCTTACAACACCGCCTTTGACGAAATCAAGAAACTGACCAGCAACGTCGAAGGCGCGGAAGGCCCGCTCGCTGCCGATAGCTCGGCCCGTAGCATCACGAACCGTTTGCGCAACTTGCTGACCAGCTCGGTTGCCGGCGTGGATAGCGACTTTTCCAGTCTGGCGGCAATCGGTATCGCAACCACCCGTACCGGCACGCTCGCGGTCGACAGCAGCAAGCTTGATGCGGCGCTGAGCAATGGCCTTGACGACATCGTCAGTCTGTTCAGCGGCGAAGATGGCCTGGCCAATCGCACCATTGACTACATCGACTCGCAGATTGGTTCTGGCGGTGCCCTGCCCTCGCGCACCGACACACTGAACAAGGAGCTGGATCGGATCGACAGTCAGCGCGACTCGCTGGCGCTTCGACTCAGCAAAATCGAAACCCGACTGCGGGCGCAGTACGGCGCGTTGGATGCTCTGGTTGCCCAGTTCAATGGCACTTCGGCCTTCATTGCCCAGAACCTGGCCAATCTGCCAAGCACGTCGAAGAAGTAATTCACTCACCATCGTTGTTGGGAGAGCTGTCACATGTCCATGCAATACGCCAAGCAGTACGCCAAGATCAGCGCTGCCTCGGAAACCGAATCGGCCGATCCGCACCGCCTGATCCAGATGCTGATCGATGGCGCCTTGGCCAAGCTCATCGTCGCCAAAGCGATGATGGAACGGCGAGATGTCGCCAAAAAGGGCGAAAACGTCAGCTGGGCCATCTCGATCATTGGCGGCTTGCAAGCCAGTCTCGACATGCAGAAAGGTGGCGAGATCGCGCAGACCCTGAATGCACTGTACGAATACATGACCGTGCGCTTGGCACAAGCCAACGCCAGCAATGATGTCTCCGGTCTGGACGAAGTCATCCATCTGATGAAAACCATCAAGGAAGGCTGGGACGGCATTCGTCCGCAGGCGACCGAGCTGTTCAAGGCCGGTGAAGCCAGCACCGACCGGGTCTCGGCATGAGCCCGACGCTGGCCGAAATTGTCGCGCTGAGCGACGAGCTGAAACGGCTGGCCACAGTGCAAGATTGGTCGGGCATGGTCAGTATCGGCCATACTCGTCAGGAAAAGCTGGAAGCCTACTTTGCTGCCACGCCGTTGCCGGATGACGGCGCGCTGGTTCGCGAAGTGCTGACGGCGATCCAACAGACGGACGCCGTCCTGCTGCGCGAGGCCGGCAGTCAACGTCAACGCCTGTTGCAAGATGCGGTTGATCTGCGGCAGCGCTGGCAAATGTCCAATACCTATCAGCGCGTGCAGAATCTACAGACGTGACTGACTCCCGTACCAACCTCACGGTTCGGCTGGCGGTCCCGGCCGATCTCCCGTTCATTGTCGCCGGTGCGCAAGCCTTGTCAGCACTCGAACAAGGCGATTCCGGATTGCCGCTCAAGGCTGATTTTGCCGAACGCTTGCAGCGCTACTTTCAACAACTGCTGGACACCCCTTCGGCCCTGCTGCTGATTGCCGAACACAACGGCAAACCGCTTGGCTATATCGCTGGCAGCTTGCAGACCATGCCGAATGACTTCACCGACGTCGTGCTTTACGGCTTGATACAGGTATTGTGGGTCAATGAAGAGGCACGCCGACTACAGCTTGGCCAGACGCTGCTTGGATTGTTCGAGGCCACCTTGCGCGAGCAAGGGGCGCATCACATCGATGCACAACATGCGAGCAGCAACCTGCCTGCCGCTGGCTTCTGGCAAAAAAACGGTTATCATCCCGTCAGCATCACCGTCAGAAAACCACTGTAACCGACGCGCTGCCGCACTCATTTGCCATCGACATTTAATCTCGCAACCAAATAAAGCCTTGCCCGTTCTTGCCGAACATAATCTGAACGAATCCAACCGGAACAAACTGATCGAGATTGGCACTTTTCAACGTGAACAGCGCCACTTTTTTTACCAGCACTGCCAGCACCATGACGATAGACGGCACCACGGCAACCAACAACCCGGCATTGGGAGATGCGATCGACGTGGATATATCCATCGCCATTGGAGCGCAACAAGCGCAGGTCATACTGGAAGATGCGAGCTCCATCATCGACAGCTCGCGGCCAGCACTAAATAACTGATCCGAAATCCCCTACAGTCTCGCCAGCGCCGGAGAGCTGCCGGGAAAGGGTTGGCAGTTTGCCAGGAAGCAACGAACATCCTCCATCAGTTGCCGAATGCTCGTCCGCC
>JBKBHF010000062.1:0-12390 GCA_046297695.1 Permianibacter sp. | reverse complement strand
TTGCGGATATCATCAAACATCTCAGGCAGGTCCTTGAGCGGATGTGGTTTGCGCCTGTTTGATCAAGCGACCTTGCCTGAGTTCAATTTAAAGTGATCGGGATTTCGGAACGGCTATTTAGCTAGATAACCTGCTGGTTTTATTGATTCTTCATCTGCAGCTCGGCAATTAGGAGGCATTGGGTGTGCTTTCCTAGTTCGTGAGTCTCGGGAGCCTGTCTTTCGCAATGAAAAGAATTTACTTCGCGAACAATGTTGCCTTGGCGATCCAAGAATTCGCGAGGATCGGAGCATGCCTAAGTCATTTTACAGCATGTAAGGGCATGAATTCGTGGAGGATTTTTTATTGAACAGGTCGTGCTTCGGAGGAGGTATCGACACCGGTGATGGGGCAAACCTACTTCGCTTGTAGGTACAAACTTACTTCCGCGGACACTCTTGCCGACAGGATGCCGAACTCAATCGGAGTGATGAGGCGTGGAAACAGGAGATGGTGAGGATTCAACGCGCCGAGCTGAGTGTGCGCAATCGATTGGAGCAGGAGTTGGACATGTTGCGCGAGGAAGTGCGCCAGCTGCGAGCGCATCATGATAATGCTGAGTTGACCACATCCGTCCCACCCAAAGTCAACGTGAGCTCGCCAACCAAAACAAATTAACGGAGAACGCGTAATTCCCGTTTACCACGGTGGCCGCGCTGGCTCTGCTGATCGCCATCGAGTTGCAGCGGGATTGGTCAATGGACTTGAGTGTGCTTTTGAGATTGCACGCCTTTAGCGCGTTGTTCGAAGTGAGCTCTTCACTACACAGTTGCCTCATCGTCGCCTACGCCAAGGAAGGCGGTGTGATGCTTGATGCCGATTTCTACTACCTTATGAATGCGCTAAGCCGGCAAATAGGTCACTACGGTCCCGGTGGTTGTTCCAGTTTTTGGGGGCTCATCGAGCGTTTGTGGGGCGTGGAGGTGTCTTTTTCTGCTGGCTATCGAACACAACCGCAACCCTGTCCACCGCCCGCGCGTTGCTGCTGAATCGGCGGACAGGGCACGCTGCCATATGAACAGAACACGCAGCAATCGCCCGGTTTCGGTTTCAGCAAGGCATGGCAATGCTCGCATTCGTAAAACCACTGGCAGGCATCGACCGGCATTTGTTCGGTTTTACCATGGCCGCAAAGCGGGCAGATCAGGTGCGATTCGGGTATCACAGCGGTCACTGCGGTTTCACCTTAGTGGTCGATGGGTAACCGGCCTCGGCTGTAGCCTGCGTCAATTGCTCAATGCGGAGTTTCGCGTCATCAAACGTGACGATGGCCAGACGGGTGTCGTAATTGACGTCAACCTTGCTGACGCCGTCTAGGCGCATCAATGCCGTTTTGACCGTCAATGGGCAGGTGCCGCAGGTCATGCCCGGGACGCTCAGCGTGACGGTGCGCTCGGCGGCACTGACTGGCGGGATCAGAGCCATCAGCAATAACAGTCCTGCAAGGTTTTTCATGTCAGCACTCCTCAGTAAAATAACGGCGCGAACCATGGGAACGCGAGCAGCAATATCAGCGTGACGCTCACCAGCCAGAAGATCCGGCGTTGCCGACGCTGCACCGCAGCATCGGCACAAGGGCGATCGTCGGCACAGGCTGTTGGCCGCCGATACAACCCGCGCCAGGCCCAATAGAGCAGCGCCAACGTCGCGGCAATGAACAGCGGCCTCCACGGTTCCAACCGGGTCAGATTGGCGATCCAGGCACCACTGATGCCAAGGCTCAATAACACCAGTGGGCCGACACAACACAGTGATGCTCCAATGGCGGCAACCGAGCCTGCCCACAATGACTGCCTGGGGTTCATTTTCGCTTCCGGAACAGCGCACGATGGGCCTAGCATAAGCTCCGTACCCAAGTACGGAGTCAAGATGGAAACCTTCACCATTGCCCGGTTGGCACAGGCCGCCGGTGTCAACGTCGAAACTATCCGGTTTTACCAGCGCAAGGGGTTGCTGGCAGAGCCGGAGCGACCCTTCGGCGGCATTCGGCATTACGGTCAGGCCGAGGTTGCCCGGATCCATTTCATCAAGGCCGCGCAGCGGCTCGGTTTCAGCCTGGATGAGATTGCGTCGCTTTTGAAGCTTGACGACGGCACGCATTGCGCCGAGGCGCGCCAGATTGCCGAACAAAAACTCACGGATGTTCGGCAGAGGTTGGCCGATCTGCAACGTATCGAATCCGTGTTGGCGGAGTTGGTGGCTCGCTGCACGGCCCGGCGGGGCAAAGTGGCTTGCCCGTTAATCGCGTCACTGCAAGCGAGCGGTTAGCGAATGACTCAAGTCTTTTTCGCTTGGTACAGCGACAACGTGCCACACACCGTACTAAACGTCCGGCACTCGCTCACTGCCTGAAAGCCGGCGGCTCGCAGCATCTTCGGCAACCGGCCTTCGATATTGTCGCGGGTGTTCGGGAAGCCATCCAGCAACTGAATCGAGTAGAACAGCGCGCGCATCAGCGGGTTGGTCGGCTTGCCCCAGTCGGCGATATGCAGTTCGCCGCCGGGGCGCAGTACGCGGTGAAATTCGGCGAAGGTCTGCTGCTTGGCCTCAGGCAGCAGGGGATGAAAGAACAGGCTGGACAGCACCCGATCGAAACTCGCTTCGGCAAACGGCAGCGTCGTGGCAAAGCCATGTTCAAACCGGATTGAAACCTGCTGTTTCGCCGCCTTGGTTCGCGCCCGTTGCAGGATCGCTGGATCGCCGTCGAGTCCGGTCATCTGTAAATCCGGATAACGTTGTTTGGCCATGATTGCCAGCGTGCCGGTGCCACAGGCGAGATCAAGCAGGCGTTGACCCGCACGCAGATTCGCCTGTGCCAGCAGCGCTGCTTTGAACCGCCGCTCGCGCGTGCTGTAACGCACGAGGGGGTCGTACAAAGCGGTCAGCCAGCGGTAACCAAGGGCCGGAACATAATGTGAGCTTGGCGCGTTCTGCATGACATCATCCTTTGCATGGGGCGAGGCCGATATCGTGGCGGCACCTACGCAGACTGCTGGCTTGCTACGTGGCAAGGTCAAGCATAATCGGTAGCGTTAACCACTGTTGCTGACAGCCGGTTTTGCACTAATCAAAGCGATTTGCTGCGCCTGTTATTGATCCACCCACTAGACTCGTCAAAGGTGCCGATCGAAGGAGCGGATCATGAACGACAGAAGCACTCTTTGGTATGTGCTCGGTCTGGCGGGATTTGCCGGTCTTGCTGTGTTCAGTTGGCAGTGGAACCGAGCCGGTGAACCGGAGCCACCGTTCGCCGAGCAGAGGAGTCATTTTCATGGCCAGCATGGTGCCGAGGAACATGTCAAAGAAGGCTTGATGCCGCATGGTCCGCATGGCGGTTTGCTGTTTGAAGATCGCGATCTGGCCATTGAGCTGGTGTTGCACGAGCATCACGGTAACCGTTGGTTGTACGCCTATCCTTTTACAGACAAGCAGCGTCCGCTGGCACCGGCGGCTGTGCAGTTGACGATGACCTTCCGCAACAACGGGCTCAGTGAGGCGGTACGGCTGACGCCGGATAGAAGCGAAGGCATGGCCTTGGCCCGGGCGCTGCCGGAAGATGCGTTGAAAGGTTGGCAATTGACGATGCTGGCGCAGCACGAACAGCATGCCCACGAATGGCAGATGCGGGATTTTACCCAGCCGCTGTGACGGCAATTCAATGTACGCAGCCGTGCTCAATACCCGCGCGGCGCGAAGGCAATAATCGCCATTCCGGCCAATGCGATAGCGCTGCCAATCCAGTCCCAGCGATCCGGCTGCACGCCGTCAACAACCCATAGCCAGGCAATCGCCATCGCAACATAAACGCCGCCGTAGGCGGCGTACACGCGGCCAGTCGCTGCCGGATGCAATGCCAGCAAGCCCGCGAAGATGGCAAGGCTCAGTGCAGCGGGCAGCAAGAGCCAGCCGCTGCGATCTTGTTTCAGCCACAACCACACCAGATAGCAACCGGCGATCTCTGCGGCCGCTGTCAGTACATACAAACCGAAAACACTGGGTGGATGCATCGTCTGTCTTTTACGGGCTATCTGCAATAGCCCGCTTGCAAAACAAACCGCCGCGGTCAAATTGAACGCGGCGGTGTCCAGAGGCAGTCGAGGAGACAGGTGTCACAACAGATATTGCCATGGTGTGACACGACCGTGGACAAGAAAGCGATTTACACCTTTGCGCCATCGATCAGCTGGTACGACTCTACCGGCGTGACATAGATCAGACCCGCGATGGCTTGGCCGGTGCGGGCGTTGTTGCGAATGAGCTCGACCGCCCTGGCGGCTTTGTCTTCTTCGCAGAGCAACTCCAGCTTCACTTCATCGGTGACCTTTTCGCCAAGCTCGATTGAGTAGTGCTCCTCATGCGCGCTGATCGCGTTCAGCAGACCTTTGACGTCAATGACGGTCAGATAGCGAAAGCCGGCCGCTTCCAGCGCATGTATGACCTCCGAAACGCGGCCGCGATGTACAAAGGCAGTGACGATTTTCATGACGAGGACTCCTCAGAACGGGGCCGGCGTGTTTCCAGCCACTCATAAATGACCGGCAGTAACACCAGTGTCAGCAGGGTGGAGGTGATGAGGCCGCCGACGACTACGGTGGCCAAGGGCCGCTGTGTTTCGGCGCCGACACCGCTCGACAACAGCATCGGCACCAGACCCAGAATGGCAACACTGGCGGTCATCAGCACCGGCCGCAGTCGCAGCAGCGTGCCTTGCAGCACTGCTTCCCGCACGGACAAGCCCCGTTCACGCAGTTCGTTCAGGAAGCTGACCAGCACGATACCGTTCAGCATCGCGACACCGAATACCGCGATAAAGCCAATCGCTGATGGCACCGACAGATACTGGCCGGTGATCGCCAGGCCGAGCAGACCGCCGATCGTTGCGAACGGCACGTTGGCGATGATCAGCGCGGCATAGCGGATCGAGTTGAACGCGGTATACAGCAGCACGAAGATGAAGAAAATCGTGATCGGCACAATGATCGCGAGTCGCGCCAGCGCGCGCTGCTGGTTCTCGAACGCGCCACCCCATTCGACCCAGTAACCAGCCGGCAGATCGACCGCTTGTTTGATCGCGGCATTGGCCTCCTGGACGAAGCCGTCGACATCGCGGCCGCGCACATCCATCTGGATCACGGCGTAGCGTTGCAGCTGCTCGCGCCGGACAAACGAATAACCTTCGGCAACATCGACATCGGCCACCTGCGCGAGCGGCACGATCACGCCGCCCGGCGCCGACAGCGGCAGTTGCCGTATCGCCTCCAGTGAGGACTTGTTGGACTCTTCCAGACGCACCGCAATATCGAAGCGTTTGACGCCGTCCAGCAAGGTGGTGATCGGTTCGCCGCCGATGCCATTTTTGACAATGGTCAGCACATCTTCGGCGTTGAGGCCGTAGCGGGCAATCGACTCGCGGTTCACCTTGATCCGGATTTGCGGCTTGCCGACGTTAGCTTCCAGCGACAGATCGGCGACGCCTGGCACCTTGGCCAGCACGTCTTTCAGCGTTGCACTCAAGCGATCAAGCTCGGTCAGATCTTCACCGTAGAGCTTTAGCGCCAGCGTCGCCCGTACGCCTGAGATCAACTCCTCAACCCGCATCTGGATCGGCTGGGTGAACCCGGCAACTGAGTTGGGAGCGACCTGTTCGAGCAGCTCTGCCATCGCTTCCTGCAATTCACCGATGTCGCGGCCGGTCGTCCATTCGCTTTCCGGATGCAGCGCGGTGTAGATCTCCATGTAGTTGACGTCGGCTGTTTCGCCTTTCTCGGCCCGGCCGATCATGGCCAACGTCGTCTCCACTTCCGGAAATTGCTTGAACGCCTCTTCGATGCGCTCGGACAAGGCAATCGACTCATCCAGCGAGGTCGACGGGATCGACGTCACCCGCCACATGATCGAGCCTTCTTCCAACTGCGGCATGAACTCTTTGCCAAGAAACGGGAACAACGCCAAGCTGCCAACCAAGGCGGCAATCGACGCGGTGACTACTGTCTTCTTGCGGGCAAGAGCCCAGTTGATCAACGGCCGATAACCGGCTTTGAGCCAGCTCACCAGTTTGGTGTCGCGCTCTTCCTTGGCGCGCAGAATGATGGCCGCCAAAACCGGGATCAGCGTCAGCGTCAGCAGTAGTGAACCGGCCATCGCAAAACTGATGTTGAGCGCCATCGGCTTGAACAGCTTGCCTTCCAATCCCTGCAAGCTGAACAGCGGCAGGAAGACGACGATGATGATGATGATCGCAAACGAGATCGGGTTGGCGACTTCGCGGGCAGCAGCCAGCACCGCCGAGGTGCGGTCGACCTTTTCGCCGTGCGCTTTGCGTTCGGCCATGATCCGGAACGCGTTCTCGACCATCACCACGGCGCCGTCGACCATCATACCGATGCCGATCGCCAGGCCCGCCAGCGACATCAGATTGGCTGACAGATGGGCCTGCCCCATGCAGATGAAGGCCATCAGCATCGCCATCGGCAACGCGACAATTACCACGATGGCGGATCGCAGCTCACCGAGAAACAGGAACAGCACGATGGCGACCAGGATCGAGCCCTCGATCAACGCGCGCACGGCGGTGTTAACCGCCTTGTCGACCAGATCGGTGCGGTCATAGATCGGCTTCAGCACCACACCGTCGGGCAAGGCTTCTTGCACGATAGCCAGTTTGCCTTTGACCGCTTCGACCACGCCTTTGGCGTTCTCGCCAATTCGTGCCAACGCCATGCCGAGAACCACTTCCTTGCCGTCGCGGGTGACCGCGCCAAAACGCGTGGCCGCTGCTTCGGTGATCTCGGCGACATCGCGGATATAGACTGGGGTGCCGTCATCGGTCTTGAGCACGATGCGGCCAATGTCCTCGCTGTCAGCGACCAGTCCGAGGCCGCGCACCAGATACTGTTCCTGACCGAGATCGACATACTGGCCACCGACCTGACCGTTGTTGGCTTGCAGGGCCGTCATCACCTCGGTGAAACCGATGCCATGCTTGATCAGCTTCAAGGGATCAATGCGAACCTGAAACTGCCGCTCACCACCACCCCATGAGGTCACGTCATCGACCCCCGGTGCGGTGCGCAGCATCAAGCGAACATTCCAGTCCTGCAAGGTGCGCAGATCCATGTCACTGATATTGGCGTTGAGTTTTTCATCGGCGCGCTCCAGCGTGTACCAGAGCACTTGCCCCAGGCCGGAGGCATTCGGTCCCATCTCCGGCCGGCCATAGCCTTCCGGAATACGATCTCCGACTTCCTGCAGGCGCTCGTTGACCAGTTGCCGGGCGAAGTAAATATCCATGCTGTCGTCGAAATAGACGGCGACATAAGACAACCCAAACAGACTGACCGAACGGATCTCCTGCACCTTTGGCAAACCGGCAAGCGCCGACTCGATTGGAAAGGTCAGCAGCTGCTCGACGTCTTCCGCAGCAAGACCGGGCGACTCGGTGTAGATATTGACTTGATTCGGCGTGACATCCGGGAACGCATCAATCGGTACCGTATTGACGGCCCGCAAGCCCAGAAACGCAATCACGGCAAACGCGATCAGTACCAGAAACTTGTAGCGTAGCGCGAGTTCAACCAGATGGTTCAGCATGGCCAAACCCTCCGCAGAGCAGGGTGGTGCACGTATCGTGAGCGAAGACAGACAGCGATGAAATTAGTGCGCATGACCTTCTCCGATCTTCGATTTCAGTTGCCGGGCTTTCAGCGCATAGGCGCCTTTGACCACAATTACATCGCCGGCATGAACGCCGTCGTCGATGATCACGAGACCACCTCGGCTGGCACCGGTCTTGACCGGTACCGCGTCATAATCGCCGGGGCCTGCTGCCGTGAACACCACCATCTGACCATCAAGCTGTACCAGCGCCTCTTTCGGTACCGCCAGTTGCTCAGTGCCACCCCGGGTGCTGATCCATACCTCGGTAAATTCACCCGGATGCAGCTGATCCTTGTCGTTGCGCACTTCAATGCGCACCGGGGTCGTCCGGGTACCTTCTTCGGCACGGTGGGAGAGCTGTATGACTTTGCCGGTCAGCTCGATTTTGTCATGGGCCATGATGCGGACGCTGGCACCAACCGTAATGCGCTCCGCCGTGGACGGCGGCAGTTGCGCGATGATCCAGACGCTGTCTTCGTTGACCAATGTGAACAGGGTGCGACCCGCATCGGCGCGCTCACCAATCAGAAAATCATCAGACGTCAGACGGCCGGCATGGGGCGCCGACAGGGTCAGCTCGCCATTGGCATTGGCCGATTTGCCAGCGAGCAAAGCATCGATGGCTTTTTCATTCATGCCGAACGCACGCACTTTGGCCAGCGCCTGATCGCGCGCGATTTGCGCTTCCAGATAACGGCGGCCGGATACTGCTTCACTACCCAGCGCTTTCACCCGTTGCCATTCGCGGTCGGCCACCAGCAGCACGCCCTGTGCTTCGGCCAACTCGATGCTGGTAAGGGTGACCAGTGCTTGCCCGGATTTCACTGCATCACCGAGTTTGGCGTGGCGCTTCTGCACCAGCGCTGGCACCCGTGGGCTGATCAGGGTGGTGGCATAGGCGTTTGATTTGACTTCACCGGGTGCTCGGATTTCATCACTGAGCGTTTTTGCTTGTAGCGTTTCGGTGACGATGCCCAGCTGTTTGATCTCTGCAGCGGTGAGCGCTTTGCCTTCGGCGTGCTCGCCCTCGGCATGTTCTCCTTCTTCGTGGTTGCCTTCATGCTCGGCAGCGTAGCCGAGCGGGGCTGCCAGCGTCAGCAGTGCGAGCACAGGCAGCAGCGAAAGCCACTGTGCTGGGCGCATGTTGTGGCGACGTTTCGCGTTCAGATAAATGTGTTTCATTGTCAGGAAGTCCATGAAAGCAAAGTCCGGATCAGCGGTTGGCCTGATCATCGAAGTTGGTTGGGTGGGTATCCGGCACGCCGGCCCAGCCGAGAAATTCACCCGCACTCAGCAACCAGTCGAGCCAGGCTTGCCACACTTGGGCGTTCAGTTGGCGACCGCGGGCGTTGGTATCGAGCGTTTGGTTGAGCTGCACGAGATAGTCGGCACTGGACAGCTCGCCGGCTTCCCACATGCGCTGCAGCAGCTCGGCCCGCGCCGTGACACGACTCGCCGGACTCTGCTGCCAGCGCTGCCAGGCGGTGAGCAACGCGTTGTAGCGGACGGTGGTTTGGTTGGCCTCGGCTCGCAAACGGCGACGGGTTTCCTCGAGATCGGCTTGCGCTTCATCGGCATCCGCACGGGCAGCGGTTACTTCGGCGCCGTAGCTGTTCAGAATCGGCAGCGGAATGCTGATGTTGAAAGCCACCAGGTCGTCCTGAATGCCGTCGGCTTCGACCGTGCCGCCAGTGAAGGACAGCACTGGATCAGGTCGCCGATCACGTTCCGCCACTTGGATGCGCGCGCTGGCTGCGTTGGCTTTCTGATGGGCTTGGCGGAGCAGGGAATGAGTGCTCAGCTTGCTGTCATCGACTTGCACGGTCGTCGTTGACGGCAAACTGGCCATCAATATCGGCAGGGCAACGGTATCGCTACCGAGCGCGCGCAATGCTTGCTCAGCCCGGGCTTGCTCGGCCTCCAATTCTGCCAGCTGGGCCAGAGCGTCCTGCAGTGCCAGTTCGGCCAGATCGCGTTCAATCTGATTGATGTCACCAGCGCGCAATCGACGGCCCGCCAGTTCGGCGAAGCGGGTCATCAATTCGACCCGTTCGTGCCCGAGCGCGGCTTGCTCTTGCGCTGCCTGAAACGCGATGACTTCGCGCAGCCAATCGGTACCCACTTGCTGCAGCGCGGCCTGCCACTGCGCCAATGCGGCTCGGTATTCCGCGTCGGCAACGTTCTCGCGGGCAGTGCGTTTGCCTGACCAATCAATGGCCATTGCAATGCCGATTTCGCGGCGATCTTCAGCACCGCTTTCGGTGCCCAGCGACAGCTCCGGGTTATACACGGCCTGGCCGGCGGCGTTTAAGCGCGCGGTGGCAGCGGTGAGCCGGGCGCGCGCCGCCCGAACGGCGGGATTGTTCGCCCAGAGTTGTTGCAGGGCCGGCCGCAGTTCCGCCGGCAAATGGCTGCCGGACAACAACTGTTCGGCTTGACGGGGGTCAGGCTCAGCGGCACGGGCCGCCGGTATATGTGATGCGAATACGAACATCAGGAGCGGCGCAACCACTCCAACCAAAAAGCGCATGATTCCTTCCTTCCAGAATGACGTGGCATGACCGGGTGCAGCGCACGCAGTCAGCGTCAGCTCACCGCAGGTGAGCGCAGAGGGTCGTGGGGAAGGCTGGTGTTAAATGAGCAGGCGAACGGTGCGCGTGAACTCAGCTGAGGCGCGCCGCTGTACTGACTCCGAAGCAGGAGATAACGGGGAGGATGCGGTAGCGGCAAACGCCCAGGCAGCAGGTGCTGGTAAGGCAACCGGGGTGAACTTATCGAGTTTGGTTTCTTTGGCCGGCGTTGCCTGAGTGGCGTCGTCGTCGCAGTAGCTCACGACATGGTCATCGTGACCGTGGGCATCGTCGTCGGCATGGGCATCGGCCAGATCCAGCGTACCCGGTTCATGGGCATCCTGATGGCCGACGTGATGCACGACGAGTTGACGCGCCTGCTCCGTTGCCACCACCACCGTATCGGCTGGCTCGTTGCTCATGACACTGTGCAGCGAGGCGAGCCGATCCAGACCGGTGGCGCACCACAGGTAGGTCAGCAACGCGAGCAGCAGATAGTGACGATAACGGCGCATGGGATGGCCAGAACGCTCGTAGAGGGTGGCAGAAGCGGTGGTCATGCTAGGTAGCCGATGCCGGTGGCGTCAAGCGTGGATCGCGCGCCAGCGGGAGGGCTTCACGGAGAATCCTGACCGCCGAACGCAGGATAATCGCTGCCATCGCCAGCCCCAGCAGCCGATCCGGCCACGGGCTGCCGGTCCAGCCGACCAAGCCGGCGGCGATCAACACACTGACATTGCCCAGCATGTCATTGCGCGAGCAGATCCAGGTCGCACGCAGGTTAATGTCAGCCCCCCGAAACCGGCTCAGCAAGACAAAACAGATGGTGTTGACGAGCAGGGCCAGCACGCCCATCACGGTCATGGCCATTGGCTCGGGCGTGCTGCCGAGCAGGCTGCGCCGGGCCACTTCAGCCAAGATCAACAGCCCCAGCACGAGCTGCAGACTGCCGTTCAGCACCGCTGCCTTGGCTTTGAGCTGCAGGCTGCGACCCACTGCATAGAGGCTGACGCCATAGACAGCGGCATCGGCGAACATGTCGAGCGAGTCGGCCATCAAGGCGGTCGAACCGGCCAGCCAGCCGGTAATGAACTCGGCGAAAAACATCCCGGCGTTCAGGCTCAGGACGAGCCAGAGCATCCGGCGCTGCTGACGCTCCAAAGTCTTGGTTTCACACAGGTCATGGTCACAACAACCGGCCATCGCGCTTCTCCCATCCGATTGGCAGGATGGTATTACAAACCCTATAGTGACTACAGGCTCAAGCATTTTCTGCAGAGGTGGTTATGCGTATTGGCGAATTGGCCGAACAAGCCGGCGTGGATGTCCAGACCATCCGCTACTACGAGAAAGCAGGCCTGATGGCTGAGCCGCATCGCGCAGAGAGCGGGTACCGGCAGTATCGACCTGAACACCGCGATACGCTCCTTTTCATTCGGCATTGCCGCTCTCTGGACATGTCACTAGCCGAAGTGCGCACCTTGCTGGATTTCCGAGAGCATCCTGATCGCGCCTGCGCAGAGGTGGATCAGTTAATCGCAAAACATATCGAGCAGCTGCATCGACGCATTGCCCAGATGCAGCAACTGGAACTGCAACTGAAAGCACTGCAACAACGCTGTGGTGAGCAACGAACGGCGGCTGAGTGCGGCATTTTGCAATCCCTTGGCACGGCTACGAGTGATTGCAGCTGTCATGCTGATCAGGTGGCGCATTCGTGATCCCTACCAATAACGGACCGCGTCCGCAACTGTGAAAAATGTGGTCATCTACCCAAGTTGTTTGTCGAATGGTGTATCCCAGGTCTCTTTGCCATAGCCAACCTCGGCAGGGTCGGGACTTTATGCGTTTGACGTGCATAGGATCCGCTACGAAGAAATCCGGCACATGTGATGGCCGAGGCGAAAGGCCATAACAAAGAGCCTTTCGCCGGTCACATGGCTGCACAGTGATGTGCTTCCGCGCCGCAGTGATTGAGGCGCGATTGCCAGTTCCGTTTTAAAGGGCTAAATAACTGATCCGAAATCCCCTACAGTCTCGCCAGCGCCGGAGAGCTGCCGGGAAAGGGTTGGCAGTTTGCCAGGAAGCAACGAACATCCTCCATCAGTTGCCGAATGCTCGTCCG
>JBKBHF010000061.1:0-16077 GCA_046297695.1 Permianibacter sp. | reverse complement strand
GTGTTCGGCGTGTTGCTGATGGCGGCATTGCTGACCGTGTTGGTCCCGCGCGGCCAGTTTCAGGTGGCAGCCAGTGCGACCTCGAGCAAACCGGTGGTGGTGCCGGGCTCGTTTTCGTATGCCGACGCCGGTGACGCACAAGGCGTGACGGTTTTCTCCGGCACGGAATCGCCGGGCATTCTGAATGCGCTGTTCGACGGCTTGACCTCGGGCAGCAAACACGGCGCAGCCATCGGCGTCGTGATGTTCATCCTGATCGTCGGCGGTGCGTTCGGCATCATCCTGAAAACCGGTGCCATTGATGAAGGCATCAAATGGCTGACCGACAAGCTGCGCGAACGCGCCGTGCTGTTGTTGCCGACGCTGGCTTTGCTGTTTTCCGCCGGTGGCGCGGTGTTCGGCATGGGCGAAGAAGCGATGGCCTTTGCCGTGTTCATCGTGCCATTGGTGCGCGCGCTCGGTTACGACGGCGTGACCGGCGTGCTGATCACTTATGGCGCGACGCAGGTCGGCTTTGCCACGTCGTGGATGAATCCGTTTTCGGTGGCGATTGCACAGGGTATTGCCGGTTTGCCGGTCTTGTCCGGCGCGCCATTCCGGATCGCGATGTGGGCGGTGTTCACGCTGGTGTTCCTGATCTGGGTGCTGTGGTATGCACGTCGCCATCGCGACCGCAGTGAGCAGCGCAACGTCAGCATCGAGCACAGTTTCAACAAACGGCACGCACTGATTCTGCTGTGCTTCGGTGCCGGCATGGTCTGGGTGGTCTGGGGCGTGGTCGTGCACGCGTATTACCTGCGCGAGATCGCCAGCCAGTTTTTCGCCATCGGCCTCGCCTGCGGCCTGATTGCCTGGGCCGGCAAGCTGCCCGGTTGCAGCGCCAATGATTTGTCGGAATCGTTCAAGACCGGTGCGGAGCAGTTGTTGCCGGCGGCAATCGTCGTTGGTATCGCCCAAGGCATCATGATCCTGCTCGGCGGTGTCGATCCGACCAAGCCGAGCGTGGTCAACACCATGTTGCAGTCGGCCGCCGATTTCATTGGCGACGCTCCGGCCTGGATGGCCGCGCAAGGCATGCTGGTATTCCAGTCGGTATTCAATTTCTTTGTCACTTCGGGTTCGGCGCAAGCGGCGTTGACCATGCCGCTGATGGCACCGCTTGCCGACCTGGTTGGCGTGACCCGGCAGACCGCCGTGCTTGCTTTCCAGCTCGGCGATGGCCTTGCTCACTTGATCTACCCGACTTCAGCCGCGCTGATGGGCACGCTGGCGGTGGCGAAAGTACCGTTCGTGCAATGGCTGCGCGCCGTCTGGTCGATGCAGCTGCTGATGGCGGTGCTGAGTCTGATTGCGGTGGCGGTGGCCGTCGCGATGGGGTTCTGATCTCGCGCACCGTTCCTGCAGGAGCGAGCGCGCTCGCTCCTGCAAATTCGTTTCCAGCCAGAATTTCTGGCAGCCGCGCGGTTGCCACAACACAATGGATCGCTTGTGATTACCCTGATAAAAAACGCCGACGTCTACGCGCCGGCCGCACTCGGCAAGCAAGACATCCTGCTCGCCGGTGAACGCATTGTCCGGATTGCGCCGGATATCCAGTTGACCGGCCCCGATGTCACCGTCGTGGACGGCAGTGGTCTGGTCGCCGCACCGGGATTTGTCGACTCGCTGGTGCACATCATCGGCGGTGGTGGCGAAGGCGGTTTCCGCACCCGCACGCCGGAACTCGATTTCGCCGAAACCGCGCTCGCCGGCGTCACCACACTGGTCGGCGTGCTTGGCACCGATGCCGTTACTCGCACGCTAACCAATCTGCTGGCGAAAGCCAGCGCGCTGACCGAAGAAGGGCTGAGCTGTTATTGTCACACCGGTTCGTATCAGATCCCGGTTAGGACGCTGTTCGCGTCGGTGCAGGAAGATCTGATTCTGATCGACAAGTTCATCGGTGTCGGTGAAGTCGCGATCGCCGATCACCGCTCGTCGCAGCCGACCTTGAATGAACTGAAAAAGCTGGCGGCAGAAGCGCGGGTCGGCGGCATGTTGGCCGGCAAAGGCGGCATCGTCAGCGTGCACGTCGGTGATGCCCCGGAGGGCCTGAGCCTGATCGAGAAACTGGTCGAGGAAAGCGACATTCCGATCACGCAGTTCCTGCCGACCCATATCAACCGCAATCGGCGTCTGTTTGTCACCGCGCTTGATTATGCCCGCCACGGCGGCTACATCGACTTCACTACCAGCACCACACCCGAGCTGATCGCACAGGGCGAAGTGAAATGCTCGCGCGGTTTGAAAGAAGCGCTCGATGCCGGCGTACCGGTCAGCCAGATCACGTTCTCGTCGGATGCCAATGCTTCGCTGCCACGCTTCGATCGGCATGGCAATTTTGCCGGCCTTGGCATCGGCCGCATTGCCAGCCTGCTCGATGAAGTGCGCGATGCCGTGCAGCAGGACGGCGTCGCGCTGAGCGATGGCCTCAGCGTGATCACGGCCAACCCGGCCCGGGCGCTGAAGCTGACTCAGAAAGGCGAACTGGCCGCCGGCAAAGATGCCGATCTGGTGTTACTGGACGCCGATTTGCAGGTGCAGTCGGTCTGGGCGCGCGGCCGTCGGCTGGTCGCCGACGGGGCGCTCGCGGTCACGCCGCTGCTGGCAGCCTGAAAAAAATCGCCGGTCATTGTCAACGCCTTCGGCCGCGCCTCGTTGTAGGGAGCAAGCGCCACTTGCGCTCATGGCAACGAAGGAGTCGAACGATGAAAACCAATCTGGCCGGAAAAACCTCGCTGACACTGACCGCTGCGGCGGTCGCCCTGCTGTGCAGTCTGTCTGTCACTGACGCGCAGGCCGCCGACCGCGGCCAGCGCGTCAACAACCAGGTTAGCAAGCAAGTGCAGGTCCAGCGTCAACACCGCGCACTGCGGGCCGGCGGCGATCTGCAGCAGAGCACCACGGTGACGTTCCCGGATGGCCGTCAGGCAACGCGTGAGCTCAACCGTACCGTCGACCGCGACAACCACAGCTTCAGCAGCGAAATTTCCGGCACGACCCGCAATGGCGTCGAGTACAGCCGTACGGCAACCGGCAGCCGCGATCCGGAAACCGGCCGCTTCGAGCGCCAGATCAGCAGCAGCAACAGCCTCGGCCAGAGCGCCAGCACCACCATCACCGGCCAGCGCAGCGAGAACGGCATGGTCCGCGATCGCACGACCACACTCGGCGATGGCCGCACGGCAAGCGCGCACACGGAAGTCGTTCGGCAGGATGGCGTTCGCACCGTCACCACCACCGGCAGCAATTTTGACGGCGAGGCGTTCAGCCGCACCGCAACGACCACCCGCACCGAGAATGGTTTGGTGCGCGACGTGGCGGTGAGCGGTCCGAACGGCGAGCGCAGCCGTCATGATGAAGTGGTGCGCGACCCGGCCACTGGCACCGTCAGCCGCACCAGCAGCGGCATCAACGCGAATGGTGAGTGGAGCGCCAGCGCCGTGACCACGCGCACCGACAACGGCTATGTCCGGGAAGCAAGCCGCACCAATGCCAACGGCCAAACCATCACGCAAAGCGGCGAGCTCGTTCGTAATGACGACGGCAGCTGGGTGCGCACGCAAACGACCACCGGTCCGAACGGCGGCAGCCGCACCGTCACCGTCAACGGCTCGATCGATGCCGAAACCGGCGCCCGTGAGCGCGAAGTGATCGTCGAACGCACGCCACCAGCAAGTGGCGAACCGACACCGTAAGTGTTATCACCGAGGCCGGACGTGGCCGGCAACGCTCAACCAGACAAGCCCGCCAAACGGCGGGCTTGTTATTGACGCAACGCCCATCAGGCAGCGGCCGCCGCGTGCCAAGGCTTGCGCGGCCCTGGCAAGGATCTGACCGGCACCGTCCCAGTCGCCATCGCGCTGGCGCTGTTCGATGTCGGCAAAATCGACGCTGTACAACAGGCATTGCGCCGAATGCAGCCCACCCAACCGGGCTTTGGCCTCTTCATTCAGCAGCCGGTAGTAAATCGCGCTGGATTCCCAGCTCATGCCGCCGATAAGGCCGATGGTGCGCATATTGACTCCGGTAGTGTGGCCGCTGACGAAAGCTTGCTGTGGGAGCGGCCTTGGCCGCTCCTACAGAAACCCTTAGCTTTGTTCCGCAAAAGTCGGCAAATCTTTTACGCGCACGACATCCGCCGGCAGTTTGGCATCGCTGCGCGATCCCTTGCCGGTCAAGACCAGTACGAAATCACAGCCAAATGCTTTGGCGCAGTCATAGTCGGATTTGCTGTCGCCGATGAACAGCATCTCGCTCGGCAACAGTTTGTGATCGCGCGCGATCTGTTCAAGCAAACCAGTATTCGGTTTGCGGCAATTGCAGCCATCGTCCGGATGATGCGGACAGAGATAGATGCCATCGATCGTGGCACCTTCTGCCAACAGCAAGCTATTGAATTTGGCATGCATCGCATGCAGCTCGGTCAGCGTGTAGTAACCGCGGCCAACGCCGGATTGATTGGTCGCGACACAGACCAGGTGGCCATGTTTCTTGATCGTTGCGATGGCGGCGATGGCCTTCGGCACCGGAATCCATTCATCAACCGACTTGATGTACTCATCCGAGTCTTCGTTGATGACGCCATCGCGATCGAGCACGATGCATTTGTAGGCGGTGAAGGGTTTCATGTCTGCAATAAACCTTGCTGCGGCAGTATGCCTCGGTGCGACAACTACCCCCTCCCGATTTCCCCCTTCACAGGGGGAGGAGAAAACATCGGCCTGGCAACCGCCCCCCTGCGAAGGGGGAGGCTGGGAGGGGGTAATCTAAGAGATGCTGTTTGCTATCACGTTTACCGCCGTTTGTCCCGTCAAGACAGCGCCACTCAACCCGGCAACTGCGAAATATCCGCCACCGCTGCAAACAGCTTCTGCAATTCCCGCAACAAGGCATGGCGGTTGCGGCGCACTTGTTCGTGCGGACTGTTGACCATGACCTTGTCGAAGAAGGTATCAACCGGCACCCGCAGCGCCGCCAGTCGCACCAGCGTCGCGGTGTAATCACCGGCCAGCAGCAGCGGCGCCGCCTCTTTCTTGGCAGCAACAATCGCCTTGAACAGATCGATCTCGGCCTGCTCGATCAGCGCCCCCTCTTCCACCGCCGCGTCTTCGACAGCGACATCCGACTTGGCCAGAATATTGCGCACGCGTTTGTTGGCGGCGGCCAGCGCGCTGGCTTCCGGCAGCGTATTGAAATGCTTGACCGCATTGATGCGGCGATCAAAATCGAGCGGATGGCTGATCTTCAGTTCCATCACGGCGTTGAAGATCTCGACCATGACGCCCTGCTCGCTGTAATCGGCGCGCAGGCGGTTGAACACAAAGTCGTAGACCTCGGTTTCGACGTTGGCGTTGGTCAAGCGTGAACCGAGCAGCATTTTGGCTTTGGCAAACACCGGCGCCAGATCGAGCTGCAGTTTTTTCTCGATGCAGATACGCAGCAAACCAATCGCGGCGCGGCGCAGCGCGAACGGGTCTCTGGCACCGGTTGGCGCCTGACCGATGCCGAAAATGCCAACCAGCGTGTCGACACGATCGGCAATCGCGACGCAGACACCGGTCAGCGTTTCCGGCAGCGCGTCGCCGCTGAAGCGCGGCAAATAGTGCTCGCGAATCGCCTGCGCCACTTCGGCATCTTCACCATCGTGCTTGGCGTAGTACTCGCCCATGATGCCCTGCAGTTCCGGGAACTCATTGACCATCGCGGTCAGCAAGTCCGCCTTGCACAATTCACCGGCGCGCATCGCCTTGACGCCATCGGCGCCGAGCAGGCTAGCAACGGATGCTGCAAGCTCGGCAACGCGCGCCGCCTTGTTGGCAACGGTACCGAGCTCCTTCTGGAACACGACATTGCCGAGGCCGGCGCGGCGATCGCAGAGCCGGGTTTTCTTGTCCTGATTGAAGAAGAACTCAGCATCGGCAAAGCGTGGCCGGATGACTTTGGCATTGCCTTCGGCAATCGAGGCCGGCCGCTTGCTTTCGATGTTCGAAATGACAATGAACTTGTTCTGCAGCTTGCCGTTGCCATCGACGATATGGAAATAGCGCTGGTTGTCGCGCATCGTCGAGATGAGGCACTCCTGCGGCACGGCAAGAAAACGTGACTCGAACTCGCCCAGCACGGCGACTGGCCATTCGACCAGACCAGCAACTTCATCCAGCAAGCGATCCCAGCTTTCACCGTCGAACGTCGCTTCACCGAACACCGACACGCCGCCATTGGCATGCGTCAGTGTATTGACCTGCTCGACAATCGCCCGCTGCCGTTCGGCTATCGACGGCATCACCTTGCCGCGCTCGCGCAGCAGGATCTCGTAGTGATTGGCTGCTTCAATCTCGATGGCAGCCGGGGCATGGAAACGGTGGCCATGAGTCACCCGGCCGGATTTGACGCCAAACAATTCAACTTCAACCACGTCATGACCGAACAGCGCAACGACCCAATGCACCGGCCGGATGAACAGATGCTTTTCCGCGCCCCAGCGCATCGGCTTGGCGAGCTGAATCTTGGCGACGGCGCTGCTGATCATGTCCGGCAGCAGTTCGATAGTCGGCCGGCCCTTGACTACCTTCTCGCAGAACGCTTTCTCGACGTTGCCATCGGCCTTGATGACAAAGTCGCTGGCTTCCAGACCGTTCTTCTTGGCGAAGCCTTCCAGCGCCTTGGTCGGTTTGCCGTCGGCATCAAAGGCAACCGCTTTCGGCGGACCGAACAGCGACACGGTGCGGTCCTGCTGGGTCACCGGAATGCGGAACTTCACGGCCAGGCGACGGGGCGTCACCAGTTGCAGCGTGTCATCACACTCGACTGCACCGAGCTCTTGCAAGCGTGCTTTCAACGCATCGTGCAGGTCTTGCCACATTTGCCTTTGAAACCGTGCCGGCAATTCTTCAACGCCGAGTTCGAACAGAAATTCTTGCGTTTGCATATTTTTTTACCGTAGGGTGCGCCGTGCGCACCGTTTCCTTGTCAGCGATCCGTTGTTGGTGCGCATGGCGCACCCTACAAAATTGTGGCGGCGATCAACCCGCCTTCTTCACCGTCTCGCACATCGGGAAGCCGAGTGCTTCACGCGCCTTGTAATACGCTTCGGCGACGCTGCGCGCCAAGGTGCGCACACGCAGGATGTAACGCTGGCGCTCGGTCACCGAAATCGCCTTGCGCGCATCCAGCAGGTTGAAGGTATGCGAGGCTTTCATGGTCTGTTCGTAAGCCGGCAGTGGCAGATTGAGTTCGATGAGACGCAGCGCTTCTTTCTCGCAGTTGTCGAACCATTTGAACAAGCTGTCGGTGTCGGCGTGCTCGAAGTTGTAGGTCGACTGCTCGACTTCGTTCTGGTGGAACACATCGCCGTAGCTGATTCTGCCGAGCGGACCATCGGTCCAGGTCAGGTCGTAGACGTTGTCGACGCCCTGCAGGTACATCGCGAGGCGTTCGAGACCATAAGTAATTTCTGCGGTGACCGGCGCGCATTCGAGGCCGCCCACTTGCTGGAAGTAAGTGAACTGGGTCACTTCCATGCCGTTCAGCCAGACTTCCCAGCCAAGACCCCAGGCACCGAGCGTCGGCGATTCCCAGTTGTCTTCAACGAAGCGGATATCGTGCTCGAGTGGGTCGATGCCCATCACCCGCAGCGAACCGAGATACAGATCGAGCACGTTCTTCGGCGACGGTTTGATCACAACCTGATACTGGTAGTAGTGCTGCAGCCGGTTCGGGTTTTCGCCATAGCGGCCATCGGCCGGGCGACGCGACGGTTGCACATAGGCGGCGCTCCACGGCTCGGGCCCGAGCGAACGCAGGAAGGTGGCCGGGTGGAAGGTGCCGGCGCCCACTTCCATGTCCAGCGGCTGCAGGATCACGCAGCCCTGTTCGGCCCAGTATTGTTGCAGAGTCAGGATCAGGCCCTGAAAGGTGCGGGTGTTGTCGTTGCCTATGGCCACAGCGCTCGTCCGGGAGTCGTTCAACAAAAGAACGGCATTATAGCCGGCAGTCCGGCCGGATCAGCCGGGCTCGAACATGGCTTTTTCGCTGCCCACCTCTCGGGCGCCGGGCAGACTCCTGACAGCTAGCTGTCAGCGGCCACGGCCTACACTCGTCGGACCCTTTCGCTGCGCATGGAGCACTGCCATGACCTCTGCCGCCAGTACGCCCAACCGCACACCCGCCTGCAAAGCCCTGATGACCGCGGTCTACAAGGTTGCTCCGGCCCGGATGCAGGAAGCCCGCGACTGGTATGCCGAAGCCCTCGGGCAGCAGCCGTATTGGGAGTCGATCGGGCATTACGTCGGCTTCAATGTCGGTGGCTGTGAACTCGGGCTGCACCCGAAGAATCCAGGCGAAGCCGAACAGCAGCAGACCGGCTGCTGCGCCTACTGGGGCGTCGATGACATTCAGTCGGTCCATGCCCGGTTGCTGGCGCTCGGCGCCAAGCCGATGACACCACCGGAAGAGGTCGGCGGCGGTATCTGGGTTGCTCAGGTCGTCGATCCGTTCGGCAACCATTTTGGTTTGATTCAGAACCCGCAGTTTCCGAATACCGGAGACAAAAAGTCTCCACTTACTGAACCCGTCGCCTACCGGCCACAACAAGGAGCGTAGTCATGATCGATCACACTGGCGTAGTCGTTTCGGATTTTGATCGCAGCAAACGGTTCTATCAGGCCGCACTCGGCGCGATCGGTTACCAACTGCTGCTGGAGTTCCCGGCAGCGGTGACCGGCAGCACTGATGTTGCCGGCTTCGGTGAGCCGCCAAAAGCCGATTTTTGGCTCAGCCGCGGCACGCCAAATCAGCCACCGGTGCATGTGGCGTTCCGGGTCAAGGACCGCGCCACCGTTCATGCGTTCTATAACGCCGCGATGGCAGCCGGTGGCCGCGACAACGGCGAGCCCGGCTTGCGGCCACATTACCATCCGAATTACTACGGCGCGTTTTTGCTCGACCCGGATGGCCACAACATCGAGGCGGTCTGCCATGAGCCAGGCTGAGACCGAGCGCACCGGCGGTTGCCAATGCGGCGCCGTGCGCTACACCGCTACCGGCGAACCGATGCTCGTCGCTGTTTGCCATTGCGCGATGTGCCGGCGTGCCAACGCTGCCCCGTCGGTGGCGTGGGCGATGTTCGCCCAGGAACAGCTGCAACTGACCGGCGAAGCCAAGCGCTATGCGTCGTCGGCGGAGGCCCAGCGGCATTTCTGCGGCCACTGTGGTAGCCAGATTGCGTTCACCGCCTCGTTCTTGCCCGGATTGATCGATATCACCGTCGGCAGTCTTGATGATCCGGAAGCGCTGTCACCGCGTCTGCATTACTGGGGCGACAAGCAATTGTCGTGGTGCCATTACGCCGATAAGCTGCCGGTGTTCCCGCAGTTTCCGCCGATGGAAGGCTGATGAATGGTCGAGAAAACCCGTTGCAGCTGGTGCACCAGCGATCCGATCTACATCCGCTATCACGATGAAGAATGGGGTGTGCCGCTGCGCGATGATCGGGCCTTGTTCGAATTGCTCTGTCTGGAAGGTCAGCAAGCCGGGTTGTCATGGCTCACCGTACTGAAAAAACGCAGCCACTACCGGCGGGTGTTCGCCGGCTTTGTCCCGGAAAAGATTGCCCGTTTTTCTGACGACAAGCTGGAAGAAATCCTGCTCGACCCGGGCGTGGTGCGCAACCGGCTGAAGCTCTACGGCATCCGCACGAACGCGTTGGCGATGCTGGCGCTGCAGCAAGAGCTCGGCTCGTTCAGCGAGTTTCTCTGGCAGTTTGTCGGCGGCGAAACCGTACGCGGCCATGATGCCGACCACGCCCCGGTCACCTCGACCCCGGCGTCGGACGCGATGTCAAAGGCGCTGAAAAAGCGCGGCTTCACCTTTGTCGGCACCACCATCTGCTACGCCTTCATGCAGGCCAGCGGCATGGTCGATGATCACAGGCCGGGCTGCTGGAAGCAGCGTAAGCGCCAACGCGCGGCAGAGTAATCTTCCTTGAGCTGGCGGAGTTGCGGCAAACATTGCGATATGGCACGTTGACGTCGGCACGAGCGTGCCTGCTGTTGAGGGAAAAGACGTCCCTCACATTGTTCTGCTTGCTTTCGTTCAAAGGGAGATTTGAAATGAAATGAGGCGGTTTCTTGGTGTTTTTTCCCTGCTATTGGCTAGCGCCGTCCTGGCGGCTGAACCCGTGGTTACCCCGGCAATTGCCTGCCAACCTTATAAGACGAGCTCGATAGCTGTCTCTATCCGGAAACTCGCCGCACCAATCAGAAGCGAGTCTGACCCTCGATTGGAACCGGCGAATGTGGCATCACCAATACACTTCCTTTCTGCGCACGGAAAGAGTCAATTCGTCGAGGGTGTGGTTTTTGCTAATGGCGGAGTGGCCTCGCTCGAGGGAAGGCCTTTGGAGAACGAACTCACCCCCTCACAAATTTACCGCGTCCTGAGTCTGTTTGGCTTTCAGCATCTGACTCACACCGTTTCAACGGTTAGGCTCGAAACCGAAGCCGACGTCCAGATTCATGCTCTCGCCGTAAAGCCATCGGCTGAAGCGGCGGGCAGCGACAGCTTCGCCGGAAACGAACGCGACCAATTTGTACTCAGTGATCAATGTGGTGGCGATCATGTTGGCTATCGATGCATGAGCCGTAACTGTAGGGCAATGTCATCTTACATCTGCAACACTTCTTACTGCCGGTAACCTTGAAGCCGTGGGCCGACCCTTGTCAGCCTGCGGCACCGTTTTTTATGCCACCAAAAGCCCATTGCTCAAGCGTGCTTTGGCATTTTGAAAGAGAGAATCTCGGCCATGCGTAACGAAGGTGCATTACGGCGAGCGCTGCGTGTTTTCGGAATTCTTTTGTTATTTTTCGTAAGCACGGTCATCAAAGCAGATGACGAACAGCTCGTCACAAGCGATTTCGATTTGGATAGAAAACTCGGAACGATTGAAAGCATTTTGCGAAACACCTTTCCGATGGATGAGGCCAAACTCACACAGGCATATACACAAGCCTTTCCTGAAGGTGTTGCGTCGACCGCAATTAAAGCAAAAAACTCGTCACTTCTACTGAGAGCGGCCGACGTAGTAGACCAAATGGGGTTTTATACCCATCAGCCCCGCTTCGCAGAAGAACTCCGGCAACTGATTGTGCCAATTCAGCGCAGCGGTGCCCAGCACCAGGTTTGGGTGAAGCGTCTGTTTGGTTTGCATGTTGCGAGCAGGAATTTTGACCTTGCCAACCACCTGAGAACGCAATTCAGCGATGTGGTTCTGCCCATGCTTCCACAGCTGGAGTCGCCTGTTCTGCCGGCTGAGTTAGGAACCGCATTGAAGCCTGAGAATAACGGTTTGCTGCTTCGCAGAGTAACGGTCGATATTCGCCATGGCCCTTGGGTCGTCGCACTTGTCCAGCCTCATTGCGGTTTTTCCAAGGAGGCTGTGGCCGAAATTTCTTCAGATATGGAGTTGGCACAATCACTCTCCGGCCGATCATGGTGGCTGATGCCGCAGGAAGCCACGTTGAATACGGGATTGGTCAATGATTGGCAACGGCGCTATCCGCTGTTCCCGTTGCACTACATTTTTCGCCGGGAAGAATGGCCACAGCTCGACACAACTGCCGTCCCTCAATTCTACTTCTTCCGGGATGGCATTTTGATTGAGCATTGGCCACATTGGCCAGAGAAAGACGGCAACCAGCAACTGGCGGCCGTATTGCAGAAGATCGGCATATCGAACGAATGATGGTCACGACGAGAATCGAATGATCCTCACTTCTCCGAGGAGTGGTAAGGCGGGTCTCCATCAGAGATCCGCCTAATCACCGCACAGTTACAGATTTTCCCGCAGGAATCGCCACATCGCCTTGCGCTGTGACCAGACTGGCCAGTCACCGCGAACACCGTGGCCATGGCCCGGATACAGTTGCAACTCGTAATCCTTGCCGGCTTTGATCAGCGCGTCGATCAGCATGATGCTGTTCTGCGGGTGGACATTGTCGTCGGCGGTGCCGTGCATGATCAGGATCTTGCCGCTCAAATCTTTCACCGCATTGAGCACACTGCCGTTGCCGTAACCGTCAGGATTGTTTTTCGGCAGACCCATGTAGCGTTCGGTGTAGATGCTGTCGTACAGCGACCAGTCGGTCACCGGTGCGCCGACCAAGCCAATTCTCCAGGCCTTGCTGCGGGTCATCGCGTACGCGGTGAAGTAGCCGCCAAAACTCCAGCCATTGAGCGCGATCCGGTCCATATCGGCCCAACCCTGGCGGCGCAGCCACTCGATGCCGTCGAGCTGGTCCTGCAATTCGAGCTGACCGAATCGGCGGTGGATTGGCCACGCGCTTTTGACGCCCTTGTTGCTGGCACTGCGATTGTCGAGCACCCACACCACGTAGCCGTTTTGCGCGAGCAGCTGAAACCACAAGCGTGAGTTCCAGCGGTCGGTGACTTGCGGCGCCATCGGGCCGGCATAGAGATGCTGGAATACCGGATACTTCTTGCTGGGATCAAAACCGGGCGGCAACACCAGCATCGCATCGAGCGGATAGCCATCACGCGCCTTGATGGTCTGGAATTTGACTTCGCCCAGTTTCAGCGCCCGCATCGTTTCCGGCAGGCCGCTGTCATCGACCAGCTTGACCAGTTTGCCACTGGCATCGAACAGCGCCTGCCTCGGCGGTTCGTTCAGGCTGCTCCAGCTGTCCAGATAATGCGTCCACGCTTTGTTCCAGCGGATGCTGTGGCTGCCGCGCGCCTCACTGAGCCGCTGCGCGTTGCCGCCGTTCAGCGAAGCGACATAGGCATCATTGCCGAGGGCATTGCGTTCGTTGGCGGTGAAATGGATCTTACCGGCTTTTTCATCGACACCAAGCACTTCACGCACATCCCAATCGCCCTTGGTGATGGCATTGCGCAGCTGGTAGCGCTTGTCATACCGATACAGATGGCGATGACCGGTGCGATCCGACTCCCAGACAAAACCGCCGTCTTTCAGAAAGGTCGGTAGCGGCAATCGCTCGACCCAGGCGGAACTCGTTTCGCGCACCATGACGGCGCTGTTGCCATTGCCATCATAGCGGCGCAGGTCGAGCCAGGTTTGTTCGCGGTTCTGCCACGATGCCAGCAGTTCGCCATCGGGTGTCCAGCCGACCTGCACGATCAGCGTTTCCAGATCGCCATACGGTGATGGCAGCCAGCGGGTTTCGCCCTGCAGGTTGACGACACCGAGCGTAACGATCGGATTCGGGTCGCCGGCTTTCGGATAGCGGGTTTGATTCAGCTGTTGTGGCTGGCGGTGATCGCCGGGCAAGGTGAACACCGGCACCTGGCTTTCATCAAAACTCAAGTATGCGATCTGAGCGGAATCGGGCGCCCACCAGAACGCCCGGAAATTGCCGCGACCGTACAACTCTTCCTGATAGACCCAGTCGAGTCGACCATTCAGGCGGGTTTCGCTGCCGCCACGGGTCAGCGCCTGCTCGCGATTGTCGGCAAGCGTGATGAGGTACAGATCATTGCCGCGCAGGAACGCGACTTTCTGGTTGTCCGGCGCCAACAGGGCTTCGTCTTCGCTGACGCTCGGACTGTCGGTCAGTTTGCGAACCGTTTTCTGCTCGCGATCGAGCAACCACAGATCATTGCTGTGGCTGAACACATAGACGGCTTGTTCCGGTGTCATCTGACCGCCGAGCGTTTCGGCGAGTGACTCGGCGGCTTTGCTGTCGATGCCAGCCGCCTGCAGCCACGCCAGCAGATCGGCATCGACGGCAAGCGGCGTCTTTTGCCAGCTGGCGATATCAACCGCAAACAGCTGCACCTTGCCATCCTTGACCACCGCCTCGACCAGCCGGTCCTGCTTGTCCCAGCTCAGCCGCGTCAACGGGCTCGGCTCGAAATTCTGTTTCTGTTCCGGGTGATAAATCTGCTCGAGTGTCAGCAGGCTGTCGGCAGCAACGCCGGTGCCGGCGAGCAACAGCGTGCACAGCGCCACGCCGCTACGATGCAATGCAGTCATGCACTTTCCCCCACATCCGGGTCACGGCCCGGCTTGCATTTTTTGTTGGCGACCGGGAGAGTACGGCGTCGCGACCCGGTTGTCTTGGAAAATTCGCTTGCCACAGCCGTTGCTTGCCACGGCTTGGCTGCCACCACTTACCGGCAAAAGGCAGTTTGGGCGCACGCGCTGCGCGGCGCCAGCGCGATACTGGATGGCCCGCCACGACAAGGAGCACCCCATGCGGCAGCCGATGAAACCCCGGCTCTGGAGCCATCTCACCGAACATCCACGCGACCGGCTGACCGTGCCGGAGATTCGCGCCAGCGTCGCGGCGCCGGTGCGTGATTACGCCGAGCTGGTGCAGGCAGTCGCGAAGCTTGCGTTCCACAATCCGGAATACGCGCTGTTCTTTCGTGGTCAGGGCCACGACCACCTGAATTCGCAACTGCAAACCAGTTGTTACCCGACCCTCTACCGTGGTGCCAGCAATGGCAAATTGACCGATCGGGTGCTGCGGCAACGGCGCGAACAGCTGGAGCAGTTCCAGCATGCCCTGGCACGGGCATTCAAGCAGGCGAAATTGCCGGGCTATGACAAGCTGGAGAAATTTCCCGAACTCGCCTGGTCGGTCTTGCAGCACTACGAAGTCTGCCCGACGCCGCTGCTCGACGTGACCCATTCGCTGCGCGTCGCCGCTTCGTTCGCCACCCGCAGTGGCAAAGACGGTTATGTCTACGTTTACGCGCTGCCCCATCCGAGCGGCACCTTGACCTACTCCGCGGAAGAGGAGTTGCTGATGGTGCGACTGCTTGGCATCTGCCCGCCCGATGCCAAGCGGCCCTATTTTCAGGAAGGCTATCTGGTCGGCTCGTTTCCGGTGGTACGCGAGCGGCGCGGCCCGCATCTGGATGTAGCGCGTCGCTTGATCGGAAAATTCCGCGTGCAGGCCAGCAGCTTCTGGAGCGAGGACTTTCCGCGTATTCCAGATGGCGCGCTATACCCGGCAAACGACGGCATTTTGCAGCTGTGCGCGGGCCTGGCAATCAATTGAGTGTTTCTGTGGGAGCGGTCTTGGCCGCGATTGCAGCGGAATTCGCGGCCTAGGCCGCTCCTACGCGAACGCCTTGCGCCGTCGAGTGATTGCACGTTCACAGATGTCACCTCACAATCGGCAACACCGCTTGTTTCGGTTTTCCATTAACCAGCATGTTCCCTGTTCTCGAAACGGCCCGGCTGCGGCTGCGACCGCCACGCGAAAGCGACATCGATGCGCTGTTCACGCTGTTCTCCGATCCGCGTGTCACCGAAGTCTGGAGCCACGAGGCCTGGACCGAACGGCACCAGGCCGAAGACTTGTACCGCAGCATTGTCGCTCACGCCGAACGCGGCACTTCGTACCAATGGGCGATCACTGAAGCCGGTCCGGATCATCTGATCGGCACCGCGACCCTGAGCGCGATCAATCGCAGCCATCGCAGTGCCATGATCGGCTACGCCCTGTTACCCGCGATGCAGGGCCGTGGCTATGCCCGCGAGGCGGCTGGCGCGCTCATCCGGCACGCCTTTACCGATCTGAACCTGCACCGGATCGGCGCCGATCTGGAGCCGGACAATGCCGGTTCACGCGCCGTGCTCGATGCCCATGGTTTCCAGGTCGAAGGCCGCCAGCGCGACACCTACTGGCTCAACGGCCGCTGGTACGACTCACTGCTGATGGCACTGCTGGAGCCGGACTGGCGGGCGCGCCAGCCGCTGGGGTAAGCGCATTTGAAGTGGGCGCGGCTTTCGTCGCGATGCTCACATTGAGATGATCGCGGCCAAAGCCACTCCCACAGACATGGCCCGATCCGGCCAGCATCGTGTTCAGTTTTCGGTGGAGTCTGGTACCCGCCAGCGCAACCATAGCGCCGTTGCCAGCGGATGATCTTGCCCCCTAGATGTGGACACCTCGATAAGAGAGTAACTTGGTCAGAGGTGAACCATGAAGGAAGCAGGCATGAGCAAGAAGGTGGTAAGCAAGCGGGCGCGGTATTCGGAAGAGT
>JBKBHF010000060.1:0-16120 GCA_046297695.1 Permianibacter sp. | reverse complement strand
CAACATCAAGATGGTCGTGACCCTGATCGCCCCGATCGCGATGGACGACGGTCTGCGCTTCGCGATCCGCGAAGGTGGCCGTACCGTTGGCGCCGGCGTGGTGGCCAAGGTCATCGAGTAAGCCACATCGAGCAATCGATGCAGTAATCAGCAGTAACCGGCGGGGGCTGATCACTCCCGCCGGACTTCCTCCGGGAAGGCGCTTGATGGGGAAACGGCAGCAAGCGATAACCGCCACCGTTTCATGAGTCATGGGTCAGTAGTTCAATTGGTAGAGCACCGGTCTCCAAAACCGGGTGTTGGGGGTTCGAGTCCCTCCTGGCCCGCCAAATTTTCCGCCCGGGTGCGCAGAAAACTGCCCGCCTGGGCGTTTTGCCTCCGGGCACGAGACGACAGGACATGACGACCAACGTTGAGCAGACTCCGACTCGCCTGGATTCCCTGAAGTGGATTCTGGTCGCGGGCCTCATCGCCGCCGCAGTGATTGGCAATCATTATTTCGCCGAGCAAGCATGGTATTACCGCGCTGGTGCGGTGATTGTAGCGCTGATCATCGCGGCGTTTGTCGCGTTGCAAACACAGAAAGGCCGCGACACGTTGGAGTTCGCCAAAGAGGCGCGTACCGAAATTCGCAAAGTGGTTTGGCCGACCCGCGCTGAAACCATGCAGACCACCCTGATCGTCGCGGTATTCGTTGTCATCGTTGCGATTTTCCTGTGGGGGGTCGATTGGATTCTGGTCAAGCTGCTTGGCCTGATCATCGCCTAAAAGGAGAACGAGAATGGCGATGCGCTGGTATGTGGTTCAAGCCTACTCGGGTTTCGAAAACCGGGTGAAAAAGGGTCTGGAAGAGCGGATTCAGCTGCATGGCCTGCAGCATCTGTTCGGCAAGGTGTTGGTACCGACCGAGGAAGTCGTTGAACTTCGCGGCGGCAGCAAGCGCAAAAGTGAGCGCAAGTTTTTCCCGGGCTATGTCCTGGTGCAGATGGATCTCAACGAAGAGAGCTGGCACCTGGTCAAGGAAACCCCGCGCGTGCTCGGTTTCATCGGCGGTACCCCGGAAAAGCCGGCACCGATTTCCGATAAAGAGGCCGATGCCATTCTGCATCGTGTCGAGGAAGGTTCGGAAAAGCCGCGGCCGAAAGTGCTGTTCGAGCCGGGCGAAATGGTTCGTGTCATCGATGGTCCGTTCGCGGATTTCAACGGTGTGGTCGAGGCGGTCGATTACGAGAAAAACCGCCTGAAAGTTTCGGTCCTGATCTTCGGCCGCTCCACTCCGGTGGAGCTGGACTTTGGTCAGGTCGAGAAGGGCTGATTGCTGACGCAATCGGCCTGATGCCGGCTCGGCAGTCTGTGTTGACAGCTGCGTGGGCGGGCATCGAAAGGGGAGCCTCCCCGTAGCAGCTTGCTGCTATCGGTGGGCGCGTTCGGACCCAATGAGGATGTTCACTCATGGCAAAGAAAGTACAAGCTTACGTCAAGCTGCAAGTGAAGGCCGGTATGGCCAACCCCAGCCCGCCGATCGGCCCAGCGCTCGGTCAGCAGGGCGTCAACATCATGGAATTCTGCAAGCAGTTCAACGCTCAGACTGACAAGGTCGAGAAAGGACTGCCGCTGCCGGTCGTTATCACCGTGTACAGCGACCGCAGCTTCACCTTCATCACCAAGACGCCGCCGGCCTCGGTGCTGATCAAGAAGACCCTGGGTCTGGAAAGCGGTTCGTCGCGTCCGAACACCCAGAAGGTTGGCAAGATCTCGCGCGCCAAGCTGGAAGAAATCGCCAAGACCAAGCAGCCGGATTTGACCGCTGCGGATCTCGAAGCGGCTGTTCGCACCATCGCCGGCACTGCCCGTTCGATGGGCGTCGAAGTGGAGGGTTAATCAATGGCCAAGCTCACTAAGCGCGCCAAGGCAATCAAGGCCGCCGTTGACCGCAGCAAAGTCTATGCGGCTGATGATGCGCTGAATCTGCTGAAGAGCCTCAGCAAGGTCAAGTTCGTCGAGAGCGTTGACGTTGCCGTCAACCTCGGCGTCGATCCGCGTAAATCGGATCAGGTCGTGCGTGGCGCCACCGTGTTGCCGAACGGCACCGGTAAAACCGTTCGCGTCGCCGTGTTCACCCAGGGGGCCAACGCCGAAGCCGCCAAGGCCGCTGGTGCGGACATCGTCGGCATGGACGATCTGGCTGCCGACATCAAGGCCGGCAAGATGGATTTCGATCTCGTTATCGCCTCCCCGGATGCGATGCGCGTGGTCGGTACCCTCGGCCAGATCCTTGGCCCACGCGGTTTGATGCCGAACCCGAAAGTCGGCACCGTGACCGCTGACGTCGCCCAGGCGGTGAAGAACGCCAAAGCCGGTCAGGTCCAGTACCGTACCGACAAGGCCGGTATCATTCACGCCACGATCGGCAAGGCCAGCTTTGAAGTTGGCGCGCTGAAAGAAAACCTCGAAGCGCTGCTGACCGCCCTGCGTCGCGCCAAGCCGGCGACCGCCAAAGGTCAGTACATGAAGAAAATTTCCCTGTCGACCACCATGGGCCCTGGCGTCCAGGTCGATGCGGGCAGTCTGAACATCGGCGAGTAATCGCCGGCTTTCAGCTGAAAGCTGTCTTAGTTAGAAACAAATTGGCGGCTGCGTTCGCGCAGTCGAACGAACTTTGGGTTGCCGTCCGGCGTTTGGTGCGAACCAGTCAAAGGATACGGCAACCGTCAAAGACCGCAGGGGTTGTTGTGCAGTTGGCAGCAACTTAAACCGCCACCCTGCGCAGACGGTGATCCCGACTCATTCTCTGAGAGGGTCCACCGTGGGCGGGTTCTCCTTGCGAGAGCTCAAACATGGCAGTTCCGCTGCGAGGCGGAACATGTGGAGGTGAATCAAGTGGCACTTGGTCTAGAAGGCAAAAAGGCCATTGTTGATGAAGTCAGCGCCATTGCGGCGAAGGCAACATCGGCAGTGTTGGCCGAGTACCGTGGTCTCACGGTCGCCGAACTGACCTCGCTGCGCGTGAAAGCCCGTCAGCAGAACGTCTACGTTCGTGTCGTTCGCAACACGCTGGCGCGTCGCGCAGTGGAAGGCACCGAGTTCGCCTGCCTGCAACCGGCGTTGGTCGGCCCGGTCATTTGCGCTTTCTCCTTGAACGAACCGGCTTCGGCCGCGCGCGTGCTCAAGGAAGTGGGCAAGAGCAATGACAAGTTCAAGGTCACCGCACTGGCGTTCGAAGGCAAACTCCTCGACGGCAAACAGTTGGATTTCATTGCCAGCCTGCCGACCAAGGACGAAGCCTACGCGCTGCTGGCTCGCACCCTGCTCGAAATCCCGACCAAGTTCGCTCGGGTCATTCAAGCGGTGGCCGACCAGAAGCAGGCAGCGTAACCCGTATCATCCTTTTAAGAATTGTTTCCAGGAGAATGAGCAATGGCTCTGTCGAAAGACGATATCGTTAACGCCGTCGCCGCGATGAGCGTCAGCGAAGTGGTCGAGCTGGTCAAGGCGATCGAAGAAAAGTTCGGTGTGTCGGCTGCCGCCGCTGTTGTCGCTGCTGGCCCGGCTGCTGGTGCTGCTGTTGTTGAAGAGCAGACCGAGTTCACCGTCAAGCTGGCCGACATCGGCGCCAACAAAGTGAACGTCATCAAGGTCGTTCGCGAACTGACCGGTCTGGGTCTGAAAGAAGCCAAGGACCTCGTCGAGGCCGTGGGCGTCGTGAAGGAAGGCGTGTCGAAGGCCGATGCCGAAGGCATGAAGAAGAAGCTGGAAGAAGCCGGCGCCAAGGTCGAAGTCAAGTAAGGCTTCACTTGGGCGTCTGGAATTCTCCAGTCGCTGTGCAAGGGCTGGTGGCAGAACGCCACCGGCCTTTTGCCGCTTGCGAGAACTTGCGTTTTGTAGAAGGTTCTTCGGCGGGCTGAACAGCTCGCGTTTTGATACGGCCTTGGGTCTGCCGGCGTTTTGATGACCCAGGGTTGGCGCAGCACGGGGATAGTCGGTAGGACCGTATCAAGTACCGATTGTCGGTGGTTTTAGTCGAGTGAGGACGTGAGATGGCGTACTCGTATACAGAGAAAAAACGGATCCGCAAGGATTTCGGTAAGCAGGCCAAGATCATTGATGTGCCGGAATTGCTGGCCATTCAATTGGATTCCTATCGGCAGTTCCTTTATGGCAGCAATGGCGCGGTCAAAATGGAATCCGGACTGGATTCGGCCTTTCGGTCGGTGTTCCCAATCACCAGTTACTCGGGTAATGCCACTCTCGAATATGTCGCCTCGCATCTCGGTGAACCGCCGTTTGATGTCAAAGAGTGTCTGATTCGCGGCTTGACCTACGGTGCCCCGCTGCGGGTGAAAATCCGCTTGGTGATTTTCGACAAGGAAGCCAAAGCCGGTACCGTCAAGGACATCCGCGAGCAAGAAGTCTACATGGGCGAAATTCCGCTCATGACCGAGAACGGTACCTTCATCATCAACGGTACCGAGCGCGTTATCGTCTCGCAGCTGCACCGCAGCCCAGGCGTGTTCTTCGAACACGACAAGGGCAAGACCCACAGCTCGGGCAAGCTGCTGTTCTCGGCTCGTATCATTCCGTACCGCGGCTCTTGGCTTGATTTCGAATTCGATCCGAAAGACTGCGTGTTCGTCCGTATCGATCGTCGCCGCAAATTGCCCGTTTCCATCCTGCTGCGTGCACTCGGTTATACCAACGAGCAGATGCTGGACATGTTCTTCCAGCACAACGTGGTGCATGCGGGCAGCGAAAGCTTTGAGCTGGAGCTGGTTGCCGACCGTCTGCGTGGTGAAACCGCCGCGTTCGACATCGTCGATAACAACGGCAAGACCATTGTTGAAGCCGGCCGCCGGATCACTGCCCGTCACGTCGCCGCGTTGCAGAAAACCGGCGTCACCCGGTTGGCGGTGCCGGACGAGTACCTGTTTGACAAAGTGCTCGCCAAGGCGGTTGTCAACACCAAGACCGGTGAGTTGATTGCCGACTGCAATGCGATCATCACCAAGGAAATCCTGGGCAAGATCCGCGCTGCAGGTGTGACCGAATTCCGCACCTTGTACACCAACGAGCTGGACCAGGGTCCGTTCATTTCCGATACCCTGCGTATCGATTCCAGCAAGACGCCGCTGGATGCGCTGGTCGAAATCTACCGCATGATGCGCCCGGGCGAGCCGCCGACCAAAGAAGCGGCCGAGACGTTGTTCAACGGTCTGTTCTTCAGCGAAGAGCGCTACGATCTGTCGCGCGTTGGTCGGATGAAGTTCAACCGCCGCGTCGGTCGTGACGAAGTCACCGGCCCTGGCACGCTGTCGAAAGAAGACATTATTGCCGCGCTGAAAACACTGATCGAAATCCGCAACGGCCGTGGTCAGGTCGACGATATCGATCATCTGGGCAACCGTCGTATCCGTTCTGTCGGCGAGATGGCCGAAAACCAATTCCGGGTCGGTCTGGTACGCGTTGAGCGCGCCGTCAAGGAGCGTTTGTCGCAAGCGGAAAGCGAAAACCTGATGCCGCAGGATCTGATCAACGCCAAGCCGGTGTCGGCGGCGGTGAAAGAGTTTTTCGGCAGTTCGCAGCTGTCGCAGTTCATGGACCAGGTCAACCCGCTCTCGGAAATCACCCACAAGCGCCGCGTCTCGGCGCTTGGACCTGGCGGTCTGACCCGTGAGCGCGCCGGCTTCGAAGTGCGTGACGTGCACCCGACCCACTATGGCCGCGTCTGCCCGATCGAAACACCGGAAGGCCCGAACATCGGTCTGATCAACTCGTTGTCGGTCTTTGCTCGCACCAACGAATACGGCTTCTTGGAAACTCCGTATCGCCGCGTGGTTGACGGCAAAGTCACGCTCGATATCGACTACCTGTCGGCCTACGACGAAAGCCAGTTCATCATCGCTCAGGCCAATGCCGCCACTGATAAGGACGGCAGGCTGACCGACGATCTGGTCACCGTTCGTCACCAGGGTGAATTCACCCTGTCCACGCCCGACAAAGTGAACTACATGGACGTGTCGCCGCAGCAGATCATGTCGGTCGCAGCGGCGATGGTGCCGTTCCTCGAGCACGACGATGCCAACCGTGCCTTGATGGGCGCGAACATGCAGCGTCAAGCTGTCCCGACCCTGCGCGCCGACAAGCCGCTGGTGGGTACCGGCATGGAACGTGCGGTTGCGGTGGACTCCGGTGTGGCCATCATCGCCAAGCGCGGTGGCACCATCGATTTTGCCGACGCCAGCCGTATTATCGTTCGCGTCAACGACGATGAAGTGAATGTTGGTGAGGCCGGTGTTGACATTTATTCGCTGACCAAATACCAGCGTTCAAACCAGAACACCTGCATCAACCAGCGCCCGATCGTCAATGTCGGCGATGTGGTCGCCCGAGGCGATGTGCTGGCCGACGGTCCGTCGACCGATCTGGGTGAGCTCGCGCTCGGTCAGAACATGCTGGTCGCGTTCATGCCGTGGAACGGTTACAACTTCGAAGACTCGATCGTTGTTTCCGAGCGCGTCGTGCAGGAAGACCGCTTTACGTCGGTGCATATCCAGGAGTTGTCCTGTATCGCCCGTGACACCAAGCTCGGACCGGAGGAAATTACTTCCGATATTCCGAACGTTGGTGAGCAGGCGCTCGGCAAGCTGGATGAAGCCGGTATCGTTTACATCGGCGCCGAAGTGCAACCGGGCGACATCCTGGTCGGCAAAGTGACGCCGAAAGGCGAAACCCAGCTGACCCCGGAAGAAAAACTGCTGCGGGCCATTTTCGGTGAGAAAGCCAGCGACGTGAAAGACACCTCGCTGCGCGTGCCTGCCGGTATGGCGGGCACCGTCATCGACGTGCAGGTGTTCACCCGTGACGGCGTCGAGAAAGATTCACGCGCCGCGGAGATCGAAAAAGCCCAACTCGACAAGATCCGCAAGGATTTGCTCGACGAACAGCGCATTCTCGAAGACAACGCCTATGCCAGAGCCCGAACACTGGTGCTGGGCCAAGTCGCCGAGAAAGGCCCGAACAAGCTGAAGAAAGGTGCGACGGTTGACGCCGAGTTCCTAGACAGCTTGCAACGCGGTGAAGTGCTGCAGATCCAGCTGCGTGATGAACAGAAGCAGCAGCAGTTGGAGGCGCTGGCGCATTACATCGAAGAGCAGAAGGACGTGTTCCACAAGCGCTTCGAGAACAAGAAAGACAAGCTCAAGCAGGGTGATGATCTGGCACCGGGCGTGTTGAAAGTCGTCAAGGTGTATCTGGCGGTGAAGCGTCGCGTGCAGCCGGGTGACAAGATGGCCGGTCGGCACGGTAACAAGGGGGTGATCTCGACCATCGTTCCGGTGGAAGACATGCCGTATATGGCCGATGGTCGTCCGGTTGATATCGTATTGAACCCGCTGGGCGTGCCGTCGCGTATGAACATCGGTCAGGTGTTGGAAACGCACCTTGGCTGGGCGGCGCGTGGCCTTGGCTATCGCATCGAGGAAATGCTCGAGAAGGAGCGCAGCAAAGCCGTCAAAGAACTGCGCAGCTTCCTCGAAACGGTTTACAACGATGGCGCCGCCAACAAGGTTGACCTGAAGTCGCTCAGCGATGATGAGATCATCAACCTCGGCAAGAACCTGAAAGGTGGCGTGCCGATCGCCTCGCCAGTGTTCGACGGTGCCAAGGAAGAAGAGATCTTCAAGCTGCTGAATCTGGCCTACCCGAGCGATGACGAGCGCACCCAGCGCCTCGGCTTCAACAACTCGAAAACCCAGATGCGCCTGTACGACGGCCGCACCGGCGAAGCCTTCGAGCGTCCGGTGACTGTCGGTTACATGTACATGCTGAAGCTGAACCACCTGGTCGACGACAAGATGCACGCACGCTCGACCGGTTCCTACTCGCTCGTCACCCAGCAACCGCTGGGCGGTAAAGCGCAGTTCGGTGGTCAGCGCTTCGGTGAGATGGAAGTCTGGGCGCTGGAAGCCTACGGTGCTGCGTACACGCTGCAGGAAATGCTCACGGTCAAGTCAGACGACGTCAACGGCCGTACCCGCATGTACAAGAACATCGTCGATGGCGACCACAAGATGGAAGCCGGCATGCCGGAATCTTTCAACGTGTTGCTGAAGGAAATCCGCTCGCTGGCCATCAACATCGAGCTGGAAGACCAGAACTGATAGGGCGTGTGTGGGAGTGAGTCAGGCTCGCTCCCACACGAGCGTAACTTACGAAACGGGGAAGCCATGAAAGACCTGTTGAACCTGTTCAAGCAGCAGACCACCCTCAGCGAATTCGATCGCATTCGCATCGGTCTTGCCTCGCCCGACATGATCCGCTCCTGGTCGTTCGGCGAAGTCAAGAAGCCGGAAACGATCAACTACCGTACTTTCAAGCCAGAACGTGACGGCTTGTTCTGCGCCAAGATCTTTGGCCCGATCAAGGACTACGAGTGCTTGTGCGGCAAGTACAAGCGCCTGAAGCACCGCGGCGTTATCTGTGAAAAGTGCGGCGTTGAAGTCGCGCTGGCGAAAGTGCGCCGTGAACGCATGGGCCATATCGAACTGGCCTCGCCGGTCGCCCATATCTGGTTCTTGAAGTCGCTGCCAAGCCGTATCGGCCTTATCCTCGACATGACGCTGCGTGATATCGAGCGTGTGCTCTATTTCGAAGCGTTCGTCGTGATCGAGCCGGGCATGACCACACTTGAGCGCGGTCAGCTGCTGAGCGAAGAAGAGTACCTGAACGCACTGGAAGAATTCGGTGACGAATTCGACGCCAAGATGGGCGCGGAAGCGATTCGGGCGTTGCTCGAAGGCCTCGATCTGCCGAAAGAAGTTGAGCAGATCCGTGAAGAGATTCCGCAGACCAGCTCGGAAACCAAGCTGAAGAAACTCAGCAAGCGGCTGAAGCTGCTGGAGGCTTTCCTCGAGTCCGGCAACTCGCCGAACTGGATGATCATGACCGTGCTGCCGGTGCTGCCGCCGGATCTGCGACCGCTGGTGCCGCTGGATGGCGGTCGCTTTGCGACCTCGGATCTGAACGATCTGTACCGCCGCGTGATCAACCGTAACAACCGTCTGAAGCGGCTGCTCGATCTGAACGCGCCGGACATCATCATCCGCAACGAAAAGCGGATGTTGCAAGAAGCGGTCGATGCGTTGCTCGACAACGGTCGTCGCGGTCGCGCGATCACCGGCTCGAACAAGCGCCCGCTGAAATCCTTGGCCGACATGATCAAGGGCAAGCAAGGTCGTTTTCGTCAGAACCTGCTCGGCAAGCGTGTCGACTACTCGGGGCGCTCGGTCATCGTGGTCGGCCCGACGCTGCGTCTGCACCAGTGCGGTCTGCCGAAGAAAATGGCGCTCGAGCTGTTCAAGCCGTTCATTTTCGGCAAGCTCGAAACCCGTGGGCTGGCGACGACCATCAAAGCCGCCAAGAAAATGGTCGAGCGCGAAGAGCCGGTGGTCTGGGACATTCTGGAAGAAGTCATTCGCGAACACCCGGTGATGCTGAACCGTGCGCCGACGCTGCACCGTCTCGGTATCCAGGCGTTTGAGCCGGTCTTGGTTGAAGGCAAGGCGATTCAGCTGCATCCGCTGGTCACCACCGCGTTCAATGCCGACTTCGACGGTGACCAGATGGCGGTGCACGTGCCGCTGACGCTGGAGGCCCAGCTCGAAGCGCGTGCGCTGATGATGTCGACCAACAACATTCTGTCGCCGGCAAACGGTGAGCCGATCGTGGTGCCGTCGCAGGACGTCGTCTTGGGTCTGTACTTCATGACCCGCGACAAGGTGAACGGCAAAGGCGAAGGCATGGTCTTCGCGGATACCGCTGAGGTGCACCGTGCGTTCCGTACCGGTCAGGTCGATCTGCATGCCCGCATCAAAGTCCGCCTGCATGAAAAGCTGATCGACAAAGAAGGCAAGATCACCGAATCGAACAAGGTGCATGACACCACGGTCGGTCGCGCCATGCTCTGGGACATCGTGCCGAAAGGCCTGTCGTTCGAGCTGATCAACCAGCCACTGACCAAGAAAGCGATCTCGAAGCTGCTGAACACCTGCTATCGCATTCTGGGCCTGAAAGCGACCGTCATTTTTGCTGACCAGATCATGTATACCGGCTTTGCCTATGCGACGCGCTCGGGTACCTCGGTCGGTATCGATGACATGACCATTCCGGACGAAAAGAAGAAAATTCTGGCCGAGTCGGAAGCAGAAGTGAAAGAGATCGAGCAGCAGTACGCTGCCGGTCTGGTGACCGCCGGCGAGCGCTACAACAAGGTCGTTGACATCTGGTCGCGCGCGAACGAGCGGGTCTCGAAAGCGCTGATGGACAACCTGACCTTCGTTGAAGTGATCAACGCCAAGGGCGAGAAAGAAAAGCAGAAGTCGTTCAACCCGATCTACATGATGGCCGACTCGGGGGCGCGGGGTAGCGCAGCCCAGATCCGACAATTGGCCGGTATGCGGGGCCTGATGGCCAAGCCGGACGGCTCGATTATCGAAACGCCGATCACCGCGAACTTCCGCGAAGGTCTGAACGTTTTGCAGTACTTCATCTCGACCCACGGTGCCCGTAAGGGTCTGGCCGATACCGCGCTGAAGACGGCTAACTCGGGTTACCTGACCCGCCGTCTGGTCGACGTCGCCCAGGATCTGGTCGTCACCGAAACCGATTGCGGCACCAGCAACGGTCTGCACATGACCCCGCTGATTCAGGGCGGTGACGTGGTCGAGCCGCTGCGTGAGCGTGTGTTGGGCCGTGTCTTGGCCGAGCCGGTCTATGTGCCGGGCAGCGACACGCTGCTGGCCGATGCCGGCACACTGCTGAACGAGCGCTGGGTCGAAAAACTGGAAGAGAACAACATCGATCACGTGGTCGTGCGCTCGCCGATCACCTGCGAAACCCGCTTCGGTGTCTGCGCCAACTGCTACGGCCGCGATCTGGCGCGTGGTCACCTGGTCAACGCTGGCGAAGCGGTCGGTGTTATCGCCGCGCAGTCGATCGGTGAACCGGGTACCCAGCTGACGATGCGTACCTTCCACATTGGTGGTGCGGCGTCGCGGGCCTCGGCTGAGAACAAGGTGCAGGTCAAGAACAGCGGTACGGTCCGTCTGGCCAACGCCAAACTGGTGCAGAAGAAAGACGGCACTTTCGTCACCGTGTCGCGTTCGACCGAAATCACCGTGTTCGACGAGCACAATCGCGAGAAAGAACGCTACAAGGTGCCTTACGGTGCCGTGTTGTCGGTCAAGGATGGCGGCAAGATTTCGCGTGGCGACATCGTCGCGAACTGGGATCCGCACACCCACCCGATCGTCACCGAAGTGGCCGGTAAGATTAAGTTCGTCGACCTGGTCGAAGGCGTGACCTTCACCCGTCTGACCGACGAGCTGACTGGTTTGTCGAACATCGTCGTGACCGATCCGAAGCAGCGCGGCGCGAAAGAAATGCGCCCGATGATTCGCCTGGTCGACGACAAGGGCAAGGATCTGCAACTGAAAGGCACCGACATCGCCGCGCAGTACTCGCTGCCGGCTGGCGCCATCATCAACCTCGAAGACGGCGCGGCCGTGGGCGAGGGTGATGCGATCGCCCGTATTCCGCAGGAAGGTTCGAAGACCCGTGACATCACTGGCGGTCTGCCGCGCGTGGCTGACTTGTTCGAAGCGCGCAAGCCGAAAGAGCCGGCGATTCTCGCCGAGATCTCGGGTACCGTGTCGTTCGGCAAAGAGACCAAGGGCAAGCGCCGCTTGATCATCACTCCGACCGATGGCTCGCAGCCGTACGAGGAGCTGATTCCGAAGTGGCGGAACATCGGTGTGTTCGAAGGCGAATTCGTCGAGAAAGGCGATGTGATTTCGGAAGGCCCGGAGAATCCGCACGACATCCTGCGTCTGAAAGGCATTTCGCACCTGGCGAACTACATCGTCAACGAAGTGCAGGACGTCTACCGGCTGCAGGGCGTGAAGATCAACGACAAGCACATCGAAGTCATCGTTCGCCAGATGCTGCGCAAGGGCGTCATTGTCGAGCCCGGCGACAGCAAGTTGCTGAAAGGCGAGCAGCTCGATGCCGTTCGAGTACTGGAAGAGAACGATCGTCTGCGCGCGGCCGGCAAGGTCGAAGCGACCTTCGAGCGCCAGCTGCTCGGTATCACCAAGGCGTCGCTGCAGACCGAGTCGTTCATTTCGGCGGCTTCGTTCCAGGAAACCACTCGTGTCCTCACCGAGGCGGCGGTCAGTGGCAAGACCGACGATTTGCGCGGCCTGAAGGAGAACGTCATCGTCGGCCGCTTGATCCCGGCGGGTACGGGTCTGGCGTACCACAAGGAACGTCGGCGCCGTCGTCTCGAAAGCCTCGGTGTCGAGCCGACCGTGACTGCGACCGATGCCGAGAAGGAACTGCGCGATGCGCTGAGCTCTTCTGCGGAGTAAGCGCTTCAACCGCACCCTGAATAAAGGTGGATGCACCAAAAAGGCCAGCTTATGCTGGCCTTTTTGCATGTTCGTGCTTTCTGGCGGATAACTGCCGGGCGCCAACATGCCTTGACGCTACTGGACGCCATCTCTACAATTCCGCACCCCTTAAAAGCCGGTTCTCCGGCCGAGGGGCTTTTACTCTCAATTTTGGAGTTCTGTTTTCAATGGCGACCGTAAACCAGCTCGTGCGCAATCCCCGGAAGGAGATCAAGCGCAAGACCCCGTCACCGGCGCTGCAAAACTGCCCGCAAAAGCGTGGCGTTTGCACCCGCGTGTACACCACTACCCCGAAGAAGCCGAACTCGGCCCTTCGTAAAGTCTGCAAAGTGCGTCTGACCAACGGTTACGAAGTCATTTCGTACATCGGCGGTGAAGGCCACAACCTGCAGGAACACTCTGTCGTGCTGATCCGCGGCGGCCGTGTCAAAGACTTGCCAGGTGTGCGTTACCACACTGTCCGTGGTTCGCTCGACACCGCCGGCGTCAAAGACCGGAAGCAGGGCCGCTCGAAGTACGGCGCGAAGCGTCCGAAGAAGTAAGCCGTCGGCGCGAAGCGCCCGAAGCAGTATTCCCCCCGGCCGGAAGGCTTGGAGTGGAACCTGTCCGCACCTCGCTGTGCGTGACCCCCAAACGTTTAGGTGCATTGACCCTTTGCGGGTAAATGCAAGTAAGGCCGGCTTCGCCGGGTTGTCGTATGACACTCGCCCATGTCGGACTCACCTGAAGATGAAGGAAATACAGCAATGCCGCGTCGTCGCGTAGTTGCTCAGCGGGAAGTCCTGCCTGAGCCGAAATACGGCAGCCAAGTGCTCGCCAAGTTCATGAACGTGATCATGGAATCCGGTAAAAAATCGGTCGCCGAAAAGATTGTTTACGGAGCCATTGATCTGCTTTCGACCAAGAAGAACGTTGACGCCGCAGGCGCCATGGGTCTGTTCGAAAAGTCGCTCGACAACGTCCGCCCGCTGGTGGAGGTGAAATCCCGCCGCGTTGGCGGTGCCACCTATCAGGTGCCGGTCGAGGTGCGTGCCTCGCGTCAGCAAGCGCTGGCCATGCGCTGGCTGGCCGAGGCGGCGCGCAGTCGTGGTGAAAAATCGATGGCCGAGCGTCTCGCTGCCGAGATCCTGGATGCCGTTGAGAACCGTGGTGCCGCCGTCAAGAAGCGCGAAGACGTGCACCGCATGGCCGAAGCCAACAAGGCGTTCTCGCATTACCGCTGGTAATTCGCGCCTGTGGTGCCGGTCACCACGTCGGTTGGCAATCGCATTGGTGCAGGCGCTCGGTACGCCGGTGTCTGCACCGCAATCCAAAGAACTTGGAGCAAGCAATGGCTCGCACTACCCCAATTAACCGTTACCGAAACATCGGGATCAGCGCGCATATCGACGCCGGTAAAACGACGACGACCGAGCGCGTGCTGTTCTACACCGGTAAAAGCCACAAGATCGGTGAAGTCCATGACGGCGCTGCCACCATGGACTGGATGGAACAGGAACAAGAGCGCGGTATCACCATTACCTCGGCTGCGACCACCTGCTTTTGGTCGGGCATGAGCAAGCAGTTCGACGAACACCGCATCAACATCATCGACACCCCCGGGCACGTCGATTTCACCATTGAAGTCGAGCGCTCGATGCGCGTGCTCGACGGCGCTTGCATGGTGTATTGCGCGGTTGGTGGCGTCCAGCCACAGTCGGAAACCGTTTGGCGTCAGGCCAACAAGTACAAAGTGCCGCGCCTCGCGTTTGTCAACAAGATGGATCGTACCGGTGCCAACTTTCTGCGCGTCGTCGCTCAGATGAAGGACCGGCTCGCCGCCAATCCGGTGCCGTTGGTGTTGCCGATCGGTCAGGAAGATTCTTTCTCGGGTTTGGTTGATCTGATCAAGATGAAAGCCATCATCTGGGATGAAGAGTCGCAAGGCATGAAGTTCGAGTACGGCGACATCCCGGCCGACATGGTTGACCTGTGCAACGAGTGGCGCGAGAAGCTGGTCGAAAGCGCCGCCGAAGCCAGCGAAGAGCTGATGAACAAGTACCTCGAAACCGGCGAGCTGTCGGAAGACGAAATTCACGCGGCTTTACGCAAGCGTACCATCGCGGGTGAAATCGTTCCCGCCCTGTGTGGCTCGGCGTTCAAGAATAAAGGTGTTCAGGCCATGCTTGACGCCGTGATCCGCTACCTGCCGGCGCCGACCGATATTCCGGACGTGACCGGTGAGAAGATGGATGGTACGCCGGACACTCGTCCACCGAGCGACGATGCCCCGTTCTCAGCGCTGGCATTCAAGATTGCCACCGACCCGTTTGTCGGCTCGTTGACGTTCATTCGCGTCTATTCGGGGGTGTTGGAGGCAGGTGCCGGCGTCTACAACTCGGTCAAGGATCGCAAAGAGCGTATCGGCCGTCTGGTTCAGATGCACGCCAACAACCGTGACGAGATCAAAGAAGTCCGCGCCGGCGACATCGCCGCTTGCGTCGGTCTGAAAGACGTCACCACCGGCGACACCATCTGCGATCCGGATAACCTGATTATCCTTGAGCGGATGGAGTTCCCGGAGCCGGTTATCGCCGTTGCCGTCGAGCCGAAAACCAAGGCTGACCAGGAAAAGATGGGTATCGCGCTGGGCCGTCTGGCTCAGGAAGACCCGTCGTTCCGCGTCAAGACCGATGAAGAGTCGGGCCAGACGATCATTTCGGGCATGGGCGAATTGCACCTCGAAATCATCGTCGATCGCATGAAGCGTGAGTTCAAGGTCGAAGCCAACGTTGGCAAGCCGCAGGTCGCCTATCGCGAAACCATCCGCGCCAAGGTCGAACAGGAAGGCAAGTTCGTGCGTCAGTCGGGCGGTCGTGGTCAGTACGGTCACTGCTGGCTCCGCATCGAGCCGCAAGAGCCGGGCAAAGGTTACGAGTTCGTCAACGAAGTCGTAGGCGGCGTGGTGCCGAAGGAGTACATCCCGGCTGTCGACAAGGGCGTTCAGGAACAGATGAAGAACGGCATCATCGCCGGCTTCCCGGTTGTCGACGTCAAAGTCACCATTTTCGACGGCTCATACCACGACGTCGACTCGAACGAAATGGCGTTCAAAATTGCCGGTTCGATGGGTTTCAAGGAAGGCTGCTTGAAGGCCAAGCCGGTGCTGCTCGAGCCGATGATGAAAGTCGAAGTCGAAACCCCGGAAAACTACATGGGTGACGTCATCGGCGATTTGAACCGTCGTCGCGGCATCGTGCAGGGTATGGACGACCTGCCGGGCGGCATCAAGGCCATCAAGGCCCAGGTGCCGTTGTCGGAAATGTTCGGCTATGCCACTGACCTGCGTTCGGCAACCCAAGGTCGTGCGACCTATTCGATGGAGTTCTCGCACTACTCGGAAGCGCCGAGCAACGTCGCCGAAGCCGTCATTGCCTCGCGCAAGAAGTAATTCACTGGGGCGGCTGGTTGCGTGAGCAGCCAGCCAACCAATACAAACGTCAAAACCTGAAAGAAAAGGCAGATCGCTATGTCGAAGGAAAAATTTGAACGTAATAAGCCCCACGTGAACGTGGGCACCATCGGTCACGTTGACCATGGCAAGACCTCGCTGACCGCTGCGCTGACCATCGTGTCGGCCCGCACCCACGGCGGCACCGTCAAGAACTACGACGAAA
>JBKBHF010000059.1:0-18945 GCA_046297695.1 Permianibacter sp. | reverse complement strand
GGCGTGGTCAGCGGCGTGGTGCTGAGCTACGAGTTCGGCAGCAACTTCGCGCCGTTCTCCGCCAGCACCGGCAACGTCATCGGACCGTTGATGAGTTACGAGGTGTTGTCGGCGTTTTTCCTCGAAGCCGGCTTCCTCGGCGTGATGTTGTTTGGCCAGAACCGGGTGCCGCCGTGGCTGCATTTTTTTGCCACGCTGATGGTCGCGGTCGGGACGCTGATGTCAGCATTCTGGATCCTGGCGGCGAACAGCTGGATGCAGACGCCAGCCGGCACCGAACTTGTCGATGGTCGCTTCGTGGTCAACGACTGGTGGGCGGTGATTTTCAATCCGAGTTTTCCGTATCGCTTCTCGCACATGCTGGTCGCGAGTTTCCTGACCACTGCGTTTGTCGTGCTCGGCGTGTCGGCCTGGCAATGGCGGCGCAACCGCGCCGATCGCGAGCACGGCGCCGGCAGCGCGATCAAGATGGCGCTGGCGATGGCTCTGGTGATGGCGCCGCTGCAAATCCTGCTCGGCGATCTGCACGGCCTGCAGGTCAAACGCGATCAACCGATCAAGGTCGCGGCGATGGAGGGCGTCTGGGAAACCGAGCGCGGTGCACCGCTGCTGCTGTTTGCGCTGCTGGACATGCAGGCCGAACGCAATCATTACGAAATCGGGATTCCGAAACTCGCGAGCTGGATTCTGACCCACGCTCCGGACGGGGAAATCGTCGGTCTCAAGTCGGTGCCGAAAGCCGATCGGCCAAATGTGCCGCTGGTATTCTGGTCGTTCCGGGTGATGGTGGCCTGCGGGCTTGTGATGCTGCTGATGGCAGCGTGGGGCGCCTGGCGCTGGTGGCGCGGCCGCGTGTTGCAGGAAGGTTTGTGGTTACGCGCGCTGCCGTGGCTGATCCCGACCGGATTCGTCGCAACGCTGGCCGGTTGGTGGGTCGCCGAAGTCGGTCGGCAACCGTGGCTGGTGTACGGTTTGCTGCGCACCGCCGATGGCGCCAGCCCGTTACCGGCCGAGCGTATTGCCGAATCACTGCTGCTGTTTGTCGTGGTCTATGCGCTGCTGTTCTCGCTCTACCTGTTCTACCTCCGACGGGTCGTGCACAGCGGGCTGGCGGCTGTAGCGGCCCACCCGTTGACACCCGTGCTGCCACGCTCCACGGCGATCAGCGTCGATGAACCCACCGGGCAGAAGGAGTGAATCATGGATTGGCCATTGCTCGGTTATTTTCTGCTGGGTTTCGCCGTGCTGATGTACACGGTGATGGATGGCTTTGATCTCGGCATCGGCATTCTGCTGCCGTGGCAACGTGATGCGCAGTTGCGTGATCAGATGATTCAGTCGATTGCGCCGGTATGGGATGGCAACGAAACCTGGCTGGTGCTCGGCGGTGTGCTGCTGCTGGCGGCGTTTCCGCTCGCGTTTGCCACCTTGTTACCGGCGTTGTATGTGCCGGTCATGCTGATGCTGCTCGGGCTGATTTTCCGTGGCGTCGCGTTCGAGTTCCGGTTCAAGACCAAGCGCGGTCGCTCGGCTTGGGACATTGCCTTTGCCAGTGGCTCGGCACTGGCCGCGTTTGCCCAAGGATTGATGCTGGCCACCGTCATCGACGGCCATCTGCCGAGTGATGGCAGCGTGCGGCTGTCGATCTTCAGCCTGTTCTGCGCCTTTGGCTTGATGGCGGGTTACAGCCTGCTCGGCGCCAGTTGGCTGTATTGGCGCGGTGACCACAATTTGCAGCAATGGGCCAGCAAAGTCGGCCGCGGGGCGGTGTTCGGCGTTGCGCTGTTCCTGGCGATGATCAGCCTGTGGACGCCACTGCTGCATGCCGAGATTGCGGCCCGCTGGTTCAGTGTGCCGCTGCTGTTCGTGTTGCTGCCGATTCCGCTCGGCACCGGCTATCTGCTTCTGCGGATTTTCCGCGGCTTGCAACGCACGCCACGCTGGCATGCCTTCGCCGCCACCGTTGGCGTGTTTCTCTGCGGTTTTGTCGGGCTGGTGGTGTCGCTGTTTCCGTGGCTGGTGCCGGGCCAGCTGGATCTCTGGCAGGCGGCGGCCGCGCCCGGCTCATTGCAGTTCATGCTGGTGGGCGTCGTGCTGCTGCTGCCGATGATTCTCGGTTACACCTTCTGGAGTTACCGGGTGTTTCGCGGTCCGGTCGAGGCCCATTACCACTGACGCGCCGCCTCAAGCTGGCGCCGGCTCAGATCTGCAACCAGGCCTGGACCGCGCGCCACAGCGCAAACAAACCAAACAATGCAAACAGCGCCGCCGCGCCGCGAGCGATGAGCCTGGGCGACAGCCGGTCACGCAGTTTCTTGCCGAGCCAGATCGCCAGCGCCGCGCTGGTGATGAGCGCAGCACAGGCGCCGATGGCAACCGCGATTGCAGCCAGCTCGGTTGCCAGACCCGCCGTCGCGAGCTGGGTCTTGTCGCCCAGCTCGGCGAAGAAAATCATGCTGAATGCGGCCATGACCGCGCCTTTTTGCACGCTGTCGGTCGCTTCCTCTTCGCCGTCTTCCGCCTGCAAGGACTGCCAGGCAAACCAGAAGAACAGGCCGGCAACGATGGCCGACAGCAGGTACGCTGGCACCAGCTGGGTCAGCAGTTTACCGACCGTCACCGCCAGCACGCTGAGCACCGCAAAGGCCAAAGAGACGCCGAGCAGGACCTTGCGGGCCGGGTAGCGGGTGGCCAGCGTCATGCAGGCGATCTGGGTCTTGTCGCCCAGTTCGGCGACGAAAACCAGGGCAAAAGCGCTGAAAAGGGCGGAAAGGAAGTCCATGGACGGGTTTTTCTTTTCTTGAACAGATAGTGACCAGCGGTCGGGCACGCTAGAATACAGCCCCTTTTTTTCCGGTCCAGTGCCTGGATGGCAATCCCGCCACCCGGGCCAGCCCTGTTTTGAGTCCTTACCGTGCTTGAGAAGCTTCGCAATATCGCCATCATCGCCCACGTCGATCATGGCAAAACCACTTTGGTTGACAAACTGCTGCAACAGTCCGGCACCTTGGGCGACCGCGCTGCGCCGACCGAGCGCGTCATGGACTCGAACCCGCTGGAGAAAGAACGCGGCATCACCATTCTGGCCAAGAACACCGCGATTCGCTGGAAAGACTACCGCATCAATATCGTCGACACCCCCGGGCACGCCGATTTCGGCGGCGAAGTCGAGCGCATCCTGTCGATGGTCGACTCGGTGCTGCTGGTGGTCGATGCCGTCGACGGCCCGATGCCGCAAACCCGTTTCGTCACCCAGAAAGCGTTCAAGCACGGCTTGAAACCGATCGTCGTCGTCAACAAAGTTGACCGTCCGGGTGCGCGTCCGCACTGGGTCATTGATCAAGTGTTCGATCTGTTTGATCGTCTCGGCGCCAATGACGAGCAGCTCGATTTCCCGGTGGTGTATTGCTCGGCACTCGGCGGTTACGCCGGTCTCGAAGCCGAAGTGCGCGACGGCGACATGACGCCGCTGTTCGATGCCATCGTCCGTCACGTTGCGCCGCCGAAAGTGAACATCGACGGCCCGCTGCAGATGCAGGTGTCGCAGCTGGATTATTCCTCTTATGTTGGCGCCATTGCGATCGGTCGCGTCACCCGTGGCACCATCAAGCGCAACCAACCGGTCACCGTGGTCAGCCGCGAAGGCAAGACCTACAACGCCAAGATCGGTCAAGTGCTGGGCTATATGGGGCTCGAGCGCACCGAAGTGGAAGAAGCAACCGCTGGCGACATCATCGCGATCACCGGCATCGAAACCCCGCAGATCTCCGACACCATTTGCGCGCAAGACTGCGTGGAAGCCTTACCGCCGCTGGCCGTCGACGAGCCGACCGTGACCATGACCTTCCAGGTCAACAACTCGCCGTTTGCCGGTCGCGATGGCAAGTTCGTCACCTCACGTCAGATCGGCGACCGCCTGCAACGCGAGCTGGTGCACAACGTTGCGCTGCGTGTTGAAGAAACCGATGATCCGGACAAGTTCCGCGTCTCCGGTCGTGGTGAATTGCACCTCGGTATTTTGATCGAAACCATGCGCCGCGAAGGCTATGAACTCGGCGTGTCACGTCCGGAAGTCATTTTCAAAATGGTCGACGGCGTCCGTCACGAACCGTATGAAACGCTGACTGTCGACGTCGAAGAAGAACACCAGGGCACCGTCATGGAGAAGCTCGGTGAGCGCTCCGGCATGATGGAAAACATGGTGCCGGATGGCAAAGGCCGGGTCCGTCTGGATTACGTGATCCCGGCGCGTGGTTTGATCGGCTTCCAGACCGAATTCATGACCGCCACTCGCGGCACTGGCCTGATTTATCATTCGTTCAGCCATTATGGGCCGGCTGCTGCGGGCTCCATCGCTGCACGCGTCAACGGCGTGATGATCGCCAACGAAATGGGCAAGGCAGTGGCGTATGCACTGTTCAATCTACAAGAGCGCGGTCGACTGTTCGTCGAGCACGGGACCGAAGTGTATGAAGGGATGATCGTCGGCATTCACTCGCGCGATTCCGACCTGGTCGTCAACGTCCAGAAAGGCAAGCAGCTGACTAACATCCGCTCGGCCGGCGCCGATGAAAAACTGATCCTGACCCCGCCGATCAAGTACTCGCTGGAGCAGGCGCTGGAATTCATCCAGGACGACGAGCTGGTTGAAGTCACGCCGAAAGCGATCCGCATCCGCAAGAAGCTGTTGCAGGAACACGAGCGCAAGCGCGCCGATCGCGCGGCAAAAGACTGAGCCGCAGGCGCGCGCCGGCAAACGGAACGCGCAACCGGCAACATGAGCAAAGGGCGGCAGCGATGTCGCCCTTTGTCTTTGGTCCTTGGCAACGGCGCGCTTCGCCGAGCCTCTCGACAGCCTGCCGATCGGTTTGCCATTGCCCGGTAACCGGCTCAGAATGCCGACACGGAACGGCGTACCGGATCGGGAGTCCGAGCAGGCTCGGCGTTGCCCACCGACGACGCCCTTGTCTAAGGAGCCCTGCCATGCTTTTGCTTCGTTCAGCCCTGCTCGCCGCCTTGTCCGCCGTGCTGGCAACCAGTGCCAGTGCCGCGGAATTGCCGCGTTCGAGCGCGCCTGCCAATGCCAAGCTCTACTTCATCACGCCGACAGACGGCGAACGCATCAAAGGTCCGGTGACGGTGCGTTTTGGTCTCAGCAACATGGGCGTGGCGCCGGCCGGCATGGACAAGGAAAACACCGGCCATCATCACTTGTTGATCAATCTTTCCGCCTTGCCGGCCCTGGATCAGCCGCTGCCGGCCACCGATCAGATCAAGCATTTCGGCGGCGGCCAAACTGAAACCGTCTTGCAGCTGCCGCCCGGCACCCACACGCTGCAGCTGTTGCTCGGCGACAAATTGCATATTCCACATCAGCCCGCCGTGCTGTCGGACAAGATCACCATTACCGTCGAGTGAAGCCGATGACCGCTTGCCACCGCTCCCGCTACCGTCGTCTCGGCCTGCTGCTGGCCCTGACCCTGCTGGCCGCCTGCACTGCCAAGGAGGCGATCAAGACCCCGGTCAACATCATCGGCATGCTGTTTGGCGCCGTACCGCCGCCGGAGCAGACCACCGTGCTGCAGGAGTTGACCCGTGAGTACGACATCTGCGTCGGCGACGGCGGTGGCCCGGAATGCGCCCAGATCGCCTACGCCAACGTCCGCAAGGCCAAGGGCCTCGACGACAAGCCGCTGCCGAAAGGCATCGTCATCATCCGCAAGGACGGCGAAACCGTGGTCGAGCAGCAACCGACACCGTGAGTCGGCACCGTCGCCAGTAAGACTCTGGCTTGTGCGGGTCAATTGGCCGGCGCTCGACTACTTTGATACTGGCGGCCCCACCACCAATCGAGGAGGGTGCTGCCATGTCGGTGTTGTGGAAAGCATTGCTGGCAAGCGATGTCGGTCTGTTCAGTCTCATCGGTCTGCTGATCCCGTTCATCATCCCGGCCGTGCTCGGTGCCTTCGTCTGGCGCCGGCTGAAGGCACAGGACAAGCAGCAAGGCTGAGCTCGTCGGCTCTGGTGCCGGCCAATGGCTGTGCGACAATGCCGGCACACGACGCAGCGCACGGAGAGCGGGTCTGTCCGGCGCCGTGCTGGCCCGGAGCCTGATCATGCTGGAGCTGTTCCCCGATATCCGCCCGTATGACGAACGCCGACTCGATGTTGGTGACGGCCACACGCTGTATATCGAACAATGCGGTGAACCGACCGGACTGCCGGTGCTGGTGCTGCACGGTGGCCCCGGCGCGGGCTGCCAGGGCAGTCAGCGCCGCTTCTTCGACCCTCGCCATTACCGGATCATCCTCGTCGACCAACGCGGTGCCGGCCGCTCGACGCCGCACGCCAGCCTCGAACACAACAGCACCGAACAACTGCTCGCCGATCTGGAAAAAGTCCGCCGGGCGTTGCAGGTCGATCGCTGGGTGCTGTTCGGCGGTACCTTCGGTGCCACGCTCGCCTTGTTGTATGCGCAGCAACATCCGGATCGCGTGTTGGGTCTGCTGCTGCGCGGCGTGTTTCTGGCCCGGCCACAAGATCGCGACTGGTATTTTGGCGGCGGCGCGGCGCAGATTTTTCCGGATGCCTGGAACCAGTTTCTGCGCCACCTGCCGGAAGCCGAACGGCATGAACCGATTGATGCGTATTACCGGCGCCTGACCGGCGAAGACGAAATCGCCCGGCTCGCCGCCGCCCGCAACTGGGGGGCCTATGCCGCGCGCGTGCGCACTTTGTTTGAAAACAACCACCTGCGCGATCAGTATCACGACATTCACCGCGCGCTGTCGGTCGCCCGCATCGCCTGCCACTACGCCAAACACGATTATTTCCTGCGCCCGAATCAGGTGCTCGACAACATGGTGGCACTGACCGGCATCCCCGGCATTCTCGTGCACGGCCGCTACGACATGGTCAGCCCGCTGGCCAACGCTTGGGCCGTGCAAGCCAAGTGGCCCGACAGCGAATTACTGATCGTCCGCGGCGCCGGCCACGTCGCCACCGAAGCGCCAACCGTCGATGCGCTAATTCACGCCGCCCGCGAAATGTACCGCCGCATCACCCGGCAACCGCCGGAAGTCGTGGAGTGATACCGTTTTTTTGCGCCAGGCATCGTCGCGATAGATAACAACAGCAAGCATCGTGGATAGAGTAGGAACGCATCCTTTTCAACGGATTCGGCCCAGTGGTGTCTTCGTGAATCGCAGACGCGACGCAGTCCAGCAGGTAGTCACTGCATGCCAAACGAATTTGTAGGAGCAGCCTTGGCCACGATGTTTCTTTCCGATTTCATCAAAAAATTCGCAGACTCGCGCATCCGCAGATCTTACTGTTCATACCCAAAAGCAAGTGGAGTCGGAAATTCACATTCGTTACAGCCGAAGAAGTTTTGATGGGTAAAGGGCAATAAGCTTCCCATGTTGGTGGAGGGAGCGCGTACAGCGCCAGCCAATGCGGGTTCAAAACAAATCGGCGCGCTGAACTTTGAACGGCAGGCTGATCAGCCGCTCGCCGTTGGCGTAGAGATCGAGAAAGTAATCGCCGTCAGGAAAACCTTCTACCGGTCGATCGATCTGGAATCGGATCTCGCCGGCATCATAGTTCAGCGTCAATTTGCGGGTGCCGAGTTTGATCTGGTGGGTGTCGTCGTAAAGCTGGGCTTCGATGACGGTGCCGCCGGCTTTGAAATTCTGATAGGTGAAAGCGGCGTGCAGGCTGGTGCCGATCACCAGAATGGTGGTCTGCTCGGTCGGAATGCTGTTGAGTGGGTTGCCGGCGGCACGCAGGGTCAGAATTTCCGGCCGCAGCAGCTCGGCTTCCAAGGTGTCAGCGGGTTTGGGTTTGCGCGCAGTGGTCGCCTGCACGATCGCCTTGCCAGCGTCGGCGATGTCTTTGCTGTCGGGGTAGCGCTCCTTGGCGCCGGCGTATAGTGCGCTCGCTTCGGTGACGTTACCCTTGCGCCACAGCCGCTCGATTTCATCGGCAAGGCGCACTTCAATTTCAGACAGACCGCGCAAGGCCAGTGTGCTGGCCGGATCGATGCTCTGGGCTTTCTTGTACTGATCGTAGGCGTTGTTCTCCGGCGGCGTGATCAGCGCGCCTGCCGTTTCAAATTTCTTCGCCTTGTCGAGATAAGGCTGCGCTTGTTCGGCGCGGCGGGCGGCATCCAGCCGCTGTTTGAGCAGGCCGACTTCGCGCGCCCGCGGCGCCAGCACCACCGCGCGTTCGTAGAGCATGGTCGCGCGCAGACCGTCACCGGCTTTGCTGGCATCCATGCCCTGTTTGGCGAGCGCGATGCCGACATTCTTGCGGCCTTCCTTGGCGGCCTTGTTCTCGCTGTCGAGTTGCAGCACCTGGCTGTACAGCGCTTCGGCATTGTCTTTGGCCGGCTCGATCAGTTTGCCGGCTTTCAGGCGCTTGTCGGCGTCGGCGAGCAGCTGGGCGATTTGCGCCTGTTTGGGATCAAACGCTGGTTCCGTGATGGCAGGCGCCGGTTCGCTGTCGACGTCGGTAACTGGCGTTGCGGTATCGGCGGTCTTGTCGCTGTCACTGGCGGCTGCCTTGCTGTCGACGGTGTCGCTGGTGCCATCAACCGTTGCGGTTTCTGCAGCGGTGTTTGGTGCTGGTGTCGTGGTCAGCGTGTCAGTGGCGGTCTCGGGCGTAGTGGTTGCGGCACCGGCGGTTTCCGTGGTCTGGTTGTCGTCAGTTGGGTTGGTGGCGTCCGTGCTGGCGATGGTGTCGGTTGCGGCCGGTTGTGCGCTGTCCGTGCTCGCCGTTGTCTCAGTCGATGGCGTCGTCACGGTTTGCGTTTGCATCTTGCCGGCGGTATTCGCACCGGCCAGTTGCTGCTGATACCAATACCAACCGCCACCGGCGGCGGCGAGCACAGCCGTGATGGCGAGTACCAGCGGCAGTTTGGATTTTTCCGCCGGGCTGCTGATGACCAGCGGTGGTGGCGGGTTGGTTCGCGGTGCCGTTCGTTTTGCCGGGCCGCCAAGGCGATCATCGGCGCTGGCAGTCAGCGCGACTTCTGCAACTTTCGGTGTTGCCGCGCGCGCGGGTGTGGTTGTCGGAGCCGGAGTCGAAGTGAGCGCTGTGGGGTTGGCACCGCTGATGACGGTGGCGGCGGCCGGTGGGGTTTTCTCGGTGTGTTCGGCCTGCTTCAGTTGCTGACGCCAGGCAATTTCCATTTCCGGTGTCAGCGCCGCGATCAGCGCATCCATGGCCTCGGCAAATTCGGCACCGCTTTGAAAGCGCTTGTCCGCGGCTTTGGCCATCGCCTTGTCGATGCTCAGTTGAAAACTGAGCAGCGCTGCCGGCAAGCGCGGTACCGGCTCGACTGCATGCTTGATGCCGACGGCAACGGCGGAGTCCGCCGTGAACGGGACTTCGCCGACCAGCAGGTAGTAGAGCACGACACCGAGGCTGTACAGATCGGTGCGGTGATCGAGCGGTTTGCCGAGCGCCTGTTCCGGGCTCATGTAACTCGGCGTGCCGATGGCGGTGCCGGTCTGGGTCAGGCCGCCTTCGGTGCCGGATGGGCGGGCGATGCCGAAATCGGTCAGCACGGCGCGGCTGCTGTCTTCGTTCAGCAGCACGTTTTCCGGTTTGATGTCCCGGTGGACGTAGCCCTTCTTGTGGGCATATTCCAGCGCCAGTGCAACTTGCTTGACCGCGGTCAGCGCCTGCTTCAGTGACAACTGGAAGCGGCGGTTCTTCAGATCATCGCCCGGCACGTATTCCATGGCGAGGTAATGCTGGCCGTCATGCACGCCAACGTCATAAACGGCGACGATATGCGGATGATTGAGTTGGGCGACGATGCGAGCTTCGCGCAGGAAGCGCTCGCCGTAGGAGGCATCGCCGCGGGCGAGCAGCGGCGACATGATCTTCAGCGCCACCTCGCGCTGAAAATTTTCCTGAATGGCCAGATAGACCGTGGCCATGCCACCTTCGCCGAGGGTGCGGACAATGCGATAACCCGGAATCCACATGGCGATGAGCAACCCCACTCGTAAGACTATCCTAATGACGCCGGCCGTTATGGTCAGCCGTGCGGCCTGCAAACATTGCAGGAAAGTGTCCGGTCAGTATCGATTGTGCGTGCCAGCTGTGCAAGCCAGCCGCTACCATCATGGCCTGTTTGTCTTGCAAAGAGCATGTGATGACCGATGTCATTTGCGGCCGCGGCCGCCTCGGCCAGCGCATTGCCGCGGCGATGACGGCGGCCGGCCGCGCGCCGCGGTCGCTGCGCATCGACCCTGAACGGGGGCTTGTCGCCAGCGCCGGGGCGATACCGGCGCTGATCGATTGCCTGGTGATCTGTCTGGTGCCACGGCATCCGGACGGCGGCTCCGGCTGGACCGGACTGCTCGACGGTTTGTGCGGCCAGGTGCGGCGCGGCGAGCTGCGCATCAAACGGGCCTTGCTGGTGTCGTCGACCGCGGTGTATGCCAGCTATCAGAGCGGTTGGGTGGAGGCGACAACGCCGGTGACGCCGGAAAGTCCGCGCAGTGCCGGCTTGATCGAAGCCGAACAGCGCACGCGCGAACTGGCGCCGGAAACCGTCGTGGTACGTTTGGCCGGCATCAGCGGCCCGGGTTACGAACGCTACGATCCGGTGGCGATGAGCATGACGCAGCCGCGGCACGCCATCGATGTCCGCGCCGCGGCGACGATAGTGGCGGAGCTGGCAATGGCAGCTTCACCTGTGCCTGCCTGTGTCCTGCTCACCGATGGCGACATCTACTGGCAAGGCCGTGCTTTGCCGGCATCGCCATCGCATCCGGAGTTGGCTACGCTGAGCACACAGCATCGTTTGCTGCTGCCATCACACACCGCTCGGCCATGAAATCTGAATCACAACACGCGTGAAAGCAGAGGCGGAGGGCGCATGACTGCAGCATCGATTCAAGGCATTGGCCAGATCGCGGTTTACGTCAAGGATTTGCCGACTGCGGTGAGGTTTTATCGCGACCACCTCGGTTTGCCGCTGTTGTTCGAAGTGGCCGGCATGGCGTTCCTTGATGTCGGCGGCATCCGCCTGATGTTGACTCAGCCCAACGCGAGCGATGCGACCACGCGGGCCTCCATTCTGTATTTCCGCGTTCACGATATCGCGGCGAGTTGGCGGCAACTGATGCAAGCCGGCACCACACCGAAAGAACCACCGCAACAAGTCCATGTCGCCAACGGCGTTGCCTTGTGGCTGGCGTTTTTTGAAGACCCGAGCGGCAACGTCATGGCCTTGATGGAAGAACGGCGGTTGCCATGATGAAACCGTGCCAGCAGAAGCGGGCGCGCAGCGCGATGCCGCAAACGATATCCGGGGTGTTGTCGAAAACGCTACGACGGTCGGTGGCGCTGGCACTGACGTGCTTCCTGCTGCTGAATCTTGCCGCGATCGCGCGCGCGGATGAGCGCTATCGGGATCAGGTGGAGTCGAGCCGTCTGGCGCAGTTGCCGGCTGCGGCGGACTGGCTGTTGCCCGAGCCGATTGCCGAGCTGGAAGCGCTGCTGGTGACTGCGCCGGCAGTGGAAACGGCAACGGCGCAAGCGGAGCGCATCGGCACTGCATTGTGGCAAAGCGTGCGGAATAACGTGCAGCTACGGCGGGCATTTGATGATCGGCCATTGTATTGGACTCGTCTGGCGCTGCAGGCACGGTTGCAGCAGCACGCGCGCGAACAGGGTTGGTCACCGACCACGCAGGAGCAACTCTGGTTGGCGCTCGAGCACGCCAGCCGTGGCATCAGTTCCGTTGCCTACGATGAGGCGCCGGAGCGGCTATTTGTCACCGGTTTTGATCCGTTCCGGCTCGATCAAACGATTACCCAGAGCAATCCGTCCGGACTCGCGGCGCTCGCGCTGGACGGCCGGCAATGGCAGATCGGCAGTCGCCGGATACTGATCGAAGCTGTGCTGATACCGGTGCGCTTTGCCGATTTTGATGCCGGCATGATCGAGGCGGTGCTGACACCGCAAATGACCGATCCCCAGTTGCAATTGCTGGTGACGATCAGCATGGGCCGCAGCGGATTTGATCTCGAACGTTTTCCTGGCCGTCGCCGCAGTGCCGACGCTCCCGACAATCGCCAGCACAAAACCGGTGGCACGCCGCAACAGCCGGTGTTGCCGCGGCTTGGTGAGCGGGCGCTGGCCGGGCCGGAGTTTGTCGAATTCAGTTTGCCGGTGGCGCGGATGCTGCGCGTTCAGCGGCCGTTTCCGGTGACAGACAATGGCGAGGTCACGACCAAGGCCGGTGTCATCCGGGCCCGCTCGCTCGCCGATCTGCAGTATCACACCGCCGTCAGTGGCAGCGGTGGCGGTTACCTGTCGAACGAGATTTCCTATCGCAGCCTGTTGCTGCGAGACGCGCTGCGGCCGAGCCTGCCGGTCGGTCATATCCATACGCCGCGCGTGCCGGGTTTTGACCCCGTTCAGGAACAGCAAATCGTTGATCAGATCGAGGCCTTGCTGCAGGCGGCGTTGCGCTCACCGTGAGCGGCTTTGCCTGAGCTCATGGCTCATTCGGTCAACAGAAAATTGATGGCATCGGTGACGACATCGCGATCTTTCAGGATGCGCCGATGACCCAGTCCGTTGGTGCTTTGCAGACGCGCCAGTGGCCAGGCGGCGGCCAATTCGGCGCCGCGGCTGTGTGGCACATCGCGATCCTGCAGGTCGTGAATGATCAGCGCCTGACTGCGCAGTGTGGGTGCCATTTTCACCGCATCCAGATCGGCAAAGCGCAGGCCGAGCTTTTGTTCCCAGTGTCGGTGCAGCCGCTGCCGACTGTCTTCGCTGAGCCCCAGCATCCGGACCAGGTTGTGGGTGAAATCGAGCATCCGCACCGGTGGCGCGATCAACACGGCTTTCGGCACCAGCAGACCTTCGGTCATGGCGTGCAGCAGTGACGGGCCGCCAAAGGAATGGCTGATGGCGCCGTCGATCGGCCCGAGGTGACGCACCGTTTGCTGCAGGGCGCGACTGAATTGCGGCAGTGACGACCAGCTGCCATGGGAATGGCCGTGCCCCGGTGCATCCAGTGCGATCACTTCCTTGCCGGCTGCCAGCAGCGGCGGCAGAAAGCTGTAAAGCTGACTGGCGCGACCGGCCCAGCCGTGCATCAACAGCACGCGGCCCGTGTGTCGGCCGTCGGGGTGCCAACGATAGACTGCCAGCGCCTTGCCATCCCAGGCCGGTACCGGCATGTCGCGGGTATAGAGCGTGCGGCGTTCGGCCTGGGCCAGCCAGCGCAGTTCTTCTTCCGGCCAGCGATGGCGCTTGGGGCTGGCGAAAACCCGGTTCAGCGCCGTCAGTGTCAGGGTCGGCGACAACCGTTCCAGCCATTGAAAACCCAGCTGAACAAAGTGCGGGATGCCATTTGATCGAACGGTCGTGCTTTTATCGGGTGACAGAACGGTTTGCATGATGTGCTCCAGAAATGGGGATTCAGTGACGGGAGAGATGAATCGGCGGATGGCTGAGCAGCCGCTCAAAGCCGCTGCGGGCGCGGTCGACTGCGTGGCGTTCGCTCAGCAAGCGCTGGTCATGATGGCAGGCAAGCACCAGCGCAAACATTTCAAAACCGAACTGCTCGGCATCGGTTTCCGGCGGCAATTCACCGGTCTCGACCGCCATGCCGACGGCCTTGAGCAGGGTTTGCCGCCACTGGCCCTGCTGTTGCTGCAGAAAATCCCGGACCGGGCCGGGCTTGTCGTCAAACTCGGCCGCCGCGGCAATGAACAGGCAACCGCCAGGCAGCCCGCTGGCCACCGAATAGGCCAGCCAGTGGTCGAGGATGGTCCTTAGCCGGGCAAGACCGCGCGGGGCCGCCAGTGCCGGCCGCAACACCTGGTCGGCAAAACGCTCGGCGGCTTCCTTGAGCACGGCGATCTGCAACTCTTCCTTGGAACCGAAATGGGCAAACACGCCGCTCTTGGACATATGCAGCCCGTCAGCGAGCGAACCGATGGTCAAGCCTTCCAGCCCGCATTTCCGGGCCATGGCCAGGGCGGTGCCGAGAATATGCTGACGGGTTTGCTCACCTTTGCTCATCGGACAGCTGCATGGAGTGTTCGGGAACTGAACAATAGAACGACCGTTCGTTAGCGTCAAGTGCGTTCAAAGCTCTGCTTGGTACGGCTGCCTCAGTGGGCTTAAGCTGACCAGGTCGGCGCCGACCGGCCCAGCGCCGTGCGGCATTGCACTACACCAGCGCTATCACGGAGGACTTATGAAAGGCAAAGCACTAATCATGTTCGCACTTGGCCTATCGGCTTCGGCTGTTGCTGCCGCAGAGTCGCGGTATGTCGTCTATGAACAAAATGGCTTTCGGGCCGAGGCAATCATCAACGAGTGTGACGCCGGTTGCACACGTCAGATGTCGGTAACCGTGCGCCATGAATTCGTCTACAACGGTGACTATGAAGCCTTGTTGGCGATGCTGGATTCCTTAGGTCTGCGTGTCTCGGTTTATGATGGCGAGTGGGCGGACGCCGACGAAGGTGAAGTGGTGATGAAACTCAACAGCATCATCCATCAACGTCAGCGCTGGCGTCGTGCCAACCTGCGTCGCAAGATGGACACCCCCGTCCAGATGGCAAGCGCCATTCACGCCAGCGTTCCGGCTGGCAGTGTGGTGACCTTGGAGTACCAGCAAGCACCCGCTGCCTTGCATGGCAATGATTTCACGGTCAATGTGCGTCGTTACCACGGCGACACCATCGTGTCTTCCGGCTCCCGCGCGATTGTGCCGGTGGGTGGCTCGTTTGGTGACACTCTCCTCCAGTAATCGCGAAAGGACCATGTAGCGCTGTAACCCAGACACCGCATTGCGCATGGGTTACAGCGCCATCATTTTTTAAATTTCTCGCCAACGCTACCCTGATCGTCGTTATTGACGTCCGCCCGTTTACCCAAAAAGTTACGATGATAAACCCCGCCTATTCCCGCTATCACTCACTTGACCTGAGTCGCGGCATCGCCGTGCTTGCCATTCTGGTGGTCAATATCTGGGCGTTTGCCTTGCCGTTCTCGGCGTACGGCAATCCGTCGGTGTATGGCGACATGAGCGGCGCCAATTACTGGACCTGGCTGCTCAGTTTTGTGTTGGTACAGGAAAAATTCATCACGATTTTTTCCATGCTGTTTGGTGCTGGTGTCGCGTTGTTTGTCGACCATGCACGGGCACGTGGTGAATCGGCGGCGGTACTGCATTACCGGCGCATGGCGGCGCTACTGGTGATCGGTCTGCTGCATGCGTACGGCTTGTGGTCGGGTGATATCCTGACGGCCTATGCGGTGCTGGGCATGGTGTTGTTCCTGTTTCTGCGCTGCGCCGACCGCACGCTGTTGCTGTGGGCCTTGGGTCTTATCGGCATCAGTGTGCTGCTGCTGGTGCTGTTCGCTGTGTCACTGCCCAAACTGCCGGCCGCCGATCTGGCGGAGTTGAGCGAATTCTGGCAACCGGCATCGGCGCAAGTTGCCGATGAGATCGCCAACTACCGCGCAGGCTGGTGGCAACAAATGCAGACCCGGGTACCGACGACGCTGGAGTTGCAGACCATGCTGCTGTCGTTCTATTCCATCCGCCTGCTCGGCCAGATGTTGCTCGGGATCTATCTGTATCGCTCGGGCTTCCTGACCGGCCATTGGTCGGCCTCGGCATATCGCTGGTGCGCGCTGCTTGGGCTGGGCATTGGTTTGGCGATGGCCTACCGCGGCGCCATCGGCAATGTCGAAGCCAGCTTTGCCTTTGCTCATGCGATGGGCTTTGGCCAGCTCTGGAACAACATCGGTTCGCTGATTGCTGCGCTCGGTTATCTCAGCCTGTTTGTGCTCTGGTCACAGTCGTCTTTCGCGCCGCGCGCGCGGCGACTGCTGGAGCAGGCTGGCCGCACCGGTTTCACGCTCTACCTCGGTTCGACGTTGATCTGCACAACGCTGTTCTATGGCCATGGCTTTGGCTTGTTTGCCACACTCGATCGCTTTGCGTTGTTTGCCATCGTTTTGATGGTGTGGGTGTTGTTATTGCTGTTCGCCCAGCTGTGGCTAACCCGGTTTCGACAAGGACCACTGGAAACGCTGTGGCGTTACTGCACCTATGGTCATCGCTGACCACGATGCCAGCTTCACGACGGCAGGTGAGTCGTTACTGACAATGCTTCGTATCGATTTGTAGTGCGGGGCTACAAAATTATTCCACCGATTGTCGGCATACGGCTGGCATTTTCCACCAGCTGGCCTAGGCTGCTTGGCGGCAGCTCACATTCCCGCGGTGAGTCGCGCCGCCGCTGTGTGACGACGTGAACAAGAATGGAGGTCGGTTGCAACCGACGCAGTCCTGTTGCCGGGAAACCGCCAGGACGAAGCCGCGCACTGTTGTCAGTCTGTTGTGTTCATTCGCTTCGTGTCCTGTACGCCTGGGCAGTCTCCGGGGTGGGCTTGCCATTGGCAAAAACACGGAGAGGGATGATCACAATGAACCAAACAACACCAAGAAAAGGTGGCAAGCACATGCCGGTTTGGCTGGCATTGGCATTGCTGCTGGCGAGTGGTGCAGCAACATCGGCGGAAAAGCGCGATCTGCATCAGCGCAAAGCGGAACTGCTGGCACCGCAGGCGCTGGCGGTTCAAGGCCAACGCGCTGAACAATTGCTGGCGCTGACCCCAGAGGAAAGCCTGCAGCTGTTGCGCGAGCATCGTGATGGTCAGGGTCGCAGCTATCAGCGTCTGCAGCAGTATTACCGCGGCATCCCGGTATGGGGTGAACAGATTATCGTGGTGCGTGATGCCGATCAGCGTGTAATCAATCTGCACGGCAGCCAAATCACCGGCCTGGATACCGATCTCATCAGCGTAACGCCGCGTCTTGATGGCGCCAGCGCACTGGCCAAGCTCAAGCGTAGCCGCGGCGCACCGCGGCTCGCCGGTGAATTTGAGTACCGCAACGAACAAAGCCGGCTGATGATTCATCTGGATGGCGATCGCGCCAAGCTGGTCTGGTTTGTCAGCTATAACGCCGATATTGCCGGTGGCGGTGAACCGTCGCGGCCGCACGCATTGGTCGATGCGCTTACCGGCCGGCTCATTCAAGTCTGGGATGCGCTTGCTTATCGCGATGCAACCGGACCGGGCGGCAACAGCAAAACCGGCGTTTACGAATATGGCACCGACTACGGCTTTCTGAACGTCGATGACAGTTGCCGGATGACCAACACCAATGTCCGCACAATCAACCTCAATCACGGCACTTCGGGCGGCAGCGTGCATTCGTTCACCTGCCCGCGCAACACGGTCAAGCAGATCAACGGCGCCTACTCGCCGCTGAACGACGCCCACTACTTTGGCGGTGTGGTGTTCAATATGTTCCGTGACTGGTACGACACGGCGCCGCTGACCTTTCAGCTGACCATGCGCGTGCATTACTCGAACAACTACGAGAACGCGTTCTGGGACGGCTCGCAAATGACCTTTGGTGACGGCGCCAGCCGCTTCTATCCGCTGGTCAGTCTCGACGTCGCGGCGCATGAAGTTTCGCACGGTTTCACCGAGCAGAACTCAGGTCTGGTTTACTCCAATCAATCGGGTGGCATCAATGAGGCATTCTCGGACATGTCCGGTGAAGCAGCCGAGTTCTACATGAAAGGTACCAACGATTTTCTGGTTGGCGAACAGATATTCAAGGCTGCAGGCGCGCTGCGCTACATGGACGACCCGACCCGCGATGGCCGATCGATTGGTCACGCCAGCAACTACACGGCTGGCATGAACGTGCACTATTCCAGCGGTGTCTACAACAAGGCGTTCTATCTGCTGGCCAATAAAGCTGGCTGGAATACCCGTAAGGCCTTTGACGTATTTGTTGATGCCAATCGCAACTACTGGACATCGAGCATGAACTTCAACCAGGCCTCGTGCGGTGTCATTGATGCGGCAACGGCGCGTGGCTACAACGCCAACGATGTTCGCGATGCCTTCAGCCAAGTCGGGGTCACCTGCGGCACGACGCCGCCGCCAACCGATACGGAAGTATTCAACGGCACGCCGGTCAGTGGGCTCAGTGGTGCTTCGGGCTCGGACCGCTTCTTCTACGTCAACGTGCCGAGCGGTGCCAGCAATCTGGTGATGGCGATCAACGGAGGAACCGGTGATGCTGATATGTACACACGGTTCAACAGCAAGCCAACCACCAGCAGCTATGACTGCCGTCCCTATCTGAACGGCAACAACGAAACCTGCACGGTGGCTTCGCCGCAGGCTGGTCGCTATTACATCAATCTGCGCGGCTATTCCGCTTACAGCGGTGTGACGCTGACCGTTAGCTACAGCACTGGCGGTGGTGGCGGTGGCGACAGCTTCGAGAACACCGGTGATTACAATATTCCGGACAACAACGCGACCGGAGTGCAAAGTCCGATTGCGGTGACCGGTAGCGGCAATGCCGGCACCGTGAGCGTGCAGGTGGCGATCGTCCATACCTATATCGGCGATCTGATCGTCGATCTGGTGCACCCGGACGGCACCGTCTACAACCTGCACAACCGCAGCGGTGGCAGTGCCGACAACATCAACCAGACGTACTCGGTGAATGTTGGGGCGAAAGCCCGGGCCGGTACCTGGAACCTGCGTGTCCGCGACCGCGCCAGCGTCGATACCGGCCGCATCGACAGTTGGAAGATCACGTTCCCCGCGACCGCCAACTAAGCCGCGTACTGTCTCGCTCAGCACATGGCGACGTGACAGCGGGCAGGCCTCACACCGGTGCAATCGCGCACCGGTGTGAGACCGATTAAAGGATTAAGGATTGAGATTAAAGGATTAAAGGGGTCAGGGACCGAGGATTAAAGGGGTCAGGATTAAAGGGGTCAGGATTAAAGGGGTCAGGATTAAAGGGGTCAGGATTAAAGGGGTCAGGATTAAAGGGGTCAGGATTAAAGG
>JBKBHF010000058.1:0-19415 GCA_046297695.1 Permianibacter sp. | reverse complement strand
CATACCACGGGATATCCGGCACATCGCCCTGCTTTTCCCAAAGCTCGGTGTAGTCATAGTCAGCCTCATGTTCCGATGACAACGACGTCTGAAAATGGACATAACCGGGCGCATTCGGGCTCAGCAGTTCGACTACGCGAGTGGATTTGGGGAACAGCATGATCAACGTGCCAAATTGATTGTCAGCGGAGAATCCAGCATCGCGTTTCGGCGAGCCCACGAGTTTCGAAGTCAAAGGCACATGCCGGCCATCGCGGGACCGGTCCATATCAACATTATCACCGACTTCGCCAATGACCTGTTGTCCAATGTCCGGCATACCCGGGCAGAACACATCGAATTCGATATCCGTGATGGTGCCGCGTGCGGTCTCGCCGCCCTTGATGGTGTAGGTGTAGCGAAACTGCTCGTCGCCGACCCGTTCGACTTTACTGGTAATGCTCATCCCGGACACATCTTCGTCACGGGTACGCGGGTCTTTGCTGCCGGCAAGCAATACGCCGGATACGAGCATGCTGAACACAGCAAATTTCAATCTCATAGTAAGCTGTCCTCAATTACTGTAGCGGTAATGGATCGGCTCTTCTTTTACCTTTGAGAACCCATTCCTATACATTCGCGTAGTTAATTCATCGATGTAAAAACGGCCGGTCATGATCCAGCCATGAACCGGATGCTCGACCCAGACCATGTCCAGCTGGTCATACAGAATGCTTCTGCCGCTCAAGGCCTTGCTGTTGATATCGATGTCCGTGCCAATGCGGTGTGACTTGTGATTCTCACATGCCGCATTCACGGTATCGACCGGGTAGCGTCCGTCAAGCTGGTGTAATTTCCGTCGCGGTTCTCCGGCACGGTCGCTCTTCTCATTAAGCCGGCAACGACAACGCTCCCAAGAGGTTATCCGGGGGCTCTGTCGCCGTCTCCGTCATACTGTGCTACGGCATGTAACGGTGCTGCAACTGCCATTCTTCGTTCTGTTCCATCAGCACTGCGCCGATTAAGCGCACGATGCTGTCCTCATTGGGGAAGATACCGACGACATTGGCCCGGTGCTTCACCTCTTTGTTGAGCCGCTCCAGCGTATTGGTCGAATGCAGCTTTACTCGGTGCGCGGCCGGGAAATCGAAATAGGCCAGCACGTCCATCTCGGCCTCGTCCATCAGCGCCGCCGCGCGCGTGAAGCGTGGCCGTAGCTGATCAGCCACAGCACGCCACGCCTTGTGGGCACTGTCCGCGTCCGGTTGCACGAACACTTGCCGGATCAGCGTTCCGACCAGCGACTGGCTCACCTTGGGCACGCAAGCCAGCACGTTGCGCATGAAGTGCACCCGGCAGCGCTGCCAGGTCGCCGAAAAGCACGCGTCGGATGGGTAGAGGCACAACGTGCAGAAACCCATCATCTTCCCCGCTCCACCAACTGAACGATGGGTTTCGGCGCTGCGCACATCTACCCATCCTACGCAAATCTGCGTGACGGCCTGATCAGCGAGTTCCGGATGTACGCCGACACCGAAAGCCTCTGGCGCGCGATGCGCTGAGCGGTATCAGCGCCACCCGGCCATGTCGTATCATGGCGACACTGTGTTGCCGGACGTACAGGCATGGCCGTTTCCTCCATCGAACCGCGCTCCGTTCGCGTCCTGCGCGGCGCGCTGATCACCGTCGGCATGCTCTTGTTGAGCTGGCTGCAACCTGATCTTGGCAGCAGCCAGCTGGGCGTGGCCATTGGCCTGCTCATGCAAATCATTTGGGGCCTGGCGCTGTGGCTGGTGCGCCGCTACGAACAGCGCCACCGGCTCGAAGGCACGCTGCAACCAACGATCACGTTCATTCTGGAACTACTGATCGATGCCATTACCGTCGCGCTGTTTGCCGAAGCGCTGCTACGGCAATGGTGGCAGCTCGGATACGCCTTATGAAAAAACTGCTGTCGGCGCTGCTGGTGCCTTACGCCCTCTGGCTCTGCTTTGCCTACGACTACCATTTCATCGACGGCGCCAATCTGCTGTTCCACGAGGCCGGACATGTTTTTCTGCGCCCGTTCGGCGACTGGCTGCAGTTTCTCGGTGGCAGCATCGGCCAGCTGGCGTTTCCGCTCGGCACCAGCTGGTATTTCTGGCGTGAACGAAAACCGTTTGAATCCGCGATCTGCCTGTTCTGGACCGGCGAGAACCTGATGAACATCGCCCACTACATGGCCGATGCCAAAACCCAGCAACTACCATTGGTGGGCGGCGGCATTCATGACTGGAGCTGGATGTTCGGTCAACTGGGCTGGCTGAATGCCGCTGAACGGCTAGGCAGCGTGCTGCACCTTTTGGCCAGCCTGCTGGTGCTTGCCTGCACCGTGTTTTTGTTGCGGCACAGCTGGCGCGCATCATCGGGCTGAAGTGCAATAACAACGGCTCGTTCACCATTTTAAAAACGGTAAAATCCACATGCTCAAAATCCTGTTGCGCTTACTGCTGCTCGCGCTCGTTGTCGCGCTGCTCTATTACCTCTACCAGAAAGGCGAACAACCCAGCGAAACCCGGCCGTTCGCGCCCTACCGGATCGATGAACTGCCGGGCAAGCCCTTGCCACGGCAGGTCTTTCTCGATGGCGTCAAACTTTACGCCGTCGGCCTGTGCAAAGATGACAAGTTCTTGCGCATCATCAAACGCGAGCGGGCGGCCTGCCTGCAGCATGTCGAACAACAGCACAGCCGCTGCCTCGCCGCGATTGCGGAAAACACGCCGGGGCAATTATCGGATCGTGGCCAACTGCAAGCACTCAGCGAGCAGTATGTTAGCTGCGTCACCATCGCCCAAACCACGGCGACGTAGCCACAAGGTGTTCTTGCCGATGCGAAATCAAACGCTCTGGCGGGCTCGCTTTCGCTTCCAGTTGTTCAGAGTAAGCCATCCGGATTCCCGGCAAACTGCTGCCAGGCCTCGTAATCGGTACCGCGCGCATCGAGCAGTGAAAAACCAACATGATAGTGACCGGCAGTCAACTCGCGGCACCAACGCACTTCAGCGGCAAGCAAATAGCGTGACTGACTGGAGCTGAGCTCGATCACCACGTGCAGAATGCTGCCTTCCGGTAACGGCGCTGCCAGCGCCGCCCGGAAACCGCCGGCCGAGATATCCTCGGTCTGGACGCGCACGGCACCACCGTCGTCAAACAGCAATTGGATATAGGCGCGCTCGCGGCGCGCCCAGCGCTGGCTTTCGCGTTTGTCATCGGTGGTCATGGCGCCCTCCGGACCTCGTCGTTAGCGCATGCTGGCATGAATTGCATCAGCCCTGCCATGCGTCTTTCTTTTGCCGTTGTTCGGCGACCATCTGCTGCAACGTATCGTCGAGCGCGCGCCCGTAATCGAGAATGCGGATACTGGCTTCCGCCACCTGTTCCGCCAGTTGTTCCGGCCTTGCCTGCAACAGTTTGCGGCCCTGCCGATCGACAAACACCAGCTCGCCGGTCCGGTTCAGGATGACGGCAAGCTGCGCTTGCAGCGGACTGTCATCCTGACGCAGTTCAATCCAGGCGCCGGCTTGCAAACGCCGGCAGGCTTGCAGGCACTCTGACAGCAAGCGTGCTTTGGCCTCCGCACGTGCCTGAGCCTCCCTGGCGGCGTCCTCGCGCGCTTGCGCGGCGGCCTGTTCGGCCCGTTCGTGCTCCAGTTGACGCTGCAGGCGCTCGGCTTCCTGCTGGCGTTGCTGCTCGACCAGATGCTGACTGTCGAGTTGCAACTGCAGCAATTCGTTTTCCAGTTCCTCGATTATGGTCGGTAAGGCCGCGAGCAGCACCGGCCGGGAATCGATGACGCGGATCTGTTGTTGATTGAAGCGCTCGGTCAACTCGGCAGTAGTGAACCGGCCCACCCGCAAGCCGGACAGATTGGAAAACAGATAAATGCCGCGACTGAGATCCTTGTCGAGCAGCCGTGCCCGCACCCGTCCCGGCTCCAGCGTCAGTTCTACCCAATCGCCTACCCGCAGGGCGCGCGCTTTCAGCAAGGCATCATCGGTGCGCGCCCAACTGTTGTCGGTATCCTGATGGTCCTGCCAGGGTTCGACGCTGATCGCCGGTTGCTGGCCGGCGAAACGGCTCAGCAAATAGAAGTCAAAGGCATTGAAGAAGTCGTCCAGCGCTTCGGCATCGTGCTGGATATTGCCGAACTGCTCACGTAAGTGGCCAACGGCTTGTTGGATGCGGCCGTCGTAGGCGGCACGCAGTCCATCGAGATCGGTTTCGGTCAGTGCCCAGATCAGGCTGTCGAGCGCGGTCATCGCCTGCGCCCAGTGGGTACTGGCTTCACCATGCTGCAGATGCAGGATTTGCAGCAGCTTGCGCAGCTCCTGATCAAAGAACGGCACGGCGAACTGCGGCAACATGACATCGGCAAGGCGCAGTTGCAGCAGGCGGGCGACCCCACGCGCGGCATCGGTTTGCTGACGCTGTTGCCGCTCTTTGTTGACCAGTTGCTGCTCCAGCGGCCGGATGTCGGCCGCGTGTTGGCGCAACAACTCGCCCAGACGCAGACAGGCCTGATCGGCGCTGGCGTTGTCGTTCGCCGCTTGCAGCAGCGCGGCAATCTGCGTCGGCAGGCTGTCACTGCGACGACCGCTGAACGCATCAAAACCGCGCAAGGTACTGACCGCCAACTCGCCGAGTTGGCGCATGGGGAGGACTTGTTGCAACCACGGTCGCGCGCTCTGGCTCAGCGTCATTGCCAAGCGCTCGGGCAGCACGGACAGCGCGTCGCGGACCGGCTCGCTGAGATCGGCTCGCTGTTGCAACCAGCGCCGCAAGGCGGCTGTCAGCCAGCGCTGATGCCAGAACATCGCCTGCTGCGGCGTGCGTTGCAGACCGGTCAACAACGTATCGGCTTGTATCAGCAATGCGTCGAGACGAGCAGGCAAATCCAGCATTGGCGCAGCCATCCAGGCAAAGTCCGATGACGAAACCTGAGCCTAGTCAAGACGACCTCGGGGCTCAAGCGCCGGCTGAAAACGGCAGGGACTGGTCATGGTTGGGCCAACACCGGTGTCGTGTGGATGCCCTGGCGCGCGGCATGGCGCCGAGCGCTTAGCGGCGCTGACCGCTGCTTTGCCTTGCTCGGTTCGGCGGGCTGATACACTATCGTCTTATGGGTTACTCTCGATCCCTGGACCATGGCCACCGAATCGTTCTTTGCACCAGCGCCGCCAAGCGCCGCAACTACGAACGACAGGCGCGATCTGGCCGAATGGTTCAACAGCGGCTGCGCCTGCGTCACGCTCGACCGCCGCGATCTGGCGGCGCATCTGGCCCAGCAGCTTGGCGCTGCCACCGCCGATTCGCTGGTGCACCATTTCCCCGGCCTGTTTTCCAATGTCGCGCTGTTTCTGCCGACGCCGGAATTTCGCGCGATGCAGCAAGTCATCGAGGCGATCGAAACAGTGGCCGCGTTGCCGGCCTACCAGCAGCAGGTGCTCGCCCAGGCACCGGCCATCGCCAGCCGCGATCCGGGTGCCGTTGGTGTGTTCATGGGCTACGATTTTCACCGCGCGGGCGACAGCCCGAAGCTGATTGAAATCAACACCAATGCCGGTGGCGCCTTCCTGAACGCCGCGCTGCGACGCAGCCAGCAAGCCTGCTGTCCGGAAATGGCAGCGCTGCTGTGGCCACCGGTCAATCAGGAATTCGAGGCCAGCGTGCTGGCCATGTTTGGCGAGGAATGGGCGCGTCAGCGCGCCAACCGGCCACTGCAACGCATTGCCATTGTCGATGACCAGCCCACCACGCAGTTTCTCTATCCGGAATTTCTGCTGGCGCAGCAGCTGTTCCGCCGCCACGGCATCGACGTGGTCATCACCGATCCCCGCGATTTGCAGCTGCGCGACAACCGCCTTCAAGTCGGCGAGCTGGCGATTGATCTGGTTTACAACCGGCTGACCGATTTCCTGCTCAGCGAGCCAGACCATGCCGTGCTGCGGGACGCCTACGAACAGGATGCCGTGGTGCTGACACCACACCCGCACGTTTATGCGCTGTACGCCGACAAACGCAACCTGATCCCGCTGCGCGATCGTGAGCGGCTGCAGCGCTGGCAGGTACCGGAAGCCCTGCAGCAGACGCTGTGCCAAAGCATTCCGGAAACGGTGGCGGTCAGCGCCGACAATGCCGAACAGCTATGGCAACAGCGCAAGCAGTGGTTCTTCAAGCCCGCGCGGGGTTATGGCAGCAAAGCGAGTTATCGTGGCGACAAATTGACGCGAAAAACCTGGCAGGAAATTGTCGCGGCTGACTACATTGCGCAGGCGTTTGCGCCCCCCAGTGAGCGGCTGGTGGCGCAGGACGGCGAGATGCTGGCGTTGAAAACCGATGTCCGCGTCTATCGCTATGCCGGTCGCACCTTGCTGGTCGCGGCCCGGCTGTATCAAGGCCAGACCACCAATATGCGGACACCCGGTGGCGGTTTTGCACCGGTGTTTCTGATCTGATTCGTGCCAGATAAATCGGCCGGATTTGTGCTGGCGAACCCACCATCCGGTAACGGTCACACGCACGCGAGCAGCCCCCTAACAATTTCTCCGACGCTGACTACACTCTGAGCAAAGCAGACGCATCGGAGTCGTTCATGCGGTGGTGGTGGTCGCTACTGTGGTGCCTGATCGCACCAGGGATGGTCCCCGCTTACGGGGCAAGCACGACCGAACTGTTTGAACTGTCGCTGGATGAATTGGCCAAGGTCATGGTCACATCGGCGTCACGCAAAGCCGAGCGCCTGATCGACGCCCCGGCCACTGTGATCGTGCTGAATCAGGACGATTTCCGTCAGCGTGGCTATCGTGAATTGTCGGAAATGTTCGACGACCTGCCGGGCATGGACATCAGCCGGCCCTATGGCGACACCTGGTTCCAGAACCAGTGGCGCGGCATCCGCAAAAGCATCTCCGTCCCCTATCTGCTGCTGCTCGATGGCCTGCCGCTGAACCATTTGTATTTCAACCAGGCCGAGATCATCAGCGCACTGCCGATGAGCCAGATCCAGCAGGTCGAAGTGGTCTACGGACCGGCGGCCGTGGTCTATGGTGCCAATGCCTTTGTCGGCGTCATCAATGTCATCACCCGGCAATCGGCAGCAACCGACGGCTCGCATTTTTCCGGCCACGTCAGGCGCGGCAGCTTTGACCAGCAAACTGCCGATTTTCACTACCTGCTGCAACGCGGCGAGTGGCAGCTGAGTGCGGCCGGCCGGCTCGATCGCGGCAACCTCGACCGCGATCAGAACCATCGCTACGAATGGCTGCAGGACCGCTATTACGCCGACCGCGAACTCTGGGGCGCGTTTGTCGATGATCGCGATTACGCCGGCGGCTACGACTCGCCGCATCAGCACCGCGGCCTTGATTTCCGGCTGCGCTGGCGCGACACCGAATTCGCCGCTCAGTATTTCGAACTGGAAACTGGCTTCGGCAATGTCTACGCCGCCGATGCGGCGCAGAACCGCGCCGTCTGGGCCGAACCGGATCTCGCTGTATCGCTGCGCCAGCGCCATCGTGGCGAGCACTGGCAAGGCAATACCGTGCTGCGCTACCGCGAGAGCGGGGTTGCCGACGACTCGTATTTCCTCGAGGGCTACAACATTACCGACGGCCTCGGCAACAGCCAGCGAGTGGTCGATTTTTCCTACTGGGGAACCGAGAACGACAGCCTCGCGCTCAGTCACGATGGCGAGATGACACTGAGCCAGCAATGGTCGCTGGTGGCCGGCGGCCGTTACGAGCGCAAGGATCTGCAAAAGGCTTACCGGACCAATTACGGGCCCAGTGTTGATCCGCGCACGCTGCTCACGCTCGCCGACTATCCGTTCCCGGCTCATGCCTCGTACGACACCATCGCCAACAATCACATCACGACCCGGGAATGGTCGCTGTACAGTCAGCTGCGCTACACCGGCGAGCAATGGTGGGGCACGCATGACCAGCACATCCTGACCGTCGGCGTGCGCCACGACAACCACAGCGAATACGCCAGCGCGACGTCGTTTCGCGGCGGCTATGTCGTCAACAACAAACGCTGGACCGGCAAGCTTTTGTACGGCGAATCGTTCAACGAACCGGCGCCACGTGAACTCTACGGCGGCTGGCGCGGCAGTGGCAGTGACCCGGATCTGGATCCGGAAACCGGCAAGACCCTGGAGCTGCAACTCGGTTACAGCGGTGAGCGCTACAGCGCCTCGTTGTCGCGCTGGCTGCTGCGCACCCGCAATGACATCGTGACGTTCAGTGGTGGCGCTCGCAATGAAGGTGAGCGCCGCATCGATGGCTGGGATCTCGGTTGGCGCTGGAAGCTGGCGCCGGGCTCGTTCTGGCAGACCCAGCTGTGGGGCTACTTCTCGCTGATTGACGCAGAAGAATCACAACCCGACAGCAGCGGTGGCACCGAGCAAGTACCGGTCGGCGACACCGCGGAAGACAAGCTGCAGCTCGGCTTGACCTGGACACCGAACATTCAACATGCCGTGACCCTGCGCGGTCGTCATATCGGTGCGCGTGACACCGTCAGCAGCAATCCGGCCAAAACGCTGCCGTCCTACACCGTCGCCGATCTGACCTGGTTGTGGCGCGACATCAGTGCAAGCGGCATCAGCCTCTCGCTCAGCGCCTTGAATCTGTTTGACAAGGCTTATGATCACCCCGGCGTCCGCGAAGCCGCCGCCGGATTCACGCCAGGCGTTCGTGACAGCGACGATGTCTGGCAAGGCAGCGCCAGCTTTTACAATTCATTGTTGCCACAACAAGGCCGCAGCGTGCAGCTGACGGTGTATCTCGACTGGTAATCCGTCGGCAATACCCGGCTGAATCCAAGCTGAATTGCGCTTTGGCAGTAATACCGAAGCGCTGCTCACGCCATTCATTTTTCGTTCAGAGCAAGAACCCTAAGCTGGCCTCCGTTGCGCACTGCTGCGCCGAAGCATTCGCACCGACAACCCGGTGCCCACAACGGAGTGATTGTTCATGATGAAGCAAACCTTGATCGCCCTGTCCGTTCTTGCCGCAGGGATTGGCGCTGCTCACGCCAGCGACTTTTCCTACAACTACGTCCAAGGCACCTACAGCCAGACCGAAACCGATGTTGACGGTGACAGCGTTGATATCGACGGTCTGAACCTGACCGGTTCGTTCGAACTGGGCGATCACTTCTTCGTGCTGGTCGACATCGGCCGCGCCGAAGGCAGCGAGCGCCTGTACGGTGTTGATGTTGACAGCGAAGTCGACAGCCGCAGCCTCGGTCTGGGTTTCCATACCGCGCTGACCGACCGCCTGGATCTGGTTGCCAGCCTGAGCCGCGCCGAAGCCGATATCAACGTGGACATCGAAGGTTTTGGTGAGCTCGACGGCGACGCCGATGCCAACCTGCTGTCGGTTGGTCTGCGCGGCATGGCAACCGACTCGCTGGAGCTGTTCGGCAATGCCGTGTATGTTGATGGCGACGAGGATTCCGATACCCAGCTCAATGTCGGCGCGCTCTATCATTTCAACCCGAGCCTCGGCGTGGGCCTGAGCTTCAGCACCGCTGACGATTCCGACGCTGACGCCACCGGCGTGTTTGCCCGCGTCAATTTCTGATTCGCAGGCGTATCACCTTCTGCCCATCCAAACGGCGACGCCACCGGCGTCGCCGTTTTGCTTTACCATGACCATCCCATCCGCAACTGAACCCGCAACCGGAGTGGGCCAATGGCGGCGAAAGATCCCGCATCATGCCCGTGTGACAGCGGCAAACCGTACCCGCAATGCTGTGGTCTTTTTCACGCTGGCGCAGTGCCTGCGACCGCGACGGAATTGATGCGCTCGCGCTACAGCGCCTATGTCCTCGGCCTGGAAACGTATTTGCGACAAAGCTGGCACCCGAGCAGCTGCCCTGCCGATCTGGGTCTCGACGAAACGCCGATGCGGCGCTGGCTCGGCCTGACGATTCGCCGAAGCGACGAGCAGGATGCCACGCACGCAACGGTGGAGTTCATCGCCCGGTTCAAAATCAATGGTCGGGCATATCGCCTGCACGAAACCAGCCGCTTCGTTCGGGAAGACGGCCGCTGGTGGTATCTCGACGGCGACATTCACGCGGCTTGATCGCAAGGCCTGCAATCAAGCGGCTCAGAGAAAGGAGTTGGCACGACATGAGCAGCACATCGGCGATCGCCACCGGCAGCATTGAGCTGGTCGAAGTTCACGCCTTCAGCAGCGCGCAAGGCGGCGGCAATCCTGCCGGCGTTGTGCTGGCGGCAGCCGGACTCAGCCATGAACAAAAACAGGCGATAGCCGCCAGCGCCGGCTATTCCGAAACCGCTTTTGTCCTGCCATCTACCGTCGCCAGTGTGCGGCTGGAATTTTTCACGCCGAACCGACAGATCGGCGATTGCGGCCACGCCACGGTCGCAGCCTTTTCCTTGCTGCGCGATCGCGGCCTGCTCGGCACCGGCGATGCCAGCAAGGAAATACTCGCCGGCGTGCGCGCCATTCGCATCGAACCTGATGCCATTTACATGCAGCAGGCGCAACCGAGCTTTGACAGCGCCTTGAGCGAGACCGCCAGCGCGGCATGGCTGCAGGCCTTGGCCGCAACCGATGTCCGTTTGCTGGCCCCTGCACAAATCGGTTCCACCGGCGGCCGCTTCGTGTTGTTGCCGCTGGCCGATGAGCCGACTCTGCGCCGGCTGCAACCGGATTTTCCGGCGCTGGAACAGCTCAGCGAACACCACGATGTGATCGGCATTTATCCGTTTGTGCCAACGCCAGCGCGCGATACCGTCGCCAGCGCGCGCATGTTTGCCCCCCGATTCGGCATTCCGGAAGAATCCGCTACCGGCATTGCCGCTGGGGCGCTCGGTTGCTGGCTGGCAGACACCGGCCGGGTCAGCCAGCGCTCGTTCTGGATCACGCAGGGTGATGCCATGCCGCAACCATCGCCCAGCCGACTGCATGTGCAATTGCTCGGCGATGCAAGTGACACCAGCACCATGCAGCCGTGGGTAGGTGGCGGAGCTCACATCGGTGGTATCCGGCAGCTGGCACTGCGCTGAACCAGCATTGCGCCCGCACTGAACGGGAGCGGCGCAAGGGCGACCCGGGCCAAGCTAAACCAGCGCCACCGCGCGGCGATGACGATGGGTCGCCGCAATGTCATCCGCCGCCATGGCGGTCTGTGCCATGATCCGACCGTGCCGGTCGGCACCGCCGTTTGGCACGCCCGATCATTCCCCAACCAGCGGGCGCCATCGCCACGGCGAGCAGAGGGAGTCTGTCATGAGCCAGAGCAAAACCGATTTTCCGTACATTCACGGCTTCTCCGACACCGAGCAGCAGCGGCTGCGCCGGCAGGCGCGGTTCTCCGAACATATGGTGTATCGTGACATCGATTTGCGCGACGCGCAGTCGGTACTGGAAGTGGGCTGCGGTGTCGGCGCCCAGAGCGAGATCCTGTTACGCCGGTTCCCGCATATCCAGCTCACCGGCATAGACATGAGCGAGCGGCAATTGGCCGCCGCCAATCACTATCTGGCGTCGGTGCCGTGGGCCGACGGCCGCTACCAAATGCAGCAGATGGATGCCGGCGCGATGTCGTTTCGGGCACGCAGCTTTGATGCGGCCTTTTTGTGTTGGGTGCTGGAGCATGTACCGAATCCGTCCTTGGTGCTGTCCGAGGTGCGCCGGGTGCTGAAGCCGGGCGGCGTCGTCTACATCACCGAAGTGATGAACGCGAGTTTTTTCCTCGACCCGTATTCGCCGCACTTGCTGCAGTACTGGATGGCGTTCAACGATTACCAGCTCGAATGCAACGGCGACCCGTTTGTCGGCGCCAAACTCGGCAACCTGCTGTTGGCGCTCGGCTACGAAGACATCCGCACCGAACTGAAAACCTGGCATCTCGACAACCGCTATCCGGACAAGCGCCAGGAAATCATCGAGTACTGGACCGAACTGCTGCTGTCGGCTGCGGATCAGCTGATTGCCGCCGGCAAAGTCACAGCGGCACTGGTCGAGGCAATGAAAGCCGAACTTGCCAGCGTGCAGAACAATCCCAATGCGGTGTTTCTGTATTCCTTCGTTCAGGCCAGCGCCCGGGTCTACCGCTGACTACGCCCGATTGGCAGTCAGCGCAGAAGCCGGTAAGGTACCGGCCACAGGTGTTACCGGATTCGGCTTATGGACTCTTACGTTGCCAAAGTACTGACCAGCGGTGAAAAAGTGCTGCACACCGGTCAGGTGTCGTGGTGGACCTTGTTTGGCCCGCTGTCGCTGTCATTGTTGTTGTTGGCCGGCGCACTGACCTGGCAACTGTTGCGACCAACACCGATCCTGCCGCTGGTGATGCTCGCCGCCTCGGCACTGGTCGCCGCTGTCGCTTATGTCCGTCAGCGCTCGACTGAGCTTGCCATCACCAACAAGCGCCTGATCGTCAAACGCGGTTTTGTCCGGCGCGACACCATCGAGATCAATCTGGTCAAAGTCGAAAGCTTGCAGGTGGAACAGAATCTGCTCGGGCGCATGCTGAATTTCGGTGATGTCGTGGTTTCGGCCGGCGGCGGCCCAATGGCTCCGATCCGGGGAATCGCCGATCCGCTGGTGTTTCGTCGGCATTTCAATGAGGCCACTGATCAGAGCCAGCAGGCGGACGACAACCGCTGAGCCGGCCACACTTGCCACGACGTTCAGAAGCCGGACTCGTAAATGCTGGCAAGAACCCACCGGGCAAAAAAAGCGGCATCGCGTGGTGTTCACGATACCGCCGAAAAACCGGTGACGCTCATCATGAGCGCCACCTTGCTCGAATCGCGATTGCATCAGGCACGAACCCGGAACAGGCCGATGCAAGCGCCACAGCACTGGCACAGGTGACTGCGCCGCATCCCAACCGCAACGGCGCCGGCTAGCCGGCGAACGAGCTGCGTAACGCGGTCAGCTTTCGATACGCGCTGACGCGGGCAACCGATCACCCGTGCCGCGCTCGCCTGCAACCCGCTCTCCCGTAACCAGCACGGCTGCGCCCCCGTCACGGCCGCTCCGCGGACGGCCTGGTGTTTCGCGCGCCTGGCCGGCGGCGCTCGACCGTGGCCGGCACAGCCTGCCGGCTCGACCGCAACCGCGCCCGTGCCAACAGCAGGCCGGCAACGATACCGAGCAGCAGCAGGCTCATCGAACCGCCACCACCGCTGCCTTCGGAATCACTGTCACCGCCGCCACCGCCGCCGCCACCGCCGGGGTTGCTATCACGACCGGCATCTTCCAGCGGCACCCGCGACAGTTCCGGCCGCTCACTGGAGACACTGGCGACCAGCTGCTGGCTGCCGGCATCGTACAGATCGATCTGAATGTCATAGCGCGCAGTCGGATAGCCGCTCTGCCATTCGGCGGTGAAGCTGTAGCGATCGGCATCGCCGCTGACATCCACCGTGAAAATTGCCGAGGTGTGTTCGGTTTCCCAATCACCGCCCGGCGCCCGGATACGCAGCACCGCGTAGGCGGCGCGGCTGCCGCTGTCATGATCCGGATCGAAGCTGATGGTGAAGCGCGAGTAGTAGCCGTCGTTGTCGCGATCGGTCTGCAGCGTGGTGTCGACATCGCCAATGGCAAAGCCCGCATATGGAATGTCCAGATCGAGGCCGCTGTCTTCCAGCGGCAGATCGCGCAGGGAACTGTCCTCAAACGGTCCCATGGTGGCAACGATGCCGCTGTAGCCACTCTCGTACAGATCCACCAGCACGTCGTATTCGGCGGTCGGGTAGCCGTCGTTCAACACGGTTTCGACGTAGTAATCGTCGCTGTCGCTCTCGCCATGAATCCAGAAATCATCGGTCGTGTAGTAGTGCTGCCAGTCGCCGCTGTCGCCGACCCGGCGCAAATAGAGCTTGGCGTAGACCCGGGCATCGCCGTAACTGACATCGGCATCAAAGCGGATTTCAAAACGGCGGTAATAACCATCGTCATCGGCATCGCTGATCAGGCTGCGGCCGGCATCCCACAGGCGGAAATCATGCGAGGCACTTTTGCGCAGCGTGACATGGGCAGGGCGGTCCGGTTCGGCCGCAGTTTGTTTGCTGACGGCAGCCTGCGCCGCGACCCGCAACGGGTCGCGATGGCTGATGCCTTCGCCGATCTTGCTCGCCGCTGCCGCGGTGCGTGCCGGACCGTCCTGGTAACGGGCCTGACGCGAGCTTGCCATTTTGGCAACCGTCGCGACCCGGTCGGACTGATAACCGCCGAGCGATTGGGCAACCGGCGCATCGGCGGCCCAGGCCGCGGACAGGCTGCTGGCAAGGGCAAAAGCGATGGCAGAGCGCAACATGATGAAAACTCCCTGAGTGGATTCGAACGGCTACCGCATTAACTGACGCATCGGGGCGTCTGCTGACCGACAGCCGCAGGCGTCGTCGAGCTGGTGCCATTTGGCGGCAGCGGCACTGAATCGATCCTGAACGGTGGACGCTCGCCAGCCCCTCCCCCTACACTGTGCATCGCACCATTCAGGATCGATTCATGCTCGCAACGCCCATTCGTCTGACCGACTCGGTCATGATCAGCCGCAATGTCCGTCGACTGCGCTTCGTCCGCAGCGATGGCGGCCACTTTTCCTATCGCCCCGGCGAATTCGTTTCCCTGCACCTGCCGGACGAAAACGGCGAGATTTTCAAACGCAGTTACAGCATTGCGACGGTGGCTGACAATCCGGCCGCCGCCGACACCCTGGAATTGGTGGCAAGCCACGTCGAGAACGGCAGAGCCACCCGCTGGTTCTGGTCGGCGCAACCGGGCGCCGAGATCGCATTTTCCGGCCCGCATGGCCAGCTGGTGTGGCCGGACGCGCTGCCCAAGCGCCTGCTGCTGATCGCCACCGGCACCGGTGTCGCACCGTATCGCTCAATGCTGAAACAAATGCAGCCGGCGCTGCAGAACGGTTTGCAGGTCGAGTTGTTGTTCGGTGTCCGTGATCAGGCCGAAGCGTTTTATCTCGATGACTTCCGGGCCCAGGCTGCTGCATTTTCCGGTTTCCGTTTCAGCCTGTGCGTGTCGCGGGCCGCGGTCAGCGGCGCCGACGAATTCGCCGGCCGCGTCACCGATCGGCTGCAGCAGCTGGAGCCGCAGGCTGGCAACGATCTGGTCTATCTTTGTGGTAACCCGGCCATGGTCGATGAAGTGTTCGAGCGCCTGAAAGGCATCGGCTTCGGCGTCAAGACCGTCAAACGGGAAAAATACATTTTCTCGCGCGGCTGATAATCCGCGCGCTGCAACAGGCCGCTGCCAGCGGCCGGTTTTGATGATCGCTCGTGGGAGACGACCAGCACATGCTGCTGCAAGGAATCATGCTGCTTGGCTTGACCGTGCTGGTCATCGCGATCCTGCTGCGCTGGCAATTGCCGGCCATTCTCGGTTATCTCGCCGCCGGCATCGTGCTGAGCGAATTCGGCTACTCGCTGTATGGCGAATCCTCGGAGCTGCGCCTGCTCGGTGAACTCGGTCTGGTCTTCCTGCTGTTTTCGCTTGGCCTCGAGTTCTCGCTGCCGAAACTGAAAAGCCTGCGCCGCGCCGTGTTCGTGCTGGGCCCGAGCCAAATGCTCGGCACCGCCGTTGCATTCGGTCTGCCGCTGGTGCTGTTCGGCCTGGACAGCAAAGTGGCATTGGTGTTGTCGCTGGCCTTGGCGATGTCATCGACGGCGCTGGTCAGCAAGCAGCTGGCGGCGCAGCGCGAACTCAACACCCGGCACGGCCGCAATGCGATCGGCGTGTTGCTGTTTCAGGATTTGGCCGCGGTGCCACTGCTGATTCTGGTGCCGGCGCTGGCCGCTTCGGATCAGGGCCAGATCACCCAGCACCTGTTGCTCGCCTTTGCCAAAGGCCTGACGGCCGCCGCCGTGCTGGTGCTGATTGGCCGGCGCATTCTGCCGCCGCTGTTCCATTGGGTCAGCCGCACCCGCAGCGATGAATTGTTCGTGCTGGTGTGCCTGCTGGTGACACTGGTCGCGGCGGCGGTGACGCACGAACTGGGGCTGTCGATGGCGCTCGGTGCCTTCCTCGCCGGCACGCTGCTCGGCGAAAGCCAGTTCCGTCACCAGATCGAAGCGGAGATCCGGCCGTTCCGCGATGTGCTGATGGGCCTGTTCTTCATCGGCATCGGTAATCTGCTGACCTTGAGCGTGCTGGTGGATCACACCATGGTGATCATGCTGGCACTGCCGCTGATCATCCTGATCAAATTGCTGGTGGTGTATCTCGCCTTGCGGGTGATGAAAGAGCGCCGCCGGGAAGCGATCGTGTCCGGCGTGGTGCTGGCGCAGGTCGGCGAGTTCGGTTTTGCCTTGCTGGCCCTGGCGTCGGACACCCGGCTGATGGATGCCAGCACCGTGTCGGTCGCCCTGACGGTCGGCATTGCCAGCATGCTGCTGGCGCCACTTGCCTTGCGCCACAGCGGCCGGTTGACGGACCTGATGCTGCGACGCCGGCACAAACAGGACGAAGACAGCGATCCGCTGCAGGTGATCGAACAGGCAGCGCAGGAATTGAATCACCATGTGATCGTCTGCGGTTTCGGCCGGGTCGGTCAGCTGGTGGTACGTTTTGTCGAGCACGAGGGTTACCGCGCGCTGGCGCTGGATCGCGACAGCCAGCGGGTCCAGGAAGCCAATCAAGCCGGTGTCCGGGTGTTTTTCGGCGACGCCAGCCGGCCGGAAATCCTGCGCGCCTGCGGTGTCGATCGGGCACGCATGGTGGTGGTCTGTGTTGACAGCGCCGAGCATGCCGAACTCATCGTCCGGCGCGTGCGCCATCTGCATCCGGATCTGCCGGTACTGGTGCGCACCCAGGACGACAGCCATCTCGACGAGCTGCGCGAAAGCGGCGCCACCGAAGTGGTGCCGGAAATTCTCGAAGGCAGCCTGATGCTGGTGTCGCACGTGTTGGTGATGCTGGATGTGCCGGTCAACAAAGTCCTGCACCGGGTACAGCAGGCACGACGCGCCCGCTACAAGCAGCTGAAAGGATTCTTCTATGGCGCCGGTGCCGACATGACCAGCGACAGCAGCAAACGGCCACAGCAATTGCATCCGGTGACACTGGCGCCGGACTCGGCCGGCACCGGCAGCCATCTCGGCGCGCTCAATCTGGAAGCGATGGGCGTCGAAGTCACCTCGCTGCGCCGCGCCGGCATCGAGCACCCCTACCCGGCCAACAACGAGTTGCTGCGCGCCGGCGACACCCTGGTGTTGATGGGCTATCCGGAACATATCGAAGCGGCCGAGGCCTGCCTGCTGTCCGGCAATCGTCGGTTCAGCCGGTTCTGATCCGATCGGCCCGGCCGCGCTCAACGTATCCGCTGCATCTGTTTTCAGGAGATCGGCATGATCGCGTTTGAACCCTTGCCGCAGAAACCGCTGGTTGGCATCAGCACCTGCCTGCTCGGCGAGCCGGTGCGTTTCGACGGCGGCCACAAACGCGACGATTACCTGAACGATGTGCTGGCGCGCTATTTCAATTACCGGCCGTTCTGTCCCGAGCTCGGCATCGGCCTCGGCGTGCCGCGACCGACCATTCACCTCGCCAACATCGGCGGTGCAATCCGGCTGCGCGGCGTCAAGAATCCGGACGACGATTTCACCGATCAGATGCTCGCCTGGACCGATCGGCAGCGGCCGCAACAACAAGGGCTTTCCGGCTATGTGCTGAAAAGCAAATCACCGAGCTGCGGCATGGATCGGGTCAAGCTGCATGGCGCCAGCGGCGGTTTGCCGCAGCACACCGGCGGCATTTACGCGACCCGGCTGGCGCAGCATTTTCCGCTACTGCCAATCGAAGAAGAAGGCCGGCTGCATGATCCGGTGCTGCGCGAGAATTTCATCACCCGGGTCTACGCCTACGCGCGCTGGCAGGCACTGCGCGCCAGCCAGCCCGGCAAGGCCGACGTCATCGCCTTTCATACTCGCTACAAGCTCATCCTGCTCGCCCACAACGAGGCTGCCTACCGCCGGCTGGGCCGCATGGTGGCCGAGCTCAAGGGCCGGCTGAGCCACGACTGGCTCGACAGCTACGCCAGCGAATTCATGGCGGCGCTCAAGCGCAAGGCCACCCGCAAACGGCACGTCAACGTGCTGCAGCACATCGCCGGTTATTTCAAACGCAGCCTGGACAGCAGCGACCGGGAAGAACTGGCCGCGCTGATCGACGACTACCGGCAGGAAAAAATCCCGCTCGTGGTGCCGCTGACCCTGCTGCAACACCACCTGCGCCGACAGCCCGACGCCTATCTTCAGCAGCAGTACTACTTCGCGCCGTGGCCAACCGAGCTGGGTCTGCGCAACGTTCTGTAAGTAAGCACTATCACCGCGAAATCATGATAACGCGCGCCCGCAAAGTGGCCCGGCCCGCCAGCGGCGGCGAATCCGGGCCTGATTCCTGCGCTTAATCCTGCTATAGTGCCGGCGTTTTTGTGCATTGCAGCAAACGCCAGACGCGGGAGAAGTCGCCATGCAGATTCGCAATTCCCTGATCACCATCACCGGCGCCGGTCAAGGCCTCGGCAAAGCCATGGCGCTGAAGCTCGCCAGCCAGGGCGCCGCCCTGGCGCTCATCGATCGCAATGGCGAAGCGGTGGAAAAAGTGCTGGCCGAATGCCGTCAGCTGGGTGCGCGCGCCGACGCGTTTCTGGCCGATATCAGCAACGAAGCCGAAGTGATCGCCCTGTTTGACCGCATCAAGGCCGGACTCGGTCCGGTCGATGCGCTGATCAACAACGCCGGCATCATCCGCGACGGCCTGCTGGTCAAAGCCAAAGACGGTGTCATCGAAAGCAAACTCAGTCTCAGTGACTGGCAGAAAGTCATCGACGTCAACCTGACCGGCGTATTCCTGTGCGGCCGCGAAGCCGCCGCCCAGATGATCGAGCACGGTCGCGCTGGCGTGCTGATCAACATCTCCAGCATTTCCCGCGCCGGCAACATCGGTCAGAGCAACTACGCCGCGGCCAAGGCCGGCGTCGCGGCGATGACCGTCACCTGGGCAAAAGAACTGGCGCGCTACGGCATCCGCGCGGCGGCGATTGCCCCCGGCTTCATCGCCACCGACATGACCGCCAGCATGAAGCCCGAGGTCATCAGCAAAATCGAAGCCGGCATTCCGCTGCGCAAGATGGGCCTGCCGGAACATATCGCGCAAACCGTGCAGTTCATTCTGGAAAATGATTACCTGACCGGCCGGGTGCTGGAAATCGACGGCGGCCTGCGCCTGTAAGCGGCGGCAAGAAACCCCACCGTCTCATGGTAAAAAACAACCTGATTAGGTAGCTGTCTCAGCGGGCGCAGCAATTGCGCCCGCCATGTCGGCATGGTAGCGGCATTCTGTTTATAGGGGATGCCGCGATGGCCATGAATCGCATTCAATTCCAAGCCG
>JBKBHF010000057.1:0-19454 GCA_046297695.1 Permianibacter sp. | reverse complement strand
GCCAGCCGGTCAGGCGCAGGGATGCGCCTGACCAAGTAGGTCATCGCCAAACGCATAATGCGCGCCATGCTCGACGAGCAGTCTCCATGCGACCCATAGCGTCGCAGTCAACCGATTCGACCTCCCGCGCGAGGCCAAGTAGGTCAGCGCCAGGTTCGTAGTGTGAATCCTCCTAGCTCGCCAGTATCGCTGCCATCTTCGCCAGTGCAGACTTGTTTGCTGCAGGGGGGGGGGGCTCGGCGGGGCGGGGGCTCTACTTCCGTGCGCACTCCCTGCGCCAACCCCGCAGCTGGGGGCTTTTCGACAGTGGTGCCGGCCCACAACGCCAGGTTAGCAGTTGTGCCACAGAACTCTCGCCCCATGTAGCCCTAGCTCAATAAATGACCGTTATTCATTTAATCGGCTACTCGAAGTTTTGCATCGAACGATATCAGTAATCGTATTTTCGTGAGCCGTGGATTGGTCACTGCCTTGCTGTCACAGGCTGCGATGATTCCCTATGGGATTCAGATTCTCGCCGTTTGGTCGATAACGCCTCGTTGGCTCGCCCTCAGATCTCGACTTTCGTCAGCAAACTGGCAAAACGAGCGTCTGCATCTACACTTCAGTTCGGGAGCAGTCCCTGGTCCGACATGGGGCTTGAGAGGTAATTCCAGCATGCACTGGTTGTCCGGTCTTTCGATACGTCAGAAAGTACTGCTAATCCCGATCGCGGGAGCCATTGGTTTCTTCTTCTACCTGATCGTGAGCTATTGGACGGCAAGTTCCAATGTGGTGCTGCTGGAGCGTGCACGTGATGTGCAGTTTCCGGTGCTGCAGTCGGCTGAAAAGCAGTTGGTTACGCTGGGGCAAATTCGTGACGGTCTGCAGTCCGCGGTGTCTGCTGGCGAGGAAGATGCGCTGAGCGCGGTAAAGCAGCGAGCCAATGTGTTGCAGACGGAGATCCGGGCGCTGGCCGATCTGGACCGTGATGCCTCAAACGAGGTGCAGAAGCTCAATCAGGCCCTGACGGCATATCTGGATGTTGCAGTGACGCTGTCTGAGCAGATGATCAAGGGCACAGCGGATTTTGCCAATCTGGAGAGCAAAGCTGCTGAAATGACAAGTTCCTACCAGCGTATCGAACAGGCGCTGACAGCGTTCCGGGATGCCCAGCGGAAAGCGTTCACCGATAGTATCGATAGTGCCAATGCTGCTGCCCAGCGCACGGTCGTAATCGGTATTGCCGTTGGGGTTGGCACTGTTGCACTGCTTTTCGTGATAGGCCTTGCGATTGCCTCCGCATTGCGCCGGAACATTGCCAACGTAGTGGATTCGCTGAAGGACATCGCCCAGGGCAATGGGGATCTGCGACGCCGTATTCGCAAGGAAAGTACGGATGAAATTGGCGAGCTCGTCGAGTGGTTCAACGCATTCGTGGCGAAGCTGCAGGGCATTATTGGCGATGTGGTTGCAACTGCGTTACCACTGGCCGAGTTGGCGAAGAAGTTGAAGGTTGCAACGACCGAAACCCTTTCCCAGGTCAGCGAGCAGCAGAATGGCGGTCGGCGTGTTCAGGACGCCGTCAATGAGATGAATAGCAGTGTGCAGTCGGTTGCCCACAGTGCAGCGGACGCCGCTGCATCGGCGCAGGAAGCAGATGGCCAGGCAAAGGCTGGTCTGCGGGTGGTTAAGGAAACCGTCCAACAAATCGAAGCGCTGGCCCGTGATGTGCGTTCTGCTGCGGATGTGATCAAACAGCTCGATGCCGACAGCGCTGCGGTCGGGACGATTCTTGATGTAATTCGCAACATCGCCGAGCAGACCAATTTGCTCGCGCTTAATGCCGCAATCGAGGCTGCTCGAGCCGGCGAACAAGGGCGCGGCTTTGCCGTTGTCGCCGATGAGGTGAGGACGCTGGCGTCGCGGACCCAGCAGTCGACCTCGGAAATTCAAGGCATGATCGAACGACTGCAGAGTGCCGCACGCAGCGCGGTTGAGGTGATGAGCAAGGGGACGCGGCAAGCAGAGGTCAGCGTAACCAATTCGGGCGCCGCCGGCAGCAGTCTGGAGGCAATAACCCAGACAGTCGCCAGTATTTCGAGCATGAATGGCCGCATCGCTGAAGCTACCGAGCAGCAGCAGCGCGTTGCACAAACCATTGTCAGCAGTGTTTCCGAGATCAACGAGCATGCGGCAAAAACGTCCGCCAGCGCCAACCGTATGGCAGACGTCAGTAATGAGTTGGCAGGTCTGGCTGGGAAGTTGGAGTCGGTTGCGCGTCAGTTCAGTATCTAGTCTCGGGTTGTGTTGACGCGTTTAGCAGAGATGTGTTTGAGGAGGACGGTAATGCAAAAAAATGTGAGTGTGATAGCGGCGGCTGTTCTTGCTGTGTTAGCAGGAGCTTCGCATGCTGGTGATGTCACTGTCAGTGGGTTTTTGACTGCTGGTGCCGGTGTCGCTGATGATGATGAATCAGAGAACTACGCAGGCTACGTGGAAGAAGATTTTACCTTTGACAATGACACTGTATTTGGTCTGCAGGTGTCGTCGGCGGTTAATGATAAATTGACCGTAACAGGGCAGCTTATCGCGCGCGGCATAAATGACTATGAGGTAGATGCTGAGTGGGCGTATCTAAGTTATGCAGTGACGGATACCTTTACTTGGCGCATGGGAAGGTTTCGTACTCCACTATACTTGTACTCTGACTATGTCGACGTGGGTTATGCTTTCAGCTGGATTCGTGCTCCTCGCGAGGTTTATTACCTGCCTTTTAACAATGTCCAGGGAATCGACTTCATCAAGCAGTACTCACTGGGGTCATGGGATGGTTCAATTCAGGGCTACTTTGGCGCGCTGACCGACAGCTTCTTCAATGAAAATTTGCAGGCTGAACTCAGCACCGAACTGCGCAATCAGATGGGATTGTCGTTCACGATCGGAAATGACTGGTTCACAATGCGAGCAGCGTATCATCAGGCCGAACTTGCATTGACGGGATATGAGGGGAATACGATAGTTCCCGGTGCGTTCTGTCCGAGTCTGCAGGGGGTGTTTGGTCCAACTGCGTGTACGGTTTCTGGCTTTACTGACGTAGTTCTCCCCGCGCTCGGGTTCAATAGCAACATTGATCGTTTGAAGACCGATGACGACGGCCATTTCTTGGCGCTTGGATTCACGATTGATACCGGAACCTTTGTCGCATCCGGAGAAACTATCGAGTTTGAGATAGAGGATGCTCCATTCTCGATAGACAAGCGTAGCTATTTGATGTTGGGCGTTCGGTTTGGAGATTTTCTTCTCCATGCGACTGGCGCGCGTGCCAGGGATGAAGCCGCAGATCTTTCCAGTGGCATTACTATAACCAACGCTACCGATGCCTTGATTGTCGGGGTGTTGGACGGCCTCGCGGAAGCCACTGTTGAAGACTCGGATACGGTGTCTGTGGGACTTCGTTGGGATTTCACATCCTCTGCGGCCTTCAAACTGCAGGTCGATGACTATACCAATGACGTCTTGGGCGACCAAAAGGTCGTGTCGTTCGCCATTTCGACCGTGTTCTAACAGGAGGGGATAAACATGAGCGCTAAAAAGTCCGTGTTTGCTGCCCTGCTGTTGACGCTGTCTGGCGGGGTGTTTGCAGAAGTGGCGGTGGTGGTGCATCCAAGTGCAGGCTTTGACAGCTTGAGCGAGGACGATATCAGCCGCTTGTTCCTGGGTAAAGCCAAGTCATTCCCTAATGGTGAATCGGCGGTACCGATCAACCAGAATGAAGGCGAGGCAACTCGTGACAAGTTCAATGATGCGGTGGTCAAGAAGAACGCCTCGCAGTTGAAGGCCTACTGGTCGCAGCTGGTGTTCACCGGCAAGGGCACGCCGCCGAAAGATGTTGGTGGTAGCGCCGACGTCAAGAAACTGGTGGCAGCCAATCCGAACATGATTGGCTATATCGACAGCAGTGCGGTCGACGGTTCGGTGAAAGTGGTGTACAAGATTCCGTGAACGGAATCGTTTGCCAAAAAAAGCGCCCCAGGGCGCTTTTTTTGGGTATGAAATCGAGCGAAGAACGCCAGCTAATCCAGTCGGCGTGGTCGGCGTTATTCAACGAAACGAACTGCCCCAGTATGGCAAGCGCTTGATGCCATTACAGACAGGCGATGAACGGCGCTCACGCGCTCAGATGACCGTATCGGCCCGCCGGCGCATCCAGCCGGCGATGCTCAGCCGTTCGCGGTTGGCAACCAGTACCTCGTGCGGCACATATTCGGTCAGAAAGACCACCAGGGTGCCGGCATGCGGTAGCACGGTTTCCAGCAAGTCCTGCTCGCGGTAGAGACAGAGCTGGCCACCATCGGTCGGTGACCAGCCTGAGTTTAGATACAACACCGTTGACACCTGTCTGGCGTTGTTGTCGCGAAAGGCATCGACGTGGCGCCTATAGAAGCTGCCGGGCGGGTAGCAGGCATAGTGGCATTCGTACTCGACCAAGCCGAGCATGAGTTGCTGATTCAGCGTTTCGCGCAGATCTGCCATGGCGGTCAGCCAGCCCTGCTGAACCTGCGTCTCACCCGTTAGCCAGTAAGTCAGATCGGAGCGTGTCTGCGCTGCCAGTTGGCGGGCATTGCCATGGCCCACCGCCGCGGGCTGCAGACGGCCTTGTTCGCGAAACTGCAGGAGTTCGTCGCGAAGCGCGGCGACGGCGTCGGCGGTGATGGCGTCCGGTATCACAAGGTAGTCCCGCTCGCGCAGCTCGGCGGCAATCTGAGCGGGCAAATCTGGTTGACGTAACATACGGAAGGGCTATCAAAGCTGAGGGCATCTGGCCCGATATTCTAACGCTTCCGCTACTGGCCAGCTTGGGCTGGTACGTCCGTCGGCGGTATGATCCATATATATCCCCGTGTAGCGTACCGGCCATTCCGGGACCGGTCAGGAGTCTTGCCTCATGAGTGCCCATGTAGCCGGCGACAAGCCCAAGCTGATCCTGTTCGATACCACCCTGCGTGACGGTGAGCAGAGCCCCGGCGCGTCGATGGACAAGGACGAGAAGATCGCCATTGCCCGTCTGCTGGAAAAAATGAAAGTGGACGTGATCGAGGCTGGTTTTGCCATCGCCAGCCCCGGTGATTTTGAGTCGGTGCAGGCGGTAGCTTCGGTCATCAAGGACTCGACGGTTTGCTCGCTGTCGCGGGCGCTCGACAAGGACATCGAACGTGCCGCCGAAGCGCTGAAACCGGCCGCACGTGGTCGCATCCATACGTTTATCGCGACCTCGCCGATCCACATGAAGTACAAGCTGCAGATGGAGCCGGACAAAGTGGTCGAGCAGGCGGTGCGTGCGGTGACCAAGGCACGCAGCCTGATCGATGACGTCGAGTTCTCCTGTGAAGATGCCGGCCGCTCCGACATCGATTTTCTCTGCCGCATCATCGAGAAGGTGATCGATGCTGGCGCTCGCACCATCAATATTCCGGACACCGTCGGCTATGCCATGCCGCGGCAGTACGGCGCGACCATACGCGAACTGATCGAGCGCATTCCGAATTCTGACAAAGCCATTTTCTCGGTGCACTGCCACAACGATCTGGGGTTGGCGGTTGCCAACTCGCTGGATGCGGTCATGAACGGCGCCCGCCAAGTCGAGTGCACCATCAACGGTTTGGGCGAGCGTGCTGGGAACGCCAGCCTCGAAGAGATTGTCATGGCGGTACGCACCCGCAAGGACTTCTTCCCGGTTTATGTCGATGTCGATACCACGCAAATCGTGCCAGCCTCGAAGCTGGTGTCGCGGGTCACGGGTTTTCCGGTGCAGCCGAACAAGGCGATTGTCGGCAGCAACGCCTTTGCCCATGAGTCCGGCATTCACCAGGACGGGATGCTGAAAAACCGCGAGACCTACGAGATCATGCGCGCCGAAGACGTGGGTTGGAAGACCAACCGCATGGTGCTCGGCAAGCACTCCGGCCGCAACGCGTTCAAGAGCCATCTGGCTGAGCTCGGCGTGACGTTCGCCAACGAGGCGGATTTGAATGCTGCGTTTGCCAGGTTCAAGGATCTGGCCGACAAGAAGCACGAGATTTTCGATGACGATCTGCTCGCTATCGCGAAAGACAGCCAGCAGATTCAGGTCAACGAAGCGCTGCGTCTGGTCAGCCTGAAAGTGCACAGCGAAACCGGTGAAATCCCGGCTGCCTCGCTGGTGCTGTCGATCAATGGCAGCGAGAAGAAAGCCGAAGCACAGGGCAATGGCCCGGTTGATGCGGCCTATCGCGCGGTCAATTCACTGGTCGGCAATGACGTGAACGTCGAAGAGTTCACGGTCAATGCGGTGACCAAGGGCATGGATTCGCAGGTCGAAGTGAACGTGCGCGTTGAGCACGATAACCACATTGTCACCGGTCATGGTGCCGATCTCGATATTGTGGTGGCCTCGGTCAAGGCCTACTTGCATGCCCTGAACACGCTGCAATCGGTTGAGGCCCGCCTGCATCCACATGGTGCGCACTGAGTGCAAACCCTGTTGCGGATGAATGTGTGATGGCCCGTCTTGATCGCAGCGCTGCACTGCGCCGGCTTGGTATTACCGAGTGGCTGCCGCGCCATGACGACGCGGCAGCCGTCTCCGCGCAGACTGTCTCCGAGGCGCCGGAAGGTGTCGCTGAGTTGCCGGCGGCTTCTTCTGGGCCTGCACGTGCTGGCAACGAAAATGCTTCGGTTTCGGAAGTCACAGCGCCGTTGTCGAGCGCCGCGCCGGTTGCCTCTTTCGCGCGGTCAACAGCGACGCCGCCAACAGTAGATGAGCCGGCCAAGGCGGCTGTGCCGATGGCGCCGGTAACAACGATAGCCGCAAATGGCGGTCCGAGCGCCGCTGCGAGCCTGCGTGGCCGCTTGCTGCGGACCGCCGCGCAAGCGCCGCTGCTGGTACTCGCGATGGCGGAAAAATCGCCACGCGATACGCTGCTCCATGTCGATACGGCGGCGGGCGCCTTGTTGCAGGCCATGCTCGCGGAGCTTGGCGTGCCGAGCGCGATTGCGCTGCTCGGCGTTGGCGGCGGCGAGCCGATTGCCGTGCCCGATACCGTACTCGTGTTGGGTGAGCGTAGCGCCCGTTTGCTGCTCGGTAACGAGGTCGCGATGCCGCTGCGCGGTCGCGTGCACCTGTTCGGTTCGTCGCGCGTGGTGGTCACCTACCATCCGGATGAACTGCGCCAGAACGGCTCGCTGAAGCGGCTGGCGTGGGAGGATCTGCGCCTGCTGTCTGGTTTGCTGGCCCGTGCGGTCAGCGATGGTTCTCGTTGATGCGCGCGTTGGGCAGCGGCCTGCTGCTTCGCGCCATCGCCAAGTCCGAACTCGATGCCATTCATGCCATCGAACGTCGCGCTTACCCGGTGCCGTGGAGCTACGGCGTTTTCTACGATTGCCTGATCGCCCGCTATGATTGTTTCGCGCTCTGGCGCGGCGAGCAGTTGCTGGGCTATTTCATCGGCCAGCGTGTGCTGGATGAGGCGCATCTGCTCAATGTCTGTGTTGACCCGGATTGCCATCGGCAGGGCTATGGCGAGTTGCTGATGCAGGAATGGCTGTTGCTGGCGCGCAGCAGTGGCTGTAGTCGCGCCTTGCTTGAGGTGCGGGTCTCCAATCTTGGCGCGCAGGCGCTGTACCAGAAGCTTGGTTTCGAGCGTATCGGCTATCGCAAGGGCTATTACCCGGCGCTGGAAGGCCGGGAGGATGGCATTGTCATGGCGATGTCGCTGGCGCTGGCGGCCAACACCGTCGGCTGAGCGGGCCAACCGCCGAAATCTGGCCATTTCCGGTCGTTCCATACCCGGTGCGGGCGGCAGCTCCGGTATAATCGGCGCCCCATTTTTTCCGGGTTTGCCGTTCCATGAATCAGCACCAGTCCGAAGTCGCGCGTCGCCGCACCTTCGCCATCATTTCCCACCCCGACGCCGGTAAAACGACGATGACCGAAAAACTGCTGCTGCACGGCGGTGCGATTCAGGTCGCCGGTGCGGTCAAGAGCCGGCGTTCGGCCAAGGCGGTGACCTCGGACTGGATGGAGTTGGAGCGGCAGCGTGGTATCTCGGTGACCACGTCGGTAATGCAGTTCCCGTACAAATCCTGCGTGGTAAACCTGCTCGACACGCCCGGTCACGAGGACTTCTCGGAAGACACCTACCGCACGCTGACCGCGGTCGACTCGGCGTTGATGGTGATCGACGGCTCGAAAGGCGTTGAAGATCGCACCATCAAGCTGATGGAGGTTTGCCGGCTGCGTGACACGCCCATTCTCACTTTCATCAACAAGATGGACCGCGATATCCGCGAGCCGATCGAGTTGCTCGATGAAGTCGAGCGCGTATTGAACATTCAATGCGCGCCGGTGACCTGGCCGATCGGCATGGGCAAGTTTTTCAAGGGCATCTATCACTTGCAGCGTGACGAGGTGTACCTGTATCAGTCCGGCCTCGGCCACACCATTCAGGAACGCCGGGTCATCAAGGGCCTGAACAATCCCGATCTCGATGCGGCGATTGGTGATCTGGCTCAGCAATTCCGTGACGAGCTGGAGCTGGTGCAAGGCGCCAGCCATGAATTCGACAAAGCCGCGTTTCTGGCCGGCAAACAAACGCCGGTGTTCTTCGGTACCGCGCTCGGCAACTTCGGTGTCGAGGAAATGCTCGACGGTCTGGTCGAGTGGGCGCCGGCGCCGAGCCATCGGGTGGCCCAGCAGCGTGACGTGCAGGCAACCGAAGAAAAATTCTCGGCGTTCGTGTTCAAGATCCAGGCAAACATGGACCCGCAGCACCGCGACCGGATCGCCTTCGCCCGTGTCTGCTCCGGCAAATACACCCAGGGCATGAAAGCGTTCCATGTCCGCATCGGCCGCGACGTCAACATGGGCAATGCGCTGACCTTCATGGCGCGCGACCGCGAGCACGTCGAAGAGGCCTATCCGGGTGACATCATCGGTTTGCACAACCACGGTAGTATTCAGATCGGCGACAGCTTCAGTGAAGGCGAGCCGCTCAAATTCACTGGTATCCCGTACTTCGCGCCGGAACTGTTCCGCCGGGTCCGACTGAAAGATCCGTTGAAGAGCAAGCAGCTGCAGAAGGGCCTCATCCAACTGTCGGAGGAGGGAGCGACCCAGGTGTTCCGGCCGCTGAACAGCAACGATCTGATCCTCGGTGCGGTCGGCATGCTGCAGTTCGACGTGGTCGCCCACCGGCTGAAGAGCGAATACAACGTCGAAGCGGCGTACGAGCAGATCAGCGTCAGCACCGCGCGCTGGGTGCGCTGCGATAACGAGAAGAAGCTCGAAGAGTTCAAGGAAAAGTGCTTCGACAACCTCGCGCTCGACAATGCCGACAACCTGACTTATCTGGCGCCGACCATGGTCAACTTGCGGCTGACCATGGAGCGTTACCCGGATGTCAAGTTCTTCGAAACGCGCGAACACGGTTGAGCTTTTCTATGGGAGCGGGCTTGTCTGCTCCCGCAGCAAGAGAATCTGACGAGGCCGATTGCGACAGCCATGCTGCAACTGATCGACAGCCACTGCCATCTCGACTATCCGCCGCTGTCTGAAGAGGCGGATGCGTTGATTGCGCGCTGCGTGACTGAAGGTATCGGCCGCATCGTAGTGCCGGCGACCACGGCCGCGCGCTGGCCGGCGCTGGCGGATTTCGTCCGGCCTCGCCCTGTTTTGGTGCTGGCGCTCGGTCTGCACCCTATCTATCTCGATGAACATACCGCCGCACACATCGACAGCCTCGCCGAATGGGTGCAGCAGGAATCGCCGTGTGCCATCGGCGAAATTGGTCTCGATTATTTGGTCGAAACGCTCGATCGGGACCGGCAGCAGCAGCTGTTCGAAGCGCAACTGGCCGTAGCGGAGCAGGCCAACCTGCCGGTCATTCTGCATGTGCGCCGCTCGCATGATGCGACGCTCGCCACGCTGAAAAAACGCAAGTTCAGTCAAGGCGGTATTGTCCATGCGTTTGCCGGTAGTGCCGAGCAGGCGCGCGAATTCATCAAGCTCGGTTTCAAACTCGGCTTTGGTGGTGTGATGAGCTATGAAGGTGCGACCCGCGTGCGCAAGCTGGCTGCGACCTTGCCGCTCGACAGCATCGTGCTGGAAACCGACGCGCCCGACATGAAGCCGGCCGGTTGGCCGGACGAGCACAATTCGCCGCTGGCGCTGCTGGGTAATTTTCAGGCGCTGTGCCGTCTGCGCAGCGAGCCGCCGGAACAGATTGCCGCCGTCACCACGGCGAACAGCAAGGCCGCGTTGCGGCTGCGCTGAAGATGCCGCGTTGCGGCTTTACTGAACTGGCCGCATAGCGGCTGGACTGAATTCATCTACCGATTGCAGCAGAGGTCCCGATGGACGGTTTGTATCAGCGCACCCATATCCTTGTTGGCGACGAAGGCATCCAACGCCTGCAAAACAAGCATGTTTGCCTTGCCGGGCTTGGCGGGGTCGGCTCGTTTGTCGCCGAAGCGCTGGCGCGCAGTGGCATCGGCGAGCTGACCATCATCGATCACGATGTGGTGGCGGCTTCCAACCTGAACCGGCAACTGGTCGCGCTCAATTCCACCGTCGGCCGGTACAAGGCCGATGTGATGGCGGCTCGCATTCTCGATATCAACCCGACCTGCAAGCTCAATGTGGTCAAGGAATTCCTGAAAGCCGAGAACATGCCGGCTTTCATGCAGCAGCCGTTTGATTACGTGATCGACGCCATTGACAGCCTGAACAGCAAGGTCAACTATCTGAAGGCGGCCTATGACAACGGTCGCCCTGTGATCAGTTCGATGGGCGCCGGCAACAAGCTGGACCCGACGTTGATCCGCGTTGGCGATATCCGGCAGACCGAAATGTGCACGCTGGCAAAACATGTGCGCCGGCGGCTGCGCCGGATGGGCGTCAAGAAAGGCATCAAAGCGGTGTACTCGCTGGAGCATCCACGCGACCCGCTGCCGCCCGAGCCGACGTCGATCGGCCGGCCGCGCGCGGTCAACGGCACCATCAGTTACATGCCGGCGCTGTTCGGTCTGACCGTGGCGGGCGTCGTGATCAAGGATTTGCTGGAGCAGGGTTGAGCGGCGAGCGCCGGGCTCTGTGACCAAGAACAAGAACGAGTAGGCAGGCATGGCGAAAGAAGCAGGCAAAGAGTCCGTGAAGGAAGCCGCAAAGGACGTGACGAAAGAGGCGCCAGCGGCAAACAAGGATCGTCCGATCCAACCGGTGGAGCTGTTGGATGCGTTGCACCGCGAAGGGCTGATCAACGATCAGCAATTGCAGACCGCCAAGCTGCGGGTGCGCGCGTCTGGCAACACGGCAGAACCGGCCATCGCCCAGGTCGCCAAGCTTGATCTGAAAACGGTGCCGGTGCCGCACCACATTTTGTCGCCGGAATACCTGACCGAATGGGTCGCGGGCAAGGCCGGAATGCCGTATTACCGTCTCGATCCACTCAAAATCAATGTCGATGCGGTAACAACGGTGATGTCGTTGCCGTTTGCCCAGCGGCACAAGATTCTGTGTGTCGAGGTGGGTGACAACTTCGTCGTGATCGCGACGTCGGAGCCGAAAGTCACCAGCTGGATCCCAACGTTGCAGCACACCATTCGCAAGGACATCCGGCTGGTGCTGGCGAGTCCGGTTGCCATCAAGCGCTATCAGACCGAATTTTACCAGCTGTCGCGTTCGGTCAAAGGTGCCAATGTCGAAGGCAGCGAATCCAAAGTCGGCAACTTTGAGCAGCTGGTGGATCTGGGGCGGGCCGGCGAAGTTGACGCCAACGATCAGCACATTGTCCGTATCGTTGACTGGTTGTTGCAGTATGCATTCGATCAGCGTGCCTCCGATATTCATATGGAGCCGAGGCGCGAGAAAACGTACATCCGTTTTCGCATCGACGGCGTGCTGCAAAAGGTCTATGACCTGCCTGCCGCGATAGGTCAGGCGGTGCTCGCACGGTTCAAGATTCTCGGCCGTATGGACGTGGCGGAAAAGCGTAAGCCACAAGATGGCCGGATCAAATCCCGTAGCCCCGATGGTCAGGAGGTCGAACTGCGTCTGTCGACCCTTCCGACCGCGTTCGGTGAGAAACTGGTGGCGCGTATTTTCGACCCTGGCGTGCTGGTCAAGCATTTCGCCGAGCTCGGCCTGGAGCGGCAGACCGAGAAAAAGTGGCTGCAACTCATCAACAACAACACCGGTATCGTGCTGGTCACCGGCCCGACCGGTTCCGGTAAGACGACGACGCTGTACACCTCGCTGAAGCATCTGGCCAAGCCGGAGGTCAACGTTTGCACCGTTGAAGATCCGATCGAAATGGTTGAGGGCTCGTTCAACCAGATGCAGGTCAATCACGATATCGACGTGACGTTTGCAACCGGCGTGCGGGCGCTGCTGCGTCAGGATCCCGACATCATCATGATCGGCGAAATCCGCGATCTGGAAACGGCGGAAATGGCGATTCAGGCCTCGCTGACCGGCCACCTCGTGCTGTCAACGCTGCACACCAACGATGCTGCCACGGCGATTACGCGACTGATCGATATCGGCGTGCCGCCATACATGATCAATGCGACCGTGCTCGGTGTCATGGCGCAGCGTCTGGTGCGTACGCTCTGCCCGCATTGCAAGCAGGAAACCAAGCCAGACGAGAAGAAGTGGCAGGAGTTGGTGCATCCCTTCAAGGTGCCGATGCCGGAAACCATTTATGCCCCGAAAGGCTGTCACGAGTGTCGCGATACTGGCTATCGGGGGCGTCAGGGCATTTATGAGTTGATGATGATCACCCCGGCATTACAACGCTTGATCCGACCCGGTTGCGATGTTGGCCCGCTGCGCGAGCAAGGCCTGAAAGACGGCATGCAGATGCTGCGTATCAGCGGCGCGTATAAAGTTGCGGGCGGCCTGACCACCATCGAAGAAGTGATGAAAGTGGCGCCACCGGTGGAACAGATCGGTAGCTGAGCCAGAGTCTCCATGCATCCTGATATGACCTATTATCGCGCCAGCAGTGCCGGCGCGCGTTATCCTTCGTTGCTGGGCCGGCAGGAAGCCGATGTGGTGATCATCGGCGGTGGTTTTGCTGGGCTCGCAACGGCGCTGGGCTTGCTAGAACGTGGCGCCCGCTCGATAGCGGTGCTGGAGGCCGAGCAGATTGGCTTTGGCGCCTCCGGCCGCAATGGCGGTTTTGTTTTTGGTGGATTCAGTCTCGGCAATGCCGAGTTGATCCGCCAGCTTGGCCGACCGCGTGCGCGTGCGCTGTATCAACTGACGTTGGATGCCGTTGCCCTGATCCGTCGGCGCATTGAGCGTTACCGGATCGATTGTGATCGCAATGATGCCGGTGTGCTGCTGGCAAACTGGTTTGATGATGATCGTGTCCTGCAGCAGACCCGCGAATTCATGCTGCGCGAGTTCGAGGTCGATTGGGCGCCGGTGTCGCGCGCACAGTGCCGGGACTGGCTGCGCACGGAACGCTATTTTGGCGCCTTGCATGAACGCAATGCGTTTCACTTCCACCCGCTCAAGTACGCCCAAGGTATAGCGGCGTCGCTGCAGGACGGCGGAGTTGCGTTGTACGAACAGAGCCGTGTTGACGAGATCACCTCAGACGGTCGCGGCCATCGCGTCCGCTCCGCGACAGGGGAGATTCTCTGCCGCGAGTTGGTACTCTGCTGCGGTGGCTACATTGGTCGTCTTTATCCGGCATTGACAAAATCGGTGTTGCCGATCGCGACCTATGTGATGGTAACAGAACCGCTCGGTGAGCGGATGAGCTCGGCCATGCAGACACAGGCCGCCGTCTATGACACCCGTTTTGCGTTTGACTATTACCGGCCACTGGCCGATACCCGTCTGCTCTGGGGCGGTCGCATTTCCGTTAAAGATCGCTCGCCGCAAGCGGTTGCCGACTTGCTCTATCGTGATTTGCTGAAAGTTTATCCGCAGCTGGAAGGTGTGCGTATTGAGCACGCCTGGAGCGGTTTGATGAGCTACGCCCGTCATCAAATGCCGCAAATTGGCCGTCTGCCGAATGGTATCTGGTATGCGATGGGGTTTGGCGGCCACGGTGTCGGCCCGACGACGCTGGCAGGTGAAGTGTTGGCCAAGGCGATTCACGAACGCGTCGCCATTCCGGATGGCTTCGAGCGGTTTGGGTTGCCGCCTACCTACGGCCGATTGGGGTTGCTGGCCGCGCAACTGACGTACTGGTATTACGAACTGCGCGATTGGTGGTGGCAATGAGTAAGCATTTTTGCTGGACAATGATCAGCATCGCTGCGCTGCTGATAATGACTCTGCTGGTATTGTCGACGCGGATGCTGATGGAGCCTGAACGGGCTTGGCGCTATCGGCAGTGGTTTGGTGGCAGCGGTGAACCGGAGCTGGGCCGGTATTTTCGTGAAACCACAGGGCATCATTTGCGGGTGGAACCTCAGCTGGCCGAGGGCAGCGTCCTGCTGTTCGGCGACAGCCATATTCAGGGCATGGCGGTTAGCGAAGTGGCGCCAAGAGCGGTCAATTTCGGTATCGGCATGGACACCAGCCGGGGCTTGCTGATGCGCTTGCCGTATCACCCGTCGCGTGAGCAGGCGGCGGCGGTCATCATCGAGATCGGAGGCAATGATTGGCGCTGGCGCGATGATGCAGCCATCGTGGCCAATTTGCGTGCTGCGCTAGACTTGATACCTGCGTCGGTTCCGGTGCTGCTCAATGCAGTGTTGCCTGTCCACGCGGCACAACCGCAAGCGTCGGTGCGAAATACTCGGGTGAGTGCGCTCAATGCGCAGCTGAGCGCGTTGTGCAGGCAGCGCCAGCATTGCGAGTTTCTCGATATCCAGGCCTTGTTTGCATCCGCCGATGGCAGTCTGTCCGACGCTTACAGTCAACGCGATGGCCTGCATTTGAATGTGTTTGGCTATCTGCGCTGGACGGCGTTACTCCGAGAGTCGTTGTGCCGGCACGGGGTTGCTGGCAGCTGCTTGCGCGTGAGCCTGCCCTGAGCCGGGGCTGCGCACGCCATTGAGCAGAAACCGCAGCAGCGGTACACGTAGCACTAGCCGTTGATGCAGCAGCAGAGAAATTGTCACCGTTGGCACGAGCACCAGAGCGTATTTTTGCCAATGCGGCAGCGGCAACGGCAACAGCGCCCATGACAGTAACACCGCAATCGGATGGTGCAGTAGATAGACGCTGTAGGCGCTGTCGGCCAGCCTGCGCAGCCAGGGGCGATCGTGAGGGAACAGCCAATGGAAAAAGCTCAGGCACAGATGCACGCTGGCCAGCACCGCCGCGCCGCTCAGCAGTGCGGCGCATATCTTGCCGAGAAGGTTTTCCTGATGCAGCCAGCCGCTGGTGCTCGCGAGAAGGAAGCCGACTACGATCACGGCGGATCCGCCTGACTTGCTCCACGTGGCTGTAGTCAATTGCCGCAACCAGGTTGACCAATGAAACAAAATCAAACCGAGTCCGAACCAGATGCCATCGCGCAGCCATTCATAGGGCGAGCCCAACCAAAGCACGCCTTGGTACGCCGCTGGTAACGCCTTGGCCACCGCAACGGGGATCACGGTCAGCAACGGCAACAACAACAATCCCCATGCTGGTAAGTGATGGCGCTGCAGCAGCGGTTGCCAGAACCTGACGGTTGCCGTCGTCAGCAAGAAAAACAGAATCAGCGTCCACAGAAACCACAGGTGCATGACCCAGCGGCCGTGTAGCCAGTAATCGGTTTGTTCTGGTGAAAACTTTGGCCAGAGCCCGCTGAGCAGCAACGACAGCGGCACATTGAGCAGCAGCGCCGTGGTCAGTAGTGGTGCGCCGATGCGCAGCAGGCGTTTGCGCAAGAACATGGAGCGGCTGAGTTTGCTCAGCGTCATCGCGCAGAAGAAGCCGGAAATGGCAAAGAACGCCGGCATCCGGAAGAGATGAATGATCTCAACCAGCCAATCAAAGAACAGATGCTGGCTGCGATCGGTAATCAGCCATTGACCATGTGGTGCATAGGCGAGGGCTGCATGCAGCGCCACGCCAAGCAGCATCAACACACTGCGGGCGCCATCAAGATAGGCGAGGCGCGCACCTGTGCCGGGTAGCGAATGCGACGACATACAACATCCTTGTCCTGCGAATGATCATTGCAAGTGCGGCAACGGCAACAAACGCCGTGTCATGATGGCGCGGCGTTGGCATTCTATCAGCTTGTGGCGGGCGAATTAACCTTCCAGGCCGGCCAAGCGACGCTGATAGCGGCGCAAGAACTCAGCGGTGAAGGCTTCACCTTCCGGCACTTCGGCGGTTTCGTGCACGTATTGACGCAGCACGATCCGCGCGATGTCCTTTGCTGCCGAGAGCGAGATGTACTGGGTGGCGTTGCAGGCATGGAACGTCTGCTCGATGCGGTTTTCCAGCTGCTGCACGATGGTGTCCATCGCGGCCGAGAACTCGGTGCGGGCGCGATGGAATTGTTGCATTTCCGGGCTGACCGCTTTGGTGCCGATCGGCTGCTGGCTGATCAGCCGGATGGCCAGGTAATCATAGAATGCGGGTTTCAACCGGATACGCTGGAACAGCTGCATCATGTTCAGCCGCACCGTATGGCTGCCGCCAGTGAATGATAGATGAAATGCCGTCTCTGCCAGCGCGCGCTGACAAGCATGGGCTTCGTCTTCATTCTTGACGCCAGGCGAACGGGCCAGCAACACGAGTTCCTCGTTTTCCGGCAGGCGTTGGAACAATTCGGCGCATAGCTGAGCAGCCTCGGGAATCAGGTGCAAAGCGGCCTCTTCGGCCCGGTGGGCGAGCCAAAGTCGAGTGACCCGGTCCGGCTGGGCCGGGGCGGGGAATTGCGTTGAGAGTGCCAAAGTCATGTCCTTGCAGACAGCTACAACAGGCAGCACGACCGTTATAGCAGGCGGTCAGCACAGCTATTGTGACGCTGCTGGCAAAACGTTTTACCGGCATGACAACGACTGCGGAGAGCACCCAACGTAATACAGGTGCCAGTCCATGCGTTTATTTGACCCCGACACGCGGTCATGGGTTTCCGATCTACACCGTAAACGCAAAGATAGCAGGAACGACCATGGAAAATGTGCGGGAGGTCGCGGAAATAGCCAAGCTTGTATGATGTGCTCGGCTGTTAGCTTCGGTCAGGCATAACCCTGTACATGGGGGGGGAAACAAAACCGCCGCGAATGCGGCGGTTTTGATACAGATCGATACAGAGGCGGAACGCGACTCAGCGTGGACCCCGGGTGTAGTCTTCCCAGTAGTCGGATTCCATATCGTCGAGCGATTCGCTCCAGTCTTCGGTTTCCTTGTTGATGTCGAGACCGTCTTCGTCCTCGTCATCATCTTCATCGTCCTCTTCGCTTTCGGCGAGGTCTTCCAGTTGTTCGTCGTCGTACTCGTCGGTGAGATCGTCCTCGAAATCGTCAAGCTCGCCGTCCTCGTCGAGCAGTCCTTCTTCTTCAAAAACGCCTTCGAGTTCGTCGTCTTCTTCAAAGCGGGAACGGGGCATGGGGGTCTCCTGTCAGGGAAATCGCCGCGGGCAAAGCATGCTAGCTGGCTCAGCCCGCCGGCCGCTCATTGGGGGAAATCGATACCAACACTAATAGGATTACTTGGCCTTGTTTTCCAGCTTGGCAAAGGAATCTTTCAAATCGATGGTCCGGTTGAACACCAGCTTGCCCGGCTTGCAGTCGTAGCGGTCGGCGACGAAATAGCCCTCGCGCTCAAACTGGAAGCGGGTCTCCGGCGCGGCTGTGGCCAGTGACGGCTCCACCCGGGCGTTGGCGATGACCGTCAGCGACTGGGGATTGAGGCCGCTGGTGTAATCGTCCAGTTCCCAGGGGCGCAGCGTCGTGAACAGCGGCTCGTACAACCGTACTTCCGCACTGAGCGAGTGGCTGGCGGAGACCCAGTGGATCACGCCTTTGACCTTGCGGCCGTCCGGGTTCTTGCCCAGCGTGTTGTGATCGACGCTGGCACGGATTTCGGTGACGGTGCCGCTGGCATCCTTGATGGCCTGTTCAGCCTTGATCACGTAGCTGTTGCGCAGCCGGACTTCGCCGCCGAGCAGCAGGCGCTTGAAGTCCTTGTCGTCGGTGCTTTCGCGGAAATCGTTTTCGTCGATGAAGATTTCGCGCGTCATGTACAGCGTGCGTTCACCCATTTCTGGTTTTTGCGGATGTGCCGGCGCTTTCAGCTCCTGCACCCGCTCGGCTGGCCAGTTTTCGATCACGACTTTCACCGGCTTCAGCACCGCCATGGCGCGACCGGCATTCTGATCCAGATCGTCTCGGACGCAGGTTTCGAACTGCTGCAGCTCCACCACCGAATCCTGCTTGGTGACGCCGATGCGGTCGCAGAACAAGCGCAGCGCAGCTGGGGTGACGCCGCGGCGGCGCAAGCCCATGATGGTTGGCATACGCGGATCATCCCAGCCGCTAACGATCTGGCGTTGAACCAGTTCGTTCAGTTTGCGCTTCGAGGTCAGCATGCCTTCGAGTTGCAGGCGGGCGAACTCGATTTGCTGCGGGTGGCACGGAATGGTGATGTTGTCGAGTACCCAGTCGTACAGCGGCCGGTGGTCTTCGAATTCCAGCGTGCAGATCGAGTGGGTGATGCCTTCCAGCGCATCGGAAATGCAGTGGGTGTAATCGTACATCGGATAGATGCACCAGTCGTCACCGGTGCGCCAGTGGTGGGCGCGGCGGATGCGGTAGAGGACTGGATCACGCAGGTTTATGTTCGGCGAGCTCATGTCGATCTTGGCGCGCAGCACTCTGCTGCCATCGGCGAATTCGCCGGCGCGCATGCGGCGGAAAATGTCCAGATTCTCAGCGGGCGTCCGGCTTCGGTATGGGCTTTCCTTGCCGGCTTCGGTCAGCGAGCCGCGCATCGCGCGCATTTCTTCTGGGGTCGAATCATCGACGTAGGCGAGGCCTTTCTGGATCAGCTCTTCGGCATACTGATACAGCTGCTCGAAATAATCCGACGCGTAGCGTTTTTCGCCATGCCAGGCAAAGCCGAGCCACTCAACCGCTTCCGCAATTGAGTTGGCGTATTCGATGCTCTCTTTTTCCGGGTTGGTGTCGTCATAGCGCAGGTTGCAGGTGCCCTGGTAATCGCGCGCCAAACCGAAGTTCAGGCAGATCGATTTGGCGTGGCCGATATGCAGGTAACCGTTCGGCTCTGGCGGAAACCGGGTGGCCACGGTCGTGTGCTTGCCGCGGGCGAGATCGGCATCGATGATTTGCCGGATGAAATTGCTCGGGCGTTTTTCGGCTTCGCTCATGGGTCGCGCTCAAATTTTCGACAAGTCGGCCCGCCGGCAAGCGGTTTTCAGGGCCGGCGGCAAAAGTGGCCGCATTGTAGCTGAGCGAACGCAGAATTTCTGCGGGAAAACCGTGCCGATCGCCTCGGCTGTGGGGCCGCG
>JBKBHF010000056.1:0-22685 GCA_046297695.1 Permianibacter sp. | reverse complement strand
AGCCACCCAGGATGGCCGGGAACTACGCCGTTATCGAAAACGCTGGAAAGTCGAACGCTTGTTTGCCTGGCTGCAGAACTTCCGACGCATCCTGGTGCGTTATGACCGATACGATTTTAACTACCTTGGCTTCGTTCAGCTTGGTTGCCTTGTGATTCTTCTGCGAACTTATTTTTGAGATGGCTTCTGGTTTTGTTCCAGAATTCACCGCTTCGGCATCATCCCCGGCGGCATTTTCCCGCCCAAGCTGCGCATCAACTTCATCATGCCGCCTTTTGACGACAGTTTTTTCATCATCTCATTCATCTGATCGTATTGCTTCAAGAGCTTGTTGACGTCCTGCACCTGCATGCCGGAGCCGAGCGCGATACGGCGTTTGCGCGAGCCTTTGATGAGGTCGGGCTTGGCGCGTTCGGCCGGCGTCATCGAGTTGATGATGGCTTCCAGACGCAGCAGTTCGCGATCATTGACTTGCGACTTGGCAGCTGCCGGGATCTGACCGAAGCCGGGCATTTTTTCCATCATCGAGGTCAGCCCGCCCATTTTTTTCATCTGGCGCAGCTGATCGCGGAAATCTTCCAGGTCGAAACCTTTGCCTTTCTTGAGTTTCTTGGCGAAGGCTTCGGCTTTGTCCTTGTCGACTTCGCGCTCGACTTGTTCGATCAAGCTGAGCACATCGCCCATGCCGAGAATGCGGCTGGCGATGCGGTCCGGATGGAACGGTTCGAGGCCATCGAGCTTTTCGGCAACGCCGATGAACTTGATCGGTTTGCCGGTGATGGTGCGGATGGACAGCGCGGCACCGCCGCGGGCATCGCCGTCGGCCTTGGTCAGGATGACGCCGGTCAGCGGCAGCGCTTCGTTGAAGGCTTTGGCGGTGTTGGCGGCGTCCTGACCGGTCATGCTGTCGACGACGAACAGGGTTTCGATGGGGCTGACGGCGGCGTGAATGCGCTTGGCCTCGTCCATCATTTCACTGTCGACGTGCAGGCGGCCGGCGGTGTCGACGATCACCACGTCGTAAATGCGACGCTTGGCTTCTTCGACGGCGTCTTTGGCGATCTTGACCGGGTCCTGGCCAACCGCGCTCGGGAAGAAATGCACGCCAACCTGTTGCGCCAGCGTTTCGAGCTGTTTGATCGCGGCCGGGCGATAAACGTCGGCGGACACCAGCAGCACCGATTTCTTGTGCCGTTCTTTCAACAGTTTGGCGAGCTTGCCGGCGCTGGTGGTTTTACCGGCGCCCTGCAGGCCGGCCATCAGGATCACGGCCGGTGGTTGTACCGCGAGATTGAGTTCGTCGTTGTGCTCGCCCATTGCCGCGACGAGTTCATCGCGGACGATTTTGATGAAGGCCTGACCGGGCGTCAGGCTGGCCATCACTTCGGTGCCGACCGCGCGGTCTTTCACCTTGGCGATAAAGTCTTTGACCACCGGCAGCGCGACATCAGCTTCGAGCAGCGCCATGCGCACTTCGCGCAGCGTGTCTTTGATGTTGTCTTCGGTGATGCGGCCCTGGCCCGAGAGCTTTTTCAGGGCGGCGTTCAAACGGTCGGAAAGGTTGCCGAACATGGAGGTTCCTGCGTGTTGAGGCGGCGGAGCGTGGTCAGCCGCTGGAAATGGGGGCCTTTGGGCGGGTTTCGAGCCTTGGCCCGAAACTGCTGGCGAAGGCCGGGGATTATAAGGGGCTTGGCTGGGGGAAGTCGTGGGCTGGTGCGATAAGCTGGTTTCCGTGCTTGCGGAGCGAGCCCCCTCTCCCCGGCCCTCTCCCGCAAGGGGAGAGGGAGCCATATGGTCCCTTCCCCCTTGATGGGGGAGGGTTAGGGAGAGGGTGAACCTGCCGACATCACACTGTCAGCCTGCGAGATGCACCACCACCTCGCGCCGGCCCGGCTGGTGCCGGTGTTCCCACAGGTAGATCCCCTGCCAGGTGCCGAGCGCGAGCCGGCCATCGACGATGGGAATACTCAGGCTGACCGCAGTCAGCGCCGCCTTGATGTGGGCCGGCATATCGTCGGCGCCTTCCAGCGTGTGCTGGTACAGCGCGTCATGCTCCGGCACCAGCCGGTTTAACCAGCGTTCCAGATCCGAGCGGGCGGTCGGGTCGGCGTTTTCCTGAATCAGGTCGCGGGCGCTCCATGCGCCCTTGCGACACTCCCCACATCCATGTGGGTCGCAAACTGGCCGCTCACGCGCATCCTGCGCCCGCGGCATTCGCACATCCCTGTGCTTCACACGAGGTATGTCGAACAAAAAGTGTGCAAAGCCCCTCGGCCAGACCTGCCTCGCGCACCAGCTTTTCTACTTCGTGGGTGAACAAGTGCAAGCCTTGCCGCTTGGGTTGCAGGGTCAGGGTTCGTATCATGGCGCCCTCTTCCGGTTTGCCGATATGCGTTGAAAGAGAGTTTACGATGACTGCCCCGAATCTCCTGCTGCTCTCGTCGTCCCGCGCCAACAACAGCGGCTATCTGGAAAACTCCCGCCAGTGGATTGCCGAGCACGTCGGCGCGCGCGAGCTGTTGTTCGTGCCGTTCGCCGGTGTGACCATCGATTGGGACGAATACCTGCAGCGGGTGCAGGAGGCGCTGGCACCGGTTGGCGTGCGCGTCAGCGGCATCCACCGCGCCAGCAATGCCCAGCAGGCGGTACGCGAGGCGCAGGCCATTGCGGTCGGCGGCGGCAATACCTTTCATTTGCTGAAAACGCTTTACGACTGGAATCTGCTCACGCTGATCCGCGAGTGCGTGCTGGCCGGCATGCCCTATGTCGGCTGGGGTGCCGGCTCGAACATCGCCGCGCCAACCATCTGCACCACCAACGACATGCCGATTGTCGAACCGGACAGTTTCACCGCACTGAATCTGCTGCCGTTCCAGATCAATCCGCACTACAGCGACTTTGTCCCACCGAATTTTCATGGCGAAACCCGCGAACAGCGGCTGCAGGAATTTCTCGCCGCCAATCCGTCGAAAACCGTCATTGCCCTGCGCGAAGGCAGTGCGCTGAAACGCAATGGCGACACACTGACGCTGCTTGGCAACGAGCCGGCGCTGCAGTTCCGCCACAAAAAGCCATTGACGCTGCTGCAGGGCCCCGATCTGTCAGCGCTGCTGCGTTGACGTCCGTCTTATGTAGCGTTTTGTAGCGGCTCATTCAGATGCTGTTACATCCCCATGCTTGATCCCCCCGGCCCGATCATCGACCCTCCGCGGTCGGTTGACGGGTATGGCGTCAGCCGCTTGCGACGCGGTCCCTCCGGGCTGTGCCGCATTTATGTCGAAAAAGGAGAACCCGATGTTCAAACCCGTTGCCAGCGCCATGGCGCTGTCGATTCTGCTCGCGGCCTGCGCCTCGCAGCCGTCGTTGCCGGAGCGCAAGCTGCCGGACGGCGTCAGCTTTGTCGAAAAAATCAGCCGTAAAGGCGAAGAGCTGGTGATTCCGTATGAGAAATACCGGCTGGCCAATGGCCTGACCGTGATCATTCAGGAGGATCATTCCGACCCGATGGTGCACGTCGATGTCACCTATCACGTCGGTTCAGCGCGGGAAGAACTCGGCAAATCGGGTTTCGCTCACTTTTTTGAACACATGATGTTCCAGGGGTCGGAACACGTCGGCGACGAACAGCATTTCAAAATCGTCTCCGAATCCGGTGGCACGCTGAACGGTACCACCAATAGCGACCGCACCAATTATTTCCAGACCGTACCGGCCAACCAGCTCGAAACGATGCTGTGGCTGGAGGCCGATCGCATGGGCTTCCTGCTGGATGCCGTCACCCAGCAGAAATTCGAAGTGCAGCGCGAAACGGTAAAGAACGAACGCGGCCAGCGCGTCGACAACGCGCCGTATGGCCGCTTGGGCGAACGCGTTGCCGAGGCGATGTATCCGGCCGGTCATCCGTATTCGTGGCCAGTGATCGGTTTCATCGAGGATCTGAACCGGGTCAACGTCAACGATCTGAAAAAATTCTTCCTGCGCTGGTACGGCCCGAACAACGCCGTGCTGACCATTGGCGGTGACGTCAATGTCGAACAAACGCTGGCTTGGGTCAACAAGTACTTTGGTTCGATTCCGCGCGGCCCGGACGTAGAAGACGCCGCCAAGCAACCGGCGAAGCTGAGCGAGAATCGCTACATCTCGCTGCAAGACAACGTGCATTTGCCGCTGCTGTACCTCGCCTACCCGACCGTGCATGCCCGTCACGCCGACGAACCGGCGCTGGACGTGCTGGCCGAAATCATTGGTCAGGGCAAGACCTCACTGCTGTACAAGAATCTGGTCAAAAACCAGATCGCAGTGCAGACCACTGCCGAGCACAGCTGTCAGGAACTTGCCTGTACATTCTCCATGTATGCACTGCCGAACCCGGCACTGCTGCAAGGCAAGACCATGGCCGATCTGGAAAAGATCGTCCGCGACACACTGGTCGAGTTCGAACAGCGCGGTGTCGCCGATGACGATCTGATAAAGGCCAAAGCCAAGCTGGAATCGCAGGCCGTTTTCGGTTTGCAAAGCATTCAGGGCAAAGTCAGCCAGCTCGCGTTCTACGAAACCTTCACCGGCAATGCCAACTACATCCAGCAGGACATCGCGGCCTACACCAAGGTCAGCAAAGACGATGTCATGCGGGTCTATGACCAGTATGTCAAAGGCAAGGCAGCCGTCATCATGCGCGTGATCCCGAACGGTGCCACCGCGCTGCTCGGCACGCCGGACAACTGGCAACGGCCGGAGCGCAAGCTGCCGGAATACGCCGAGACCAAGGAAAGCGACCTGCAATACCGCCGCGCCAACGACGGTTTTGATCGCAGCCAGAAGCCGGTTGCCCAAGCCAACCCAGCCGTGCAGTTGCCGGCAACATGGACAGCTTCGCTGGCCAACGGCATCAAGGTCTACGGTGCGGAATACGACGAAACCCCGACCGTGGCGCTGAACATCGACATGAAAGTCGGCGCCCGCGATGTGCCAGTGGAAAAACTGGGCCTCGCCAACCTGACCGCCGCGATGCTGAATGAAAGCAGCAAGCATTTCAGCAACGAAGATTTCAGCCTGGCGCTGGAAAAGCTCGGCAGCAGCATCAGCGTCAGTGCTGGCACCAGCTACACCACGCTGAGCGTGCAATCGCTGAGCAAAAACCTGGACGAGACGCTGAAGCTCGCGGCCGAGCGGCTGTTCAATCCGGCGTTTCTGGAAAGCGATTTCCAACGCCTGAAAGCCCAGACCAAGCAAGGTATCGAACACAGCAAGAAGCAGCCGGCCAACGTTGCCAACGAAGCGTTCCAGCGCCTGCTGTTCGGCGCCGACAACGCGCTCGGCCTGCCAGGCAACGGCACGCTGGCCAGCATTGACGCGATCACGCTGGACGACGTCAAAGCCTTCTACCGCGACCACTACGTGCCGAGCATCACGACGGTGTCGGTGGTGGGCGCGGTCGAGAAAGATGCGTTGATCAAGAAGCTGGACTTCCTCGGCCAGTGGCAAGGCAAGGCGGTACCGCGCACCGCGCTGAAACCGTTCCCGCAGCACGACCAGGCCCGCCTGTACCTGATCGACAAACCAGGAGCCGCGCAGTCGGAAATCCGCATCGGCATGCGCAGCCTGCCATTCGATGGCACCGGCGAATTCCACCGCCTTGGCCTGATGAACTTCAACCTGGGTGGCGCGTTCAACAGCCGGATCAACCTGAACCTGCGTGAAGACAAGGGCTACACCTACGGCGCCCGCTCCGGCTTCACCGGTGCTGAAGACTACGGCTACTTTGTTGCCAGCGCCGGGGTCCGCACCGACGCCACCGACAAGTCGATCATCGAGTTCCTGAAGGAGATCAAGCAATACGCCAGCGAAGGTCTGCGCGATGACGAGGTCATTTTCCTGAAGAACGCGATCGGCCAGAGCGATGCCCGCAAGTACGAGACGCCGAACCAGAAACTCGGCTTCTTGTTCGAGCAGGTTCGCTATGACCTGCCGGCCGATGTGACGGCGCAGCGCGAGCAGATCCTCAAAGCCATCGACAAGGCCGAGCTGAATGCACTGGCCAAGAAGCACCTGCAACTGGACCAGATGCAGATTGTCGTGGTCGGCGACAAGAAGGCCATCCTGCCGGGTTTGAAAGCGCTCGGTTATGAGATTGTTGAGATGGACGCAGACGGCAAGCGGATCTAAGCCTTAACGCTTCACTCTGTTCGCTTTTGAAGAAGGGCCAGCAACTGCTGGCCCTTTGCTTTGCCAGGTGGCAGCGCTCAGAAAAGTTCAGAAGGCATACTTGATGGCGAACTGGATGCGACCCATGTCGCCATCGTCACCGTTTTCCAGTTCACGGGTGGCGCGGGTCAGTTCGACGCCGACATCCAGTTTCGGGTACGGAGAGTAGATGAAGTTGGCATGCAGGGAATCGACTGAAGCGGTAACCGCCTCGCCGGTCAGGTCGGTATCGTTGTCAATGTCCAGCACCGAAACCATGAAGGTCGACCGCGCTTTTTCGCTCCAGTTGTGGCGCCAGGCCACGAATGCTGAGCTCAGATCGATGGCATACAGATCGCCATCGGCATCGAGCACGGCATCGTTGGTGGTGTTCAAGCCGACATATCGGCCGATGCCGGAACCCGTCGTGACCATCGCCCGGATATCGTTGTCGGCATTGATGTTGTAACGGCCGGACAGACTGACCCCGAAACCGGTCTCCGCGCTGTCGATGGTTGGGTTATCAATTTTCAGTTGCCGGGCAACACCGCCAATCGAAAAATGGCCCCAATCGGTTTTACTGACGTAGCGGACAGTGAAATCCGGTGCGGCATCATCGTCAGGTGAAATGCGAGCGCCACCGCCAAACGGCGTCACCGTGGTCTCCGGATTCTCGACCGCGAACAGCCAGTTACCGGTGCTGTAGCGCACTTGCGCCTGACGTACGAACACGGTGCTGTTGCTCGGACCGATGAAATCGATGGCATCCGGCAACGCTGCAACGTCCTGGAACACACTCCAGGCCTGCCCGGCGAGCCAGCCATTCCATTTGACAAACGCTTGCCGAACTTCCGGTTCGTAGCCGTTGCTAATGCGCTCGTCGCCGTCAATCGCGCTCATGAAATCCATTTCGATATGAGTGCCGAACGTTGTGCCGTCGGCCAACGGCGTGCTGGTGGCAAAAATGAACCGGGTTTGTTTGGCATGGGCATCGAAAGCGCTGTAGCTGTCACCACTGCCGTCTGACGTCGGGATCAGCGACGGCACGTAGAAATCGCGGGCAATGCTGTTGCCGGCCACTTCGCCTTCGCTGAAGCTGCTGTAGATCATGTCGAGCTTGATGTAGCCGCTGTAGCTGAATGTCGTGCCGCTGTCGGCGGCCTGCGCGGCAACGGGCAGCAATGTCGCAGCAATCGCTGCGGCAAGCCAGTGACGGCGAGGGAAGTTGGCATGCATTGTTCTGTCCTCCGAGCAAGTCTGTTGTTCCCGTAATGATTGGGTGCGCACGTATTCGCCCCGTCCAACCGGGGTTCTCGAACAAAGGCATCCCGACGCTGGGACACCTGCAGCTCCAGGTCGGCAGCCGGCGGTAGCGTCGTGCCGGTTCTGAAACCTGGTACCGGTATACGCGCCGCATCGGGTCGCGACCATTCGCCAAACGTCGAGCTTCGACCAAGGTCGAATGGGACGACCGCCAGCCACTGGCGAGAATTGCCGCAGAGCACCATTGCCTGACAAACCACCGCGACAAAATGCAAAGGAGCACGCCATGAGCCAGACGATTTATCCGGTGCCGGAGCATTACGCTCGCGACACCCGCATCAACGCCGAGGCGTACCAGCAGGACTACAAACTGTCGGTTGAAAACCCGGACAAGTACTGGGGCGAGGTCGGCCATTGCGTGAAATGGCAACGACCCTACACCAAGGTCAAGAACGTGTCGTTCAACCCGGACGATCTCTACATCCGCTGGTATGAAGATGGCGTCGTGAACGTCAGCGAGAACTGCCTCGACCGGCATCTGGCTGCGCACGGCGACAAGACGGCCATCATCTGGGAAGGCGATCACCCGAGCGAGAACCGCCGCATCAGCTATCGCGAACTGCATACCGAGGTCTGCCGCTTTGGCAATGCGCTGCGTCGGCTCGGCGTCAAACGTGGCGATCGCGTGATGATCTACATGCCGATGATTCCGCAGGCAGCCGTCGCGATGCTGGCCTGTACCCGCATCGGCGCGGTGCATTCGGTGGTGTTCGGTGGTTTCTCACCGGAATCATTGGCCGGCCGCATCGGCGACTGCGACGCCAAGTTCGTCATCACCGCCGACGAGGGCCTGCGCGGCGGCAAGAAGATCCCGCTGAAAGCCAACGTCGATGCCGCACTCGGCCACAGCGAATGCGCCGGCGTCGAGAAAGTGATTGTGGTGCGCCGCACCGGCGGTGACATTGCCTGGAAACCGGCTCGCGATCTCTGGTACCACGACCTGCTGGTCGGCGAAGCCGACAGCTGTGAACCGGAACCGATGTTGGCCGAAGATCCGCTGTTCATCCTGTACACCTCCGGCTCGACCGGAAAACCCAAAGGCGTGCTGCATACCACCGGCGGTTATCTTGTCTACGTGACCCACACGTTCAAGGCGGTGTTCGACATCCGCGACGACGATGTCTACTGGTGCACCGCCGATGTCGGCTGGATCACTGGGCACAGCTATTTGCTGTACGGGCCGCTGTCAAATGGCGCGACCACCGTGTTCTACGAAGGCGTGCCGAATTATCCGGACTGGAGCCGGGTCGGCCAGATCGTCGACAAACACCGGATCACGATTCTGTACACCGCACCGACCGCCATCCGTTCGATGATGCGCGAAGGTGATCATTACGTGCGGATGTCGAATCGCAAATCGCTGCGCCTGCTCGGTTCGGTCGGCGAACCGATCAACCCGGAGGCCTGGCGCTGGTATTACGAAGTGGTCGGCGAAAGCCGCTGTCCGATCGTCGACACCTGGTGGCAAACCGAAACCGGCGGCATGCTGATCAGCCCGTTGCCGGGCGCCACCGATCTGAAACCCGGTTCCGCCACCAAGCCGCTGTTCGGCGTTGAACCGGCGATTGTCGATGGCGAAGGCAACATACTGCACGGCGCCTGCGAAGGCAATCTGGTGCTGTTGAACAGTTGGCCCGGCCAGATGCGCACCGTGTATGGCGATCACCAGCGCTTCATCGAGACTTACTTCACGACCTTCCGCGGCTGGTATTTCACCGGCGACGGCGCGCGTCGCGATGCCGATGGCTATTACTGGATCACCGGCCGGGTCGATGATGTGCTGAACGTCTCCGGTCACCGACTCGGCACGGCCGAAATCGAAAGCGCACTGGTCGCGCATCCGAAAGTCGCTGAAGCGGCGGTGGTCGGCATGCCGCATGACATTAAAGGCCAGGGTATTTACGCTTACGTGACCTTGCAGGCCGGCGCCGATGGTGACGACAAATTCCGCAAGGAGTTGGTCGATTGGGTGCGCCGTGAGATCGGCCCGATCGCGACGCCGGATGTCATCCAGTGGGCACCGGGCCTGCCGAAAACCCGCTCCGGCAAAATCATGCGCCGCATCCTGCGCAAGATCGCCGCCAACGAAACCGACGCGCTCGGCGACATCTCGACGCTGGCCGATCCGGGCGTGGTGGAAGTGCTGGTGCGCGAACGGCACGTGCCGGCGGTCTGAACGCGTGCCGAGTCATCTTGCCGGCAGCATGGATTCCGGGCGTGACCGAATATGGCTACACTCGTGACATCCTCCTGCCGGCCGGATTGGCTGCCGATGAAAATCCTGATCGCCGACGATCATCCCCTGTTCCGCGACGCACTGTGCCGCGCGGTACAGGGGCTTTATCCGAGCGCCGAGATCAAAGACGCGGCCAGCGTCGCTGCACTCCAGCTGCTACTGGAAACACAGGCCGATGCCGATTTGTTGCTGCTCGATCTGCACATGCCGGGCGCCAGCGGCTTTTCGGCACTGGTGCATATCCGCGCCAGCTGGCCGAGCCTGCCGGTTGTGGTCATCAGCGGCAACGAAGAACCCGGCGTCATGCAACGGGCGATCGGTCATGGCGCCAGCGGTTATATTCCAAAAGCCAGCGATCCGGCGCAAATGGCCGCCGCGATCAGCGCCGTGCTCGATGGCGATATCTGGCTGCCGCCTGGCGTCGGTTCCGATGGCAAACTGGCGCCGGACGAAGCGGATATCGCCCGCCGTGTCCGTGAGCTGACGCCGCATCAATTCCGGGTGTTGATGATGTTGGCCGATGGCCTCTTGAACAAACAGATCGCTTACGAACTTGGCGTTTCGGAGGCGACCGTCAAGGCCCACATGACAGCCGTCATGAAAAAGCTCGGAGTCAGCAACCGCACCCAGGCGGTGGTCGCCGCTGCGCGTTTGCAGCTGGACCCGAGCATGCGGCTGCCGGTGCTGGAAGACGAATGATTCAGGCCGCGCCGCGGGTCAGCTGGTCCTGCAGCTGACGGGTCAGCGCGGTCTGCTGACGCAGTTTCTGCACCGCTTTCTGCAAGGTTTGCCGGGTCTGACTCAGCTCCTGCTCCATCACCAGCACACACATGTCCATGTCGCGCTGCATCCGTTGATACTGCTCCAACTGTTTGCGCTGTGCGTCCAGCAATTGCTGCACTTTTTCGCCACCCTCGTTCTGCGATAACTGGGCACGCAGTCGCGCCAGCTCACTGTTTTGCTCATCCAGATTGGCGCGCAATTCGGCAATCTCGGTCAACAGCGCACTACTTTGTTCCACATTGTGAGCATCCTGCAGCGTCTGCTCCAGCAGGGCGAGTTCCGGATCATCGACACTGGCAGCCACGTCACGAACTACCTGGTTATTGGCTTGCTGCTTCAACCATTCGGCTTGCTGCAGCTCAAAGGCGGCCAGAGCGGCTTGCAACGCCTGTTCGCGCTCACTGAGGCTGCGCTCCTGTTCGGCACGCTGGATTGCCAGCTCACGCAATACCACGTCACGTGCTTTGTCCTGATTGGCTTGCTGGTAGGAGTCACTGAGGACATAACGAGCAAAGCGACTGAGTGCCTTGCTATGGGAAAGCATGCGCTCCTGCAGGCGGCGAGAGCCCCTTAGCGCCAACGCCACCAGACCGATGGTCATGGCCAAAGCCACCACCGCCTGTACCAGCAACAGCAGCGCAATATTGAGCGTCGTGAGCGTCATGATGACACCCCCTGCACACGGCCATACCACCGGCCCGACAGCTCAAGCATAGTTCGCGCCGACCAAATCGCACAGGCTGGCTGCCGTGCACAATTGCCGCTTCAGTGTTGGCGAGCGGTCAGAAACGCCCGCAGGGCCGCCGGTTTGACCGGTTTTCGCAGCAGGGTAAAACCAGCGGCCTTGACCCGGGCCGCCAGCATTTCGCTGTGGTCGGCCGTGATCAGGGCGCCGGGCAAGCCGGGTTCAGTCTGGTTGGCCAACAGGCTCAGCAGCGCCAGACCATCGACGCCATCGGCAAGATGAAAATCCGCCAGGATCAGTTGCGGCCGCTGCGACGGCGGTAATGCCATGGCGCGTTCTGCCGCTTCCTGATCGGCCGCCAGCAGCGGCACGCAACCCCAACGCGACAGCAGCGCCTGCATGCCAAGCAGAATGTCGGGTTCGTTGTCGATGCACAGCACGCGCAAACCATCTAGCGAACCGGTCGGCGCCAACGCCTCGCGGTCGTCGCTGCTGCGTTTGCTGGCGGCGGCACGTGGCACGGTCACGCTGAACACGCTGCCGCGACCGGGCTCGGAGCGCACGGCAGTGTCATGTTCGAGCAAACGCGCCATGCGCCGACAGATTGCCAAGCCCAAACCGAGCCCCTTCTCGCCCCACGGCGAGACTTCGCCGGTGCGATGAAACTCGTCGAAAATGGCCACCTGGTGATGCAGCGGAATGCCCGGCCCGGAATCCCAGACTTCCAGCCGGATGCCGGCCGCGCTGTGCCGGGCACCGAGCACGACGCCACCGCTGCGGGTGTAACGCAGCGCGTTGCTGACAAAATTTTGCAGGATGCGCCGCAGCATCTGCCGATCACTGTTGACCCAGAGCCGGGTCGGCGCGGTGCGGAATTGCAGGCCACGGGTCTCTGCCAACGGCGCGAACTGCAGCTTCAAATCGGAGAACAATTCCGCCAGGGAAAAACTGCTGCGATTGGGTGTCAGGGCACCACTGTCGAGCCGCGAGATATCCAGCAGCGCGCTCAGCAGATCTTCGGCGCCGCGCAAGGAGCCATCGATTTGCCGCGCCAGCGTCCGGATCTCGGCATCCGGGGTTTCATGCTGATTCAGCGCGGTGGTGAACAAGCGCGCGGCGTTCATCGGCTGCAACAGATCGTGACTGGCGGCGGCTATGAACCGGGTTTTCGACTGGTTGGCCCAAACCGCTTCCTGGCGCGCCTGCTCCTGTGCTTCCAGTGCGGCTTGCAGCGCTTCGGTGCGCTCGCGCACACGCTGCTCAAGCGTCTCGCTGTACTCGCGCAGACTTTGCTCCGACTGCCGCAGCGCGAGCTCATTGCGTTTGTACGAGGTGATGTCGGCGTAAGTGGTGACATAACCGCCGCCATGAATCGGCTGGCCGCGCATTTCGATGATGCGGCCGTCGGCACGAACCCGTTCAAACACGTGTGGCGTGCCGGCGCGCAAATGGCCCAGTCGTTTGCGCACGTGCTCATCCACCTCGCCGGGCCCGCATTCCCCGCGTTCGGCGTTGTAGCGAATCAGGTTGGCGATCGGGCAACCGATATACACCATGCCATCGGGATAATCGAACAGCTCGAGATATTGCCGATTCCATGCCACCAGTCGCATGTCGCTGTCGACCACGCTGATGCCCAGCGAGATGTTCTCCATCATCGTGTGCAGCAGCTCGCGATTGAAGCGCTGCTCTTGGGAAGTCTGATCCAGCAGCGCGACCACCTGGCCGATGTCCATGCCGCTGCCGCGCAGCGCGGTCGTCAGCATGGCGCGGGCGGACGCCGCGCCGACCGCACCGGCGAGCAGGCGTTCGGTGAACCGGAACCAGCTGCGATCAGCGAGCTGCTCCGCCGCCAGCGCCTGCTCGCGCTCGTCGGCAAACTCGGCAAACGCGCGCAAGGCCACTTCGTCACCGACAATGCGGCTGGACAGCGCGAGTAACTCACCGACCTTGACCCGGCCCCAGTCCTCGCTGTCGGGCGGTGCTACCGGTGATGCGTAAGGATTGAGAAACGGCGCTGCTTGAATGCGCTGATTCAGATCCGGCCGATGGCGCAAACTGAAAAACACGAACAAGCTGATGTTGGCAAGCAGGGACCAGAACACCCCGTGGGTAACCGGATCCCAACCGCTCAAATTGAACAGCGATTGCGGCCGCAGCCAGTCGATGCCGAACGGGCCGTGCTGTAGCCAGTGCAAGTCGAACCAGCCGGCATTGGCCAATGTCGGCAGCAACAGCGTGTACAACCACAGGCTGAAACCGGCCAGCAAACCGATGGCAACACCGCGCCGGCTGGCGCCGCGCCAATACAGTCCGCCGATGATCGCCGGGGCGAATTGCGCCACCGCAGAAAACGCCAGCAAACCGATCGCGGCCAGCGCCTGAAACTGTTCGGTCAACCGGTAATAGGCGTAGCCGAGCAAGGCGATGACCAGTATGGAAATGCGGCGCACGATCAAAAGCAAGTCGGCGACATTCTGTCGCTCCGGCAAGCCGAACCGTTTGAATTTCCACAGCAGCGGCATGACCAGGTCGTTGCAGATCATCGTCGACAGCGCCACCGTCTCGACGATGACCATGCCGGTCGCCGCTGAAAAACCGCCGATGTAGACGAACAGCGCCAGCGCCTGGGCATCACCAAGCAATGGCAGGCGCAGCACCGCCATATCCGGCGTGCCGGCAATCGCCGCGCTGTTGCGCAGCGCCGCCAGCGCGATCGGCAGCACCGCCAGACAGACCAGCACCAGATACACGCCAAATGACCAGCGGGCAGTGCGCAGATGACGGACATCATCGCATTCCACCACCGTCACCTGGAATTGCCGTGGCAGACACAGCAGCGCGACAAACGCCAGCAGCGTTTGAGCAATAAAGCCGGGCGGCAGAGCATCGGGTGACAGCAGGGCCGACACCCGCTCATCGCGCCAGAGTTCGGTTGGCGAACCGTCGCCAAGCAGCAGATAGAGCGCGTAACCGGCCACCGCCAGCAGCGCCAGCAACTTGACCAGCGATTCGACTGCGATGGCCAGCATCAGACCACGGTGGTGTTCGGTGGCATCGAGGCGGCGGGTGCCGAACAGAATCGCAAACGCCGCCAGCAACAACGCCACCAGCAGGGCGGTGTCGCCGAGCAAAGGTCGTTCGCCACTGCTGGCACCCGACAGCGCTTCGATGCTCAAGGTGACCGCTTTCAACTGCAGCGCGATATACGGCAACACCCCGACCACCGCGACCACGGTTACCAGAATCGCGAGGTGCTGCACCTTGCCGTAACGCGAGGCAATGAAATCGGCAATGGAAGTGATGTTGTGCATCTTGCTGGCGAGAATCACCCGCTCAAGCAAACCGCGCCCGAACATCAGCAGCAGGATCGGCCCCAGATAGATCGGCAGAAAACTCCAGCCGCCGTGAATCGCTGCGCCGACCGCGCCATAGAACGTCCACGACGTGCAATACACCGCCAGTGTCAGGCCATAGAGCAGTGCCGGCAGCCGCGGAAACCGACGGCCCAACTCGCGGTTGTCACCCCAGTAGGCCAGCAGGAACAGGGCGCCGACATACAGCACCGACAGCACCGGGATCCACCAACTGTTCATGCGTCTCCGAACGCCGCAGCGGCGGCCATCAGCATCGTTGCAAGAACACCGAGCATGCCTGTTTGGCGAACCGGCTCGCAAGCATTGCCCGGAACGCCCATGCTGCAGCGCATCAATCGACCAATGTCTAACTTTCTCGCTGGCACCGTCGCGCTATCGTGGACGCCGATATCCTGACGGGAGGGATCACGATGTCTGCACCAACACCTACACCCAGCAACGGCTCCGCTGCCGCCTACTGGAAAGGCACGCTGCGCCTGCTGCTGATCAGCCTGAGCATTTGGGCGCTGTTCGGTTTCGTGCTCAGCATTTTTCTGGTTGAGCCACTCAACAGCATCCAGATTTTCGGTTTCAAACTCGGCTTTTGGTTTGCCCAGCAAGGCGCCATTTTCGGCTTTGTCATCCTCATTTTTGCTTACGCCCGGCGCATGAACACGCTCGAGCGCAAGCACGACGTACACGAAGACTGAGGAGCCAGCCATGTCGGTACAAGTCTGGACCTATATCATCGTTGGTCTGAGTTTCGCACTCTATATTGGTATCGCCCTGTGGACGCGGGTCGGCTCGACCAAGGAATTCTACGTCGCCGGCGGCGGCGTCCACCCGATCGTCAATGGCATGGCGACAGCTGCTGACTGGATGAGCGCGGCTTCGTTCATTTCGATGGCTGGCCTCATCTCGTTCATGGGCTACGACGGCGCGGTCTACCTGCTCGGCTGGACCGGCGGTTACGTGCTGCTGGCGCTGCTGCTCGCGCCTTACCTGCGCAAATTCGGCAAATTCACGGTGCCGGATTTCGTCGGCGACCGCTACTACTCCGACACCGCCCGTCTGGTTGCAGTGGTCTGCGCCATTTTCGTTTCGTTCACCTATGTTGCCGGCCAGATGCGCGGCGTCGGTATCGTGTTCTCGCGCTTCCTGGAAGTCGACATCAACACCGGTGTCATCATCGGCATGGCGATTGTGTTCATGTACGCCGTGCTCGGTGGCATGAAAGGCATCACCTATACCCAGGTCGCGCAATACTGCGTGCTGATTTTCGCCTACATGGTGCCGGCGATTTTCATCTCGATCATGCTGACCGGCCACTTCATCCCGCAAATTGGCTTTGGCGCCGAGCTGGTCGATGCTGCCGGCAACAGCAGTGGGCAATACCTGCTGCAGAAACTGGACGGGCTCAGTACCGAACTCGGGTTTGCGCCGTACACTTCCGGCACGAAATCAATGATCGACGTGTTCTGCATCACGCTGGCGCTGATGGTCGGCACTGCGGGCCTCCCGCACGTGATTGTCCGCTTCTTCACCGTGCCGAAAGTGCGCGACGCCCGTTCATCCGCTGGCTGGGCACTGCTGTTCATCGCCATCCTGTACACCACGGCGCCAGCAGTCGCCGGCTTTGCCCGCGTCAACATGATCGAGACGATCAACGGTGCCGACGGCAGTGGCACCGAATACGCCAATGCGCCGGACTGGGTGAGAAACTGGGAAAAGACCGGCCTCATCAAATGGGAAGACAAAAACGGCGACGGCCGCATGTTCTACGCCAAGGATGCCCGTAACGAGATGACCATCGACAAGGACATCATGGTGCTGGCCAATCCGGAAATCGCCAACCTGCCGGCCTGGGTCATTGCCCTGGTCGCTGCCGGGGGCCTCGCCGCCGCACTCTCCACCGCCGCCGGTTTGCTGCTGGTGATCTCGTCGGCCATTTCCCACGATCTGCTGAAGAAAGTGGTGATGCCCAACATTACCGAGAAGAAGGAGCTGCTGTTCGCCCGGATAGCGGCTGCGGCCGCGATCTGCGTGGCCGGCTATCTCGGCATCAATCCACCGGGATTCGTCGCCGAGGTGGTGGCGTTTGCGTTCGGTCTGGCGGCAGCCTCGTTCTTCCCGATCATCGTCATGGGCGTGTTCTACAAGCGGATGAACAAATGGGGCGCCATTTGCGGCATGGTCAGCGGCCTGCTGTTCACCATCGCCTACATCGTCTATTTCAAGGGCGTGTTCATCGCACCGATGGCGGAAAACATTCCGGCCAACTGGTTCCTCGGCATTTCGCCGGAAGGCATCGGCGTGGTCGGCATGGTGATCAACACCGTGGTCGCGATCGTCGTGTCGAAGCTGACCGCGCCGCCGCCGGCCCATATCCAGGATCTGGTCGAGCATATCCGGGTGCCGCGTGGCGCCGGCACTGCCAGCCACCATTGAAGGACGTTTGGCGATCACTCGCCAATCCCCCGCAGGGCGCCGTTGGCGCCCTGTTTTTTTGCGCTGACACAAGGTCTGTGCAGGCAGATGCGCTAGGCTCAACAAGGTCCGCTTGCCGGACGCTCATGCGCAGAGGATGGCACACCGCCCATGGTGCAGGATTTCAGTTTCGCCGAACCGCCGTTTGAATGGCTCGATCCGCAGCAACGGCAACTGCTGCTGCGTTCGTTGACGCTGAGTTATCACCGCAGCGGCGACACCATTCTGAAAGCCGGTCAACCGGTGCCGGCATTGTTCCGCATCCTGAAAGGTCAGGTACTGGCCTTCGAACGTCGCAGCGGTGTCCGCCAGGCTTTCAGTGAATATCACAACGGCGATCTGTTCGGCGCGTATGGCTTGCCGGCCAATCAGGCCCAGTACGATTACCAGGCTGCCGACGACACCCTTTGCTACCAGATCCCGCGCGACACGTTCTTGCAGCTGCAACAACAGAGCCCGGCGTTTGCCGCCTGGTTTTCCGGCGCGCTCGAACACAAACGGCGCATGGCCGATCAACGCGAAGCCATGCCGGAACTGGCCGGCCTGATGCTGATGCGGATCGGCGATGCACCACTCAGCCATCCGGTGCGGCTGCACGCCGCTACCAGCATTCAACAGGCCACGGCGCTGATGCGCGAACAACAAGCCGATTGCCTGTTGGTCGAACTCGGCAGCGACACCGGCATCGTCACCCGCACCGATCTGCTGGAGGCGTTGACGCTTTACGGCCATACGCTGACCGATCCGATCGGCCCAATCACTTCATTTCCACTGATTGCCGTTGATGAAGATGAACTGCTGATTCAGGCGCTCTTGATCATGACCCGGCGCCGGATTGAACGCATCGCAGTCAGCAGCGAAGACGGCGTGCTCGGCACACTCGGCCTGACCGAAGTGCTCAGCCATTTCAGCAGTCACTCGCACGTCATCGGCCTGCAGATCGCCCGTGCCCGTGATTTGCCGGCGCTGCGAAGTGCCGCCGCGGGCCTGACACTGCTGACCCAAACACTGGTTCGGCATGGCATTCACATGATCGATCTGGGCGAGCTGATCGGCGCCATCAACGGCCAGCTGATGGAGCGCACCTTTGAGCTGTTGATTCCTGAGCCGCTGCAATCGCAATTGTGTCTGTTGGTGCTCGGCAGCGAAGGCCGCCACGAGCAATTGCTGCGTACCGATCAGGACAACGCCGCGGTGTTCGCACCCAGTCTGGATGCCGACACCAGCGCGGTGCTGCAGCAGCATTTGCAGCGTTATACCGACGCATTAATCGAACTCGGCTTTCCGCCCTGCCCCGGCCACATCATGGTCAATAACAGCGAGTGGCTCGGCACGCCGGCGCAGTGGCAGCAGCGCATCCGGCAGTGGCTGCACACACCGGACGAAACCGCCCGCATGCGACTGGCAATGCTGGCCGATGCCCGCGCGATCGCCGGCAACCGCAGTCTGTTGCATGCCATTGATCAGGAGCTCGGCAGCTTGCGTGGCAATACCATCGCGCTACGCCAGCTTGCCAGCGAGATCCAGGGCTTTCACACGCCGCTGAATTTTTTCGGCGGCCTGCGCCGCGGCAAGCGCGGCATCGACATCAAAAAAGGCGGCATCTTTCCGCTCGTGCACGGCCTGCGCACCCTGGCGCTCGAATACGGCGTTGCCGAGCGCAGCAGCTTCGGTCGCGCCACGGCGCTCGCGCACAAAGGCGTGCTCAGCAAAACGCTGGCCGACGATTTGCGGCAAGCCCTGGCGGTGTTGATGCGGCTGCGCCTCAATGCCCAGATGGCAACCCATGAAGCCGGCACCGTGCCTGACAATCACCTGTACCCGGAGCAGTTGCGCCATCTGGATCGGGAACTGCTGCGTGATGCGCTGCGCATCGTCGATCAGTTCAAGGATTGGCTGAGCCAGCACTATCAGCTATGAGCACTGTCAACGCCGCTCCGCCTGCAACACCGACCACAACGCGTTCCTGGCACCGCGCCCTGTATCGCTGGTGGCGCCACTGGCTGCGCCGACTCGGCTTGCGCCGGTTACCCGAAAGCATTGTCGCGCTGGATCTGGAAACCTCTTCACTGGATATCGCGAGCGCCACCATTCTCAGCATCGCCGCCGTCCGCATCCGGCACGGCAAAGTGCAGATTGGCGAAGCACTCGACCTGCTGGTGGCCGCCGATGAGCGCGATGTCGATGCCGGCATTCACATTCACCGCTTGCGGCCCAGTGAGCTGCGACAAGGCCTGCCGCTCGCCGAAGCCTTACAGCAACTGCAAGCGTTTGTCGGCAATGCCGCCATTCTCGGTTACTACATCCGGTTTGATCTCGGTGTGCTGAACCGCCACCTGCAGGCACACAAGTTGGCGCCACTTCGCAATCGCCGGCTGGAATTGTCCTACGCCTATCAGCGGCGCTGGCTGCGCTACCACCCGGGCACGCCGCCCGATCTGCGTTTCGAAGCGATGGCCGAACGCTTGTCGGTGCCCATCCTGCACCGCCATACCGCACTGGGCGATGCCACCACCACTGCGCTGATGTGGCTGGCGCTGCAAGCCGGCAAGAAACCATAAGCACGACTGGCGCAAGCCTTGCGCCCAAACGGCGTTACACTGGCCACCTGTTTGTCACCGGCTGCTGCTCGCAACATGTCTTCGACCGACCACGGTCCGCGCAAAGGTCGCGGTGCCGTTTCCAACCCGGAAGGCCGCTTTGAAGCCACCAGCAAAACCGTGGAGGATGACGGCTGGTTTCAAGACAGCGAACGGCCGCCGCTGCCGACCCAATACTTCACCGAACCGGCCCGGTCGATTCTGACCCGCAACGATTCGCCGGATATTCCGTTCGCACAGAGCATCAACCCCTATCGCGGTTGCGAGCACGGTTGCATTTACTGTTTTGCCCGGCCGACCCACAGCTACCTCGGTCTTTCTGGCGGCCTCGACTTTGAAACCAAGATCTTCTGCAAGGACGATGCCCCGGCCCTGCTGCAACAAGCGCTCGGCAAACCCGGTTATCGCTGCGAGGTGATCGCGATGGGCACCGCAACCGATCCGTACCAGCCCATCGAAAAGGAAAAACGCATCACCCGCGGTCTGCTGGAAGTGATGGCAGCGCACCGGCAACCAGTGTCCATCGTCACCAAAAGCACGCTGGTGACCCGCGACAAGGATGTGCTGGCCGATCTCGCCAAAGACGGTCTTGCGGAAGTGACGATCAGCGTCACCACCTTGAGCAACGAGCTGAAGCGCCTGCTGGAGCCGCGCACACCGACCGGCCAGGCCCGGCTAGGCGCGCTGCGTGAGCTGCACGAAGCCGGCATCCCGGTCGGCGTACTGTTCGCGCCGGTGATCCCGTTCATCAATGACAGCGAAATGGAAACCATCCTGCGCGCAGCGCGCGCGGCCGGCGCTGACTATGCCGGCTATGTCTTTCTGCGGCTGCCGTATGAAGTGAAAGATCTGTTCCGCGAATGGCTGGCCGAACACTACCCGCAGAAAGCCGGGCACGTGATGAGCCTGGTGCAACAATCCCGTGGCGGCAAGGACAATGTCAGCGAATTTGGCGAACGTATGCGTGGCGGCGGCGAATACGCCGAATTGCTACGGCAGCGGTTTCGGCTGATGAGCGGCAAACTCGGCTTCAACAAAAACCGGCGCTGCGAACTGCGCACCGATTTGTTCAAGGTACCGGGCCGGGCCGAGCAATTGCCGCTGTTTTGATCGGGAACAGTCTGAACACAAAAACCGCACCCGGTACGTAATGCTGTTCAGTTAAACAGGCGGAGAAGCGGACTTCCTGATCCCCCTCCTTGTCAAGGAGGGGAGTCACAATGCGCACCCTTGACTGACTGGCATTACGCCTTGGGCGCGGTTTTTGTTTGAGCTTCTGTCTCAGCCGGCGACGCGAACCAGCAAATGCTTGGCCACTTTGCCGTGAAGGCGGCCAACCAGACGCGCCACATGCAGCACCGCCGTCAATGCCAGGAAGCCGATCGGCACCAGCCACAGCGACATCGGCCATTCACTAAAGCCCTCCAGCACCCACGGCACATACAGCACGGTGTCGTGGCCGATGTGGAAGAAATGGCCGTGGAAAGGTGCAGCCATCATCGCAAACGACAGCGCCAAACCGACGATCGCCGCAGTGAAGTAAGCAATACCGATCGGCAACATCGCCGCCATATACAGCAAGGTCGACCAGGTGCGCGGATCTTTCAGCATGGCCAGAATGCGCTGACCGATGCGCTGCGTCGTGGTATTGCCCGGCGGAGAGTACAGCGGCCGGCGTGGCATCCGTTCACCGAGCAACACCTCGATGATGCGACCTTCAACCAGCGAAATCAGCCGCACCGAGCCGATGAACAACAGGAAGAACGGCACCCCGAAAATCAGGATCGCAAATCCCACCGACATCGCCGAACCAGTCACCGCCCAGATGAAGTAGAACAGGCCGCTGAAGAACGCCAGGAACATATAGAACAGGCTGGCGTACGTGCGCGGATCAACATAGACACCAAACACTTTGCCGAGCAGCGATTGCGGCGCTTTCGGTGCCGGCGCGCGCAGCGCTTTTGCCACGGTCAGTTCGGTTTCCCGATAACCGGCGGCCACTTCGTCCGGCGTACCGAAGTGGCCAATGACTTCGGCCAGCACCTCGGCTTCCGGCCGCGGCGCCTGCTCGGCGCAGGCCGCGCGCAGGTACTCTTCGGCATCGTACAGCGCGTCCTGCTGCAAGGCCGGATCGGCATCGCGCAAAGCGATGCGCAGCGCGTGCAAATAATCCGTAACGGAGCGAAAGGCTATTGTTGTCATGTCAGGCCTCCAACGCGCTGTCGACAAATTGCTTCATGCGCTGCCAGGTCGAACTCCAGGCCTGCAGCACCGCTTTTCCTTCAGTCGTGATCCGGTAGTACTTGCGCGGCGGCCCGGACACCGACGGCTCGACAAAGCTGTCGAGCAAACCGGCCGCACTGAGCGAACGCAGCACCGGGTAGAACGCGCCCTGCTTGCCTCCAGCCAGCTCCGGGTCCGCGGCCTCCAGCCGCTTGGCAATCTGGTAGCCATACAAGGGCTCATCGGCCTTGGCGATAACCGACAACAGCACCAGGGCCACCGAGCCGGCGCTCAGCTCCTTCTGGAATTTCCGTACAAGGGGGTTTTCCGTGTCCATGGGGGTCTCCGCTAGTGGGCACTGAGCTAGAGTGGCCTTCGCACTAGTGTGAATTCAACAATATATTTATGTCGAGATATGTCGACTTTGTGTTCCCTGCGACAGGGGTGCTTGGGAGTGGGCAGTTCTCACTCCGTCCTTCTCGTTTACTTCCTCAACCAATCAGTCGGATGGATTGCCGGTTCTCGCCCCCGGCCTTTCCCCTCCCCCCGTGAAGGGGGAGGTCGGGAGGGGGTAGTTGCCGCGCCGCCCTTTCCGTTTATTTGCGCAACGTTTTAATCGGATGGATTGCCGGTTCTTGCACCGACCTTTTCCCCTCCCCTGCCAGGGGGGGAGGCCGGGAGGGGGGTAGTTGCCGCTCTGACCTTTCTGTTTATTCGCACAGCGTTTTAACCGGATGGATTGCCGGTTCTTGCCCCGGCCTTTCCCCTCCCCCTGTGAAGGGGGAGGCCGGGAGGGGGGGGGAGTGGCA
>JBKBHF010000055.1:1238-23257 GCA_046297695.1 Permianibacter sp. | reverse complement strand
GTTATCGCACCATCTGTGCGGAAGGCGCGGCGCAGCTCGGTGGTCATGCCCATCCGGAGATCTCCTTGCACACGCCGTCGCTGGCGGCGTATGTGCAGTGTCTGGAGCGCGGTGACTGGCGCGGTGTCGGCGAGCTGATGCTGGCATCGGCGCACAAGCTTGCCAGCGCCGGCGCCGATTTTCTGATCTGCCCCGACAACACCATTCATCAGGCGTTTGATTACGTGGCGGCGCGTTCGCCGTTGCCGTGGTTGCACATTGCCGAGGTGGTGGCGGCAGCGGCAACAGCGCGCGGGTTTCGCCGGCTCGGCATCACCGGCACGCGTTGGTTGGTCGAGAGCGATGTGTACCCGGCCAAGCTGGCGGCAGTGGGAATTGCCGCGGTGCGGCCCGATGCCACGCAGCGCCGCGAAATGGGCCGGCTCATCATGGCTGAGCTGGTGCATGGCGTGTTCAAGCCAGACAGCGTGCAGTATTTCCAAACCGTGATCCGCGACTTGCAGGCGCAAGGCTGCGATGCCGTGGTGCTCGGCTGTACCGAGATTCCGCTCATCATCGATGACCGCAACTCGCCGTTGCCGACGCTGGATTCGACCCGGCTGCTGGCGCGCGCCGCGTTGCGCCGGGCGCTCGAAAAACAGTGACGGCGCCCGTGGGCGCCGTCACTGTTCTTGGCCATTCCAGGTCGTTCCAGGCCTTGCCAGATCTTTCCGGACCGTCTCAATTGCTGCGCTGGTAGTTGCGCGGCAGTTCAAACCGGCTGTCGCGTTCGGCTTGCATGCCGATGGCTTTCACTTCGTAGCGGAATTCGATCAGCGGTCCGGTGGCGGCGGTGGCGCTGGTTTCCTTGCCTTGCAGCCAGTCGAGCGGATTGCTGCTGACGGTCGGGGTTGCCGGTTTGGCGCTGCTGCAGGTTTCACCGCTGACATTCCACTGCACGGTCGAGGCCATCGTGTAGCCTTTCATCTTGCTCAGTTCCTTGCCGATTTTGACCGCCCAATTGTTGCCGGCAGTTCCCATCGAGCCGCCGAGCATGCCGATGGCGTTGTAGACATCGCGGTTCAGGATCTGTTGCAGTTGCGGGCTCGCCAGCATGGCTTTGGCATAGCGGCTGTCGAAGCGCGCTTGTGCATCGAGTGCGTCTTTCAGGGCGCCGCTCGGTGTGGTGTTCCAGAAATCAAACGTGACGGTGTTGCTGGCTTTCTTGCCGAACTGATCTTTCATTTCCACTTGCCAGTCCAGCCGGAACAACTGGGCATTGGCGCCGGCTATTTGCCGCTTTTCATTCAGCTGCGTGCCTTTGACGGTATTTTTGGTCACGGTGATTTTGCAGTCCGACTGATCCGGTTCGCTACGACCGCCGCTGTCGCCGGTTTGCGGCTGACCATTGCCGCTCGGCAGTGTCGGTTGCACGCAGCCGGTCAGCGGGCATTCGGTGTAGCTCTTGTCGTCGTGATTCAGTTGCCATTGCAGATTGCGGTCGAGCCGCAGCACTTCGTCGGTGCCGGTGCTGAACCGGCCGATGGTGTTGCGCAGCAGCCAGTTGTCGAATTTGAAATCATTGGCGGTGCGTTTGCGATCATCGCGCACATACGTCGTGGTGGTGCCGGTGGCATTGGGCAGCAGCGCGCCGCCCATGCGGGTTTCGCTGACGATGACGGCGGTGGGGTTTTGCGGCGAGGTGTCCGGCGGTTCCGGTTGCAGCGTGGCGCAGCCGCTGAGTACGGCAGTGATGGCGGCGGCAACCGCAACGTTCGTGTTGATTTTCGCTTCGACGTTGAGCCGACGAGTTTGCAGCATGTCCTTGTCTCCTTTGCGAACGGGCATCCGGCCCAGGTACTCGGGGCTGCAACTATAGCAGTCGCGGTGACAGCGCTCACGCCACTCAGGCGTGGTCTGCTGCCGTCAATCGGCTGCGGCGTGCCAGAGATAGCTGTCCATCGCCAGCACGCCGTGCTCGATGCCGCCATCGAGCCGGGTCAGCTGATCGTCAGCGCGGCTCGCGCCGGCGGCGAACAGCAGCGGCAGAAAATGTTCTTCGGTCGGGTGCGCGCGTGTGGCAGCGGGTGCCTGTTGCCGGTAAGCGAGCAGGGCAGCGCTGTCGCGGCGGGCAAGCGTGTCGGCGACCCAATGCCGGAAGTGTTCGGCGTAGGCGGCGCAGCCCTCGGCGTTGAAGCGCACCTCATACAGGTTGTGGGTCAGGCTGCCGGAGCCAAGCAGCAACACGCCACGTTGACGCAGCGGCGCCAACGCGCGGCCGAGTTGCCAGGCACCCTCGGCTGTCAGATCCCGCGGCATCGACAGCTGCAGCACCGGCACGTCGGCCTGCGGCAGCAGATGCAGCAACGGCACCCAGGCGCCGTGATCACGCCCGCGCTGGTCGTCGCTGTCGGCAGTGATGCCGGCAGCCTGTAGTAGCGCCAGCACCTCGGCAGCGACATCCGGCGCGCCGGGAGCCGGGTACTGCAGTTGATACAACGGCGCCGGGAAGCCGCCGAAATCGTGCACCGTGACCGGTGTGGCCTGGCTCATCACCCGCACCTGAGGGGTTTGCCAGTGCGGTGACAGCACCACCACCGCGCGCAGTGGCGGCAATGCCTCGCCACAGGCCGTCAGCAAGGGGCCGAGTTGGCCGGGCGCGAGCGCAAAGGTCGGCGCACCATGGGAGACAAACAGCACCGGGGTCATGGCAGGGGCTCCAGCAAAGACAGGGCTTCAGCTTACTGGCCCGATGCGGATGGCAACACCGGCCTGGCTTGAACGGTTTGTTAGGAAAAAATGAATGATCGCGGCCCTGCCGGTTTCCCCAATTCGCCGATCCGCGCCTATAGTTGACAGACTTTGTGGGAAGAACGTGCCGCCATGTCGCTGTTTCGTCGCCTGTGGTTGTTGCTGTCACTTTGTCTGCTGCTGCTCGCCATCGGGCTGGGTTTCTATGCGCAGCGGTTGCGGGAGTTGCCGGTGCTCGGCAGCGAGCTCAGCGCGCTGTTGGTGCAAACGCAAGTCGCCGGCAATTGGCAGGATGTGGCGGCGCGCCGACACAGCTTTGCCCAGCTGATAGCCGCGGTCGAGCCGTATGAGCTGACCTTGCACAACGCCGCCGGCGAATTGCTCGAACGTTTTCCACAAGACGCCAAACCCATTCCGTACAGCGCGCTGCAGCTGCAATTGCCGGTGCCGTTGCCGGATGGCATCGGCCGGCTCGGCGTCGCGTTGCACCACCAACAGATCTTTCCGTGGCAGCAGTGGTGGTTGGCGCTGTTTGGCCTGTGGGCGGCGCTGAGTCTGCTCGGTGGCTTGCTGTTGTGGCGGCTGATGCGCGGCTACCTGCGCAGCCGTGCTGTCGCCGAACAAATCATCGGCGGCGCTCGCGATCCGGGTCTGGTCGCCGAAGACGAGCCGTATACCGTGCTGGCCGCCTTCGCCAAATTGCTCAGCGAGATCCGTGAATACGCCAAAGCGCAAGTGCAGGCCAGTGATCAGGCGCGCCGCCGTTCTTTTGTCGATGGCGAAACCGGACTCGGCAACCGGGCCTACTTCGACGCTCATCTCGACGTACTGCTCAGCGAGCGCGATGCCAACGCCCGCGGTGTGCTGGCGCTGCTGGAGGTCGGCGAGCCATTCACCAAGCCCGATGCGCAGCAACGCTATATCAAGCTGGTGGCGCAGCTGCTGCATCAACACGCGACACCGTATCCGCAGCACATTCTGGCCCGTCGCGATGGGCAAACCTTTTCGGCATTGCTGCCCGGGATGAGCAGCCGGGAAGTACACACCTTCTGTCGCAAGTTGCTGCGCGAATTGCAAAGCCATATCGAGCGCGAACACGGCCGCGCCGATGGCCGGCTCGCGCATGTCGGCGTGGTCAGTTACCGTGCCGGTGATGAAGCGTTCAAACTGCTGTCGGAAGCCGACATGGCGCTGCGTTACGCCCAACAGGATGATCTGCCGATCGGCTGGCACATGTTTGAAAGCGGCGAGGTGCAGGAAGCCGGTTTGATGGGCCGGGTACGCTGGCGTTCGCTGCTGGAGCGGGTGGTCGAGCAGCGCAAGGCGGTGCTGCATTACCACCCGGTGGTGATCGGCGCCGACCGGCGCATCGCCTTTCACGAAGTGCTGTCCCGGGTGCCCGGCGACAACGGCGAGCTGTTCACCGCAGCGACGTTCTTGCCGATGGCGCATCGGGTCGGGTTGGCGGTGCCGTTTGATCGGATGGTGTGCGATCAGGTGCTGAAATCATTGCTGTTCGGGCCGCTGGCCGGGCAGATGCTGTCGGTCAATCTGAGTCATGACGCGGTGCTCGATCAGTCCTTCCGCAACTGGTTGCTGGAGCATCTGGCCGAGAATCACCAATTGGCGGAACGGATCATTTTCGAAATCGGCGAGCCGGTCGCCAGCCATTTGTCGGCGCCGGAGCGGTCGTTCCTGGAAACCTTGAGCCGTTGTGGTGCCGGTCTGGCAGTGGAGCACGTGGGCCAACCGCAGTATTCCGCCGACTATCTGCAACCGGGGCTGTACCGCTTCATCAAACTGCATCGCAGTCTGACCCGCGGCATTGAAACGGACCCGAACCATCAGGAGTTTGTTCGCGGTCTGGTGTCGGTCGGTAACGCGGCGGGGGCGGTGGTGCTGGCCGAATGCGTGGAAACCGAAAGCCAGTGGCAGATGTTGCTGTCGCTCGGTGTCGCCGGTGGCCAGGGCTATCTGTTTGGCAAGCCGCAACCGTCGTTGACGATTGAATCGGCGCACTGACTGCGGCGTTGCCAGTCGCTCCCGTTTTCCCTCGGTCGCATCCTTTACCGGACGCGTTGCCTTCAGCGGACAATCTGCTGCAAAAATGCCGCGCGTTGTTCCGGTGTGGCCCGTTGCCACCAGTATTGCAACTGCTGCAGCGGATCGTTGCTGGCAGACGGCGCGGGTTGCACCGCTTGGGGCGCGATTGCCGCTGTCGGGTTTGGCACCGCAACCGGCGCGACAGCGGGGGCGCTGGCTGCAACCGGTGACGTCGGTACCGCCGCCGCCGGCGTGACAAAGGCGTCGCCTACGGCCTGCACCGGCAGCACTTGAACGGCGAGTTCGCGCCTGGCCTGGTCGAAAACGCGCAGTGTTGGTGCGTTGGCGTAGCGACGCGCCTCGTCACCGCTGCGCAGTTGCGGATCTTGCACGGTCAGCACCGACTCGTCGGCCACCGTCAGTACCAGCGCAAACGGCTTGGATGCGATCCGATCATGGCTGTCGCCAAAATCGGCGTCGAAGATCTGATCATATTCCAGCACGATGACATGCCGGCCGGGTGCCAGCGTCAGACGCTTTTCCCGCTGCAGTGTGGCGCCAAACGCTGCGTCGTTGACTTGCAGCACATCGAATGGCTCCGGTACCAGCAGTTCCGCCGCCTGCGCCTGCGGCGACAGCAACAGACCACTGCCGAGCAACGTGGCTGACAGGGCGGGCAACAGAACTCGTCTCATGATGGCAACCTCGCGGCTGATTGCGGTTGATGGTGACAGAACGGCCGACGCGGGAATCGCCGGCCAGAAAAAAAGCGCCCCGAGGGGCGCTTTCCATCCGGGGAGAGCGGATTAGAACACGACTTTCAGACCACCGGCCAGATGGGTCTTGTCCTTGTCGTCGGCGTCTTCGGTGGTTTCACCGTAGACCGCGAACAGGGTGACGTTCTTGGCCATTTTGTAATCCCAGCCGAAGTAGGTCTGCTCACCGCCTTCTTTCAGAATGTCCGACTTGCCGTGCTGGACCTTCAGCGTGTGGCTGTCGTTCAGCGCGAAAGCAGCGGAAATCAGCATGCCGTCTTCTTTGAAGTCGGCACCGTCATCGTACTCCTGCCACATTGCGCCGAGCTGCACTGAGCCGATTTTGTAGGTGGCAACGACGCGGGTGGTTTCGGCGCCGTCAGCGTAGGCTGCACCGTTGTGATCGCGGTCCTGGGCCACCGCGACGTACAGATCCTTGCCTTGCCAGCCGAACGAGTACGACAGCGAATCGAACAGGCCGTCACGGTTTTCATCGCCATCGGCGTCGGTGTCGACGTCTTCCTGCAGCAGCGTGGCGATGCTGGCAACGAAGCCACCACCGAACTTCGGCGAAGTGTAAGCCAAGGTGTCGCGAGCACGGGTTTCGCCATTGAAGATGAACTTCAGGTCAGCGAATTCCAGGTCGTTGAACTGATCGACTTTGCCTTGTGCAAGCTTCAACGGGGTGTCCCAGCGGCCAACCAGCACCTGACCAAAGTCACCTTTCAGGCCGATACCCTGGTTGCGCGACTTGAAGTTCTTGTCGCCGCCTGCTTCATCGGCTGGATCCACTTCCCACTCGAACTGGTAGAAGGCTTCGAGGCCGTCGGAGATGCCGAGGTCACCCTTGACGCCAAAGCGCGAAGCGTGGCTCTTGATTTCCCACTTGTCGCCGCCGGCCGCATCGTCATCCGTGTTCTGCACGGTCAGCATGGCATTGCCGTAAACGGTCAGCGCTTCACCGGCAAAGCTCGGGGCGCTCAGGGCGGCCATTGCAGCGGCCAGCAGGGTCAAACGCAGTGTGTTCGACCCATCCTTGGGCCGAACGCCGTTGGCGCTGGCGCGAAAATTTGTTCCGGACAAATGTTTCATCGGGTACTCCTCGTTCTTAAAGTCAGGGTGTGTTTTTCTAAGCACAACGGTTGAAATGAACTTCAACGCAGCTTGCTGGCGCGCCGGTGTGCACGGAGTGCAGCAAATGGCTTCGTCCCCCGCGGGCTGCGACCGCCGCACCAAGACCGGTGTGGTGGTTCAGTCATCCAGTACGGATGCCGGCAGGCATCGCGTGAGGAGCGAACGGGTGGAGGTTTCAGGGCGGTAGAACCCGGCACTGCAACTTCCATGGCCGGGCATGCTAGGGCGAGGCGGTGACAGCTCGATGAACGCGATGTGACAGAAATGTGACCTCTGGTTGGATGGATGACGATCCGATGAAGCCCCAAAGAAAACGCCCCGCATGGCGGGGCGTTTTCTACATACGGGGTGGTTGCAACCGAGACCGTACTCAGAACTGGTGGCGCAGACCGACCGATACGCCAGCCGTGCTGTCACCGGCGGCGACCCCGCTCATGTTGCCATCGTGACCGGTGCGGCTTGGCGCGGCAGTGTACACGTTGGTGGCGTCGTCACTGTCAGCCAGCGCCAACACCACATAGGCTATGGTGTTCTTGCCATAGTTGTGGTCGAGGCCGACGCTCAGCAACGCGCCGCCGGTATCGTCGGCGTTGTCGAGCTCATCCGCGAGGTAATAACCGGCTTTCAGCGTATTGTCGCCAAACTTCCAAGCGTAGCTGGCGCCAATGGTTTTGCGGTCCTGGCCTTTGACACCGTCAATCGATTCGGCTTGTTCAAAATAGAAGCCGAGCTTGTGGTCACCAGCGAACTTGAAGCCACCGACCACGCGCAGGGCGTTCGGGTTGTCCAGATCAGAAATGGTGCCCGTGATGTCATCGGCCGAACGGCTTTCGTAGCCGGCGCCGACATACCAGCTGCCGGTGTCGTACAGACCGGTCAGCGACCAGACATCGAAATCGTTGTCGTCGGCATTGGCGTTGACGCAGGCCGGTTCGCCCGTGCTTTGGCCGCACAGGGTGGCGATGTTGGCGTCGGTGGAGTAGTACAGGGTGCCACGGAGCTCGCCGGTGCCCAGTTCAAGCTGGATGACGTTGTCGAGACGCTCGTCGAAGCCGGTCTGGGCGGTGACACTACGGTTTTCGCCGAGCTGGTCGGAATAGAACACGTCGACCTTGCCACGCAGGTTCTTCAGCGGAGTGTCAATACGGCCGACCCGCCATTCGCCATAGGATTGCTTCAGGCCAATCCACTGATTACGCCGGCTCAGGTTCTCGCCTTCGCCACTGGCGCGGATCTGCCACTCGGCCAGATAGGTCAGTTTGCTGGTCTCGGTCAGGGCTTTGTCGCCTTTGATGCCGAGCCGTGAGGAGTTACTGGATACCGCCAGATCGGTGTCGTCACCGTTGTCGAGCGCGTCGACCGAAACGTGTAGCACCCCGTACACGGTTACTGACGGCGCTTCGTCGGCGGCAAAGGCCGGGCTGGCGAGGGCAAGGGCGCTGAGGGCAAAAGGCAGCAGCTTCAGGTTCATCATGGAGGTCCTTGTTTATGGGCAAAGCGGCTATGGAAGAAGCGGTTGCGGCCCCGGAGAGCGGCCTGAGGCCGGCGGCTTCCATTGCATGGGGCTATCATCACCGAAGCTAGTATTAAGCTTTTTTGACAATAATCAATTGTGGGCTGTCATTTGTATCTTTGCCCCGGTTGCCGGTAAGGCTTTGTCGCGCCGGTTTTTTGCGCGGATTACCGGGCTGTCACAGTCATTGTCATATTTCTTTCATATGGCGCGCATAGCATGGCGGCACTGAAAAAGACCGCTCGGCCAAGGCTTTCCCAATGGGCGAAAACATGAATACCCCTGTTGATGTACGTCAGAGCGTCCGCGCACTGCTGGATGCCCAGACCGCCAGCGGTCGGCACACCTTACGAGCGGTCAAGGACCGCGTCGCCCGTTATGCCATCGGTGCCGGCGGTTGGCTGGTCATCGGCGCGGTGATGCTGATCTTCTTCTACCTGTTGTCGGTTGTGTTTCCGGTGTTCGAGTCGGCCGATATCGAGGCTCACCCGACACACGACGGCAAGCTGCCGGTCAGCACCGTGCTGATGCGCATGGACGAATACGGCGAGCTGTCGACCCATATTGGTGCCGATGGCCAGATCCGGGTGCTGCGCAACGCCAGCGGCGAAACGGTGCTGACGCAAGCGCTGCCGCTGCCGGCCGGGGTCAGCATCAGCGCCGCGACCGAGCTCAATGCCAGCGCCGGTCTGATCGCGGTAGGCCTGAGCAACGGTCAGGCCTTGCTGATCAATTACGCCTTCAGTGTCAGCTATGACGAAAACAACAAGCGCGAGCTGACGCCGGTGATCAGCTATCCGTTCGGCGAAGCGCCATTGACGCTGGACGGGGAAGCGCGCGCACTGACCCGTCTCGCCGGTGCCGGCGACGACGAAAGCTTCGTGCTGGCGGCGCAGGTAGCGCCGCAAACCGTGCTGGTCAGCAAGTTCGCCAGCGAAACCTCGATGCTGGATGACACCACCACGCTGGCACAGGAAAGCCAGAGCCAGCTCAACCTGGAACAGCCGGGCCGGTTCCTGCTGATCGATGGCGACGGCCAGTGGCTGTATGCCGGCGCCGAAGACGGTTCGGTCGAAGCCTGGGATCTGCGCGCCGACGAGGCGCGTCGGGTCGAGCGGGTGTTCGTGGTCGAGGCTGGTCGCCGGCTCACCGAACTCAAATTCCTGATGGGCAGCATCAGCCTGCTCGCCGGTGATGACAAAGGCCGCATCAGCCAGTGGTTCCGGCTGCGGGATCCGCACAACGAGTTTCGCCTGAAGCCGGTGCGCCAATTCGAACTCGGCAAGCAGCCGATCTCGCTCATCGCGGTCGAGCCGCGGCGCAAAGGCTTTTATGCCGTCGATACCGCCGGTGAACTCGGCATTTTCTACACCACGTCCAATCGCAAGCTGCTCAGTCACACGCTGACCGCCGAACCGAGCAAGATGGCACTGAACGCCAATGCCACCGAATTGGTGCTGCTCAATGTCGATGGCAGCCTGAGCCGCTACCACGTCGATAACGAACACCCGGATATTTCCTGGAGCGCGCTCTGGGAAGAAGTCTGGTACGAAAGCTACGAAGCGCCGAGCTACACCTGGCAGTCGTCGTCGGGCAGCGATGAGTTTGAACCAAAATTCAGCCTGATGCCGCTGGCGTTTGGCACCATCAAGGCGGCGTTCTACGCCATGTTGTTTGCGCTGCCGATCGGCATCTGCGCGGCCATTTACACCGCCTATTTCATGGCGCCGGCGATGCGCCAGATGGTCAAGCCGGTGGTCGAGATCATGGCGGCGCTGCCGTCGGTCATTCTCGGCTTCATCGCCGGCCTGTGGCTCGCGCCAGTGGCCGAAGCTCATCTCGCCGGCATTTTCTGTTTGTTGCTGTTGCTGCCGCTGGTGTTCATTGGTTTTGGCTGGCTCTGGCATCACGCACCGATGTGGTTGCGCGAGCGGGTGCCGGAAGGCTGGCAGGCCGCGCTGCTGGTGCCGGTGATTGTGCTGGCCGCCTGGGGCTTGCTCGCGCTAGGCAGCGGCATGGAAAACACGCTGTTCGGCGGTGATTTCCGGCACCACCTGACGCATGCATGGGGCATTGATTTCGAGCAGCGCAATGCGCTGATCGTCGGCATCGCGATGGGCTTTGCGGTGATCCCGAGCGTGTTCTCGATTGCCGAAGATGCGATTTTCGGCGTGCCGAAATCGCTGACCAACGGTTCGCTCGCGCTCGGCGCCTCGCCGTGGCAAACCATGGTGCGGGTGGTATTGCCGACCGCCAGCCCCGGCATTTTCTCGGCGGTGATGATCGGCCTTGGCCGCGCCGTCGGTGAAACCATGATCGTGCTGATGGCCACCGGTAATACCCCGGTCATGGAAGCCAATATTTTCGAAGGCCTGCGCACCTTGTCAGCCAACATCGCGGTGGAAATGCCGGAAGCCGAAGTCGGCGGCTCGCATTACCGCATCCTGTTCCTGTCGGCACTGGTCTTGTTCCTGTTCACGCTGGTGTTCAACACCGCCGCCGAACTGGTTCGCCAGCGGCTGCGGCGTAAATACGGTTCGCTGTAAGGAAGAACTGAGATGAGAGAACCCTTCTTCAAAAGCGGCGAGCACTGGGTATGGTTGAATGCCGGTGGCATCGCCATTGCGCTGGTCATGGTCATCGGCCTGCTGCTGCTGATCGCCGTCAACGGCCTCAGCCATTTCTGGCCGCGCGACATCGTCCAGCTGCGCATGCAGCAGGGTGACCAGCAGGAGCTCGTGCTCGGCGAAGTCGTTGACGACCATATCGCCATCATCGACGGCGCCAAGGTGCCGCAAACCCTGATCCGGGTCGGCAACCGCGACGTCTACGGCCAGGATTTCCGCTGGTTCAGCGATCACACCTTGAGCGCGCCCGAGCTGCCGGCTGAAGCGGTGGCGATCGAGCGACTGGAATGGGGCAATTTCTACGGCTTCATTGATGCGGTGAAGGAGGGCGAGCGCACCGTTGCGAGCGCCGGCGACAGCCAGCTGATGACGGAAGTGGCCGAGCGGCTGGCCCGCGCCGAGGCCTTGCACAGCCGCATTGCCGAACTCGAGCGTGACACCGTTGGCGACATCAACTTCGCGCTGGAAAAACTGCGGCTGGAAAAGCGCCGTCACGAGATGGCCGGCGGCGGCAGCGCCGAGCGGCTGGCGGAAATCGCCGCCGAAGAAGCGGTGCTGAAAGCCGAATTCGAAACGCTGCAGAATGAACTGGGCACGCTGTATCAGGAGCTGAACCGCGACAGCCTGGTGCTCAAGCTGGCCAGTGGCGACAGCCGGACGCTGTCGTTCGCCAAGATCGTTCGTCTCTATCAACCGAACAAGATGGGCCTGCTCGACAAGGTCGGCCACTACTTCGGCAAAGTCTGGGAGTTCCTGAGCGCGCAGCCGCGCGAATCGAACACCGAAGGCGGCGTGTTCCCGGCGATTTTCGGCACCGTGATCATGGTGCTGCTGATGTCGGTGATCGTGACGCCGTTTGGCGTGGTCGCGGCCGTGTACCTGAGCGAATACGCCAAGCAGGGTCCGGCGGTACGTGCCATCCGGATCGCCGTCAACAACCTCGCCGGCGTGCCGTCGGTGGTGTACGGCGTGTTTGGTCTTGGCTTCTTTGTTTACTTCCTCGGCGGCAGCATCGACAACGCGTTCTTCCAGGAAGCCAAGCCGGCGCCGACCTTCGGCACCTCCGGTTTGCTGTGGGCCTCACTGACGCTGGCATTGCTGACGCTGCCGGTCGTGATTGTCTCGACTGAAGAAGGCTTGTCACGGATCCCGAAAGCGATTCGCGAAGGCTCGCTGGCGCTCGGCGCGACCAAGATCGAAACGCTGTGGCGCACCGTACTGCCGATGGCGAGCCCGGCAATGATGACCGGCCTCATTCTGGCGGTGGCACGCGCCGCCGGTGAAGTCGCACCGCTGATGCTGGTTGGTGTGGTCAAGCTGGCGCCGACGCTGCCGGTCGATCTGAATGCGCCGTTCCTGCACCTGGAGCGCAAGTTCATGCACCTCGGTTTCCACATTTACGACGTCGGCTTCCAGAGCCCGAACGTCGAGGCGGCGCGGCCGTTGGTGTACGCCTCGGCGCTGCTGCTGGTGCTGGTGACCGTGTTGCTGAACGTGGCCGCCATCAAGATCCGCAACCGCCTGCGCGAGAAATACAAGGCGCTGGAACATTGATACCGGCTGGTGGCAACGGTTGTCGCCAGCAAACAAATTCCTGACCAGCGTGCCGGGCACGCGGGAGAAGCACGATGAACGAGATGAGCAAAGGTCACGAGATTGATGTCAGCGCGGTACGCGGTGTGCGCGAGAAGCGCAGCATCGAGACCGAGAACATCGCCATCAATGTCCGCGATCTGAAACTGTTTTACGGTGACAAGCAGGCGCTCAAAGGCATCAACCTGCCGATCGCCGAGAAGCGGGTCACTGCCTTCATCGGGCCGTCGGGCTGCGGCAAATCGACGCTGCTGCGCTGCTTCAACCGGATGAACGATCTGGTCGATGGCGTCCGCATCGAAGGCGCGCTCGAAATCGGCGGCAAGAACATCTACGCCAAGGACGTCAACGTCGCCGAGCTGCGCCGTAACGTCGGCATGGTGTTCCAGAAGCCGAACCCGTTCCCGAAATCGATTTATGAAAACGTGGCCTATGGCCTGCGCCTGCAGGGCATCAACAAGCGCCGCGTGCTTGATGAAGTGGTCGAGTGGGCCTTGAAAGGCGCCGCGCTCTGGGACGAAGTGAAGGATCGCTTGCACGACAACGCCCTCGGCCTGTCCGGCGGTCAGCAGCAGCGTCTGGTCATCGCCCGCGCCATTGCCGTGCAGCCGCAGGTGCTGCTGCTTGACGAGCCGGCCTCGGCGCTCGACCCGATCTCGACGCTGAAAATCGAAGAGCTCATCAACGAACTGAAGAGCGATTACACCATCGTGATCGTGACCCACAACATGCAACAGGCCGCGCGGGTGTCTGACTACACCGCCTTCATGTTCATGGGGGACTTGGTCGAGTATGCCGACACCGATACGATCTTCACCAATCCGAAACAGAAACAAACCGAAGACTACATTACCGGCCGCTACGGCTAATAATCGGTCGGTAAGTTTCTTGTAGTGAATCCCGTGTAGCCCGGATTAGTGAAGCGTAATCCGGGTTCGCGAAGCGAACGGAAACCCTCCGCTCGCAAGAGGTAAAGAAGTCGCAGTTTGGCTTCGCGAAGCGAATGGAACCGCGCAGCATGAGCGGTGGTAGTCAACAAGGAAAATCACCTCCCGGTTTAACGCAGCGTAAGCCGGACGGCAAGGTAAACAGGCTGCACGAAACCCGGATTGCGCCTTCGGCAAATCCTGGCTACGAAAGTGATGATCACCCATGTGGGAGCACGAAAATGGATAGCAGTCACGTTACCCAGCACATTTCCCGTCAGTTCAACGAAGAGTTGGAAAACGTCCGTCAGCGCGTGCTGGCCATGGGCGGTCTGGTCGAAGAGCAGATTGGCGCCGCCATGGATGCCTTGGTCAATTTCGATACTGACGGTGCCGAAGCGGTCATCCGTCGCGATGAAGACGTGGATCAGTTCGAGCTTGAGATCGACGAGCAGTGCACCCGTATTCTTGCCAAGCGCCAACCGGCAGCCGGCGACTTGCGGTTGATTGTCGCGATCCTGAAAACCATCACCGATCTCGAGCGTATTGGTGACGAGGCCGAGAAAATCGCCCGGATGTCGCTGCACATTGCTGAAACCAGCGATCCGAGCCGACCGGTCAAGCAACATTACGGCGCCGTCAATCACCTTGGTTTGCATGTCAAAAACATGCTGCACCTGACCTTGGATGCGTTTGCCCGCATGGACGTCGATGCCGCCATTCGCACCGCCAAGGCCGAGCGTCAGTCGGACGACGAATACAACGCCATTTCGCGTCAGATCCTGACCTACATGCTGGAGAACCCGCGCAACATTTCGCCGGGCCTCGACGTGATGTGGTCGGCGCGCGCGCTGGAACGTATCGGCGACCACGCCCGCAATATTTGCGAGTACGTGGTGTACATGGTGGAAGGCAAGGACGTGCGCCACACCAACATAGACAAGGACGATGACAGTCACTAAAGCCGATGGCACCCATAACAGGACTGAATGGCAGCCATGAGTGCAAAATTATTGGTGGTGGAAGACGAACGCGATATCCGCGACATGCTGATCTTCGCGTTGGAAGAAGCTGGGTTTCAGGTGGCGGAAGCGAGCACCGCGGAGCGGGCGCTGTCATTGCTGGCGGAAGGTTACAAACCGGATCTGCTGCTGGTGGACTGGATGCTGCCCGGCGCCAGCGGTGTTGAACTGGCCCGTCGCGTGAAACAAAAAGCTGAGCTGCAGGACACGCCGTTGATTCTGCTGACCGCGCGCGGCGAAGAAGACGATCGCGTCCGCGGCCTGGAAGCCGGTGCCGACGATTATGTTGTCAAACCGTTTTCGCCGCGTGAGCTGATCGCGCGGGTGCGGGCCGTGCTGCGCCGTGCCGGTGGCGTGGTCGCGGCCGAGCAGGCGATCGAGATTGGCGGTATCCGCTTGGACATGGCCTCGCACCGGGTCACGGTCCGTGGCGAAACAGTCAAGCTTGGTCCGACCGAATACAAGATCCTGCTCTTTTTCATGGAGCATCCGGAGCGGGTGTTCTCGCGCACGCAAATGCTGGATGCGGTCTGGGGCCATCAAGTGGTGGTCGAGGAGCGCACCATCGACGTGCACATGCGCCGTTTGCGCAAGGCGTTGGAGCCGTTCGGCGTGCAGGACTATGTCCAGACCGTACGTGGTTCCGGTTACCGTTTCTCCCACCGTACCTGAGCCGGAGCGCCGTACGCGATGCAACGCTTTCAGCCGTGGCTGACCGAACTGTGGTTGATTGGCAGCGTGGTCTTCGTGATTTGGCTGCCGTTCAACTGGTTTGGCTATGGCGCGGAATTTCTGGTGTTTGCACTCGCCACCTATTTGTCCTGGCACTTGTTCCAGCTGCGTCGTTTTGTGCTCTGGCTCAGCCAGGGCGGCAAATCCGTTCCGGATGATGTACCTGGCGTCTGGCACGAGATCTATCACCAGATATTTCTGGCGCAAAAACGCCGTCGCCGCACCAAGCGGCGGCTGACTCGCATCATTGCCGAGTTCCGCGACTCCACCAATGCCCTGCGCGATGCGGCGGTGGCGCTTGGGGATTACGGCGAGATTATCTGGTTCAACCATGCGGCCCGGAATCTGCTCGGCTTGCGCACGCCGCAGGATGTCGGCCAGCGCATTTCCAACCTGCTCCGGCACCCGAAGTTTGTCGAGCTGGAAGCGCGTGGCGCCCCGGATCAAATATTGGAAATTCCGTCGCCGGTTGATCCGGCGCTGACCCTGAGTTTCCAGCTGCTGCCATACCGCGAAGGCCAGCGTCTGCTGATGGTGCGCGATGTCAGTCGGGTGCAGAAACTGGAACAGATGCGGCAGGATTTTGTCGCCAACGTGTCGCATGAGCTGCGCACGCCGATCACGGTGCTGATGGGCTACCTGGAAACGCTGGCTGCCGGTGGCGAGGAAAAACTCGGCCGCTATGCCCGGCCAGTGGCGCAGATGCAACAGCAGGCGCTGCGCATGCGCGCCATTGTCGATGATTTGCTGTTCCTGTCACGGTTGGATACCGAGCACAACAAACTGAAGTTCGAGTCGGTCGATGTGCCAGCCATGGTGCGGGCGCTGGCCGAAGATGCCCGCATGCTGTCCGGCGATCAGCAGCATCAGGTGGTTACCGAGATCGACAACCAGCTTGGCTTGCTGGCGGCGCCAAAAGAATTGCAAAGCGCGTTCGGCAACCTGGTGTCAAACGCCGTGCGTTATACCCCATCCGGCGCCACCGTCACTTTGCGCTGGCTGCGTGACAGCAATGGTGGTGCGCGCTTTGAAGTGCGCGATACCGGTCCTGGCATTGAAGCGCAGCATCTGCCGCGCTTGACCGAACGGTTCTACCGTGTCGACGCCGGTCGCTCGCGCGAAGTCGGTGGCACCGGCCTTGGTCTTGCCATTGTCAAACATGTGCTGGAACGGCACGGCGCCCGTTTACATATCAACAGCAAGGTGGGCGAGGGCAGCTGTTTTGCCTGTGTGTTTCCGGCCTCGTCCACGCAACTCCTGAGTCGCGAATAAGCGCCGGCCGGTCGCCGGTTGGCACCTCGTTGTCATCCGGTTGTCTTGTGTTCGTCATTCCCTGTTGTCATCAAACCGACACCATTCGGTCACGGAGCTGCAAGCGACGGCCACCACAATGGCACCCGCAACGAGAGGTTTTCTCGCTATCTCCCAAGGAGCGCTACATGAACAAGGGCAATAAAATGCTGGTGGTCGCAGGCGTGCTGAGCGCCGCCGTTGCCAGCGCCGTCCACGCCGATGGCAAAGTCGATCCGAGCCTGCCGGACTACAGCAAAGCCAGCGGTATCTCGGGCAACCTGTCGTCGATCGGTTCCGACACCTTGAACAACTTGATGACCTTCTGGGCCGAAGAGTTCAAGAAGCAGTACCCGAACGTGAATATCCAAATCGAAGGCAAGGGCTCATCGACGGCGCCGACCGCGCTGACCGAAGGCACCTCCAACCTCGGCCCGATGAGCCGCGAAATGAAGGCCAATGAAATTGCTGCCTTCGAAGCCAAGCATGGCTACAAGCCGACCAAGATCGCCGTCGCCATCGACGCGCTCGCGGTGTTCGTGCACAAGGACAACCCGATCAAAGGTCTGTCGATGCAGCAAGTCGACGCCATTTTCTCCAAGACCCGCAAGTGCGGCGCCGAGAAAGACGTAGTGACCTGGGCCGATGTCGGTGCGGTCGGTTCGCTGGCCGGTCAGAAGCTGGCGGTCTTTGGCCGCAACTCAGTCTCGGGTACTTACGGTTACTTCAAAGAGCATGCGCTCTGCAAAGGTGACTTCAAGGACACGGTGGCCGAGCAGCCGGGTTCAGCCTCGGTGGTGCAGTCGGTTGCCAACCAGCTGAACGCCATCGGTTACTCGGGCATCGGCTACAAGACCTCGGGCGTGCGCGCGCTGCCGCTGTCGGAAAAATCCTACGGATCCTACGTCGAAGCAACCGAAGCCAACGCCATTGCCGGTGACTACCCGTTGTCGCGCTTCCTGTACGTCTACGTCAACAAGAAGCCGAACCAGCCGTTGGCGCCGCTGGAAGCCGAGTTCGTCAAAATGATCATGAGTAAAGCCGGTCAGCAAATCGTGGTCAAAGACGGCTACATTCCGCTGCCGGCCAAAGTCGCCGAGAAGCAGCTGGCAGTTGCCGGCATCAAGCTGGACACCGTCGCCCAGAATTGATGGTGGTCTGCAATACCCAAACCCCGGCTTGCCGGGGTTTTTTTGCTTTTCTCGGACATCACTCCGGTCAGTCTCGGCTATGGTTATGGCCGTTCTGTGACAGTTTGGCGGCAATTGTCATCTGACTGTCATCTCGGCGACGGATGATGCCGGCTCAAGAAATCGCCATCCTGTCGATGGCGGCTGTTCGGCGGAGGAGAGTCCCATGCAAGCAATGACCAAACCGGTGTTGGCGCTGAGTCTGGCAACCCTGTTGGCTGCACCAGCCATGGCTGCGGGCAACAAGATTGACCCGGCCCTGCCGGCCTACAAGAAAGTCAGCGGTGTCTCTGGCAACCTGTCGTCGATCGGTTCCGATACGCTGAACAACCTGATGACCTTCTGGGCCGAAGAGTTCAAGAAGCAGTACCCGAACGTGAACATTCAGATTGAAGGCAAAGGTTCGTCGACCGCGCCGACCGCGCTGACCGAAGGCACCGCCAACCTCGGCCCGATGAGCCGCGCCATGAAGTCGAACGAAATCGCCGCGTTCGAAGCCAAACACGGCTACAAGCCGACCAAGATAGCCGTCGCCATCGACGCATTGGCCGTGTTCGTGCACAAGGACAATCCGGTCAAGGGGCTGACCATGGCCGAAGTGGACGCCGTTTTCTCCAAGACCCGCAAGTGCGGTTTCCCGAAAGACGTGCAGACCTGGGGTGATCTCGGCGTCACCGGCAACCTCGCTACCCAGCGCATGTCTGCTTACGGCCGCAATTCGGTCTCGGGCACTTACGGCTACTTCAAGGAAGAAGCGCTGTGCAAAGGTGATTTCCGTGACACCGTCGCCGAACAACCGGGCTCCGCGTCGGTGGTGCAGTCGGTTGCCGGCCAGCTGAACGCCATCGGCTACTCGGGCATCGGTTACCGCACCTCGGGCGTGCGCGCGCTGCCGCTGGCCGCCAAAGCCGGCCAGCCGTTCGTTGACGCCAACGAAGCCAACGCCATCAGCGGCGACTACCCGCTGTCGCGCTTCCTCTACGTCTACGTCAACAAAAAGCCGAACCAGCCGCTGAACCCGCTTGAGCTGGAATTCATCAAACTCATCATGAGCAAAACCGGTCAAGAGACGGTGGTCAAAGACGGCTACATTCCGCTGCCTGCCAAAGTCGCTGAAAAGCAGCTGGCGCTGCTGAAGTAAGTCACTACTGCGGTCGTATCGCCTAATGACAGTGTGACCAAAAGCCCCGGCCTAGGCCGGGGCTTTTGTTTGATCGCCGACAACAAAAGTCATGAATTCCTATCGTCATCGGATTCAAGGTGCGATTTGCACTTGTGCAAACCTAATACGAATTATTATTATTTAACTTAAAATTTCCTGTGTGCCTCGACCATCGTGAATCGCTTTGCCGCTCTGTTTCTTCCCTTTCTGTCCTTGACCCTGATCGCCGCCGCCGTGGCGGCCCCCGCCGCCGATGAAACCCAGCTCAAGGCCGTGGTCGTCTCGGCTGCGCCAGAAGAGATCGCCGAGCGTAAAACCGAAAGCGCGCAGAAGATCGTGATCGGTGAAGAAGATGTGGAGCGCTTTGGTGATGCGACCGTTGGCGATGTGCTGCGCCGGCTGCCGGGCATGAGTTTCACCGGCCCGGCCGGGGTCAGCAAAGACGTGCGCATGCGCGGCCTCGACAAGGGCTATACCCAGTTCCTGATCAACGGCGAGCCGGTGCCAGGCATCGCCCAGGAGCGGCAGATGCAGGTGGATCGCCTGCCGGCCGACATGATCGAACGCATCGAAATCATTCGTTTGCCGACTGCCGACCTGACCGCCAGCGGTATCGCCGGCACCATCAATATTGTGCTGAAGCGGCGCGCCGAAGACATGACCCGCTTGCGCGTGGCCTATGGTCGTAACGGTGACGAAAATGTTGGCGATGTCATTGGCCAGTGGAGCCGCACCGGCGATGACATCGATCTGTTCGTCGGTCTGTCGCACACCGTTGGTGCCGAAGATGTGGTCGAAGACAAGCGTCAGTACAACGCCTCCGGGGCACTGACTCAGCGCGAATACAAACCCAAACCTGTCGAAAAATCCGAAACGTTGCTGAGTCCGCGCCTGGTTTGGCGGCTGGGCAAAGACAAGCTGACCCTTGAGCCGTTCGTTTCCGATGGTACCGAGGACAAAATCGAACATTCCGCCATCAGCAATGGTGCTGGTGTGCTGACCCGAACCGTGCAAGTACGAGAAGACAAAACCGATCAACTCTGGCGCTTTGCCGGAAGGTACGATGCCGAAGCCGCTTGGGGGCGTTGGCACGGGAAATTCGGCAGCCAGTCCGGTGAGGCCGAGAAAGATAAATACTCGACAGAGGCCAATGCCGCCGGCACGGTGACCAAGCGCAGCCAGGAATGGGAGCTGCTCGACGAAAGCCAAGACTATCTCGGTGTCGGCGCGGAGCTGCCGGTGGCGAGCCTGCCGTTCAAGCTTGGTGTCGAATGGCGCGATACCGATTACGAGAAAAACAAAACCACGGCCAGCGCCAACAACGCCACCGATCCATTGCTGCCGGGCGCGCCGGGTGCCAACGATATCTACGAAATCCGCGAGCGTCGCATCGCCAGCTACCTGCAAACCGATTGGCGCTTCGCTGAGTCGCACCGGCTGACCCCGGGCCTGCGCTACGAGCGCTATGAGCGCGATGCCACCGACCGCTTGGGCAACGAGGTCAGCGCCGATTCGTCGTCCAGCAATCCGTCCCTGCATTATCTGTGGTCGCTCAACAAGCAATGGCAGCTGCGTGCCAGCGTGGCACAAACGCTGAAAATGCCGAAGTTTGACGACGTCAATCCGCTGGTGAGCTTGGCAACTGGCGCCGGTGCCGGCTCGTTGGCCAACCCGGACAAAGGCGGCAACGCCGCGCTCGATCCGGAAAAAGCCTTCGGTGTGGAACTCGGGCTGGAACATTATCTGGCCGATGATCGCGGTGTGATTGGTCTGAATTTTTATGACCGCGATGTTGAGGATTACGTCAGCGGCTTCGTTCGCCTCGAAGGCACGCGCTATGTCCGTCGTCCGGAAAATGTCGGCGATGCCCATTTCTGGGGCGCTGAACTCGATTGGCGTTTGCCGCTGCTGCGTGGCGGCGAGCACGAGCTGACGCTGACCGGCAGTCATGCCGAGTTGCGTGGCGAAGTCACTGCCAATGCCGATGCCGCCAAAGCCGACGTCAAAGACTTGCCGCCGCGCATCACCAACCTGGGGCTCGATTGGGCGCACGTCAGCAGTGGTTTCAGCGCCGGTTTCAGCGTACATCACACGCCGGCGTTCGACGGCGACAGCCTGAACGGCGATGGTGTCCGGGAAGTCAAGCATCGCAATGCCGCAACGCTGCTGGATCTGTATGCTGGCAAACGGTTGACTGCGGATCTGGAATTGCGGCTGATTGCCAAGAATGTTTTGCAAGTCGAGAAAGACGAAAGCACCATCAAGTACCGCAACGACGGTACGATCAATAACACCGAAGACAAAACTGAAACCTCCGAGCCGACGGTATTCCTGGTGCTCGAGAACCGGTTCTGAGTATTTTCTCAGCCGGTCGTGGCGATGAGGATAGAATATGAGTAAAAGCAGAAAAAACACGATGCGCAATTGGCATAACTGGATCAGCGTAGCACTCGGTGTGCCATTGCTGTTGGTTGGTCTGACCACCGTTTTCATCGCCCACGAAAAACGCTTGGGCACCAAAAGCATCGAGGTGCCGATTGCGTCGCCGGTAGAGGAAATTGAAATCCGCGCCAGCGCCGCGGTCGGCAGCGAGAACTGGCTTGGCACCAAGTACGGCGTGTTCCGTTTGAACGGTGCCGACGCCGTTCCGGTTGGCGGCACCCCGGTCGATGAAATCCGCGATCTGCTGGTCCACAACGAGACGCTGCTGCTGGCCGGCAAGAAAGGTATTTGGCGTTACGCCGATGGCCAGTCGAGTCAGCTTTACCAAGGTGATTGCTGGCAATTGACCAGCACCACCGATGGCCTGCGTGCCGCCTGCAAAGATGCCGGTCTGCTGCACAGCACCGATGGTACGCAGTGGCAGATGCAAGCGGTGCAGTTCCCGGCCGATCTGCAAATTACCAGCACCACGACGCCGCTGTCCAAGATCATCATGGACATGCACACCGGCAAGTTTTTCCTCGGCAAGGAATACGAATGGATCTGGATTGATCTGCTCGGTTTTGCTTGTGTCGCCCTGGGCTTGACCGGCCTGGTCATGTGGATGCGTGGCCGCCGACAACGCGCAGCGATGTAAAGATCCGAAAAACCGCAATTGGCCGCTTCGTGTGCTGGATAAAGTGTTGAGAATGCATAACCTCTCTCGTCTGCCTGGGTTCGCCAGTTCGGTACGCTGCGTCCAACCGCGGTTTTTAGGATGACCGTTCTCACTCTGGCCCTGCTGGCAGGGTCGGTGCTGGCCTTTATGCTGGCGTGTTTGCTGTTGCTGCGCGGCGCCGGTTTTAGACCGGCGCCGCGGC
>JBKBHF010000055.1:0-1228 GCA_046297695.1 Permianibacter sp. | reverse complement strand
CGGGGGGGGGGGGGGGGGGTGGGCTTTTCGGGGGGTGTTTTGGGGGTGGCGGCGCGGCGGGGGTTTGCGCCCGCCCCCGCGTCCGTTTGCGCTGCGCGTCACTGTTCGCATCGACTACCCGCATGGCTGGTACACGCTGCGTTTGCAACGGCCGAGGTATTGTCGTTGGTGGCCGCTGCCGCGCTTTCGCTCCGGGCAAAGCATTGCGCTGGCGCTGCCGGGCAGCCATGTCCGCCGCCACTATTCGTTGGCGCGCTGGCAGCCGCTGCCGTTTTACTATGAAGTGACCATCAAGCGCGAGCCGCAAGGGCGCTTGTCGAACCATTTGTTTGAGCAAGCTGTGCCGGGTGCAACGGTGCTCAGTTCGGTTCCTGGCGGTGACTTTGTCTTGCCCGCTGCGGCACCGGCGGAGCGTCTGGTGCTGATCGCGGGTGGTGTCGGTATCACGCCGTTGCTGGCCATGATCGAACAATGGCGCCGGCAGCCAAGCGCGTTCGCATCCGTGCATCTGTACTGGCAGGTGCGCGAGCCGCAGGAAGGGATGTATCGCGAACTGCTGGAGCGCTATGCGCGCGAGTTGCCGACGCTGCATCTGCGCCTGCTGGCGTCGCGGCCAGCAAGCGGAAAAGCAGAACGCCTGACTGTCGAAATTTTGCAACAGGAATTGGCCGGTTTCACCAACTGTCAATTCTTGATGTGTGCGCCACCGGCCATGCTCGATGCGTTTCATCGTGGCCTGCTGGCCGCTGGCGTCGTCGCATCTGCCATCCAGTTCGAGCGCTTTGCCGTCGCCGCCAGTGGTAGCACTGGTGACTGGCAACTGCAATTGGATGCCAGGTCGATTGCTTTCATGGGGCACCGCAGCGTGCTCGATGCCCTCGAGGACAGTGGCATCACGCTCGCGGCCGATTGCCGCAGCGGCAATTGCGGCCAATGCCGATTGAAACTGCTTGCCGGCGAAGCCAAAGCGCTGGTGGCGCCGGGGTGTCATGTTGGCGCAGATGAATTGCTGGCCTGCTGTTATGTGCCGCAAAGCAATCTGACGCTGGCTCGAATTGACACCCGCTGACACTGCTGCTATGGCGGCAAAAGAAAACCCGGCCAGTGCCGGGTTTTCTTTTTCCTGATTAGGTAGCTGTCTCAGTTGACAGAAACCGGATGGTACGCTCGGTGTGCGGAGTGCCAATAGCAGCGATATGCAGCAGCCGGGCGAACATGTCGGACAACG
>JBKBHF010000054.1:0-23344 GCA_046297695.1 Permianibacter sp. | reverse complement strand
TCCAGGCCGGTCACGATGCCGATGCCCTGCGCCGGTGTCTCGTTGGTGAAAACCGGGTGGCCGAGGTAGTGATCGATGCGGTCGGCCGTGATCACCACCTTGGCGGCCGCGGCTTTCTTCTTGTTGGCTTTTTCAAAGCCGGGTTCGGCAACTTTGTCGACCACCACTTTTCGCGCCACCCGACCGAGCTGCTTCTCCAGATTGCGGACGCCCGCTTCGCGGGCGTAGTTCTCGATGATGGTACGCAGCGCAGTCGGCTCCAGTTTGATGTCGCGTCGCGACAGGCCGACGCGCTCCAGGATCCGCGGCCACAAATAGTCGCGCGCGATCGCCATTTTCTCTTCGGTGATGTAACCGCTCAGCCGGATGATTTCCATCCGGTCCAGCAAGGGCCGTGGAATGGTGTCAAGCTGATTGGCCGTGCAGACGAACAGCACCTTGGACAGATCGACGCGGACATCCAGATAATGATCCAGAAACGCGTTGTTCTGTTCCGGGTCGAGCACTTCCAGCAGCGCCGATGCGGGATCGCCCTGATAGCTGCTGCCGATCTTGTCGATCTCATCGAGCATCACGACCGGATTCATCGTGCCGCATTCTTTCAGGGCCTGAATCAGTTTGCCGGGCAGGGCGCCGATATAGGTCCGGCGGTGGCCTTTGATCTCGGCTTCATCGCGAATGCCGCCAACCGAGAAGCGATAGAACTTGCGCTCCAGCGCATGGGCAATGGAACGGCCAATCGAGGTCTTGCCAACGCCGGGCGGGCCGACCAGCAGCACGATCGAGCCGGCGATTTCACCTTTCAGCGCGCCGACCGCCAGAAATTCGATGATGCGCTGTTTGACGTCATCAAGGCCGGCATGTTCGTCTTCCAGCACGGTTTTGGCGCGTTTCAAATCCAGGTTGTCGTCGCTGCATTTGCCCCACGGGACCGACGTGGCGACATCCAGCCAGTTGCGGGTGACGGCGTATTCCGGCGAGCCCGGCTCCAGCACTGCCAGCTTGTCGAGCTCTTCGTCGATGCGTTGTTGCGGCGCTACCGGCACGGTCAGCGTTTCCAGGCGCTCGCGGAACCGCTCGGTGTCGGCGGTGCGGTCATCCTTGGCGATGCCCAGTTCCCGCTGGATGGCTTTCATTTGTTCGCGCAGGAAAAACTTGCGCTGATGCTCGCTCAGTTTTTCTTCGACTTCTTCCCGGATCTTGGCCTGCAGCCGCGCCACCTGCATTTCGGTCTTGATGAGCTCGATCACCGCTTCCATGCGTTCGCGCAGGTGCACCGTTTCGAGGATGTGCTGCAGCTCATCGCGGGTGGAGGTGGTCAGGCTGGCGGCAAAGTCGGCCAGCGGTGAGGGATCGTTGGGATTGAACCGGTTCAGGAAGAATTTGAGCTCATCGCTGTACAGCGGATTGAGCGGCAGCATGTCGCGCAGCGAATTGATGATGGCAACGGCAAACGCTTTCAGTTGCTCGGTGTTGCGATAACGCGGTTCGACCGGGTAATCGACTTCGGCCAGAAACGGCGCTTTGTCGCTGGTGAACTGCCGAATGCGAAAGCGCTGCAGGCCTTCGGCAATGAACTGGATCTTGCCGCCGGAAACCACCGGATGATGGACACGGACAATGGTGCCGATGGGGTGAAAGTCGCGGACGGTTGCCTGATCGGGATGCGCCGTTTTGACCAGCACGAGGCCAGCGAGGCGGTGCTCGGTGGCACCAATGTAATCCAGGGTTTCGCGCCACTGTTCTTCGTTCATCAGGATCGGCAGCGTCTGCGGTGGGAAGAACGGCCGCTCCGACAGCGGCAGCAGACAGAGTTCGGTGGGCAGATAAATTTCCTGGCCGCTGTTGGCTTTGTCGTTGTGCAGCGGGTTGATGCCAGTCGGCTCGGGGGCCATGCCATTCTCCTGCACCGCGGCGTGGCGTCCTGCCTTGCCGTCGGGTGGGCGGGGCATTTCCCGCCCCTGTGGATGGCCTTAGATATAGGCAAAAACCGGGCGTTCCGCCACGTTTTTCCGGTAACGAGATTTGCTGATTCCGGTTCGGGTTATGGCTCAGGCGTCGATGGCGTCCGGGTTGTCGGCCAGCCATTGATAGAACTCGATGTCGGCCAGGGTTTCCAGATCGGCATCGGCGGCGAGCAAGCTCATGTCGTCAAAGCTCTGCAGCGCTTCGTCATGAACGGCGAGCGCGCCAGCGTTGTCTTTCGGTTGCACCGGCAGCAGCAGCGGCACTGCCAGGGCGATGGCGAGTGCAGCCGGCACCGCCGTCAGCCACAGCACATGGCTTTGCCACCACGACTTGCCGGTTCGGGTTGACGCCAGACTGGCAACCGCGGCTTCGCGTGCGCGTTGCAGGTGCAGCTGGGCACGGTAATCAAGCGATGCCGTCTGTTCGTCCAGGGCCTCGCGGGTGCGAGCGAGCAGGGCGTCGTCACGCGCCTTGTCAGAGGCCTCGTTGGAAGCCACGTCGCCACGCTTGTCTCGGGGCTCGGCGTCGGGCGTTTGCGGACTGTTCATGACCTACTCCTGCTCAGGCGTGCTCGGCGAGGCGGGCACGGAGCGCCTGCATGGCTCGCGACAAATGGGTCTTCACCGAACCTTCACTGCACTGCATGGCAAAGGCGGTTTCTTTCTCCGACAGGCCCTCCCAGTGGCGCAACAGGAAGGCTTGCCGCTGCCGTTCCGGCAACTGCGCCACCGCATCGACCAGTGCTTGATTGCCTTGTTCCAGACTCAGTCGGTCCAGCGGGTTGTTCAGGCTTTCGTCGACGGCCTCGGCGATCGGATCATAATCGTCGCCGTCATCATCGGGGCGGCTGAACCAGACAAACAACCGGTTGCGGACTTTTTGCCGTCGGAAGTGATCGGTAATGCGGCTTTGCAGAATGCGCTGGAACAGCGGCGGCCATTGTTCGGCTGGTAGATGGCCGTAGCGCTGGGCCAGCTTCAGCATCGCGTCCTGGACGATCTCAAGGGCATCGTCACGGTGCCGGACCGAGAATTCCGCCATGCGCAACGCGCGCCGCTCCACCCCGGCCAGAAACTGGTCGAGTTGGCGACGCTGTTGTTGCAGCAGACTGTCGTTCACGGTGCCCTGTCTGGTCTCGTCCGGCATACGGCCTGGTGCCGTGACCGCGGCGTGCCGGCCGGGCGGCAATGCCGTAGGCGCGGTGCCGGGCAAGTCTAGCGGGCTTGGAAAGGGGGCAACAGCGACAGGCATCACGGGCGCATCCGGGTTCGGTCCTGTCTGTGCTAACGCTGCTCGCCCGGCGGCGTTGACAGCCATTGCCGACTTTTTCACGTCGGTGCTCAGCTTCTGCCCGCAAGCTGTTGGCTGCAGTTGCCGTCCGGTTGTCAGCAGCGAAGTGCGGCTGCCTTGTCAGTGCCGCAGCCAGCGCGTCAAATAGCGGGGTCGTCCGGTCCCGGGATCCCCCTTGTGTCGTCTGCCCACGCTCCTGCCGGCGCTTCGCGCGCCGCCTTCATTTTCATTTTCATCACCCTGGTGCTGGATGTGCTGGCGCTCGGCGTGGTGATTCCGGTATTGCCGAAACTGGTCGAGCAGTTCATGGCGGGCGACACCGCCGCCGCGGCAAGAATGGTGGGGCTGTTTTCCCTGGCGTGGGCCTTGATGCAGTTTCTGTTTTCGCCGGTGCTCGGTGCCTTGTCAGATCGGTTCGGACGCTGGCCGGTGATTCTGATTTCCTGCTTTGGCCTGGGGCTGGATTATCTGCTGATGGCCTTGGCGCCAAACCTGTGGTGGCTGTTTGTCGGACGCGTGCTGTCCGGCATCACCGCGGCCAGTTTTTCCACGGCTGGCGCTTACGTTGCTGATGTCACACCCGCAGAAAAACGGGCCGCCAGTTTTGGCATGTTGGGCGCTGCGTGGGGCATCGGTTTTGTCATTGGCCCGGCGCTTGGTGGCGTGCTCGGCGGCATCGACAGCCGGTTGCCATTCTGGGTTGCAGGCGCGCTGACTTTGCTCAATGCCCTGTACGGTCTGTTTGTCCTGCCGGAGTCCTTGCCGGTAGAGAAGCGCGGCCGTTTTTCCTGGGCGCGGGCCAATCCGGTGGGGTCACTGAAATTGCTGCGTTCGCATCCGGAATTGTTTGGTTTGGCCAGCGTCAACATTCTGTATTTGCTGGCGCACTATGTGTTGCCGAGCACGTTTGTGTTGTACGTCAGTTATCGCTACGGCTGGAATGAGACGGTAACCGGATTGACCTTGGCGATGGTCGGTATCTGCAACGTGATTGTGCAGGCGGCGCTGATCCGGCGCATCGTGCCGGCGATTGGTGAACGTCGCGCGATGTTGACCGGATTGGTGTTTGGCATGGCCGGATTTTTGATCTACGCGTTGGCCCCGGTCGGCTGGTGGTTCTGGCTGGGCATTCCGGTTTTTGCGTTGATGGGCTTGTTTGGTCCGGCGTTGCAGAGCTTGATGACGCAGCATGTATCGCCGCAGGAACAAGGCCAGTTGCAGGGCGCCAACAGCAGCCTGTTGGGGTTGACGGGGCTGCTGGGGCCGGTGCTGTTCACGCAAACGTTTGCCTTTGCAATTGCCACGGAACGCAGCTGGCAGTTGCCGGGCGCACCGTTCCTGTTGGCGGCGCTCTTGCTGCTGTTTGCCGCTGGCATTGCCTGGCGGGTAACGCTGGCCCGCAGTCGCTCACGTCAGCCAGCTGATGGCAATGTCTGAACGCACGCAGCCATTGCGTGTGCGGATTTACAGCAGCGGTGTGCCGTTCGGTACCGGGTGATCAACCGAGCACAGCACCACTCGGCCTTCGGCATCGTGAAAGCCGGTGACGAGCACTTCCGAGCGAACGCCGGCAACACGCTTCGGTGGAAAGTTGCAGACGCACAATACCTGGCGACCGAGTAACTGTTCCGGCGTGTAATGCGCGGTGATCTGGGCACTGGAGCGCTTTATGCCTAGCGGCCCGAGATCGACATCCAGAATATAGGCCGGTTTGTGCGCGCCGGTGTTCGGCTCGGCGTGAATGATCGTGCCGAGTCGCAGTTCGACTTTCTGGAAATCTTCCCAGCTGATGGTAGTGGTGTGGCCGGCTTCGCCTTGCTGACGGTCGTTCATGTGGTGGGTGCGGATAATCAGTCAATGGCTCGCATGATAAACGCATAAGCGCGCCGATGGTGGAAAGGGCAATCCGGACAACTGTTGCAAGATGTCTCAACGGTTACTGGTTCTTACGCTGGATCAAACTCTTTCAGGCTTGTTTTCGTCAGACTGCACACCAGCCAAAGCTTTTCCACTGTTGAAACGAGGAGCACACCATGAACTGCCCGAAATGCCATGCGGCAATGGACCATGTTCATCTGAACGGTATCGAGATCGACCGTTGTTCCGGCTGCAAGGGAATGTGGTTCGACACCGGTGAGCTGGATGCGATGCGCGCCATCGATGACAGCGAAATGCTGGATCTGGGTTCGCCGGCGCTCGGTCAGGCATTCAATGGTCAGCACGATATCGATTGCCCGCGCTGTGAGGACATCGCCCTGCTGACCCGGCGCGTCAACGGCGGCAGCGTCACGGTCGAGCAGTGCCCGCGTTGTCGTGGCAGCTTCCTGGATGCCGGTGAGTTCACTGCCTACAAGTACCGCGGCATGTTCGCGCCCTTGCGCAACCTGTACACGCGTCTTACTGCCTGAGCAGGGCAGCCGTAGGTCTGGCGGCGACACACCGTTACCGCCGGGCCGAGTCCCGCCCATCCCTCCGCGCGCCAGCTGCCGCAGAGCCGACGGCTGGTGCCGCCGTTTTCCCGCTAAGCCCCTGTAAAAACTGGGCTTTTCTCTGCTGAATTGATCTCGATTCGGTCCTTTTGACGGCAAAAACCGGTAGAATCCGCGCCCGTTGTCGCCAGCCTCCCAGATTGATGCTCCGCCATGGCCGCTTTTGCTACCGAACGTGTTCTTGATGTCCGTCACTGGAACGATTCGCTGTTCAGTTTCACCACGACCCGCGATCAGGGTTTCCGCTTCCGCAATGGTCACTTCGTGATGATTGGCCTGGAGGTGGATGGCAAGCCGCTGCTGCGTGCCTACAGCATCGTCAGTTCCAACTACGAAGATCACCTCGAGTTCTTCAGCATCAAGGTGGCAAACGGGCCGCTGACGTCGCGCCTGCAGCACATCAAGCCGGGTGATCTGGTGCTGGTCGGCAGCAAGCCAACCGGCACACTCATTGTCGATAACCTGATCCCGGGCAAGCACCTGTATCTGCTGAGCACCGGCACCGGGCTCGCGCCGTTCATGAGCATCATCAAAGACCCGGAAGTGTACGAGCAGTTCGAGAAAGTGATTCTCGTGCACGGCGTTCGCAACGTGAACGATCTGGCCTATGCCGATTACATCGAGCGTGAGCTGCCGAACAACGAATACTTTGGCGAGATTGTCCGCCAGAAGCTCATTTATTACCCGACCGTTACCCGCGAGCCGTTCCGTCACCAGGGCCGGGTCACCGATCTCATCAAGAGCGGCAAGCTCGCCGCCGACATCGGCCTGCCGCCGTTCAACGTGGACAATGATCGGGTCATGCTTTGCGGCAGCCCGAGCATGTTGAAAGACACCTGTGCCATCCTGAATGAAATGGGCTTTGCTGAAGCGCGGCAGGGCGATTTGGGTCACTATGTGATCGAGCGGGCGTTCGTCGAGAAATAATCCGGACGTCAGCAAGAGCGCAGGCGCGGCGAACCATGTCGCGCCTGTTTTGTTTCTGGCCCGGCTTGAGCGGGTAGAGGGAAGCGCGATGGCACTCAAAGCCACCATTTTCAAAGCGGAACTGCAGATTGCCGACATGGATCGGCATTATTACGGCAGCCACTCGCTGACCATTGCCAAGCATCCGTCGGAAACCGATGAACGAATGATGGTGCGGCTGCTGGCGTTTGCGCTGTATGCCGATGAGCGTCTGATGTTTACCAAGGGCATCAGCACCGATGACGAACCGGATCTGTGGCTGAAAAGCCTCAGCGACGAAATCGAGCTGTGGATCGAACTGGGCCAGCCGGATGAGAAGCGCCTGCGCAAGGCTGCCGGCCGGGCGAGGCAGGTTGTCATCCTTACCTACAACAGCCGCAGTGCCGCCGTCTGGCGCGGACAGATGCAAGAGGCACTCGCCAAACTCGACAATGTCACGGTGCGTGCGCTCAGCAACGAAACCGTTGAGGCGCTGGGTCGGCTGGCACAGAAAACCATGAATCTGCAGTGCACGATACAGGACGGCGAAGTCAGCTTTGGTGACGACACGCAGCTCGTGCAGGTGCAGTTTGAAGCGGTGTGACGGAGCGCGCTGATGAGCTCGCTGCAGGTGCCGGCAATGCGCGTGCAACACGAGCTGGAGGTCAAGCGCAGCCGTTTCATTGCCACCGTCGGCCGGGCCGGCAGTCGCGCCGAGGCCGAAGCCTTTGTCGCTGCTGTGCGTCAGCAGTTTCCGGACGCCACTCACAATGCTTATGCTTATATCGCTGGCCAGCCCGGCAGCACCGGCGATGTCGCCTGTTCCGATGACGGTGAAGTGGCTGGCACTGCCGGTCGGCCAATGCTCAATCTGCTGCAGCACAGTGGGCTGGCGCAAATCGTCGCGGTGGTTTCGCGCTATTACGGCGGCACATTGCTCGGCACCGGCGGTCTGGTTCGTGCCTACAGCGATGCCCTGAAAACGGCGCTGCTGGCGTTGCCGACCGAGTCCTGCGTTGCGCTGACCCGTGCCCGCATTGCCTTTGATTTTGCCGTGGAAGCGGCTGTACGCCGCGAGCTCGCCCGCGTTGCCGCCGAGGTGTTACAGCAGGATTATCGCGATACGGTGGTGTTGCAGATCCAGTTGCCGGTGACGGCGGTCAAACCGTTGCAGCAGGCCTTGCAAGGGCTCGCCAAAGGCAAGCTCGATTGGCAGTCGGAAGAAACGCCTTCGCCAAGCTAACTATTGCGCCCAAATCCGTGCGCGGCAGTGCGCGCAGTACGGGGAAAGGGAGAGCGAGGCGCCGCTCGTATCCGATGCTTGCGCCTCGCTGGCATCAGCCGGTGTTCAGGCCGCGACGGCTGGCAGCATCTTCTGCAGGCGCTCGACCATTTTTTCCGACGGCTCAAAAATTTCCAGACAGACCCGGCCTTTCAGATCTTCGTAGAAATATTCGAAGTGAGTGCAGGCGAGGATCAAAATCTCGACGCCGCTCATGCGCAGGCTGGAGCCGATTTCGACCAGCGCGTGATCACGGATGATCGCCTTCGGGCTGTAGCCTTTCTCGATGTCTTCGACGATCTGCAGGTTGCCGACCCCGATCACCTTGGCCTTGCTGTCGCCTTCGATGATCAGCCGTTCGATATTGGCGCAGCTCTGACAGTTGGCGGCGAGCAGGCCGAACTTGCGGTACTGGCCGATCAGATCCTTGTAGACATCGAGCGGCGAGACCAGCGGAATGCCAATCTGGTTGCGGATGCCGTCCAGATCAATCGCGCCACTCAGCGAGTTGCAATAGATCATGATGGCGTTGGCGCCGGCACGCTGCAGCTCGCGGATGACGTCCAGCGTGCGAGCGGTCAGTTCATTGCGGTTCAACGCCTGCATCTCGGTTTGTTGCTGCGGCGTTTCCGAAATCGAGCGGCCAACGGCCTTGATCTGATGGGCATCCAGATAATTGACGCCGAAACGGGTATCGATCGGGGTGCCGGCAATGACTCCGACCACCAGCTTGGATTCAACAACCGAATTGCGGATGAGCGGCATGATGCAGTCCTGTACCTGTGCGAGTGGGTGTCAGTGCGAGGGCGTGGTAGCGACAGGGTTAGCGTTAACCGGGCTCGCCGTAACGGGTGGCAGGCCGACCTTGCGCCGGACAAAATCCAGATAGATGCCGTAAGGACGGCCGAGGAAACCGGCGATCAGACACGCGGTGCCAGCGGCATGGACGATGCCATCCCAGTCGGCGCCGCTGATCGCCAGAATGGTGACGTACACCGGCAACTGGAACGAGAGAAAAATCAGCGTTTCGACCGCATATTTTTGGCTGCCGCTGCTGGCCTCGGTCAGGCCGGTGCGCGCGACCAGAAATTCGCGCCAGAGCCCATACGGCCGGCCGATGATCGAGTTGATCAGCAAACCGATCAAACGGGCCTGCAGATGCGCCTGCCAGCTCATGCCGGCGATCCAGAGTTCCAGCGGTGCCGCCACCACATACGAGAAGGTGTTCATCACGAACACATCGACCCAGAACGCCTTGAGCCGATCGCGTCGGTTGGGCTGAGCAATGGCGGCTGTTTGCCCGCGCTCGGTTTCAGCGTGGCTGACTGGCGTGACGCGGGCTTCGACTGTGTGTTGCACGTTGGACGTCCAGACGTATGGTGGCTGAAAATGGCAACGGCCACCGCAAGAGGGTGGCCGTTGGCGGCGCGCATTCTACCCGAAGCCGGCGCGGAAGAAATCCTGCCAGCCAAGAAAAAGGGCGTGCTGTTACACGCCCTTTTGTCGACAGCAGGACGGGTTACTCGGGTGCTTTTTCCGGCAGGAAACCACGCTTGCGCATCAGCGCATCGGTCTGGACATCGCGACCGCGGAAGGCCCGGAAGGCTTCAGCTTGATCGGTCGTGTTGCCGACCGACAGGATGGTCTTGCGGAAGCGATCGGCAACGGCTTTGTCCCAAGCGCCTTTGCCTTCTTCGAAGGCTTCCAGCGCATCGGCGGTCAGCGAGTCGGACCACAGATACGAGTAGTAGCCGGCTGAGTAGCCGTCCGACGCAAACACGTGGCCGAACTGCGGCGTCCGGTGACGCATGACGATTTCCGCCGGCATGCCGAGTTTCGCCAACTCTTCACGCTCGAACTTGTCCGGATCGATGGTCTCGCCACCGGCCAGGTGCAGCTTCATGTCGATCACCGCCGAGGCGAGATATTCCATGGTCTGGAAACCCTGGTTGAAGGTGCCGGCCGCTTTGATCTTGTCGACCAGTGCTTTCGGAATCGGTTTGCCGGTTTGGTAGTGCAGAGCAAACTTGTTCAGCACTTCCGGCTGCGCCAGCCAGTATTCGTTGATCTGCGACGGAAACTCGACAAAGTCGCGGGCAACGGCAGTACCGGCCAGACTCGGGTACTTCACGTCCGACAGCAGGCCGTGCAGCGCGTGGCCAAACTCGTGGAACATCGTCGTGGCATCGTCCCACGAGATCAGCACCGGTTCGCCGGCTTTGCCTTTGACGAAGTTGGAGTTGTTCGAGACGATCGGCGTCACGACACCGTCGAGTTTCTCCTGACCACGATAGGCGTTCATCCAGGCGCCCGAGCGCTTGCCCGGCCGCGCGTACGGATCGAAATACCACAGACCGACGTGCTTGCCTTTGCTGTTCAGCACCTCGTAGACCGTGACATCCGGATGCTGCACCGGCAGGCCTTTGACCAGTCTGAATTTCAGGCCATAAAGCTGACCAGCGGCCCAGAACATGCCTTCACGCAGCTTGTCGAGCTGCATGTACGGTTTGACCTCGTTCATGTCGAGATCAAACTTGGCCTTGCGCAGTTTCTCGACGTAGTAGCGGTAATCCCAAGGCGCGATCTTGATCCAGGCGCCTTCTGCATCGGCAATGGCCTGCATCTCGGCGACATCGGCGCGCACTTGCGCGGCGGCCGGTTTCCAGACGGATTCCAGCAGTTCCATCGCGCGTTCCGGCGTGCCGGCCATCTGCGGCTCGACCCGCCAATGGGCATGGGTTTGGTAACCGAGCAATTGCGCGCGTTCGAAACGCAGCTTCAGGATCTCGGTGATGATCGCGTTGTTGTCGGTTTTGCCACCGGTGTCGCCGCGGCTGAAATAGGTGCGCCAGACTTTTTCGCGCAGTGCCCGGTTGTCGGCGCTGGTCAGCACCGGCTCCATCGACGACCGGGTGTTGTTGATCACCCATTTGCCTTTCAGGCCGCGGGCTTCGGCATTGGCCGCCGCCGCGGCGATCAGATCCGGCGGCAGACCGGCCAGTTCGCTTTCGTTTTCGACGACGGTGAACAGATTGGTCTCGTCATCGAGTACGTTCTGGCTGAACTGGGTGAACAGCGTGGCGAGACGGCCGTTGATCTCGGCGATGCGGGCTTTCTGTTCGGCATTCAGTTTGGCGCCCGAACGAACAAAGTTGTTCCAGTAGCGCCAGGTCAGCCGCTGCTCTTCCGGTGTCAGCTTGGCCTTGTCCGGGCTGTTGTAAACCGCTTCGATGCGTTTGAACAGCGCTTCATTCTGGTTGATCTCGTCACTGAACGCGGCCAGCTTGGGTGCCAGCTCGCGCTGAATCGCCGGCATGTCGCCAAGGTTCAGCGTGGCGGCATGCACGCCGTAATAGGTGTAGACCTGATCCAGCAGCTTGCCCGAGCGTTCCAGCTCGGCAATGGTGTTGGCGAAGGTCGGTGCTTCCGGGTTGCTGGTGATGCGGTCGATGTGCGCGCGCGAGTCGTCCATCGCGGCCATGAAGGCGGGCACGAATTCGTCGGTCTTGACCTTGTCCCAGGCCGGAACGCCGCCGTAAGGCCCGGACCATTCCTGAAGCATGGCCGGGCGGCTGGCTGTGGTGTCAGCGGCGTTGCCGGGGCTGACCGTGAAACTGAGCGCGGCAGCCAAGGTAGCAGCTGCCAGAGCGGTTTTCTGCATCGCGACGAAACCTCGGATGACAGGGCCGACACGGAAAGCACGGCGTCCTGCCGCGGTATCGGACACAGAGGCCGGCGCGTCCTGCGCCGGGCGAACCGCCGGATGGTAGCCGCCTCGGCAACGGTGGGGCAGGCGCAAAACCGTTACAAGGCGTTTCAGAACCGGCAATGCCGCACACCAGAGCGGTGCACCGGCAAAAAATTTGTTATGGTCGGCGCTTCCGTACCAGGAGGAGTGGCTTCACACCATGCACGTCCAACGCCTATGGCTGGCTGCCGTCAGTGCCGCCGTTATTGGTCTGACCGGTTGCGAACAATCCGATTCGCCGCAAACCAGTACCGATAGCAACAACCAACATGCAACGGTGCAGAAACCGCGTGAATTCAAACAGTATTCGGCGGCAACCCTGTACGAAACCATCAGCTATGGCGGCAGCTCGATCAATGCCGCTGGCGATGCTGTGTTGTTGCACTCCGACGAAACCGGTGTCTTCAACCTGTACAAACTTTCGCTCAGTACCGGCGAGAAAATCGCGCTGACCCAATCCACCGACGATGCCGTGTTCGCCGAACGGTTTTTCCCTCAGGATGACCGCGTGCTGTTCAGCGGCGACAAGGGCGGCAATGAGCTGGACCACCTCTATGTGCGGGAACTCGACGGCAGCATCCGTGACTTGACGCCGGGCGACAAGCTCAAGGCGCAGTTCATGCGCTTCACCCGTGACGGCGGCGCGTTCTACGTTGCCACCAATGAGCGCGATCCAAAGTTCTTCGATGTCTACCGCTACAACAGCCAGGATTATGCCCGTGAGCTGGTGTACAAGAACACCGATGGCATGCAGCCGGCAGTGCTCAGCAGCGATGGCCGTTGGCTGGCGCTGAACCGCAGCAACAACAACGCCGACAGCGATATTTTCCTGGTCGATTTGCAAAGCAAAGACAAGAAGCCGGTGCATGTCACGCCGCATGATGGCTTTGCCCAGCACGAGGCGGCGACCTTTACCCCGGACAACTTCGGCCTGATCTACACCACCGATGCCAATGGCGAGTTTGCCCAGGCCATTCGTTACAACATGGCTGGCGGCAAGCGCGATACCTTGATCAACGCCGAGTGGGATGTGTCTTTCGTCTATTTCTCCGACGATGGCCGGTACATGGTCAGCGGCATCAATGCCGATGCGTCGACCGATGTCCGCATTCTTGACGTCGTCAACAACAAGTCTCTGGCGTTGCCTGAGTTGCCGGAAGGCGATCTGCGCGGCATCAGCTTCAGCAAAGACAGTAAACGCATGGTGTTCTATGTCAACTCGGACACCTCGCCATCGAATCTGTATGTCTATGATATGGATGGCAAGCCGGCCCGCCAGTTGACGCAGGCGCTGCCGAAAGAGGTGAACGAACAAGATCTGGTCAAGAGTCTGGTTGTTCGTTATCCGAGCACGGACAATCTGGAAATTCCGGCCTTGCTTTTCAAACCGCAGCAGGCGTCTGCTGACAACAAGGTGCCTGCGGTCATCTACATCCACGGTGGCCCGGGCGGGCAAACCCGCAAAGGCTACAATGCGAGCATCCAGCATCTGGTCAATCACGGCTATGCCATCATCGGCGTCAACAACCGTGGCTCGTCCGGCTATGGCAAAACCTTCTTCCATCTCGACGACAAGAAGCATGGCGAGAAAGATCTGGAAGACATCGTCGCGGCGAAAAAATACCTGCAAACGCTCGATTGGGTGGATGCCGACAAGATTGCCGTGATGGGGGGCAGCTATGGTGGCTACCTGACCATGGCGGCGCTTGCGTACACCAATGAGTTTGCTGCAGGTATCAATATCTTCGGTGTCACCAACTGGGTGCGTACGCTGGAGTCGATTCCGCCGTGGTGGGCCAGTTTCCGCGATTCGCTGTACGCGGAAATGGGCGATCCGGCCAAGGACAAGGAGCGCCTGCGCCGCATTTCGCCACTGTTCCATGCCGGCAACATCAAGGTGCCGGTGCTGGTGGTCCAGGGTGCCAACGACCCGCGGGTGTTGCAGGTTGAAAGCGACGAAATGGTGGCAGCAATCCGCGCCAACAATGTTCCGGTCGAATACGTGTTGTTCCCGGACGAAGGCCATGGTTTTGTCAAGAAGACCAACCGCATTCGCGCTTCGGATACGTATCTGAAGTTTCTCAACGACTATCTGAAATCACCGGCAGCCGCTGCAGTCGAGCCGACCGCAGCGCCGGCAGGCGAGGCGGCACCGACCGAGGCTGTACCGGTGGATGGCGCAGCCGGTGAAAGCGCTGCGGCGCCGGAGTCGACGCCGGCGAGTTGAATGGCAAAAGGGGCGCCGCCGGCGCCCTTTTTGCGCTAGCGATTCAGCGACGGTGATTGCTGTGCGTGATTGGCCAATGCAGCGCGGGCGATGGCAACAGATCGGACGACTGTCATGAGCCTATCGCCGTTTGCTTTCCAAGCCGCGAGAGCTTTGTTATGGTGCGGCTCATTCGGCTGCGAGCATGGGTGAGTCTGCTGCTACGCAGGTAAAGCAGTTCAGCCCCACAGATCAACGTGCAGGGATCGCTAGATGGCGCGATATATCCGCTCGTTACTAAACGGAAATATTGTCAATCCCTTTCCCGGGATTGTCGCGCTCGAGCGGCTGCTCGGAAAGTCGATCAGGCATCGGATTGGGTCAAACGAAGCGTTACCGCTGGCACACCCCGAGCTGATGGCTCGTTTCGGCGCGCAGTTTGTCGAGCTTGCCCGCCTGTATCCGGATCCGTCGGCGCACGTTTTGCGCGAGCTAGTGGCAGAGCCGTTGCAGCTTTCACCTGACGATGTGCTGTTTGATGCCGGCGCCGACAGCCTGATCCTGTTGGCACTGCGTACGGTCTGTGAGCCTGGTGATGCTGTCGTCACCAGCGCGGGCACGTATCCAACATTCAAATATTTCGCCGAAGGTCTCGGCGCACGGTTGCTGGAAGTGCCGTATCGCGATGGAATCGCCGCAGCTCGCCCGGATCTGCTACAGCCCGATCTGGTGGCGCTGGCCGAATGTGCCCGTCAGCATCAGGCAAAGCTGGTGTATCTCGCCAACCCTGACAATCCCACTGGCCACTGCTTCGCCGAATCCGAGCTGCATCGCTTGCGCACCGCGCTGCCGGCGGACACCGTGCTGCTGCTTGATGAAGCGTACATTGATTTCTCGGCCGCGCCGAAACCGCCGCTATCACTGTCGCATTGGCCGAATACGGTTCGTTTGCGCACCCTGTCGAAGGCCTATGCTGCGGCCGGGTTGCGGCTCGGTTATGCGATTGCCGAGCGGGAATGGCTGCAGCGGGCCAACCAACTGCGCATTCATTATGCGGTATCGAATATTGCTCACGCTGCAGGTGCGATCCTGCTGCGCGATCCGACCTTCAAACAGCAATTGGTGGAGCAAACCCTGAGCCTGCGGCAGCAGTTGGCGCAGGCCATCGTGGCTGCCGATGGCGGTAGTGGCGAGGTCGTCGTGCTGCCATCAAGCACCAATTTTCTGGCCTTGCGCTACCGCGATGCCGCGACAGCAGCCAAGCGACAGCAACAACTGTGGGCCATGCAGGCCGCGGTGCATCGGCCGCCACATCCTGCCTTGCAGCATTTACTGCGGGTGACCGCCTGTCCGGCGGCGCTGACAGCGGACATCGTCTCCGTTTTGGCGACTGGGCAAGCTTGAGTAGAAAAAACGTGTCGGTGCGGGCGGTTCAGTCAACCTCCGTGCCGGGCTGAATCGGATCGGTCAGTGATTCGTGGGTTGAGTTGAAGCGGAATGTACGCACTTTATATCGCCAATAAAAATGGTTCGTCATGGTCGCTGCGACCGTGGTTATTGATGCAGCAACTTGGCATCTCTTTTCAGGAATGGCTGGTGTCATTTTCGCCGGGGTCGAATTGGGCGCAGTTTCGGCGTTTTTCGCCGACCGGACGAGTGCCGTGTCTGCGCGACGAGGACTGTGTTTCGGTGGGCCCTATTTGACCGGAGCCGCATTCACTGCGGTGGATGCGTTCTTTGCTCCGGTGGCGTTCCGTGTGCAGAGCTATGGGCTGGCCTTTAGTCCGACTGCGCAGGCGTATGCGCAGCGCCTGCTGGATATGCCGGAAATGCGACTGTGGTATGGCGCTGCGATTGTCGAGCCCTGGCGCGAACCCGGGCACGAAGAAGAAATGCGTCGCAACGGCACGGTTCTGCAAGATTTTCGGCTTGGCGGTTTTGGTTGAGCGACAACGGATGCTGCGGGAGCAGGGCAGTGGCGACAGTCATGTTTACGGCCAATCTGCAACGGCACCTTGATGTGCCGGCGTGTGAGGTCGAGGCAACATCGGTGCGAGCGGCATTGGAGGCTGTATTCGCCGCGCAGCCGCGTTTGCGCGGTTATCTGCTGGACGATCAGGGGCGGGTTCGCCAGCATGTAGCGATTTTTGTTGATGGCGTGCAGATTCGGGATCGACAAGGGTTGTCCGATCCGGTTGGCGCTAACAGTGAGATTTACGTCATACAGGCGTTGTCCGGCGGTTGATGCCGTTTTGGCCTGAAAAAAACGCGGCAGCGAGGTGTGAGCCGTCATCGCGATCGCAAGGCAAAAACGCAGAAGGCACAGGAGGTCGCATCGTGACATCGATACTGGTGGCAACACGCAAGGGCCTGATTCAGCTTGAACAGCAGGGCAGGCGCTGGCAACCGACGCAAACGTCGTTTCTGGCCGAGCCGGTGAGCATGTGTCTGGTGGATCACCGCGATGACAGCTGGTACGCCGCCTTGAGGCTCGGGCACTTTGGCCCCAAATTGCATCGCTCGCGAGATCGCGGTCGCAGCTGGCAGGAGATTGCGGTGCCGGCATTTGCCGCAACGGAATTGGCCGGAGCGACGGCGGACAAGCCGCCCTCGGTTGACATGATCTGGGCGCTGGAAACTGGCGGTAATGACCGGCCCGGCGTGCTCTGGGCCGGCACCTTGCCCGGTGCCTTGTTCCGTTCCGAAGACAATGGTGACAGCTGGCAGCTGAATCGCGCTTTGTGGGATATGCCGGCGCGCCAGGAATGGAACGGTGGCGGTTACGATTTGCCCGGCATTCATTCGATTGTTGTCGATCCGCGCGACAGTCGTCGTCTGATGGTAGCGATCAGCACCGGCGGCATTTGGTACAGCGACGATGACGGGCGTAGTTGGTCGCACCGCACCCGAGGCATGCGTGCGGCCTACATGCCGCCGGAGTTGGCATTCGAGCCAAACGCGCAGGATCCGCACCGGCTGGTCGCCTGTCCCGGACACGCTGATCGGCTCTGGGTGCAACATCACAATGGCATTTTCCGTTCCGATGATGGTGGTTTGCAGTGGCATGAGCTCGACCATGTCAAACCCTCCGGTTTCGGTTTTGCGGTGGCAGTGCATCCAACCGATCCGGACACGGCGTGGTTTGTGCCGGCTGTCAAAGATGAATGCCGGGTGCCGGTCGAGCAGCGCCTGGTGGTGACCCGCACCCGTGATGGCGGCAAACATTTCGATGTGCTCAGCAAAGGCCTGCCACAGCAGCATTGCTTTGATCTGATCTACCGACACGGTCTGGATGTTGACGCCAGCGGTCAGCGACTGGTGATGGGCTCCACCACCGGCAATCTGTGGCTGTCGGAAGATCAGGGCGACAGCTGGAGCCAGTTGGCGGGCCATTTTCCGCCGATTTACGCCGTTCGTTTTGTTTGATTGAGCAGAAGCCGTTTGCACCGCGTGGTGCATAGCCCAACAGGAGTGCTTGCTGATGAAAAAAACGTTGAACCGACGCGTGGTCAGAACCATGTCCGCCGTGCTGCTCGCACCGCTGATGGCGCCGTTGATGGCTAGCCTGGCTGTCGCATCCGAGCCGACGCGACTGCTGCGCCAGCCGGACGTGTCCGAGCAACATCTGGCGTTTGTTTATGCCGGTGACATTTGGCTGACCGACCGCAATGGCCAGCAGCCACGCCGGTTGACCGCACACCCGGCATCGGAATTTGCGCCAAAATTTTCGCCGGACGGCCAGTGGTTGGCGTTTTCCGCGAGCTATGACAACAACACCGACGTTTACGTCATGCCGGTTGCGGGAGGCCAGGCCAAGCGGTTGACCTGGCACCCCGGTCCGGATGTCGTCAACGACTGGAGTGCCGACGGCAAGCGGGTGCTTTTCGCGTCGCCACGTGAAGTGGCCAATAACCGCAGCAATCAACTTTATGAAGTCAGCGTTGATGGCGGTTACGAGCGCAAGGTGATGGCGGCTGTAGCCTTCGAAGGTGTCTGGTCGCCGGATGGCTCGCGTCTGGCTTATCGGCCGTATCGACAGGCGTATGACGGTCCGAGCGGCTGGCGGCAACACCGTGGCGGCACCACGCCGCCCATCTGGATCATCGATCCGCGCAGCAATCAGGTCGAAAAGCTGCCGCACGTCAATGCAACCGACAGCAATCCGCTGTGGCGTGCCGATGAGGTGTTTTTCATTTCCGATCGCAATGATGGCGCGGCCAACCTGTTTGCTTACCGGACCACGGACAAATCCCTGCGCCAGCTGACCAAGGAAACCGTTTGGGACATTCGCAATGCCGCGATACACGGTAACAGTCTGGTCTATGAAGTCGGCGGCGAACTGAAGGAGCTCGATACCGCCTCCGGCACGATCCGGCCGCTGCCCATCCAGATCGCGGCGCAGGTCGCGCAAGTCCGGCCGCAATGGAAAGATGCCAGCAAGAGCATGACCTCGGCGCAGTTGTCCAGTACGGGCAAGCGCGTGGTCGTGACGGCGCGCGGCGAAGTCTTCACCTTGCCAATCAAGGATGGCTCGCCCCGCAATCTGACCGAGAGCTCATGGGTTCGCGAGAAAGATGCGCTGTGGAGCCCGGACGGCAAGCGCATTGCCTATATCTCGGACATGGGCATGCAGCACTCGCTGGTGCTGCGTGATCAAACCGGCCTGGATAAATCGCGGGTACTGCCGCTGGGCAAAACGGGTTATTTCACGTTGTTGGCGTGGTCACCGGACAACAAGACCATTGTCTATCAGGACAATCACCTCAACCTCTATGCCATCAATCTGGACAAAGGCAGCAGCAAGCGCATTGACAGCAGTCTGCGTCGCAGCGGTTTTATCGTGTCCTTTTCTGCCGATAGTCGCTGGCTGGCATACACCGTCACCGGCGGCAATTATTTCAGCCAGATCCGTATCCATGATTTCACCACCGGCAAGAATGTCACGGTGACCGATGGCATGAGTCATGCCGACTCACCCGTGTTTGCCAGCAGCGACTATCTGTATTTCACTGCCTCGATCAATTCGGGCCCCACGCAGGTCGGTCTCGACATGTCGACGCAGGAACGGCCGCTGCGTGCCGGCTTGTATGTCGCGGTACTGGCCAGCGACGGCAAATCGCCACTGCTGCCCAAATCGGGCGACGAGGAGGGCAAGGCCGACGGCGACAAGAGCAAGGACGAGAAAAAGGACGACAAGTCGGACAAGCCGAAACCGGTGCGCATCGATTTCGACGGTCTCAGTCAGCGCATCGTGGCGCTGCCGGTCGCCGAGCGCAACTACGACAGCCTCGCTGTCGCCAGTGATGGCGCGCTGTTTTATCTGGAGCGCACGCAGCCTGGAACCAGCAACGAGCCGCCGCAGGTTGAGCGAGAAAACAATGCCGAGCTGTATCGGTTTGACTTCAAGGAGCGCGAAAGCAAATCGCTGAAGAAAGGTGTGGCCGGTTTCAGTCTCAGTGCCGATGGCAAGAAGCTGCTGCTGCAGTACGCCAAGGGCAAGCTTGAAGTCGCTGATGCCGGTGACAAGCTGGAGGCCAAGGCGGTCGATACCAGCGGTCTGCGCGCGCTGATCAATCCGCGCGAAGAATGGCAGCAGATTTTCGACGAAACCTGGTGGATGGAAAAGGAATTCTTCTACGACCCGAACCTGCATGGCATCAACTGGCAGGCCATCTACGACCGCTATCAACCCTTGCTCAAGCACGTCCAGCGCCGCGAGGATCTGAATGACTTGCTGGTCGAGATGATTGGTGAGCTGCAGGTCGGCCATAACCGGGTCGGTGGTGGCGATATTCATCAGGAAGCACCGGCCAATGTTGGTTTGCTGGGCGCCGATTTTGCGATTGCAAATGGTCGTTACCGGATCGAGACCCTGTATGCAGGCGATCGCTGGAATCCGTTCCTGAAAGCGCCGCTGGCGACGCCTGGACTAGGCGTCAAAGCCGGTGACTATGTGCTGGCCATCAATGGCAAGCCGCTCGACAGCAGGCAGAATATTTTTGCGCTGCTTGAGAACACCGTCGGCAAGCAGGTTGCGCTGACCATTGCCGGCGATGCCAATGGCAAAGGCTCACGAACCATCACCGTGGAACCGATTGCCAATGAAGCCGATCTGCGTCAGTGGCACTGGATTGAACGCAATCGCGAATACGTCGCCAAGAAAACCGACGGCAAAGTAGCTTACGTTTACCTGCCCAATACCGCAGGTGCCGGCTTCCAGTACTTCAACCGGATGTTCTTCGCCCAAGTCGACAAACAGGCATTGATTGTTGATGAGCGTCGCAATGGCGGCGGTCAGGCGGCGAACTACATCACCGATGTGCTCAGTCGGCAGTACCTGGCGGGCTGGAAAGATCGCGATGGCTTGATTTTCGAAACGCCCGGTGGGGCAATTTACGGTCCGAAAGTGATGCTGATCGATCAGGATGCCGGTTCCGGCGGCGACTTCCTGCCGTATTCGTTTAAGCGGCTGGGTTTGGGACCATTGATTGGCAAACGCACCTGGGGTGGTTTGATCGGCATCTCGGCCAATCCCAATCTGATCGACGGCGGTTTTCTGGTGGTGCCGTTCTTCCGCTTCTTCACGCCGGAAGGCGAGTGGCGTATTGAGAACGAAGGGTTGGCGCCGGACATCGATGTCGAGCTGGAACCGGATTTGGTCAATCAGGGCAAGGACAGTCAGCTCGATCGAGCGATTGAGGAAGTGCTGAAGCGCTTGGCGAGCTGGCAGCCGATACAGCGCAAGGAGGCTCCACCGATGCCGACCGAACTCGGCAAATAGTAACCGGTGCGTCCGTCATGCCAACAAAAAACCGCCTGCTGGCGGTTTTTTGGTGGTGACTTTCCTGTTTCGCAACGGGTTCAGGTGCCGCTGCGAATGTTCTCGTGGATGCCCTGACTGCGCAGATAATCTTCGTAGTTGCCGCCGAAGTCGATGATGCCTTGCGGCGTCATTTCGATGATACGCGTCGCCAGTGACGAGACAAACTCGCGATCATGGCTGACGAAGATCAACGTGCCGGGGTAGTTTTCCAGCGCGAGGTTCAGTGCTTCGATCGACTCCATGTCGAGGTGGTTGGTCGGTTCGTCCATTACCATGACGTTCGGCCGGGTCAGGATCAGCTTGCCGAACAGCATCCGGCCCTGTTCACCACCCGACAATACCTTCACCGATTTGCCGATTTCATCACCGGAGAACAGCATCCGGCCAAGCGTGCCGCGCACCAGCATTTCGCCGCCCTTGGTCCACTGCTGCATCCATTCGAACAGGGTCCAGTCCTGCGGAAAATCGGCAGCGTGATCCTGCGAGTAGTAGCCAACTTCGGCGCTGTCGGTCCATTTGACGGTGCCGCTGGTCGGCGTCAGCTCGCCCATCAGGCAGCGCAGCAGTGTGGTTTTGCCGATACCGTTCGGACCGATGATGGCAACGCGATCACCGGCGTCGATCTGCAGGCTGAAGTTCTTGATCAGCGGCTCGCTGCCCGGATACGCGTAGGTCAGTTTGTCGAGCGTAACGGCTTGGCGATGCAGCTTCTTGTTCTGATCAAAACGGATGAACGGGCTGACCCGGCTCGACGGTTTGACTTCTTCCAGTTCGATTTTCTTGATCTGGCGAGCGCGTGACGTTGCCTGCGCCGACTTCGAGGCATTGGCCGAGAACCGGCTGACGAACTGCTGCAGTTCGGCGATCTGGGCTTTCTTTTTGGCGTTGTCCGCCAGCAAACGATCGCGGGCCGCGGTCGAGGCGATCATGTAATCGTCGTAGTTGCCAGGATAAACCCGCAGCTCGCCGTAATCCATGTCGGCCATGTGGGTGCAGACGCTGTTCAGGAAGTGGCGATCGTGCGAGATGATGATCATCGTGCTGTTGCGATCGTTCAGGATGCTTTCCAGCCAGCGGATGGTGTTGATGTCGAGGTGGTTGGTCGGTTCGTCGAGCAGCAGCACATCCGGATCGGCGAACAGTGCTTGCGCCAGCAGCACGCGCAGTTTCCAACCCGGCGCAACCTCGCTCATCGGGCCGAAATGCTGTTCTTCCGGAATGCCGAGGCCGAGCAGCAATTCGCCAGCGCGTGCTTCCGCGGTGTAGCCATCGTACTCGGCGAACTGTACTTCCAGTTCGGCGACTTTCATGCCGTCTGCTTCGCTCATTTCCGGCAGCGCGTAAATGCGATCGCGCTCGGCGCGAATGCGGGCGAGTTCGGTGTGGCCCATGATCACCGTGTCGATCACGGTGAACTCTTCGAAGGCGAACTGATCCTGGCGCAGTTTGCCAAGCCGCACGTTCGGCTCCAGCATGACCTGACCGGCCGACGGCTCCAGATCGCCGCCGAGAATTTTCATGAACGTCGATTTGCCGCAGCCGTTGGCACCAATCAGGCCATAGCGATTGCGGTTGTTGAAGTTGACGTTGACGTTTTCAAACAGGGGCTTGGCCCCGAATTGCATGGTGATGTTGGCGGTCGAGATCACAGCAGGTTCCGGCACGGCGAAAGCGAGCGGTCGCGGCTGGTATCGCATTACCAGTTGGGCGGCCGCCCGAAAAAGGGCGGCGATTGTCGCACGGCCTTGGCTGTAGCGTCACGGCCGATTTGGTGAAATTTTCGGCAATCTGGTACGGCTACCAGTGCCAATCCAGGTGCAACCAGACTTCCCGGCCACGGCCCGGCAGCCGGCGCTCGATGTCACCGTCCTCATTGATGCCGAAGCCGGCAAGGCTGCTGAGCGTCTCGTAATTGGTATCGAACAGGTTGTTGATGGTGAGGCTGAATGCCAACGCTGGCTGCCAGCGCCAGTTCACTCGGCTGCGCCAGAGCCAGTAGGCATCCTGGTTCGCCAGGCTGTCGATTTGGCCCGTGTACTGACCGGCCAGATGCCAGCTCCAGCGCTCGCTTACGTAATTGAGTTCGGCGCCGCCCCAGCGGTGCGGTGTGTTGTTCTCACCGGAATCCTGACCGGTGCTGTCACCCAGATCTTCGTTGATGTCGGCAACCCAGCTGACGTAAAACCGGCTGCGCCATTGCACCGACCACGACCACAGCCAATCCAGTTCGGCACCGCGTACCTGCAGCTCGCCTTTGTTGACGAACTGGCGCAAGCCGGGGCCAATGAACTCCGACAGAATCTGATCCCGTATGGTTTGATCAAACAGCGACGCATCGAGTCGCCAGTTGTTGGCTTCGTGCAACCAGCCCAGCTCCAGGGTTTCACTGCGAACGGCGTTCAGATTTTCATTGCCGAGCGAAACCGGGTTGCCCATGGTGAACAATTCATTGAATGCCGGCGCCCGATAAGCCTGATATCCCTCTAGCCTACCTCCTGAGTAGTTGACGTCAGCGGATTAAACTGACGTTGCACTCAACACGCCACAGGAGGCGGCCATGTCATTTTATTCTGCAATTGATCTGCATTCCAAC
>JBKBHF010000053.1:0-24976 GCA_046297695.1 Permianibacter sp. | reverse complement strand
AGCAAACCTTTCCCGAACGCCGGGAGCGGTTGGCGGCCTGCCTCAACGCGCGATTACATGCCGCCAAGCGCGTTGTTTTACCTCCCTGACCGCCTCAGCTTGAACCCGCGGCGACGGGCTAACTGGGGAATTTTGGGTTTATTCCGGCACCAACAACGCCTATGAAGTGGTCGGCATCGTCGAGCGGATGCAGGCACCGTGGATCAACTGGCGCCGGTTCGAACAGACGGCGCTGTTTCCGCTGGTGACCACCGAGAAATACATCCGCTACCTGATCCGGACCGAGCCGGGCCGGCGCGACGAACTGATGCCGATCATCGAGCAGACGCTGACCAAGCTGAACAGCGGTCGCATCGTCCGAGACGTCAATGCGCACAGCGACACGGTCAAACGGGCCTATCGGGAAGATCGGGCGATGGCGATTCTGCTGGTGACCTCGATTGGCCTCATTGTCGCAGTGACCGCGCTCGGCATCTTTGGTCTCGCGACTTTCAGCGTCAACCGCCGTACCCGTCAGATCGGCACCCGGCGCGCACTCGGCGCCAGCCAGGCCGACATCCTGCGCTACTTCCTGACCGAGAACAGCCTGATCACCGGGGCTGGCATTGGGCTCGGCGTCGCGCTCAGCATCGGCCTGAATATCTGGCTGGTCGACACCTACGCGCTGGCAAAGCTGGACTGGTTCTATCTGCCGTTCGGCATGCTGTTTGTCTGGCTGCTCGGCTTGCTCGCGGTGCTGGCGCCGGCACTGAAAGCGGCCCGTATCGCGCCGGCCATCGCAACCCGGTCGGTTTGACACCCGCTCTTAACGAAAGCCGCTGCGGTCAGAAAATCGTCAGCGGCTTTTACATATGGAACACAGCAATCAGTTTAAGTGATTGAATTCATTAGCCATTCAAAGTGGCATGGCTCTTGATTGTATCTGTTTGTATCACTTTGCATGCCCGGCGTACAGACAAACGAGGTCATCATGAGCAAACAAGGACGCACCGCAGTCGCCCTGCTGGGCTTGTTGGCTGTCGGTCAGGTTTCTGCTGACGCGCTGTTACCGCCCCTGCCGGATCCGCTGGATGGCATCAACGCCGCCCAATACGGCGACTTCTATTCCTATTCGTTGCCGCTGCTGGCCTACCGCCATGATCTCGCCAACGGTGGCGGAGTCGGCCCTGGCAACCCGTTCTACATCGATTCATCGCCGGGCCAGATCCAAGACTACATCGTGGTCGCGACCGGTTCCAATGGCGGCCCGGTGACCACCAACTTTGCCGGCATGGACAACGCCTACGCGACCCCGAACGGCGTCGCCGGCAATCCGGAGTTCTACACCAACACCAGCGATCCATCCGGTTACGGCGTTGGCGACCCGGACCAGATCGTCAATTTCGATGGCGACACCGAGAACACTTGGGACGCCCGGGTCAGCGCCATGCTCGACTTCCTCGGTGGCAATGAACTGGTGGTGTTCTTCAACAACAACCAGATCAATTCCTGCGAAGACCACAGCTGTCAGGAACTGTTCGCGGCCGCGCAAGTGCGACTGGTCAGCGACGACGGCCTGCACGAAGTCTATTTCGATTTGCTGAACAACGGCGGCCTCGGCCCGATCTTCGGCTTCATGGGCGGTGACACCGGCAACTACACCAGCGCCGGCGCCTGGGGCGATGACTTCAACGACTATGTGCTGTCCGGCGGTCAAGTCTGCGTCGATCCGACTGCGATCACCTTCCTGCCCTGCGACGCCCCCGGTGCCGTGCTGTTCAACCACAACCTCGGTGCCAATCAGGCTGCCTACGCGATCTGGTCGCCGGAGCTGACCGCAGCGCTGAACAGCGGCCTGTATGACGTGATGCAGGTCGATATCCGGATGCGTGATCTGAACAACGGCTACGAACAGATTTTCATCGGCCGGATGGAACGCACGCCGCCGCATGAGGTGCCGACACCGACTGCCTTGCTGCTGCTAAGCATTGGCCTGTTCGGGCTCTGGCGGCAACGCAAACTCTGATCAATCTGCTGTGCAACACCGGTAAACAAAAAGGCCGCTTGATGCGGCCTTTTTGTTCTTGCCTTGCTTTTTGGGTTGCTGCTGGGCGCTGTTACGCCGGTGTTGGTTCTGTACCGATCAATGCCGGCGCGGACCGCCACGGCCTTCAAGTGACAGGCCGCCGGGCTGATCGAGTTCGCCGCCCACTTCACCGCTGTCGAGCTTGATCAGCAAGCGCAGATCGTTGGCCGAGTCGGCGTGGTGCAGCGCATCTTCGTAGGTGATCTCGCCGGCCTTGAACAGCTTGAACAGCGCCTGGTCGAAGGTCTGCATGCCAAGCTCGTTCGAACGCTTCATCACTTCTTTCAGCAAATGCACTTCGCCTTTCCGGATGTGGTCGGCGACCAGCGGCGTGCCGAGCAGCACTTCGATGGCCGCGCGCCGGCCGGTGCCGTCCGGGGTCGGGATCAGCTGCTGGGCAACGATGCCTTTCAGGTTCAGCGACAGGTCCAGCAGCACCTGGTTGTGCTTCTCTTTCGGGAAGAAGTGCAGGATGCGGTCGAGCGCCTGGTTGGCGTTGTTGGCGTGCAGGGTGCACAGCGCCAGGTGACCGGTTTCGGCAAATGCAACCGCGTAATTCATGGTTTCGGCCGAGCGCACCTCGCCAATCAGAATCACGTCCGGCGCTTGCCGCAAGGTGTTCTTCAGCGCCACCTCGAACGAGTCGGTATCGATGCCGACTTCGCGCTGGGTGATGATGCATTTTTCGTGTTGGTGAATGAATTCGATCGGATCTTCGATGGTGATGATGTGGCCGGTCGAGTTTCGGTTGCGGTAGCCGATCATCGCCGCCAGCGAGGTCGATTTACCGGTACCGGTAGCACCAACGAAGATCACCAGACCGCGTTTGGTCATGGCCAACTGCTTGAGCACTTCCGGCAGACGCAGCTGTTCCAGGGTCGGAATGGTGGTTTCGATCCGGCGCAGCACCATGCCGACGTTGTTGCGCTGCTGAAAGGCGCTGACCCGGAACCGGCCGATACCGCTGGCCGAGATCGCGAAATTGCATTCCTTGGTGCGGGCGAAATCGCGCCGCTGCTCTTCATTCATGATCGAGAGCACGACTTCGCGGGCTTTTTCCGGCGTCAGCTCCTTCTGCGTCACCGGCACCACTTTGCCGTTGATCTTCATGCACGGAGGCACCCCGGACGTGATGAACAAGTCCGAGGCCTTTTTGCTGACCATGAATTTCAACAGGCCTTCAAAATCCATTGCTGCATCCTCCGTGCTCCGCGCCGGCAGCGGGATCTGCCAGCTCGGTCACCATCTTTCAACTCGTCTTCAAAAGGTCGGCAGTGTAGCGCCGGACCAACCGCCGCTCCGGCCCGGCGGCATAGCTTGCGAACCGGTTCTCACTCCGCACCGGTCGCCGCCGTCGCTGCGACTCAGAAATCTTCTTTGCTCTTGGCTTTTTCGCGGGCGTCTTGCCGGGTGATGAGACCTTTCTGGATCAATTCTTTCAGGGTCTGATCCAGCGTTTGCATACCGAACTGGGCGCCGGTCTGGATGGCGCTGTACATCTGCGCGACCTTGTCTTCGCGGATGAGGTTACGGATGGCCGGTGTGCCGATCATGATCTCGTGCGCCGCGACCCGGCCGCCGCCGATTTTCTTCAGCAGCGTTTGCGAGATGACCGCCTGCAGCGATTCCGACAGCATCGAGCGGACCATCTGCTTTTCCGCCGCCGGGAACACGTCGATCACGCGGTCGATGGTTTTGGCCGCCGAGGTCGTGTGCAGGGTACCGAACACCAGGTGACCGGTTTCGGCCGCGGTCAGCGCCAAGCGGATGGTTTCCAGATCGCGCATTTCACCGACCAGGATGATGTCCGGGTCTTCCCGCAGTGCCGAGCGCAGGGCTTCGTTGAATCCGAGCGTATCGCGGTGCACTTCCCGTTGGTTGACCAGACACTTTTTCGATTCGTGGACAAATTCGATCGGGTCTTCGATGGTCAGGATGTGGTCGTATTTGTTTTCGTTGACGTAGTTGATCATCGCCGCCAGCGTGGTCGACTTGCCGGAACCGGTCGGCCCGGTCACCAGCACGAGGCCGCGCGGCTTCATCGCGATTTCCTTGAACACCGCCGGTGCGTTCAGCTCTTCCAGCGTCAGCACCTGCGACGGAATGGTCCGGAACACGGCACCGGCGCCACGGTTCTGGTTGAACGCGTTGACCCGGAAGCGGGCCACTCCAGGCAATTCAAACGAGAAGTCCGTCTCCAGGAATTCTTCGTAATCCTTGCGCTGCTTGTCGTTCATGATGTCATAGACGAGACTATGCACCATCTTGTGATCGAGCGGCGGCACGTTGATGCGGCGCACGTCACCATCGACGCGAATCATCGGCGGCAGGCCCGCCGAAAGGTGCAAGTCGGAAGCGCGGTTTTTGACGCTGAAAGCGAGCAGTTCGGTGATATCCATCGAGGCGTCCGTCGGCCGGTCAAGGCGTTGTTATTGAATGCAAAGTAATTGAATGCAGACTCAGTGGATCACAATAGCGCATGACTGACTCTTTGGCATCCCGTCTGGCCGCGCTTCAGGAACGGATTCGCACTGCCGCGGTCGCCGTTGGTCGCGAACCGAGCAGCATCCGGCTGTTGGCGGTCAGCAAGACCCAACCGGTGGCGACCATCCAGCAGGCCTACGACGCCGGCCTGCGCACCTTTGGCGAAAACTATGTCCAGGAAGCGCTGGCCAAGCAGCCGTCATTGCCGGCCGACATCGAGTGGCATTGCATCGGCCCGTTGCAGAGCAACAAGAGCAAGCCGGTGGCCGAACACTTTGCCTGGTGCCAGAGCATCGACAGCCTCAAGCTGGCCGAACGGCTGGCGCGGCAGCGGCCGGCTGGGTTGGCGCCGCTCAATGTCTGCGTCCAGCTGAAGATCGGCGACGAGGACAACAAGAGCGGTATCGCGCCGGCGGACGCCGCGGCGCTGGCCGATGCCATCGTGGCGTTGCCAGGCCTGCGGCTGCGCGGGGTCATGACCATCCCGCCACCGACTGAAGACCGCGAGCAGCAGCGTCGCTGGTTTGCCGAAGCCCGGCGCTGTTTCGAGCAGCTGCAACGTCAGCACACCGGCCTCGATACCTTGTCGATGGGCATGTCCGCCGATCTGGAGGCCGCGATCGCCGAAGGCAGCAGCCTGATCCGGGTGGGTACCGCCCTGTTTGGCCCCCGTCCGCGCAGGAGTTGAGCCGGCACACCGGATACGCCTCATATCCGGCGGCCATGAGCCGAAGCAGCCGCGTTCGAGGACAATGCCCGTTCCGCCGCGCAGGCATGGACCGGATGCCGGCACTGCCAAGCCAACCGCGCGCTCACCGACACGTCACCGAATACCACCTTTGCAGCGAGACCTGCCGTCATGACCACTCCCGTTCCCGCTTCGACTCACAGCCTGGCCAGCCAGCGCATCGCCATCCTCGGCTGTGGCAACCTCGGCGAGAGCCTGCTGGCCGGCCTGCTCAAACAGGGCCATGACCCGCAGCGGCTTTCGGCCAGCAGCAGGAGGCTGGAACGTCAGCAAGCACTTACCACGCGTTATCGGATCATGGCCTCGGCCGACAACCGCGCGCTGGCGGCGGCGGCCGATATCATCGTGCTGGCGGTCAAACCGCAACAGATGGCGGCGTGCTGTCGCGAGCTGGCGGCCCTGACGCTCGCCGGCAAGCTGTTGATCTCAGTCGCCGCCGGCATCCGCACCGAGCAGCTGGCGCGCTGGCTCGGCCAGCCGGTGGCGCTGGTCCGCAGCATGCCGAACACACCTGCCTCAATAGGTTTGGCCGCCACTGGGCTATTCGCCAGCGGAGTAAGCGCTTCACAACAGGCGCTGGCCGAGCAGCTGTTCGCCAGTATCGGCCGCTCCGCCTGGCTGGCTGATGAGGCGCTGATGGATCTGGTCACCGCCATTGCCGGCTCCGGCCCGGCCTATTACTTCGCGATCATGGAAGCCTTCGTCGCCAGCGCCATCCGCCAGGGCATGGACCCGGCGACCGCCGATCTGCTGGTCCGGCAAACCGCACTGGGTGCCTGCCAACTGGCGATGCAGGCCGATGCGCCACCACTCGCCGCACTGCGGCAACAGGTCACCTCACCGGGTGGCACCACCGAAGCGGCGCTGCGTACACTCGCCGAGCGCGATCTTGCCGGCATTCTCGATGCCGGCCTGAAAGCTGCCGTTGCCCGCGGTCGCGAGCTGGCGGCAGCCAGCGATTGACGGGCCGGCCGTCGCTGTAGCGGTCGGGCCGGCACCTTTGCCAACAACCGGACCCGGGACGGACCGCCATGTTTATTGCCGCCAGAACCCTGTTTCTTCTGCTGACGCTACTCGCACTGCTCATCACCAGCCCCATCTGCCGGGCCGAACCGGCCTTGCTGAAACTGCCGGCCCTGATGGATGCCCGTGCCGCTCATCAGGCGACCCTGCTGCCGAACGGCGAGGTGTTGTTGAGCGGCGGCTGCGGCGGCCGCTGTGACCGCATGTTGGCCAGCAGCGAACGCTACGATCCCGCGCGGAAACAATTCCGGGCAGCCGCCAGCTTGCACACCGCGCGCAGCGGTCACAGTGCGATTGCGCTGCGCGATGGCCGGGTTCTTGTCGTCGGTGGTTGGGCTGGCCAGGCCGTCACCGCCAGCGCCGAGCTTTACGATCCGGTGCACGACCGCTTTGAACCGCTGCCGCCGATGCACGTGGCCCGCGCCGGCGCGACCGCCTCGCTGCTGCCCGATGGCCGGGTGTTGCTCGCCGGGGGCCAGGACAGCCAGCTTGAGCCGGTGAATGCGGTTGAAATTTTTGATCCGGACAGTGGCCGCTTTGTCCGGGCCGCCGCGCTGACCGAGGCGCGGATGAATCACGTCGCGGTCACGCTGCAGGACGGCCGCGTCTTGCTGATCGGCGGCCGGCAGTCACGGCGCGGCGCGATGCTGGCATCAAGCGAGTGGTTCGCGCCGGACACGGGGCGCTGGCAGCGCGCCGGCGCACTGCAGACCGCCCGCCACAAGCACGCCGCGGTCCGGCTGGCCGATGGCCGGGTGCTGGTGCTCGGTGGCTCCGATGGCAGCGATGATCGCGGCCGCTACCGCAGCAGCGAACTGTTCGATCCGATCAGCGGCCGGTTCAGCGCCGGACCACAGATGCAATGGCCGCGCTTCAAGATCATGCACGCACTGGCCGCGCTTGCCGACGGCCGTGCCGTGATCGCCGGCGGCGCCAGACAGATCGAGCTTTTTGCACCGGTGCAGTTGCGCTTCGAGCCAGTCAGCGGCGAGCTCGACTACGCGCCGGAACTGGCAACCGCGACGGTGCTGGCGACCGGCGAGGTGCTACTCGCCGGCGGCTACGACGAACAGGTGAATAGTCGGGCCCAGGCCTGGCTGATTCGGTTGTGATTCGCGGCGAACTCGTCGTTGCCGTGATTCGGGCGCGGCAGCATTACCCAGATCCGTTGCGGATGGCGACACTGGCAGCAAGGTGATTTTCCGGCCATGGCTTGGCACAATGCGGCGGCGTCAGCAGTGCGCGCTGTTGACGCTGGCGTTTGCCTGCCGGATGTCCCTGCCCTGTCTCGTCCACCGAGTGCCTGTCCATGAGCCCGCTGCAGATCCTCGCTTTTCTGTTCAACCTGTTCATCTATGTGGTGTTGTTGCGGTTTTTGCTGCAGTGGGCACGGGCCGACTTCTACAACCCGCTGTCACAGTTCGTGGTCAAAGTGACCCAGCCGATGCTGAAACCACTGCGCCGGGTGATCCCCGGCATCGGCGGTCTGGATCTGGCGTCGCTGCTGCTGGCACTGGCCCTGGTGGCGCTGCGCAACTGGCTGTTCGGCAGCCTGATGGCGCTGCAGCTCGGTTTTGTCCTGGCGCTGCCGTTCGATCTGACCCTGCTGATCATCGATCTGCTGATCGTCATGCTGTTCGGCCGGATGATTCTGTCCTGGGTCGATCCCTACGGTAACAACCCGATGCAACGGCCGCTGGTGCAACTGACCGAGCCACTGATTCGGCCGTTCCGGCGCGTCATCCAACCGATTGGTGGTTTTGATTTGGCGCCGCTGTTCGCGTTGCTCGGCCTGTACCTGCTGATCTGGCTGGTCAACGGCCTGCCCCGCTGGTTGGCCGGCGTGCTCGGATGATGACACTGGCGGTTCATGTCCAGCCGCGCGCCAGCCGCAACGCCGTCGTCGGCTGGCATGGCGATGCCCTGAAAGTGGCGCTGACCGCACCGCCGGTCGATGGCGCCGCCAACGCCGCCCTGATTGCCTTCATCGCCGAGTACTTCGGCCTCAAGCGCAGCCAAATCAGCCTGGTCCGCGGCGACAGCAGCCGACAGAAACTGCTGGCCCTGGCGGTCGACCCGGTCGAACTGGCGGCGAAACTGCCGCCGCGCTGATCGGCTCCCGTTCCCACTCGCTGTTTCCGGTACCCGTTGCCGGCACACCATTCTGGTACAAAAAACTACAGACGCCAGCGCGACGGCTTTGGCATCATGTCTGCTCATTTTTTGCACGACTGTACTTTTGGCAGCAGGCAGGGCGCATTGAAGCACCCGTTTCAGCCAGTTTTTGACCGACCGCGACCGGGCTGCCGACCAAAGGTAGCTGGCCGCGGTTTGCTTTAACCGGAACGACAGATACACTTTTCGATCAATCGCCTGAAAAGGCCACCCACAGCATTGATGAGACTCCGATGACAAGCCAGTTTTTTTCCCGCGAGGTCGAATCCTTCGCGCTGTGGAAGGCTCAAGTTGCCAAGGACATCCGGTCTTACCGGCTTTGGCTGCGCCGCAACAACCTGTTTAGCGCCGAAAGCGATCTGCGGCTGTTCCACCTGCTGGAAACCCTGCGCTCGGATTACGTGACCATCGCCTTTGCCGGCGAGTTCTCGCGCGGCAAGACCGAGCTCATCAACGCCATATTCTTCTCCGGTTTCGGTCAGCGCATCCTGCCGTCGCAGGCCGGCCGCACCACGATGTGCCCGACCGAACTGTTCTACGACCGGGAAACCCGCACCTCTTATCTGCGTCTGCTGCCGATCGAAACCCGGCTGACCGACGTCACCATTGCCGATTACCGCGGCATGCCCGGCCAGTGGGTCGAGATCCCGCTGATGGCCGACAACCCGGCTGAAATGGCCCGGGTCATGATGAGCATTACCGAGACCAAGCTGGTGCCGGTCGAAGACGCCATCAAGCTCGGCTTCAAGCCGGAGCGGCTGGATGTGTCCGAATCGGATCCGGACAAAGTCGAGATCCCGGCCTGGCGACACGCACTGGTGTCATTCCCGCACCCGCTGCTGCAGCAAGGCCTTTGCATTCTTGATACCCCTGGCCTGAACGCGCTCGGCTCGGAGCCGGAACTGACCCTTAGCCTGCTGCCGCAAGCGCAGGCCGTGGTGTTCGTGCTCGCTGCCGATCAAGGTGTCACCGCCTCTGACATGGCGATCTGGGAAGAGTACATCGCCCAGCTGAAAGACCGGCCGAACCTTGGCCTGTACGCCGTGTTGAACAAGGTCGACACGCTCTGGGACGAGCTCGACTCGCGCAAGAAAATCGAAAAAGCCTTGTCGCGCGTACTGCGCAGCACCGCCCGCCACCTCGGTCTGAAAGAAAGCGACATCATTCCGGTTTCGGCCAAGCAGGGCCTGCTGGCAAAAGTGCGCGAGGACCACGCGCTGCTGCTGCGCTCGCAAATTCTCGATCTGGAAAAGGTCTTGTCCGATACCGTGCTCGGCAGCCGCCGGCAACTGCTGATTCAGGGCGTGGTGCAGGAAGTCGCCGGCCATATCGAAGACAGCCTGCAAGTCCTCGACAATCGTCACGAACAGATCCAGAAGCAGGCCCAGGATCTGGCCTCGCTGCAAGACCAGAATCACGATCAGCTGCGCAAAATGGTGCTCGATGCGCAAGTGCTGCAAGCCGATTTCCGGCGCAAGCACCTGGCGCTGACGCCGTCACAGCGGCTGATGGATCGGCAAGCACAGATCCTGCTCGAGCTGATCAGCAACGAGGTCATCAGCAAGCTGATCGAGCGCACCCAGAGCCGGCTGGTCAACGCCAGCACCACGGTCGGCCTGGTCCGGGCGATGCGGGAGTTCTTCGCCGAGATCGATGCCATCATCGGTGATCTGTCGCATCAGGCCGAATTGTCGAACCGGATGGCGGAATCGATCTACCGCAAATTTGAAAACGAACACGGTCTCAGCAAATTTGAACCGCGCCTGCTGCCGGCCCGCGGTTTCCGCCGTCGGCTGCAGGAATTCATCCACGACGCCGACGAGCTGCCGCGGCTGATGCAGATCGCTCTGAACTTCGAATCGGTGGCGGTCCGCCGTTTCTTCACCACCACCGTGGCCCAGATCACCCAGTTCCTGCAGGCCGTTCGGCGCGAACTGGTCAGCTGGGGCCAGAACGTGCTGGCACCGCTGGGCCAGCAGCTGCAATCGCAGCGGGCACTGGTCGAACAGCACCTCGAACAACTCGAAGCGATGCAGAAATCCGGCGCCACTGCCGCCGGCCGGATCAAGGCGCTGCAAACCCTGCAACGCGATCTCGACGGCGAACTCGCCGCCGGTCGTCAGCTGCTGCAATCGCTGCACGCTCCAACGCCGGAAACCGCAGCCAGCAACATCGTCGAGTTCGCCCGCGCCCGGCGCTGATGCGGCAAAACTGCAATGGCGTCTTGAAAAACCGGCCTTGGCCGGTTTTTTCTTGCCTGAGTGGCACACCGTGAGCCGCGAACTATGCTTGCAACTCGGCGGGTAGCGGATGGTCGCCATCATGGTAAAACGCCAGTCTCTGTTGGTGCGGATGTTGTGGTGGAACAGTCTGGGGCTATTGGCTGCGGTGGCTGTCATCATCGTCTACGGCATTCATGCCGCGGCCAGCAGCCAGCGCACGACCCGCGAACATGTGTTGCCCGTGGTGCAAACCAGCACCGAGCAGAAGCTGGCGTTGGAAGCACAGAAGATCAGCGCGCCGCTGAACCGGCTGCTGAGCACGGCGGAACAACAGACCGAGGCGTTGGCGGCACAAGCGCTGCGCCTGCAAGCGGAAGCCGGACCCGATCTACGCCGGCAATTGGTGGCGTTGACCCGCACCGTTGCCGAGGCCCATCCGGAATTTGTCGGCACCAGTCTGGTGTTCGAACCGAACGCACTGGATGGCCGTGACAGCGCTTTTGTCGGTGATGTCAGCAATGGCGGTAACGACATTGGCCGCTTTGCCGATTACTGGGCGCGCGGTGAAGGCGGCAAGCTGATTCACGAGCCGATCGCCGAGCTCTACCAGACCGACGCGACGATGCAGGCGAGCGGCGATCGCGCCAGCGAGTGGTATCTGTTTCCAAAGGAACAGAAGCAGCTGGTGCTGGTCGAGCCCTATCTCTATCCGATCGGCAATCAGCAGGTGATGATGACGACACTGGCGCGGCCGATGCTGCGCAACGGTCAGTTCGTCGGCGTCACCACCAGCGATATGCAGGTCGGTTTTCTGCAGCAGCTGATCGAAGACGGCAACCGCAATGTTTTTGCCGGCAAAGGCAGTATCGCGCTGATTGCCCGCAAAGGCAGCGTCGTGGCGATGAGCGGCGCGCCGGATGCGTTGATGAAACCGATCAGCAGCGTCTGGCCGGCGTCGGCGCGCGTCGTGGAAACCGCGTTCAGCAGCCGCGCCAGCCAGTTCTGGCACAACGAAAGCGATGATCTGATTGAAGCGGCGATACCGATCGATGTCGCCGGCGGCGCCAGCAACTGGCTGGTGTTGCTGCGGGTGCCGCGCGCGGTCGCGCAGGCGGAACTGCTGGCGCTCGATGACACCCTCGATGCCCTGCGCTGGCAGAGCACGTTCGGCCAGTTGCTGGCCGGCTTGCTGGTGTCCGGGGGCGCCATCGCGCTGCTGTTTGCGCTCGCCAAACGGCTGACCCAGCCGATCGTGCAGATCACCCACAGCCTGCGCGATGTCGCCGAAGGCGAAGGCGATCTGACCACGCGCCTGCCGGAAACCGGCAATGACGAAGTCACCGAGCTCGCGCACTCGTTCAATATTTTTCTCGGCAAGCTGCAGACACTGGTCAATGACATCAAGCAGTCGGCACGCGCGGTCGAACACGGCGCCGACGCCACCGCCAAGGTTTCGCAGCAGACCAGTGCCGGCATCAACACCCAGCAGAACGAGCTCGATCAGGTGGCGACCGCGGTACACGAAATGTCGGCTGCCATTCAGGAGATCGCCGGCAGTGCCCAGCAAGCCGCGAACGCCGCCGGTGAAGCCAATCAGGCGGTGGGCGTCGGTCAAGATCGGGTCAACGCGGCGGTCGAGGAAGTGAGCCGGCTGGCTGGCGAGATCGAAACCACCGCCGATGTGATCCGCCAGCTCGCGCAGCAGAGCAGCCAGATTGGCACCATTCTCGATGTCATTCGCAATATCGCCGATCAGACCAACCTGTTGGCCCTGAATGCCGCCATTGAAGCGGCGCGCGCCGGTGAGCATGGCCGCGGTTTTTCGGTGGTCGCCGACGAGGTCCGTACGCTGGCTTCGCGCACCCAGAACTCGACCCGGGAGATCCAGCAGATGATCGAAGCGCTGCTGGCAGGCACCCAGCAAGCGGTCAACACCATGCAGCGCGGCAAGGAGCGGGTCGAAACCAGTGTCCAGCGGGCCGAGGCGGCAGGCGAGTCATTGCAGGCCATCGTCAGTGCGGTGCAGCGCATCAATGACATGAACACCCATATCGCGACGGCCGTTGAACAGCAGAGCACGGTCACCAACGAGGTCAGCCGCAATATCACGGTCATCGGTTCGGTCGCCAACGAGCTGGCCGGCGCATCCAAGGGCGCCAGCAGCACCAGCCAGCAACTGTTGGCCGAGGCGGCCCAGCTGAATCAACTGGTCGGCCGTTTCCGCAGCTGAGGTGACGGGTTTCCGTTCCGGTGCCAGCGGACTACACTAGCCAAAGCGTACCCGCGTACCCCGCCTGCGCGGGCCCTACTGGCTTGGAGGACACACCATGTGGCGTCACATCCTGACCGTTGTTGCCGTGCTGTTCACTGGCAGCGTCGCCGCCGAACAGAAGAAAGTGTTCGGTGACTATGAAGTGCATTACAACGCGCTGAACAGCAGCACGCTGACACCGGAAGTCGCCAAGCAATACGGGCTGACCCGCGGCGCCAACCAGGGTCTCGTCAACATCGCCGTGCGCAAGCGTGACGGCAACGATGGCGTCGCAACCGCCGCCGTGATCAGCGGCAGCGTCCGCAACCTGCTGTCACAGAAAAACGAGTTGAAATTCAAGGAAATCAAGGAAGGCGCGGCGATTTACTACATCGCCAGCTTCCGCTTCGATGACAAGGACACGCTGACGTTTGATCTCACCGTGCAGCCAGAGGGCGGCGCCAGTTATCCGCTGACCTTCAATCAGATGCTCTGGGTGCAGTGATTGCGGAATCGTCACTGAAACAACAAAAAGGCCAGCGTTGCTGGCCTTTTTGTTTGCGGCAAACGTTCACGACAACGGCGCGTAGATGTCGAAACGATTGGCGCCAGCCGGTAGTTGCCCGCTCGGCGTCATGCCGGCCAGTGGTGGCGCGTAATTGGGCCGCTTGACCACCACACGCTGACGTGCGACGCGGCGCGCTGGCAGCAGCAAGGCATCACCTGCGCCGAGCTCGGCGAGGCGCTGCAACAACTGCATGTCTTTCTTCACTTTGGCGCTGCCGGGCCGGGGCGGGAACATCGGATCCAAATACACCACGTCGACACTGCCCGGCGCATGATGCTGCAGCCATTGCAGACTGTCGCCGTGCTGGTAATCGAGCCGCGCCAACAGCGACAGCAGCGCGCTGTCCTCGGTGGCCGCAGCGGTGGCGCGGGCGCGTTCCAGCGCGTGCCGAACCAGCGCGGCGACGATCGCCTGCTGCTCACAGGCCTGCACCGTGCAGCCGCTGGCCGCGAGCACAAAGCTGTCGCGCGCCAGACCACCGGTCGCGTCGAATACCGTCGGCGCTTCGCGCTGCTTGCCCCAGATCGCCCGCACCACCGGTTCGCCGCGACCACCACCATGCTTGCGCCGCCAGTCGAGCGCACCGGCGAGAAAATCCGGTTGCAGGCGCACGGTTTCGCCATCGATTTGTGCGCGCAGGCAAAGTGCCTCGCCAAGCTCCAGCGTGAACTCCGCCTCGCCGAGCGGCAGCTGCAACTGCGCGGCCAACGCAGCAGCTTGCGATTGGTATTCGTCAGCGCTGGCGCGCACGGCGATGACAGATGCAGACATGATGGCTTTTTGGTACCGGGTGTGAGTGATTGGGATGCTATGAGTGACGCTGCGAACAATGCCCCTCACGCAGAGCAAACGAATCACGCTGTGCGTGCGCGCATTGTTGCGCAAAACCAAAGCACTGGAAAAACTTTATGGCCCGAAACGCCTGTGCTGCCGAAGCCGGCACAGGCGAATCGGTTCACGACTGCGCTGCGGGACTCAAATGAGCCGGAGCGTGGCGTTGACAGCCTTCTCGATCCCGTCAGCGGCTTCGGCGATGTTCTGCGCCAGCATGTAGGCCGGCGTCGAGACAATCTTGCGCGGTTCATCGACCACAAACTCGCGGACCGGGCAGCTGACATGGACACCACCCATCGCTTCGATGGCGGCGGCAGTGTCGGCATCGGTGCCGATGGTGCCGCGCGCGCCGGCCCCGTAAATGCGCGGGATCATCGCTGGCGCGATGCAGATGAAGCAGACCGGCTTGCGGCCATGGGCAAAGGCCTGGGCAAATTTCAGCACATCGGGCTGCACCTGGCAGTCAGCACCCTTGAAGGCGAAATCGCAGAGATTTTTTGCCGCGCCAAAGCCACCGGGAAAAAACAGCGCCGCGTAATCGGCCGGGTTGGCGGTGGCGACATCGAGCACCTGGCCGCGGGCGATGCGCGCCGCCTCGACCAGCACATTGCGCGACTCACCGTCACTGACCGCACCGGTGAGATGATTGATCACATGCGCCTGCGGCCGGTTCGGCGCCAGACACTGGTAGGCGACGCCGGCCCGCGCCAGCGCCAGCAGGGTCAGCACCGCTTCGTGGATTTCGCTGCCATCGTAGACACCGCAACCGGACAACATCACCGCGACTTTCATCGTTCACCTCCCAAGGCCAGATGCCACCGTGTCGGAGCCAGCAAAGGATAGCGCCATTGCCGTATACTGCGGCCACTTTTCTGGCACGGTTTCCGCCGCAATGACTGCCCCACTTCGCATCGTGCTCGCCTCCGGCAACGCCGGCAAGATTCGCGAATTGACCGAGCTGCTGGCACCGCTCGGTATCGAGATCCTGTCCCAGCGCGAACTCGGCGTCGATGACGCCGAAGAGACCGGCCTGTCATTCGTCGAAAATGCCATTCTGAAAGCACGCCACGCCGCACGGCTGACCGGCCTGCCGGCCCTGGCCGATGACTCCGGACTCGAAGTCGATGCGCTCGATGGCGCCCCCGGCATTTACTCGGCACGCTATGCCGGCCTGCCGTCCGATGATGCCGCCAACAACGCCAAACTGCTCGCCGCGCTTGCCGACGTGCCGGCGTCGCAACGCGGCGCCCGCTTCTGTTGCCTGCTCGCGTTCGTGCTGCACGCAGACGATCCGACACCGTTGATTGCCGAAGGTTACTGGAACGGCCGTATTCTGACCGCACCGCGTGGCAGCAACGGCTTCGGTTACGATCCGCTGTTCTGGCTGGACGAAACGCAATGTACCTCGGCCGAACTGAGCAAAGCCGAGAAAGGCCAGCGCAGTCATCGCGGTCAAGCCTTGCGGGCCCTGCTCGAGCGTTTGCCGGCCAAGCTTGCCCACCGTTCGCTGCGGAGCGCGTGATCGCCATGTTTCAGCATTTCCAGCAGCCGTTGCCGCTTGCACTTTACGTGCACATCCCGTGGTGCGTGCGCAAATGCCCGTACTGCGATTTCAATTCGCATGAAAGCAAGAGCGAGATCCCGGAAGCGCAGTATGTCGACACGCTGCTGCGTGATCTGGAACAGGATCTGCCGCGGGTCTGGGGTCGGCGTATCAGCAGCATCTTTTTCGGTGGCGGCACCCCGTCGCTGTTTTCGCCGGAAGCCATCGACCGGCTGCTGTCCGGCATTCGTGCGCTGCTGCCGTTCATGGGTGACATCGAGATCAGCATGGAGGCCAATCCCGGCACGGCCGAAGCGCGCAAATTCAGGGGCTTTCGCGAAGCGGGCATCAATCGCCTGTCGATCGGCGTGCAAAGCTTCAACCCGCAGCAGCTGGAACGACTCGGTCGCATCCATGGCGAACTGGAGGCACGGCGCGCCGCTGAATGGGCACTCGAAGCCGGCTTCGACAATTTCAATCTGGATCTGATGCACGGTCTGCCCGGGCAATCGGTCACCGATGCGCTGCGCGATCTGGAAACCGCGATCGCGCTCAAGCCCACGCATCTGTCCTGGTATCAGCTGACCATCGAACCGAATACCCGGTTCGCGTTTGATCCGCCGGCGCTGCCTGATGACGAGGTGCTGTCCGACATTCAGGACGAAGGTCATGCCCTGCTGCAGGCCAGCGGCTATCCGCGCTACGAAGTGTCGGCCTACGCGCCGGCGCCAAGGCGCGCGTTGCACAATCTGAATTACTGGCAGTTTGGCGATTACCTCGGCATCGGTGCCGGTGCCCACGGCAAGATCACCGATCTGCAGCAGCAGACGGCTTATCGGCTGCACAAGAAAAAGCACCCGAAAGACTATCTCGCCGGCAGCGGCGGCTATATCGCCGGTGAAGATCGCATCAGCGCCGACGACATGCCGTTTGAATTCATGATGAATGCACTGCGGCTGGTAGAGGGCGTGCCGGCCAGTTATTACGCTGCCCGCACCGGTTTGCGGCTCGACGCGTTGCAGCCGGTGCTGCAGCGTCTGCGCCAGGACGGCTTGCTGCGCAATGAACCAGAACTGCTGGCGCCGACCGAAACCGGTCTGCGTTTTCTCAACAGCGTGTTGCAACGCTTTCTGCCAGCGGAACTCAAGCGCGCCGGCAGCAGCAAGATCATTCCGATTGTGAGCGGCTGATGCAAAGCCTCGATGAGATTATGGCCAGCCTGCCGGCACCGTTCCGGCAGCACGATCACCTGTACGATGCGCTCGGGTTGCGCTGTCCGGAACCGGTCATGATGTTGCGCCTGAAGATGCGTCAAATCGCCGATCAGGAAACGGTACTGGTGATCGCCGATGATCCGGCGACCACGCGCGACATTCCGAAATTCTGCACCTTCATGGAACATCGGTTGCTACAGCAGCACACCGCCAGCACGCCGTACCTGTATCTGCTGCAAAAAGGCCTGCTGTAGAAAGGGCAGCGCTGAGCGCCGACACAGTCAATATTTCTCGTAGTGGCTGATCAGCTGCTGCGGCATGTCGCCGCCGGTAGCGCTGGCACCGGGCCGTTCGCGCGACTGCACCTGATCCCGGCCCGCGGCTTTGGCGGCATAGAGCGCTTCATCGGCACGGCGCATCAGCTCGGCCAGACTGCTGTCACTGCTGGTCAGGGTCGTCAGTCCGACCGACACGGTCGGCTGGTGTTTGTTGGCCAGCTGCGGCCATTCCTGTTGCCGAAAATCGTGTCGCAGCCGCTCCAGGATCTGACTGGCGACAGCAAGCCGGGTGTGCGGCAACAGCAGCACAAATTCCTCGCCGCCGATTCGCCCCATCACATCGGTTTGCCGCAGCAGCCGTTTGCACAGCTGGGCAAACTGGCGTAGCACGTCATCACCCGCTGCATGACCAAACCGATCGTTGATTTGCTTGAAGTGGTCGAGATCGAGCACCGCCAGACACAAGGGCAGGTCATAGCGACGGGCACGTTCGACTTCCAGCTGCGCTTCCTGCATCAGGTGGCGCCGGTTCGGCAATCCGGTCAGCTCATCGGTGTGCGCCAGCGCATCGAGACGCTGACGCAGTTGCCGGCCCTTGTAGATGACATAGAGCAGGAAGGCGGTCGCCAGCAACGACAGCATCGCCACGGCGATGTACAGCCATAGCCGGTGCCGTTGCTGCTGTAGTGCAGCCTCCTGCAGCGCGTTTTGCTGCCGCAGCAATTCGTACTGCTGCTCCTGCCGTTCACTGTCGAATTTGACCCGCAGCTCTTGCAGTTGCCGTTCGGACTCACTGCGGAACAGTTCGGCCTGGGTTTGGTGGAACATGCGAAAGGCGTTGTAGGCCTCGGCGAACTTTTTCTGCCGGGCATACAGCTCGGAACGGCGCAGCCAGATCTGGTGTTCGGGGTATTGCAACTGATGCTGCTTGGCAAGCAGTTCAGCCTGTTGCAGGAACTGCATGGCCTTGTCGAACTCGCGCCGTTCACCAGCAAGATCGGCACGCGAGATCACGGTATTGACCACCATCGCATAATCTTCGGCCTGTTCGAACAACGGCTGCGCGGCATCGAGCAGGCCTTGCGCTTCCGCCAGCTGCCCGGTTTCGATGGCAACGTGCGCCAGTTGCTGCTGGGCGTAGGCAACGCCCTGCACGTCACCGCGTTTGCGCGACAGCTCGAGCGACCAGCCAAAATAGCGGCGCGCTTCCGGCCAGTTCAGCCGGTCACGATACATGGTGCCGATGCCGTACACCGCGACCGACAATTTCACCCCGGCATCGATCTGCTGAAAGTAGCGGATCGCTTCCTGGTAATAGCGCAGGGCGTTCTCGGTATCGGCCTGTTCGGCATAGAGATTGGCGATGATGCTGGCGACATCACCACGTGCCATGCGCGGATCCTGGGCCGGAGCCAGTTGATAGGCACGCTGCAGATCGACAAGCGCGGCCGGCAAATCCAGCAGGGACAATGACAGCGTGCCGCGCATCGCCAGCGCCTCGACCAGCAACTGCGCTGGCACGTTGCCCGCCGACTCCAGCCGATCCAGCAGACGACTCAGCGCCGGTTGCGCTTTCGCCGCTTTGCCGAGCAGATCGAGCGCGCCGGCGCGCAGTATCTGCAGACGCACCGACAGCGGCGTCAGCGGCAACTCGGCGCCTTGCTCGACCGGAATCAGCGCCAGGCCCGCTTCGGCCTCGGTCAGCGCTTCCCGGCCACGGGTCAGTAGCAAATGCGCCTCACCGGCCAGCAAATGCCGCTGCGCGCGTTGCGCCGCGCTGGCGTCGGCGGCAACGGGCTGACCGGCCATTTCCGCCAGCACGGCGGCCGGATCGCGGCCGACCTCGTGGCTCCAGCGCTCGAGCGTGGCGGTCGTCGCCAGTGCGCTGGTCGATAGCAGCAGCAGTACGCCCGCCAGCCTTGTCATCCAACTCGTTACCATGGACCGCCTTGCCGGAAGGGCGTCGACGCCGTCGGAACTGCCGTTGGACAAGGATAGTTCGCGCCGCTGAATTCGCCGCTCACGCCAGCACTTCGACGCGCTGGCCGAGCAGCAGCCGACCGTTGTGGCGCGCAATGGCGTTGACCGCGAACATCACCTTGCCCTGCTGCTTGCGAAACAGCGCCAGCGTCCGCAGCGGCTCCTGGCGCGGATGCGGCGTGGCACTGTCCGGGTCCAGCGTGGTGACCTGGCAGCGTGCGCAGGGTTTGACCAGATCGATTTCGACCTCGCCGATGCGCAGCCGGCGCCAGCCGTCTTCGGCCCAGGCTTCGGCGCCGCGGATGACCAGATTGGGCCGGAACCGGGCCATGGTGAGCGGTTCACCGACCCGCTGGTTCAGATCCGCCAGCGAGGCCTCGTTGGCAATCAGCAGCGGAAAGCCGTCGGCAAAACTGACCAGATCGCCGGCCTCGGCGTAATCGGGGTCGACCGGTCGCACCGCAGCGGCGTCCATATAAACCGCCCGCACCGGCTGACCGAGCGCCCGCGAGAACCAGTCAGCGGCCTCGGCGTCGGCCAGCGCCGCGCTGACCGCGTCGTCCCATACCGTCACGGTCAGGCGCTCGGCACCGGCGAGCGGCCGGCGCAGTGCCAGCGGCGCGAGGCCGGGTGCTTGCACCCGCCAGCCATCGGCATCGGGCTCGGCCTGCAGCCGCGCCATGGCCGGCCGCTCGCGCTGGCTCAGAAAGCGGCCGTCGGCATCGACCAGCAACCAGCGACGGTCGTCGACCAGACCGCGTGGCTCGACCACGGCTTCGGTCAGCGCGCGACCGGCGATGCCTTTGATGGGGTAGGAATAGATGGCGCTCAGTTGCATGACGACTCCGGTCCGGCCCGTGCAGGCCGGCAGCATGCCCGGATCGATCGCGGCTGTCATGTCACCGGCATTTATCGGCTTGAGTCAGACGGCGGCGACGGCTACCCTGCCCGCCATCAGACGATGAGCGACGGCGGCAGCATGGACATTCTCGACAAGATCGGCAGCGCCAATGGCGATCCGCAGCAGTGGAACCCGCCGTTCTGCGGAGACATCGACATGGAGATCCGCGCTGACGGCAGCTGGTGGTATCTCGGCACGCCCATCGTGCGGCCGGAACTGGTGAAACTGTTCGCCCGCGTGCTGCGCAAGGAAGAGGAAAAATACTTCCTGGTGACGCCGGCCGAGAAAGTCGGCATCCGCGTTGCCGATGCACCGTTCGTGATCACCGATGCCGATATTCTCGATCCCGGCCAGGACAGCCAGCGCATCCTGCTGACCAGCAATCTCGGTGAGCAATTCGAGCTGAACGCCGAACACGCGCTGATCAACCGCGGCAAACCAGCCGATCCGCGCTACTACGTGCACGTTCGTCATGACCTGTGGGCGCTGCTGGCGCGCGCCGCCTACTACCGACTCACCGCCGATGTCGAATCGCTGCCGGAACCGGATGACGGTTTTGGTTTGCGCAGTCACGGCCAGTGGTTCCGGTTGCTCTGAACCGGTTCCGTTTGGCTTGCGCGAACTGCTGACAAGACGTCGGCCGTAGCGCGACAGCCGCCGCACGCGAGGACGAGGCGCGTAGCGGCCGACTGCGGCAGCATTGAGCGTATGTCAGCCTATGGAGCCAGCGTCATGCATCACAGCCGTCTTGCCGGATTCATCATTGATTGTCAGGGCGTCGCACCGAGCCAGTCGGTGCAATTCTGGAGTGCCGCGCTCGGCATGCCGCACAAGCCGTCGCAGGCGAATGAAGATGCCGGCTACGCGCTGCTCGATACCGGCGCCTATCAACTGCACATCGAAACCCAGCACGTCGCGCACGAGAGCCGGGTCCATCTCGATAGCGAAAGCGACGATGTCGAGGCCGAAGCCAGCCGTCTGGAAAAACTGGGCGCAACGCGGGTGAAGAAAGTGCGCAACTGGTGGGTCATGCAGGCGCCGACCGGTCACCGTTTCTGCGTGGTCTACTGCAAGGATGGGGCCAACCGGCCGGGCGTCAACCGCTGGGAGTGATCGCCCGGCCGGGCAGGTTTATTTCAGCAGCTGGCTGACCAGTTTGCTGATTTCGTTCTTGGCATCGCCGGACAGATTTTTCTGCAGGAAATCCAGCGCCAGTTTGGCAAATGGCGCCAGCTTGTTGCTGTCGATGCCCAGTGCGGAAAACTGGCTCGCCACTTTCGCCAGCGTGCCCAGATTGCCGCCGAGCATGCCACCCAACATGCCGCCGAGGCCACCACCGCTGCTCGGTACTGCTTTCATCCAGTCTGCCGCTTGCGGCAGCAACTTGCCGATTTCACCGAATGTGGCCGGCGACACTTGTTCCTGCGCCGCTTTCAGCAGCGCACCGACGCCGCCTTGCGCTTGCTGGGCATTGACGCCGAGTTGGCTGGTCAGCATTTGAATCAGATCCATCGCTCTCTCCTGTGCGCATCAGTCTGCGCGTGACGTGTGATCACGGGTGATTTTCCACCCGTCGGGAAATTTTTGCAGCAGCAGCGTGAACAAACCATTTGGCTTGTCGCTGGTCCGATGCAGCGTCCAACGGCCGAAAACCATCGCATGCTGCTCGCCGGTGACCAGCAATTCCAGAATCTCGAACTCCAGACGGCCCATCGCCGCCCGATCGGCGTAGCGCGCGCTGAAGCGTTGCAGCGTCTCGTCATAGCCGTGCGTGATGCTGCCGCCCGAGGCAAACCGCAATTGCGGGCTTTGCCAGTAACCTTGCATATAACCGGCGATATCGCCACGATTCCAGGCGCGCTGCTGTGCGGTAAGCACGTGGCGGATATCGGTTTCGGCATCCGCGTTGGCGCTTGCGCTGAACAACAAGAAAAAAATGAAAATCAGGGCGGGCATGCAAGTTCCTGTGTAGCGAAAATGTGACGTGTTCAACCTGCCATCAAATGGCGATATCGCGCTCGAGCGGCTGATCCATGCAGATGAACGATTCGGTCGACTGCACCTCGTCAATTGCCTGCAATTTCTTGATCAGGAACTGGTGGTAGTCCTCGATCGACGCGACGCAGACTTTCAGGATCAGCGAGTAATTGCCGGTGGTGTAATACGCCTCCAGCACTTCCGGAAATTTCTTCAGCTGGGCCAGCACCTTGTTCAGCGCCTTGGCGCTGGTCAGGTGCAGACCGATCAACACCGTCACGTCGAGGCCGAGCTTACGCCGATCAACGCTGATTTTGCTGCCGGTGATGATGCCGAGCTCGCGCAGCCGGTTGACCCGCTGGTGCACGGTGCCGCCGGAGACCTCGAGCTGACGGGCGATCTCCAGATACGGCTGCTTGGCGTCGGCCTGCAGCGCCCGCAGGATGGCGCGGTCCAGATTATCGATTCGGTAGTTTTCCATGGGGCAGACCCGGCCTCGATTGCCAATTGTTCAGCGAAACTCGCAACTACGATGAAAATTAGCAGAAATTTGGCGATCGATTAAATAAATGCTGAGCTATGCCGACCTAATTGATGCGAAATTGATAGTCGGAGCTCCAAAAATGTGTGGCTTGCTCGCCGATACCGGCTCCCCGCTCTCCCTGCCCGCCTTCCAGCAAGCGCTGGCGCTGCTCGCCCACCGCGGCCCGGACCAGACCACCGTCCTTCCTCTGACCGGCGGCATCAAGCTCGGCTTCGTCCGGCTCGCCATCATGGACACCAGCACCGCCGGCCAGCAGCCGTTTGTCTCGGCCAGCGGCCTGCAGTACGCGCTCTGCAACGGCGAGATCTACAACCACCGCCAGCTGCGCCAGCAGCTGAGCGACCATGAATTCCATTCCGGCTCCGACTGCGAAGTGCTGCTGCCGCTGTACCAGCGTCACGGCATCGAAGGCCTGCTGCGCAAACTCGATGGCGAATTCGCGTTTGTCATTTACGACGCCGCCGTTGGCCGCTTCTTCGCCGCCCGCGATCCGATTGGCATCCGGCCGCTGTTCTACGGCTTCGAAAGCCAGAGCGGCCGCACGCTGTTTGCCTCGGAAGCCAAAGCGCTGCAGGGACACTGCAGCGAGATCTACCCGTTCCCGCCCGGCCACTACTACGACGGCGAAAAGCTGGTGCGCTACCTCGATCCGGCCGCGCCGACCACGGTCGTCATCGACGACGAGGCGCTGGCACTCGCCGGCATCCGTGATCGCTTGACCGAGGCCGTGCACAAACGGCTCGATGCCGATGTCCCGCTCGGCTTTCTGCTCTCCGGCGGGCTCGATTCGAGTCTCGTTTGCGGCATCGCGGCGCGGGCGCTGAGCAAACCGCTAGTGACCTTCGCGGTCGGCCTGCGCGACAAACCGATCGACATGCCGTATGCCCGGCAAGTGGCCGACTACATCGGCAGCGATCACCACGAAGTCTATTTCGAGATGGACGACGCGATTGCCGGTTTGAGCGAGCTCATTCGGCAACTGGAAACCTGGGACGTGACCACGGTGCGCGCCAGCATCGGCATGTATCTGGTCTGCCAATACGTGAAACGGAAAACCTGCGTCAAAGTGCTGCTGACCGGCGAAGTCAGCGACGAACTGTTCGGTTACAAGTACACCGACTTCGCTCCAAGCGCGATCGCCTTCCAGCGCGAGGCGCAAAAAAGGGTGCGGGAACTGTATGCCTATGACGTACTGCGCGCCGACCGCTGCATCGCCGCGCACGGCCTCGAAGCGCGGGTGCCGTTCTCCGATACCGCCTTCGTGCAATGGGTCATGGCGATTGATCCGGAACTGAAGATGAACACCCGCGGCATGGGCAAATGGCTGCTGCGGCAGGCTTTCGCCGGCACCAGTCTGCTACCGGATGCGATTCTGTGGCGAGAGAAAGCCGCGTTCTCCGATGCGGTGGGTCATGGTCTGGTCGAGCAGCTGAAAGTGTACGCGGAGAAGAAGTTCAGCGATGCCGAGTTCTGCAAGCGCGCCAAGCAGTTTGAGCATTGTCCGCCGCTGAGCAAGGAGGCCTTGTTGTATCGGGAGTTGTTCGAGAGCCATTACCCGGAGCGGGCGACGTGGGTGCCGGATTATTGGTTGCCGAACAAGGAGTGGGCGAACTGCAATGTTACGGATCCGTCGGCGAGGGTGTTGCCGAATTATGGGATGAGTGGGGTTTGATGTTTATAGGGCGGGTCACAACCCGCCTCTTTTATGGCTTTGAAAGTACTTGCGTCCAAGATATTGCATCATCCGGCTGACACCATCGCTATCGCTTGGCGTCACCAGCACATGCACATGATTGGTCATCAGAACGTAGGCATGTACCGCGCAACCATACCGCTCCGCCGCCTCACCTAACCATTTCAAATAGACGGCGTAATCGGATTCATCGAAGAATATCGGGTCACGATTATTCCCTCGCTGCACCACATGTAATGGCACACCAGGCAATACGAATCGTGGTTTTCTGGGCATGACCTCGCCCTCCTCCGTTGGACGAGGCCAAGCCTACCCCACTTCCGACCCGAAAGAAAGGGCTCTGACCCCTTTAATCCTGACCCCTTTAATCCTGACCCCTTTAATCCTGACCCCTTTAATCCTGACCCCTTTAATCCTGACCCCTTTAATCCTGACCCCTTTAATCCTGACCCCTTTAATCCTGACCCCTTTAATCC
>JBKBHF010000052.1:0-25504 GCA_046297695.1 Permianibacter sp. | reverse complement strand
ATGCACGAGTCGACCATCTCGCGCGTCACCCCCAAGAAATACATGCACACGCCGCGCGGCATTTTCGAGCTGAAGTTCTTCTACTCCAGCCATGTCGCCACCGCTGCCGGTGGCGAAGCCTCCAGCACCGCCATTCGGGCCCGCATCCGCAAGCTGATCGATTCGGAAGAAGCCAACAAGCCGCTCAGTGACAGCCAGATCGCCGAACTGCTGACCAAGGAAGGCATCATGGTCGCCCGCCGCACGGTGGCGAAATACCGTGAAGCCATGAACATACCGCCGTCCAGCGAGCGCAAATCCCTGGTCTGAATTCAGCCGACCTTTGACGGCCGTCGAAGTTCCGGGCAATTCCACCGATTTGGCGCTTGAAAAGCCCGCCGATTTGCACCATGTTGTAAGTGCAGCCATGACGACGGACCGCATCGCTTGCTGCGACGGCCATTGGTCTGGCGCTGAAAGAGGAAGCCACTATGCAAATCAACCTGACCGGTCATCATGTCGAGATCACTGATGCCTTGCGCAGCTTCGTAAACGAAAAATTCGAAAAGCTCACCCGCCATTTCGACCACATCAACAACGTCCATGTCATTCTCAGTGTCGAGAAGCTGCGCCAGAAAGCCGAGGCCAAGTTGAACGTCAACGGCGGTGAACTGTTTGCCGACTGCGAAGACGGAGACATGTATGCGGCCATTGATATGTTGATCGACAAGCTCGATCGGCAGGTCAAGAAACACAAGGAAATGATGCGCGGTCACTGAGCGCACAAGCAGTTCACGGCAACCTGATTTTACCGACAACCCGACGCTTCGGATAACGCGGTTGTCACTGACAAAAGGGGCATCAGCCCCTTTTGTTTTGCCCGCAGGTTTTGCCTGGCCGTAAAGCCTGGCACTGGTACGCCAGCCCGCGTGCCCGACGCATGGTTTGGAAGACCAGCGCCGAGCGTTTTTTCACCAATCTGTCAGCACTGGCGTGCTACACTTTGCCCACATTGGAAAGCTTCGGCGTCACCGCCTCATGTCTCTGGTTCTGCTCAGTGGTCGCTCCGGTTCCGGCAAATCCGTCGCCTTGCGGGCGCTGGAAGATCAGGGCTACTACTGCGTCGACAACATTCCGGTCAGCCTGCTGCCGAGCCTGATCCAGAAAGTCGGTCACGATCACGCCGAACTCGCCTTTTCCATCGATGCCCGCAACCAGCTCGACGAGCTGGCCCAGTTTGAGCAGGTCTATGACGAGCTCGCCCGGCAAGGGCCTCGGCCGCTGGTCATTTTCACCGACGCCGAGGAAAGCACCTTGCTGAAGCGATTCAGCGAAACCCGGCGCCGGCACCCACTGACCCATGCCGGGCTGTCGCTGAACGAGGCCATCGCCCGCGAGCGGGAACTGCTGAGCCCGATCGCCAGCCGCGCCGATCTGCTCATTGACACCACCATGCTGTCGAGCAACAAGCTGCGCGAACTGGTGCTGGATCGCGTGCTCGGCCGTGAAGGCGCCCGGCTCGACATTCTGTTCGAGTCGTTTGGCTACAAGAACGGCGTGCCGATCGATGCCGATTATGTGTTCGACGCCCGCTGCCTTGCCAACCCGCACTGGGACCCGGTGCTGCGGCCGCACAGCGGTCGCGACGAGCCGGTGATCCATTTTTTTGAGCAGCAGCCACGCGTCGCCGAGTTCATCTGGCAGGTGCGCATTTTTCTCGAAACCTGGTTGCCCCGGTTCGAGCAGGAAAACCGCTCCTATCTGACCGTCGCCATCGGCTGCACCGGCGGCCAGCCCCGCTCGGTTTATGTCGCCGAACAACGGGCGGCGCATTTCCGCCAGAAGCGGCCGCATACCCAAGTCCGCCATCGCGATATCAAGTGAGTCCGCCATGAGCATCGGCTTGTTGATCCTGAGTCACGACGGTTGCGCCAGCCAGTTGCTGCGTCAGCTCGACAGCCAGCAGGACGAGCTGGCGTTAAACTGCATGGCGCTGATGGTCAATCAGGAGATGACCGGCGAGGTCTTGCTGCCACATCTGGAGCAACGGCTGGAGCAGCTTGACACCGGCAGCGGCGTGTTGCTGTTGGTCGACAGCGCCAGCCCAGCTTTGACCGCAGCAGTTACCAGTCTGGCGCAGCGCCATTTGCTGAAAGTCCTGACCGGATTGAACTTGCCGATGCTGCAACAGGTGTTGGCACACCCGGACGCCGATCTCGACAGCTTGGCGGGTTTTGCCTTGCAAGGCGGCCGGCAAGGTATCCAGATGCTGGCGACACCGCTGCCCGACTGATCCAAGCACTGGCCCGACGCGACACACGGTGAACACCGCCGTTCGCGACAGCGTTTCGGCGCACCGGCATTTCAGCTACTCTATGCGCGCCTGCGCACGGCGCAGCGACGCAATTCCTGATCAGTTCTGGAGCCAACGTGGCCGAAGCGCTCGCACAAGAAAACATGCAAAGCACGCTGGCCCGGCTCAACGCCGCGCTGCAGCGTGGCATGTATGTGCACGTCCGCCGGCTGCTGAACGAGCTCCCGGCGGCCGACGTGGCCCACTTGATGGCGTCTACGCCGCCGCGCACCCGCGATCTGATCTGGAAACTGGTCGACAGCACCCGTGAGGGTGATGTCCTGCAGCATCTGGATGAAGACATCCGGGCCATTTTCCTCGGCCGCATGGCGCCGCAGGAGCTGGCCGACGCCACCCGCTCGCTCGATACCGACGATCTCGCCGACATCCTTGGCGATCTGCCCGACGATGTGTACCGCGAAGTGCTGCGGTCCATGGACGAGCAGAACCGGCAACGGGTGCTGAAAGCACTGTCCTATCCGGAAGACACCGCCGGCGGCCTGATGAACACCGACACCGTGACGGTGCGACCGGATGTCAGCGTCGAAGTGGTGCTGCGCTATTTGCGCCTGCGCGGCGATCTGCCCGACGCGACCGACGCTTTGTTCGTGGTCGATTCCGATGATCAGTTCATGGGCACGGTGTCGCTATCCGATCTGGTCACCAGCCAGCCGGAAGAACTGATTGAAGATCTGATCGACGACGAAGCGCTGCGCATCCCGGTTGATATGCAGGACACCGATGTCGCCCAACTGTTCGAGCGGCGCGACCTGGTATCGGCAGCCGTGGTCAGCGAAGACGGCAAGCTGCTTGGCCGCATCACCATCGACGACGTCGTCGACGTTATCCGCGAAGAAGCCGACAGCTCGCTGAAAAGCATGGCCGGCCTCGGTGAACACGAAGAAACGTTCGGCCCGGTATTCCAGTCGGCGCGCCGCCGGGTGGTCTGGCTCGGCATCAATTTGATCACGGCGCTGACTGCCGCACTGGTCAACAACGCGTTTGAAAATACGCTCGAGCATCTCGCTGCGGTCGCGGTGTTGCTGACGGTAGTGCCGAGCATGGGCGGCGCGGCCGGCAATCAGGCGGTGACGTTGACCATCCGCGGTATCGCGCTCGGCCATATCGAACAATCGAACTACCGCTGGCTGATCGGCAAGGAGCTGGCGATCGGCGCGCTCAACGGTCTGTTGTTGTCGCTTGCACTCGGCTTTGTCGTCGCGGTCTGGAAAAGCATGGCGCTGGGGCTGGTCATTGGTACGGCGCTGTTCAGCACGCTGCTGATCGCGAGTTTTGCCGGCGTCGGCATTCCGCTGTTGCTGCGCAAACTCGATCTGGATCCGGCGCTGGCCGGCAACATGTTGCTGACCACGGTCACCGACATCATGGGCCTGCTCACCTTCCTCGGCCTGACCACACTGATTCTGCTGTAATCCGATCGGAACGCCAGCTTCACCAACGAGGCCGGCTCACGCTGCCGGCCGGTTCTCGGTGGCGCCATCGCGCAGTGCCGGCGGCACCGGCGGCCCCATCTCGACCAGCTCGAAACTGACCGCACGCGGAAACACGAACGACGGCAGCGCGGTAGTGATACAGGCATAGACAATCAAGGCACCGAACAGCTCCGGCGCCAGACCATAACGACTGCTGGCGATCGCCGCCAACACCAAGGTGAACACCAGCGTCGGCGTCAGCGTAATGGCGATACGCATGCTGCTGCGCGGCGGTTCATCGCGAAAGGTCAGCCGCCGCTGCAACCAGAACACACCGATGCGCAACGGAATGACGACCGCCGAGATCAGCAAGCCCCACCACAAGGCAGACAGGCTGATCGCCTCGGTCGGAATCGACATCCCGGCGTAAAAGAAATAGAACGGCACGAAGAACGAGGCAAACAAACGCACCGCATGCAGGTTTTCATCGGATGCCAGCGCCGGCATCCGCGAACGCAGCAGGCGCGCAACAAAGCCGGCCAAAAAGGCACCGACCAGGTAGTAAACCCCCAGCGCTTTGGTGAGATAGGCCGCCAACAGCCCGACCATCACCAACAGGGAAAATTCCGAGCCCGGCGCATGCGGCACCACCAGCCGGCCCAGCAGCAGAAACAATAACGGCAAGCCGACGATCATGGCGATCAGCGCGCTGGACGACAGCAGCAGCGAACTGGTCGATTCCGACTGCAGCACCAGAAACAGCAGCAGCAGCGCCAACAGCTCGATGGCAATCGCCTTGCTCGACACCCAGAAGCATTCGTCGGCATTGAGACCGAGTCGCGCCAGTGAATCCAGAATGAACCCGGTCGACGGCGTAAAGAGCGCAAGCGCAATGACGCTGGCAAGCGGCCAGGAAAAATCACCCCAGCGCTGCAGCAGGTACACCGCAACGGCCAGAATCACCGCATAGGTCACGACATTGCCCAGCAACGGGCGCCAGCCTTTCTTGAGCTCATCGAGATCGATTTCCAGGCCGGCAAACAGAAACAGCGAGGAAATGCCGAGCACCGACAACAGCGCAATGGTTTTGTCCTGGCTGAACTCCGCGGCGACGAACGTCGCCAGCACGCCGAAAGCGAGACAGGTCAGCGGCGCCGGAATGCGAAACCGTTGCAAGGCCCGCGGCAGCACCAGCAGTCCCAGTATCAAGCCGAGGTAAATCAGATCGCTGCTGATCGCAGGCATGACGGTAAAAGTGTTGAGGACGGACCGGCCTGCAGTTTAGCAGGCCGTGCTGACGGCCGCGTCAGTCGTGCGCGTCACCTTGACTGGCGACGGTGAAACCGTCGACCAGCAGGGAACCAGTCCAGATCATCGACTGCCGCTCGACATCGTCAGCCATCGCCTGTATGCCATGCAGCAACTGCGGCAGCTGACCGGCGATGGTGATCTCCTCGACCGGGTACTGGATCTCGCCGCCCGAGACATAGAAACCGCTGGCGCCGCGCGAGTAATCACCGGTGACGATATTGACGCCCTGTCCCATCACCGAGGTGATGATGACACCGTCGCCGACATCGCGCACCAGCTCGTCAAAACGGCGCACCGGCTGCCGGCTGTGTACCGCAACATTGTGCACGCCGCCGGCGTTGCCGGTGCTGTGCATGCCGAGCCGGCGGGCGGAATAACTGCTCAGGATGTAATTGGCCAGCACGCCGTCGCGGACAATGTCGTGCTGATAGGTGGCGACGCCTTCATCATCGAAGGCGCCGCTGCCGAGCGCTTTCGGCACCCGCGGCTGCTCTTCCAGGCTGAGCCATGCCGGCAACACCGATTTGCCCAGCGAGTCGTGCAAGAACGACGCCTTGCGATACAGGTTGCCGCCGCGAATGGCGGACAGCAGATGGCCGAGAAAACCGCGCGCGACTTCCGGCACCAGCAGCACCGGCATGGCACCGGTGCGCATGCGCCGGGCACCGAGTCGGCGCACCGCGCGATCGGCCGCTTTCTGGCCCACCGCCTCGGCGCTGAGCAGCTCGCTCGGATCGCGCGCCACCGTGTACCACCAATCGCGTTGCATGCCGCTGGCATCCTCGGCAATCAGGGTCGCCGACAGCGAATGACGGGTGCTTGGCACTCCGGCCATGAAGCCGAGGCTGTTGCCGTAAAAGCGGACGCCACGATGGCTGCTGAAACTGACCGAATCGGTCTTGCTGACTTGCGGATGCCGGCTCAAGCCCGCCGCTTCACAGCGCAAGGCCAGTGCCACTGCCTCATCGGCAGTCAGGCCGAATGGGTGGTCGAGCGACAGATCCGGAAACTCGCGCGCCAGCCGCTCGGGTTCCGGCAAACCGGCATACGGGTCCTCGGCGGTATGACGGGCGATCTCGCAGGCTTTGCGCACGGCCCGTTGCAGCGCCTCTGGCCGGGTATCGGTGCTACTGACCGAGGCCTTGCGCTGGCCGAAATACACCGTGATGCCAAAGCCGCCGTCGCGGTTGAATTCGACCGTCTCGACATCGCCGCCACGCACCTGGACCTGCAGGCCGACATCCCGGCTGACCGCGACTTCGGCGCCACTGGCGCCCAAGCGCTGGGCATCGGCCAACATATCGCCCACCAGCGCCGACAGGCGCTGCAATTCGGCATCGACATCGAGGGCATCGGCAGTTTCGGCAAGCGGCTTCATGCAGACAAAATCGGTGAACACAGGCAGGTCGCGAGCATAGCACGGCCACCGCGGCCGACCGATTGGCAGTCATGCCGCAACTGCACTACAGTGAGCCTTGTTGTGGACAAGAAGACGCCGTCATGCGCAGCTGGTTGTCAGGGGTAGCCGGTCCCGGAGTGGCGTTGGCGATGGCCTTGCCGTCGCTGGCCTGGGCACAAACGAACGATGAAGCGTTGTTTGCCGACATGCCGGTGGTCTTGACCGCCGCCCGTCTGAAACAACCGCAGGCCGAGGTCCCGGCCGCGGTCACCATTCTCGATCAGGAACTCATTCGGCTGTCTGGCGCCCGCACCCTGCCGGAACTGCTGCGGCTGGTGCCGGGCATGATGGTCGGCTTCCATTACGGCCACAAAGCGGAGGTCGGCTACCACGGGCTGGTCGAAGAAAACGCCCACCGCATGCAGGTATTGATTGACGGTCGCTCGGTCTTCGAGCCGGCGCTGGCCCGCATCCTGTGGAACGACATCCCGCTTGCCATCGAAGACATCCAGCGGGTTGAAGTCACCCGTGGCCCGAATACCGCGCTGTACGGCGCCAACTCGTTCTTCGCCATCGTCAACATCATCACCCGCCACCCGGTCGACGCTGCCGGCACGACGCTGATGCTACGGCACGGTGACAAGCATATCCGCGACAGCCTGTTGCGCCACGGCGGCCGCACCGCTGGCGGCAGCGATTATCGCGTTACCGTTGCCACTCGCGCCGACGAAGGCTTTGACGTCAATGAAGACAGCGAGCGCCGCCACGATGGCTACGACAGCGCGTTCATCAACGCTGCCTGGCAGTACCAAACCGGCAACAACGATCGCGTTCAGGCCCAGTTTGGCTACAAGCAGGGTGACAAGACCATCCCTGAGCTCGACCCGTGGGAGCCCGCGCCCTACCACCGCCTCGACAACGACAACGCCTACCTGCAGGCGAGTTGGAGCCGCGAACTGTCAGCCGGCCATGAGCGCCGCATTCAGGCCTACTTCAATTACAACCATGCCGAAGAAGATTGGCGCTCGTGCCCACCGGCGGTGTTCCTGAGCGACGAACTGGGCGCGCTGTTTGCCGCCGACAATGCCTACACGCTGGCGCTGCTCGACGCCTATGGCAATGGCGACCCGTTGCCGCCGCCGCCCAACGCCGAGGTTGCCGCGCTGCTCGGCGCCGTATTCACCCGGATCGCCAACGACGGCCTCGATCCGGTGTGCGGCACCGCCAATCAGGATCTGCGGGAAACCCGTGCCGATATCGAATGGCAGGACACGCTGACGCTGTCGGAACAATTGCGGCTGGTCGCCGGTTTCTCGGCCCGCACCGATCGGGTCAAATCGGAAACCTTTTTTGGTGGCGAACGCAGCAGCGATCTCTGGCGCCTGTTTGCTAATGCCGAATGGCGCTGGCGCGACGATCTGCTGGTTCATGCCGGCGCCATGCTCGAACATGACGACATCATCGGCAACGAGCTGTCACCGCGGCTGGCGCTGAACTGGGCCGTCAACGAGCAGCACAGCCTGCGCGCCATCATCGCCCGCGCCGTGCGCACCCCGGATTTGTTCGAGGAATACGGCCGGTTCAGCTACACCCTGCGCGACCTCGATACCCCGGTCAACGGCACTGAACCCAGTGCCAGCTATTTCCAGAGCAGCCGATCCAACGGCGGCCTCGGTCCGGAACGCATCCTGTCGCGTGAACTGGGTTTGTATGCCCGTTATCTCGACAACCGGCTCGAACTGGATCTGAAACTGTTCCAGGACGATCTGCGCGATCTCATCGAAGGCCAGACCCAGCTGTATGGCTTCCAAATCGACAACCGCGGCCACGCCGATCAACATGGCTGGGAAATGCAGCTGAATTTCCGCCCCAGCCATGCCTGGCGCATCATGGCCGGCACCAGTGAACTGCGAATTCGCGATGCCAGCATCGAGCGCTACGAACGGGCCAGCGCCAAGCACACCAGCCAGGCCCTGATTGGTTACCGGCTTGCCAGCAACACCGAACTGTCGCTGACCTGGTACGAACTCGATGATTTCTGGCAGCAAGACTACCGCCTGCTCGGTGCCCGACTGAGTCAGCAGCTGGCACTCGGTGAACGCCACAGCCTGCAGGTTGCCGTCATGCTGCAGTCGCGCCGCGACCGCGGCTTCATCTTTGACGAAGACAACAACGAAACCGATTACAATTACGGCTGGATCACCGCCAGTCTGAGCTTCTGAACGCCATGTCATCTTCCAACAATCCGCGCCAGCCCATCGAAGCCGACTACGCCCTGCGCGATGAGCTGGTCGACGATATCCCGAGCAAATCGCAACGCAAACGCGAAATGCACGCCCTGCAGGACATTGGCGCCGAGCTGGTTGAACTGCCGTCCGGCCAACTCGACAAGCTGCCGCTACCGGACCGGCTGCGCGATGCCATCGAGCAATGCAAAGCGATCCGCTCGCACGAGGCCCATCGCCGGCAATTGCAGTTCATCGGCAAGCTGCTGCGCGACGTCGACGTTGAACCGCTGCAGCAGGCGCTGGAGCAATTGCGTCAGAGTGCCAAGATCGCCAACCAGAAATTCCATCAACTGGAGCGCTGGCGCGACCGCCTGATCGCCGAAGGAGACGACGCGCTCAATGCCTTTCTGAGCAAATACCCGCAGGCCGATCGCCAGCAGTTGCGCCAGCTGATCCGCACCGCGCAAAAGGAATCCGCGCAAAACAAGCCGCCAGCCGCCGCCCGTGAACTATTCCGCACGCTGCGCGACAGTGCCGAGTAAGTCCGTCGGCCGTGACAACCAAACAAAAAGGGCAGCTCATGCTGCCCTTTTTGTTTTTTCGACATGACGCCTAGTGCCGTCATTCAGGCCGCCGTGCCACCCACCGTCAGCTCATCGATTTTCAGGGTCGGCTGGCCGACGCCGACCGGCACACTCTGACCGGCTTTGCCGCAGACACCGATGCCGTCATCCAGTTTCAAATCATTGCCGACCATGCTGACCCGGGTCAGCACATCCGGGCCGTTGCCGATCAGCGTCGCGCCTTTGACCGGGCGGGTGATTTTGCCGTCTTCAATCAAATACGCTTCGCTCGCCGAGAACACGAATTTGCCGGACGTGATGTCGACCTGACCGCCACCGAATTGTGGCGCATACAGGCCTTTCTTGACCGAGCGGATGATCTCGTCCGGATCGTGCGGACCGGCCAGCATGTAGGTGTTGGTCATGCGCGGCATCGGCAGATGAGCGTAGCTTTCGCGGCGGCCGTTGCCAGTGCTGTGAGTGCCCATCAGCGCGGCATTTTTCTTGTCCTGCAGATAGCCGCGCAGAATGCCGTCCTCGATCAGCACGGTGTGCTGGCTTGGCGTGCCTTCATCATCGATGGACAGCGAACCGCGCCGCCCCGGCAGCGTGCCGTCATCCACCACCGTACACAGTGGCGATGCCACCCGCTCACCAATGCGCCCCGAGAACGCGCTGGAGCCTTTGCGGTTGAAATCGCCTTCCAAGCCATGACCGACGGCTTCGTGCAGCAGCACGCCCGGCCAGCCAGCGCCGAGCACCACCGGCATGACGCCAGCGGGCGCGGCGATCGCATCGAGATTGACCAGCGCTTGCCGAACCGCTTCGCGCGCACACTGAAATGGAAAATCATTCTGCATCAGGGTGGTCAGATCGTAACGACCACCACCACCGGCATAGCCGGTTTCCCGGCGACCATTGCGCTCGACAATCACCGACACATTGAACCGGACCAACGGCCGAACATCGGCGGCGAGCGTGCCATCGGTGTGCGCCACCAAGATCTGATCGGAGACGGCAGTCAATGACGCCTGCACTTCCTGCACCGCCGGATCGAGGGCACGGGTAAATGCATCGACCTGCCGCAGCCAATCGATTTTTTCCGCCTCGGTCATGCCAGGCAACGGATCGATGGCCGGATACAATGCCCGTACCGGTGCGCGTCGAAACGCTGCCAGCGACGCCTCCTGGCCCGCGCGGGCAATTGAGCGCGCGGCACCAGCAGCCTGCAGCAGCGCCGGCATCACCAGATCTTCCGAATAAGCAAAACCGGTCTTGTCACCGGCCAGTGCCCGCACCCCGACACCGCGGTCGCTGCTGAAGCTGGCGTCTTTGACCATGCCATCTTCGAGCGCCCAGACTTCGTGTGTAGTGGCCTGAAAATACAGCTCCGCGCCATCGATACGGTGATCGAGCATGCTGCCGAGCACTTGCGCCAAATCGCTGGCGGCAAGACCTGCGGCACCGAGCAGTTGCTGCTCCGCCTGCTCGAATACCTGTAATGCCGTTGCGGTCATGAGTTCTCTCCGATCGAAGGGCTGTCGGCCGGCGCCGCTGGCGTCGCGGTCACTGCGATACGCTGATGTTTCAGCACCGGAAAACGCTGACGCAGCGCGGTCAGCGCGGCGAAATCGAGTTCGGCGCAGATGACCGCCTCACCGGTGCCGGCCTCGGCCAGGCATTCGCCCCATGGATCGTAGATTACGCTGTGGCCATAGGTGGCGCGACCATTTTCGTGCTGGCCGCCTTGATTGGCCGCGATGACAAAACATTGATTTTCAATGGCACGTGCGCGCAGCAAAGTGTGCCAATGGGCGGCACCGGTCGTTGCCGTGAACGCCGCCGGCACCAGCAGCACATTGGCGCCACCAGCAACTTGCTGGCGATACAACTCGGGAAAGCGCAGGTCGTAGCAAATGCTCAAGCCAAACACCGCGTCGTCGACCGCAGCGGTCACCACCTGCTCGCCGGGCTCGATACCGCGTGACTCGAAATAGCTCTCGCGGCCGCCTGGCAACTCGACATCAAACAGATGCAGCTTGTCGTAATGGCAATGCCGGCTGCCGTCCGGCCCATACAGCGCCAGCCGCGCCCTGACCCGATCACCGGTTTGGGCCTGCGCCGGATAGGTGCCCGCAGCAATCCAGATCTGCAGCTCGGCCGCCACGCGCTGGAGCATGGCCTGAATCGGACCGTGACCATCCGGCTCGGCAATCGTCCGCTTGTCTTCCTCACGCCGCCCCATCAATGGAAAATTTTCCGGTAGCAAGGCAAAACGGGCACCTTGCGCCGCAGCTTCCCGCAGCAGGCGCTCAGCCGCGGCGAGATTGCGCTCCCGGTCGGTACCGGACAGCATTTGAATGGCGGCCACTTTCATGGTGCTTTCTCCTGCGACGGCTGCGCTGACGATGCCGATCGCCAAATGCAAAACGTGTTGCTAACACAAGGCCAGTCGCGAATGCGACGACTGTCGTTATTGCGATTGTGCCGGTGCGGCCTCTGGCGGTTCCGGAATGGCGATCTCGCCTTCACGACGACCGCGCTCGATCACTTCCGGATTGTCCCAGGGGCCGTAGACCTGGAACTCAAAACCGAACACGACTTTTTCGACCCGCTCGATGAACAATTTGTTCATCAACCACAGCGCCACCCCGGCGGTCGGATTGATGATCCAGCCGGCCAGCACCGGAAAGCTCGAGTTCAGTTTGGTCGTGCCGACAATTTTCTGGTCGAGCCGACGATTGACGAAATCAATGTCGCCGGTGAAATCCAGATCCAGCGCCACGCCTTCCAGTTTGACGTTGCGATTGACCGCTTTGCCATCGGCCAACAGGAACTCACCGCCGAGCCGGTCGTAATACAAACCGTCCTTGAACAAATCGCTGAAATCCAGACTGAGCCGTCGGGTCAGCGACGACAGACCGAGCAGGCTGAACACCCGCGCCACCCGTTCCTTGGCTTCGGTATCACGCGCGATATAGCCCTTGCCGAGCGCCAAATCGATCTCACCACGGCTGGCGGCCAAGCGAAAATCCACCGGACTGTTGGGCCAGCGCAGATCCAGATCGATATGACCGGACGATTCCCGAACACCCAGATCAACGCCCCAGTCCTGGGTCAGCGCGCCCCAGTCGCGGCTGCTGATCCGGCCACGAATGGCGGTGTCGTGTTCTGCCGCCGACCACAACCCGGTCAGCGCGATGTTCAGCAGATCCTTGCGCTCAGCTTTCACGCTCAGGCGCTTGTCCTGCTGCTCGTTGCGCAAACTGAGCTGCACCCGACCGAATTCGCGACTGTAGAACCGGCACTGTTTGCAATCCAGCTCCAGCTCCGGCCAGTCGGCGGGCTCCCGCAACACCGTGCTCTCCGTCGTGGTGGTCGGGCTTGCAACCGTTGCCGGCGCGCTCGCTGTTGCGGTAGCTGGTGTGGTGTTCGCTGCTGCGTTCTCGTTCACCGTGATCTCGGTTGCGACTTTCGCCGTCGCATCGACCGCTTGCGTTTGTGCCTGTGCCGATTCATGCAGCAGCTTCTCGAGCTTCACCCGGATCGGAGATTCGTCTGCCAGCAACACTTCACCCACCAAGGCCGGTGCGCGCAGCTGCAGCTGGTAACCGGCATCGGTAGGGCGTCCGCCCAGTTGCACGGCTTCAAACGGCAAGCCGTAAAAATCCACCGCAGCAATCGACAGGGCCAGTGTCGGTGCGGCACCGGTTCGCACCGGTGCCAAAGTTGTAATGCCATGCGGGTTGGCGTGTTCCCCGTTATCTGCCAGTGTTGACGCCGTACGGGTGACATCGACAATGAATGGCAACCAATCCGTTGCCGCAAGCGCCGGCAGACTGCCGCGGATGCTGAGGCCCGGCGTATGGCCGGTGTAGGACGCGCCGCCCAGCAACAATTCGGCGCGCAATGCCGGCTCGTCCGCGTTCCGCTCGGCCTGGAACACCAGCTGATTGTCATAGTCGGCCCACAATGACAAGCGCTCGGTATCGACGCCGGCAACAAAGCGCAGCGGTCGCGCAGACTCTGTTGTTTTGCCAAACGGTGCTGGCGCGGTCAGTGCCAGCCCCTGCAAGTCGGTCTGCAATGTCACTTGCACGCCGTGCTGCTCGCGGCCCGGCAACAAGACTTTGCCGTCATAGTCGAACACGCCAGCGAGATGATTCTGCACCGGATGCGGATACCAGGCGGCCACCGCATCACTGCTCGCGCGGCCGCGCACCGCGATTTCACCGCCGCCGGCATCACCGCGCAGTTTCGCTGTCAGGGTGCCGCCGAGCGCCTGCATGCGCACATCACCACCGGTGATACCAAACTCGGCAAAGGACACTTCCCCACGCGCCGCCGTCAGTGGCAGCGCCAGCGGTTTCAACAGCAAACTGGCATTGCCGAAACTGACGGTACCGCGCACCTGACTGGCATGGCTGTCATGCAGCGGTATGGCCAGCGTCAGCGTCGTGTGCATGGCACCGTCGGCGTCCAGAGTGTCCAACAGCGGTTGCAAGGGCGTTCGCAACGGGCTGCTGCGCAGCAGGGCGAACGCGGCTTTGCCACTGCCCGCACCATCGGCTTGCACTTGCAAGGTCGCCGATGGGCCGCCCATCGGATCCAGCACCACACTGCCCTGCTCGACCTGCCAGCCCGCCAATTTGGCTTCATTGATGGCGATGAACATGCTGTTGCCGACGAACTGCAATTGCGCCTGTAAATCCGTTACTGCCGGCCACTCCGGCTGAAACCGGTACTGCGCATTGCCAACGTCCGCCAGGACATCGAACACGCCGTCGTGATCGGTAAACGGAAACCGATGCAGCGGCCCGCGCAAAACGGCATGTGCCGTTTTGACATCGGCAGCGACGATGGCGCCGTCGAGATATTCGACCAGCTGCGGCGTCATGATGCCGACCGGCAGATAGCTGGCTTTGTTGGCGCCGACACCGTTGCGGATCTGGGCATTGAGCGCCAGCTCCGCATCGCCCTCGGCCGGCACCTGAATGGCCGCGCGGGCGTCGATCGCGATATCGGCATTGCGAATACGCGCCTGCGGCACCGTCAGCAAGGTGTCGGTTTGGCCCGGCTGCCAGCGCAGCGCGACATCCAATTCCTGCAATGCCAGCGGCGCCCGGAACAGCGCATGAAAGTCGATCGCCTGATCGATGGCTTGCACGCGCAAGGCACCGCCATCCGCCGTAACCAATACCCGACCGCGCCCCTCGGTCAGCACCGGCAAGTCATCACTGCGATAGCGCAACTGATCGAATTGGCAGGCAATGGCCCAGTCCGCAACGGCGTCGTCACGCCAGAGAAAATCGATCTGGGTGCGTGGCAAATCTGCACTGGCCTCGAGGGCCGCCAACCGTTGCCGCAGCTCCGCCGGCACCGCCGAGCTGAACTGGACAATCGCCATCAGATCCGCCAGCTGCATGGCGCCGATATCGAAGCCCCAGCGCTGCTGCTCGGATTCTCGACTGACTTTGCCTTCCAGGGTCAAACCGGTACGGGTTTTGCCGTCGATCTGCCACTGCAGGTTCTCGCCATGCAAATACCACAACCGGTTGTTGGCGCGGGCGAAATGCAGTTGCCCGGAAACGCTGTCCAGCGCCTTGCGCTGTTGCTCGTCATTGACCAGTTGCAGCTGTTTCAAGGCGACATTGGCCTGACCGTCGCGCCAGGCGCCGTCACGCCAGTTGGCCCAGATCTGCAGCTGCAGATCGCCGTCTTCCAGGTGCACACCAAGTGGCGCCACCGGCAGTGGCAAGCGCGCCAGATCGAGCGACTGGCTTTCCAGATACACGCTCATCTGATCGCGCTGCGCGAGCGGATAGTCGGTGAACTCCAGCACGAACCGGGCATTGCCGCCGTCGTGCACGGTCAAATCGCCAATGGCCTGATGCTGACCGCGCCGGTTGCGCAAACTGACTTCGGCCAGGCGCAGCGGAATGATGTCGCCTTGTCGGCGCCGGTAGCGGATTTCGGTCTCCGTGATCGCGACACGGTTTTGCCGCAGCAAGGCATCGATAATGTACTGCGCGGAGATCTCGGAGTCCTCATCGTTCTCCAGCAACAGCCCAGGCAGCACCAACTGGCCTTTGCTGTCCAGTTCGACCAGGGCCTGCAGCCCTTCCACTTCGAACCGACGCATCACCGCATGCCAGCTGAGCAGCGAACGCGGCAGATCCAGCGCCGCTTCAAAGCGCGCAACTTTCAGCAAAAGTTCGCCGCTGCCTGGCGCCAACAACTCGATCCCGGTGACCCGCAGCTCCGGCCCGAACCCGCGCCAGGCGCCATGGACCTCGGCAATGCGCACCGTGGCGCCGGTGCGCTCGGCCAGATACTGCTCAAACGCCGGCTTCAGCTGATAGGCCTGCGGAAACAGCAGCCGGCCCAGACTGACCAGCACGGCAATGGCGATGATCAGCGTCGCAACGCTGTACCAAAGCCACTTGAGCGCACGCTGCCACATCAAACCAATACCACATCAAATTGTTCTTGCGAGTACTGCGGCTCGACCTGCAACTTGATCGGCCGGCCGATGAACAGCTCCAATTCGGCGACGCTGTTGGCTTCGCTGTCACGCAGACAATCGACCACCGCCGAGCTCGCCAACACCAGAATGCCTTGCGCCTCGTAAGCGCGTGCCGCCCGGATGATCTCGCGGAAAATTTCGTAGCAGACCGTGACCGGCGTTTTCATGGTGCCGCGGCCCTGGCAATGCGGGCAGGTTTCGCAGAGCACGTGCTCCAGGCTTTCCCGCGTCCGTTTGCGGGTCATCTGCACCAGACCAAGCGCCGACACTTCGGAGATGGTGGTCTTGGCGTGGTCGCGCTCCAGCGCTTTTTCCAGCGCCCGCAAGACTTGCCGTTTGTGCTCATCATCCTGCATGTCGATGAAATCGATGATGATGATGCCGCCGAGATTGCGCAGCCGCAGCTGCCGCGCCAAGGCCGACGCGGCCTCCAGATTGGTCCGGAAAATGGTTTCTTCGAGCGTCTTGTGACCGACGAAAGCACCAGTGTTGACGTCGATCGTGGTCATCGCCTCGGTTTGATCGAGCACCAGATAACCGCCGGATTTGAGCGGCACTTTCCGCTCCAGCGCACGCTGGATCTCGTCTTCGACACCATACATGTCGAACAATGGCCGCTCGCCGCTGTAATGCTCGATGCGCTCGGCAAGGCCCGGCATGAATTCGTCGGCGAACTGCCGCATTTGCTGGAATGCTTCGCGCGAATCGACCCGCACGCGTTCGACGTTCTGCGCCCACAAATCGCGCAGCGTGCGTACCGGCAGACTCAAGTCCTGATAGACCACACTTTCCGGCGCGCTGCGATCCATGTCGCCGCGAATACGCTGCCACAGCCGCAGCAGATATTCCGCGTCGTGCAGCAAGGCCGCTTCCGAGGCGCCTTCGGCCGCGGTACGGACAATGAAGCCGGCATTGTTTCGCGCCGAGATTTCGGTCAGCGTGTTGCGCAGCCGGGCCCGTTCGGCATCATCCTCGATGCGCTGGGACACGCCGATATGGGCGGTGTAGGGCAACAACACCAGATAACGCGACGGTAACGCCAGCTCGGTACTGAGCCGCGCGCCTTTGCTGCCGAGCGGATCCTTCAACACCTGTACGATGATCGACTGGCCTTCGACCAGGCGGTTGCTGATGTCTTCGACCTGCGGCGCCGACGCCACCGAGGCATCGGCGTCTTCCGCCAGTGCCGAACCTTGCATGTCCGAGGCGTGCAGGAACGCGGCCCGTTCCAGGCCGATATCGACAAATGCGGCCTGCATGCCCGGCAGCACCCGGCGAACCCGACCGCGATAGATATTGCCGACCAGACCGCGCGCATGCGCGCGTTCGACATGCAACTCTTGCAGCACGCCGTTTTCCACCACGGCGACCCGTGTTTCCTGCGGGGTGACGTTGATCAGCAGTTCCTGACTGACCGCACCAATCAAAGCACTCATCGCCTGATCGTCCTGAGCAGCCCACGGCTTCGGTCCGCTCGCGGTACCGAAGCCGTCAGACGGCGTTAGCGAGCCGTCGGCGATGGCGTTGACGCATCGCGCGACTCAAATGAATTCCGGCCGCTGCAGCAACGCATCGACCACATGCAGCGGCAAACCGACCACGCCGCTGTAACTGCCTTCCAGATAATCAATGTAGCGCGCCGCGAGGCCCTGCACCGCATAGCCACCGGCTTTGTCGCGGCCTTCGCCACTGGCCCAGTAAGCGCGCTGCTCGGCCACGGTCATGACCCGAAAACCGATGGTCGAGACCTGCAGCTCGCAGGCCTCGTATTCGCCACGCTTGACGCAGACGGCGGTCATCACCTGATGGCGCCGGCCCGACAGCTGCGCCAGCATCGCCATGCCCTCGGCCTCGGTTTCCGGCTTGCCGAGCACGGTGTCGCCGAACACCACCGAGGTGTCGGCGGCCAGCACCGGCCAGAGCTCACGCCGATCCGGATGCGCCCAGCCCGCGCGGGCCTTGTCGCGCGCCAGCCGCAGCACATAGGCCTGTGGCGACTCGCCGGCCAGACGAGTTTCATCAACCGGCGCTGAAACCACGCTGAACGCCACCTGGATTTGCCGCAACAATTCGGCGCGGCGGGGGGAGGCAGAGGCCAGATAAATCATCAGCTGATCTGCAAACGGCGGCGCCAGTGGCGCAGGAACGGGAACCAGACAAACCAGAACAATCCGGAAGTCAGCGCCGGCCACCAATAACTGGCGCGAATGGACACCGGCCGTACGGCATTTTCGATCCACAGTTGCAGCAACAGGCTGAGCCCCACCAGCAGCAACACAAACGCTGCCTGCATCGGTCGGGTGAACATCCGGACCCGGCTGTATTGTTTGATGCAAATGTACGCGAGCAAGGACAGCAACAAGGCGTGCAAGCCGAGCATCTTGCCGGTGATGACATCCAGCGCCAGACCAATGGCAAAGGCACTGAAAATGCCGTACCGATGCGGCAAGGCCAGCACCCAATAAATCAGCGTCAGCAGGACAAAGGCCGGCCGCGCCTGATTGAGCAGACTCGGCAACGGCAGCACCGTCAGCACCAGCGCCAACAGAAAACTCAACAAGACCCAGTGGGTACCATGGCGAGCGTGCGTGATCATGCGGCCGCTCCTTCGGTTGCAGTCGGAGTTGTTGTCGTCGGTGGCGTTTTCGCCGGGGTTGTTGCGGGTGTTTTTGTTGACGGCGTGGTGGTTGCTGGGGTTGTCGATTTCGGTGTCGACGTTGGCGCGTTTGTCGGAACCGCAGTGGGCACCGAACCCGTATTGCTGCCTGCCGGCACGAGTGCTGATGACGACCCGGCAGGTTGATCACGGTTCGGTAGCGCGCTGTCACTGCTCGGTTGCCAGGTTTGCGGTGGCCACAGCAGCAGCACCTCACCGCTACGCTCCATGCGCGCGGCCGTCACCACATCGATTTCGGCATACGCTTCGCCGGTGTCACGCTTGATGACTTCGATCTGACCGACCGGATAACCATCCGGGAAGCGTTCACCCAGACCCGAGCTGACCAGCAGATCGCCTTCACGAATATCGGTGGTGTTCGGGACAAAATTGAGCCGCAGGCGATTCATCGCGCCGGTGCCTTCGGCGATGGCGTTGAAGCCGGTGCGTTCGACCCGCACCGGGATCGCGTGCCGGGAGTCGGTCAGCAGCAACACCCGCGCAGTCGATGCCGCCACTTCGGTAACCTGGCCAAGCACGCCAAAGGCGTCCAGCACCGCCTGCCCGACATAAACACCATCGTTGCTGCCCTTGTTGATCAGGACCTGCTGCTCGGTCGGCTCCAGATCGACGTTGATCACTTCAGCAATCATGCGTTTGCCGCGGGTTTTCCGGGCCGACGACAGCAAGCCACGCAGGCGGGCGTTTTCCGCCTCGAGCGCCGTCAGCCGCTGCAATTGCGTGCGATAGGAAAATTGTTCGTGTTTGAGCTGCTCGTTCTCGCGCTGCAGTTCGGCGCGCGAAGCCACCGTGTCGGTGAACCAGTCGTACAGCGAAGTCGGCAGACTGGCGATGTACAACACCGGCGTGATGGTGGTGGCGAGCGTGGTCCGAATGCCGGCGACATGATCGCCACGATGGTCGAGCACCATCAGCACCAGTGCCAGCACGACAGCGACGATCAAGCGGATGCCCTGGGCCGGGCCGCGAGTGAACAGGGATTTAATGACACACGCTCCGTTACTGGCTGACCATCACCTTTCCGACCAGAACCGATCCGCCACCTGCTGTCAGGCAGGTGGCGGTCATGAGCTTTATTCCAGCGAGAACAGATCGCCGCCGTGCACTTCCAGCATTTCCAGCGCCTTGCCGCCGCCACGGGCGACGCAGGTCAGCGGGTCTTCGGCGACAATCACCGGCAACCCGGTTTCTTCGGCAATCAGGCGATCGATATCGCGCAGCAGCGCGCCGCCACCGGTCAGCACCATGCCGCGTTCGGAAATATCGGAAGCAAGTTCCGGCGGACACTGTTCGAGCACGCCTTTGATTTCGCGGACGATGGCCGACAGCGGTTCCTGCAGCGCTTCCAGCACTTCGTTGCTGTTGATGGTGAACGCGCGTGGAATGCCTTCAGCGAGATTGCGACCGCGGACATCGAGTTCGCGCACTTCCTTGCCCGGAAACGCCGAACCGATTTCCATCTTGATGCGCTCGGCAGTGGCATCGCCAATCACGGTGCCGTAATTGCGCCGGACGTAATCGATGATCGCTTCATCAAAGCGGTCACCACCGATGCGCACCGAATCCGAATACACCACGCCATTGAGCGACAGAATCGCGATCTCGGTGGTACCGCCACCGATATCGACCACCATGGAGCCACGCGCTTCCGACACCGGCATGCCGGCACCGACCGCTGCCGCCATCGGCTCTTCAATCAAATACACTTCGCGGGCACCGGCGCCATAGGCCGATTCCTTGATCGCGCGCCGTTCGACTTGGGTTGAACCGCAGGGCACGCAGATGAGCACACGCGGACTCGGTCGCATGAAGCTGTTGTCGTGCACTTTGCGGATGAAATGCTGGAGCATTTTTTCGGTCAGCTGGAAGTCGGCGATGACGCCGTCCTTCATCGGCCGCACCGCCATGATGTTGCCCGGCGTACGACCGAGCATGCGCTTGGCTTCGTTACCGACCGCAGCAATGGTCTTCTGGCCGCCGACACGTTCCTGCCGGATCGCGACGACGGAGGGCTCGTTCAGGACGATGCCTTTGCCAGGGACGTAAATCAGGGTGTTGGCAGTGCCAAGGTCGATCGAGATGTCGGTGGAAAACATTCCACGCAGTTTTTTGAAATACATGGCCGGACGGATCCAGTAATGGAGCTGGCGACGGACCCGGGCCGTTTACCTGACCCGGCGGACACCGGAAAAGACTCGGCGGCGCAAGGCGTTGCGCGCCACGCCGCCGGTCAGCAAAAAGTCGCGGTACTGTAGCAATGGCCCTTGCCAACGGGCAAGGGCAAATGCTTGTTTTGCGCGGAGTTTCCGCTTGCTGACGGCAGCGTCGGAAGCGACCTTCCGGCGGTCAGTTTTCGACCGCACCGGCGATGTGACCGGCATCGCCGATCCGGTCCCGGTCAATTTCCGGTTTCCGCCAGCAATGCACGCGCCAGTGTCAGCACCCCGACCGCCGTGCCACCGGCTGCCCACAGACCGGTGTCGTTGTTCTGTGCGGCCGCGGCCAGATCGAGATGCAGCCAGCCTTGGCCACCCCGCGGGACAAACCGCGACAGGAAACCCGCGGCATTGCTGGCGCCGCCGGGGCCACCGCCTTTGACCGGCTTGCTGTTGGCGGTGTCGGCATACGGCGACGGGCAATTGTTCTGGTGCCATTTGGCCAGCGGCAACGGCCAGTGCAGCTCGTTTTCCTGCGCGGCGTAGCCGAGGTAGCGCTGCCGCAGCGGCTCATCGAGCGCGAACACCGCGTTGTAATCGGTGCCGAGCGCGGTCACGGCGGCGCCGGTCAGGGTGGCGGCGTCGATGATCAGTGGCGCGCCGAGTTCGCCGGCGTAAAGCAGACCATCGGCCAGCACCAGACGGCCTTCGGCATCGGTGTTGACGATCTCGACACTGACGCCGTTCTTGTATTTCAGGATGTCGCCGAGCTTGTAGGCATGGCCGGACACCAGGTTTTCGGCACAGCACAGGATCAGCGCCACCCGCTTGTTCAAGCCGCGCAGAATCGCCAGTGCCAGCGCACCGGCCACGGTCGCCGCACCGCCCATGTCGGTTTTCATGGTCAGCATCGCTTCCGAGGCTTTCATACTGTAGCCGCCGGAATCGAAGGTGATCCCCTTGCCGACCAGCGCGGCCGCCACTGGCGTCTGCTCCTGACCGGCCGGGCAGAACTCCAGTTGCAGCATCGCCGGCGGCCGGGTCGAGCCGCGGCCGACTTCGTAAATGCCGACCCAACCGGCTTCGCGCAGCGCATCACCCTTGACGATGCGGGCGCGGATCGCGCCCGGCGCCAGCGCTTCAAGGAAGCTGACCACCCGCTCGCACAGCACTACCGGCGGCAGGTTTTCCGGGGTTTCGTTGACCAGATCGCGGACGAAACGGCTGACGTTGAGCCGGGCGTCCAGCTCCGCCTGTTCGGCCGCCGGCAGCGCGGCCGTGCGCAGCTCACTGCTGTGCTTGGCGTTGTCGAAGCCCTGCGCAAACGCCCATTGCGCAGCGAGGTTCCAGCCCTCCCCAAACAGTTCCACGCCGGGCAGGCTCATGCCGCCGAGTCGACGCCCAGCCTGTTGAATGCGGCGCAATGGCTCGTCGCCATTGCCGGCATGCACCAGCGCCGTTTCACCAGCGAACGACAATACAGGATTGCGGCCCCATTGGCTGGTGGCACTTTCCGGGCTCAAACGAACCTGCAGCAACTCGGTCATGGTCTTGATGGTCCTTGATAGTCAGCAAAGGCTCTGGACTCAGAGCAGATGGCCCAGTTTGGTGGACTTGGCTTCCAGATAGCGAAAATTGTGCGGATTGGCGCCAAATTTCATCGGCACCCGCTCGGTTACGGTGATGCCGGCATCGGTCAGTGCCTGCACCTTGCGCGGGTTGTTGGTCATCAGCCGCACCGCGCTCAGGCCAAGCGCCTTGAGCAGCTGCAACGCCTCATCGTAATTGCGCTGGTCCGGGCCAAAACCGAGGCTGACATTGGCCTCGACCGTGTCCTGCCCCTGATCCTGCAGGGCATAGGCACGCAGCTTGTTGACCAGACCAATGCCTCGACCTTCCTGGCGCAGATACAGGATCACGCCGCGGCCTTCGGCAGCGATCATCGACAACGCCGCCTCCAGCTGAAAACCGCAGTCACAGCGCAGGCTGTGCAGCGCATCGCCGGTCAGGCATTCGGAATGCAGGCGCAGCAGCGGTGCCGGACCGGGCGCGGTCAGGTCGCCCATGGCGAGCACGACATGCTCCTTGTCGGTGCCGGTGTCAGTCGGTGGCAGCACGCTGATGCGGAATTCGCCGTAACGCGTCGGCAGGCGGGCAGTGATAAATTGGGTTGTCTCGGACACAGGAAAAGTCTCGGGCACACATCGCAACAGCGAAAAACCACTCGATAATGAGTGGGAAATGAGGTGAGAAATTGTACACCAGGCTGTCAAGCCCCCGCTTGGACCGCCTGAAGCCATAATGCGACGGAACCCCATGCGCGCACTCTGCCAACTGACCGACATCCCGAACGGCGAGGCCAAGGCCTTTCCGTACAACGAACAACACACGCTGCTGGTGACCCGGCGCGGCCTGCAGGCCTGGGCCTACGTCAATCGCTGCCCACATGCCGGCGTACCGCTGGAGTGGCAGGAAAACCGCTTCATGAGCCTCGACGGCAGCCAGCTGCAGTGTTCCACCCACGGCGCCTTGTTCAACGTCGACAATGGCTATTGCACCTGGGGACCTTGCCAAGGTCGGCGTCTGCAAAGCGTGGCCATCACGATTGAAAACGGCGTGATCTATCTGCTGGAATAGCGCGCCTCCGCGCTGGGACACCACACCCGCTTGTGCTATTCGGCTTGTTCAGTTCTTGTGCAAATGCACAGATGACAGTTGCCAGCGCCGTCGCGACCGCTATAGTGCACGACGGGTTTTCAGCACTGATGACCGCGCCGATCCCGTTGGCTGTCATCAGCATGTGAGCAAGGGAGAAAACAATGGCCCAGAAGCCTGCCAGCAAGAAAGCGGCACCTGCCGCGGCGAAACCGGCAAAAGCCGCGGCCAAGCCGGCCGCCAAACCGGCAGCGAAACCTGCCGCCAAAGCCGCGCCGGCCAAGGCCGCGGCGAAACCGGCAGCGAAACCGGCCCCCGCCAAGAAACCTGCGGCCAGCCCGGCCAAACCGGCCGCCAAAGCGGCTGTAAAAGCCGCTCCCGCAGCCAAGCCGGCGGCCAAGGCGGCCGCGAAACCTGCCGTCAAACCGGCAGCAAAAAGCACCGCCAAAACCGCGGCCAAACCGGATATCAAAGCGGCGAAGCCGGCGGTGAAAGCGGCTGTCGCCAAACCTGAAACCAAGCCCACCGCGAAAGCGGCAGCGGCCAGCAAATCCACCACCCCGGCCAAAGCCGAAGTGACCAAGGCGGCACCCGCCAAAGCGGAAACTGCCAAGGCCGCGCCGAAAGCCGTCAAGAAAGAAGTTGCACCACCCGTGAAAGCCGTCGCTCAAGAAAAAACCGCGAAAGCGGACAGCAAACCGGTCGTTGCCAAAGCCGTGGCGCCGGAAAAAGTCGCCAAAGCCAAACCGGCCGCGCAGCCGCTCGACAAGGATGGCAAGAAAAAGCTGACTGCCGAATTCACCGAAGCCCAGCTGAAAGCCTCGACCTCGCAAACGCTCGCCAGCCTCGGCATCGCCCCGTATCCGCTGAAGAAAGACGAAGCGTATATGTGCGAGCCGCAAGCCAATCATTTCCGGCACATTTTGACCGCGTGGAAGCAGCAACTGCGCGAAGAAGTCGACCGCACCGTGCACCACATGCAGGACGAGGCCGCCAACTTCCCGGATCAGCTTGATCGCGCCGCTCAGGAAGAAGAATTCAGCCTCGAACTGCGCACCCGTGATCGCGAGCGCAAGCTGCTGAAGAAAATCGACGAAGCGCTGAAGCAAATTGACGCCGACGAGTACGGCTATTGCGAACAGTGCGGCGTCGAAATCGGTATTCGTCGCCTGGAAGCCCGGCCGACCGCGTCGCTGTGCATTGACTGCAAGACGCTGGCGGAAATCAAAGAAAAGCAGTACGGGAACTAAGGTTCCTTTGTTTAAGAAACGCCCGCGATTGCGGGCGTTTTTGTTTTCTCGCTTTTGGATTTTTGCATCACGTCTGGATGCTTAGGCGAGGTATCGATCATCCGGATGATTCTCCAAGGAACATCCCGTTTTTCCCCCTCCCCTGCCAGGGGGAGGGGTGGTGGCATTGCCGCTCCGATCGTTTCGTTTGCTCCAACATTTATTAATCGGTGAGATTGCCGGGTCTCGCCCCGGCGGGCGACCTACTTTCGTGGCGCACGAAAGTAGGCAAAGAACATTGCCTGTATTCCTCGCGCAGGGCTTCGCAGAACTCAGCCCGCTCACGCGGCGCACAGTGCATTGGCACTGTGCTTGTTTCCGCGTTCGCCCTGCGCTACTTCATTCCAGCAGTTTTTTTGTGACAGTACATCCATGTACAGTCACAAAAGGCTTCGGCGTCGTGCCTCACCCCTTCGCTGCGCTCCGGGCTGTTAACCCAGCTTCCATTACGTTGAGCTTTGCACTTCCTTCGGTCGTCGGTTCGTCAGACGGCGGGAAAGTCAAAGGCACGCTTCGCGCAAAGAAAAAAATAGAGAAAACAAACTCCGTCGTTCCCGCGCAGGCGGGAACCCAGAGACTTTGAAATGCAGAACGACACTGGCTCCCCGCCTTCGACCCACAGGGATGTGGGGAGTGTTGCAAAACGTCTGGAACGTTTGCGACCGCGGGGATGACGAAAAGGATAAGAGAATGCCGAAGCCACTGACCTAGCTAGAACCCGGGGTCCCCATTCGCGCCAGCCGGCGATTCGGCGTTGGCGGCCGGGTGCGCTGGCAGGGACAGCCAGCGCAGCATTGATAAGGCAGGACGCCGCATCAATGCGTGCCCGTAGCCGATAACGCCGAAGCGACGGGCGGAGTGTCCGAAGCAACCAAAACGATTCTGGCGCGTGGGGCGTGTTCTTTTGCTTACTTTTCTTGCACGAGCAAGAAAAG
>JBKBHF010000051.1:0-25637 GCA_046297695.1 Permianibacter sp. | reverse complement strand
GGCAGGCGTCCCCTCTTCTTCTCACGACCCGTTTTCGTTGGAAAATCGAATCCGACGCCGGCTGTACGCCATTTGGGAGCCTATGGTTCCAGGGCTAAACCCGCAGACGGCACAGGCGGCAAGCGTCCCCTCTTCTTCTCGCGACCCGTTTTCGTTGGAAAATCGAATCCGACGTCGGCTGTACGCCATTTGGGAGCCTATGGTTCCAGGGCTAAACCCGCAGACGGCACAGGCGGCAGGCGTCCCCTCTTCTTCTCACGACCCGTTTTCGTTGGAAAATCGAATCCGACGCCGGCTGTACGCCATTTGGGAGCCTATGGTTCCAGGGCTAAACCCGCAGACGGCACAGGCGGCAGGCGTCCCCTCGTTCTTCCTCTCATGGAGAGTCGTTGTTCGGCGCTCACTCTGCCCGGCCCGATCATGCCCCCTGCTTTATGCCACTCGCCGCCTCGGTTAGGCTCTTCGGCACCGCATTTGCCAACGGCCAGCCGTCGTTCTGCCTGATGACGCCCTCTGACAAGAAATCTCTGCGCGCCCAGATGCGGGCCCGCCGGCGTGCGCTCAATCCAGCCGAGCGCAGCGCCGCGGCCGAGCGCTTTGCCACCGCGATCTGGCCGCGGCTGCAGCCTGCCGCCATTCGGCACATTGCGGTCTATCTGGCGTTTGATGGCGAACTCGACCCGGCCCCGCTGGTGCGCCGCTTGTGGGCAGCCGGCAAGCGGGTCTACCTGCCGGTGGTGACCCGGCTGGCGCCGCGGCGACTGTGGTTTCGGGAATATCGGCCGGACAGTCGGCTGCAACCGAACCGGTTCGGCATTCCGGAGCCGGTGACCGGACCGCTATGGCCAAGCCGGATGTTGGATGTGGTGCTGCTGCCGCTGACGGCGTTCGATGCCAGCGGCACCCGATTGGGCATGGGGGGAGGGTTCTACGACCGCACGTTCAGCGGCCGTCGTCACACCGGTTGGCGTCGGCCGCGCTTGATTGGGGTCGGTTACCGCTGGCAACAGGTTTCTGCGCTCGTGCGTGAACCACACGATGTGCCCGTGCAAGCGATCGTTACCGACTAAATGTAGTGTTCGACACGAACTGCTTATGCGTGAGGCCTGAGTCGGTCAGGACTCAGCGAGCACCGAGCGCAACATCCGTTGCACTCTCTTTCGCGAATCCGGTCGCGACCTCGTTACTGTCTTCGGGCGCTGAGTCCATCAGCAGAGTGGTGGCAATCACACCAACAAGAAGCACTGCCGTCAGGACCATCAACAGGTCCGGTTTGCGTTTGATCATCACTGCTTGTCACCGAGAAATTAAAAAGACATCAGCTTGCGCCGTGCCAAATTGTTGTTCTTTAATCCGCTGACGATTTCTGAACGCACTGCCAGACGGAGCATGTGACTCTACGCTCACCGTTTCAGTGATGCAATTCTTACTTCTTGAAAATTTGATGGCAGTCGTGTACGGCACGCGCCGCTGATGCACTCCCCTGACGGAATCCCTTGATGAACTACTGGCTGATCAAATCCGAACCTGATGTCTTCAGTCTCGACGACCTGAAAAAGTGCCCGAAGCAGACCCATTGCTGGGATGGCGTCCGCAACTACCAGGCCCGCAATTTCATGCGCGACGGCATGGCGGTCGGCGACCTCTGCTTCTTCTACTACTCCAACGCCAGGCCGCCGGGCATCGCCGGCATCTGCAAGGTCAGCTCCGAACCCTACCCGGACCCGACCCAGTTCGACAGCCGCTCGGACTATTTCGATGCCGACTCGAAACAGGACAACCCGCGCTGGGTCCTGCGCGACATGACCTACGTCCGCCACCTCAAGCGATTCATCCCGCTCGACGAGCTGAAGGCCACGCCGACGCTGGCCGAGATGCTCATCTTGCGCAAAGGTAACCGGCTGTCGATCACCCCGGTCGAAAAGCGGCACTGGGATGCCGTGCTGAAGCTGGAAAGCTGATGCCGGCGGAAAAAACTGCCGAATTCGGTCGCCGCATCAACTACGCTTGGCAGACCTTCAAGCAAAAAACTCCCGGAACGCGGCACGATGGCTTCAGCCTCTGATGGCTTGTTCGAGCGCCTCGCGGCGATTCCGCCCGCCAGTCCCGACCCCAGTTGGCGTGAGCTGCTGGCGGCCGGCGCTTTCGCCGAGCCCGCAGCGCTTGGCCGTGCGCTCGGCAAAGGTCGCGATCGCAACAGCATCGCCCTGCTGCTGGCCGCGCAACTGGCCGAACAAACCGCGGCCAGCGGCGAGCTCGACGAGCATTTCCTGCAGGCCCTGCAACCGTTCTGGTTTGCCGTCGCCACCGTCAACCTCACCGACTGGCAGTTCTGGCATTCGCCCCGGCAGCCGCTGCGGCGGGTGCTGCATCAATTGCTGCTGCTCGGCCGCGGCTACAGCCCGAGCGCGCATCCGGCCACCGTCCAGTTCCCGCAACGCTTGCAGGTCCGGTTGCAGGCGCTGGCGGAGCAAGCCGTCGCCGGCGTCGGTACCGGCCAACTGCTGCAAACGCTGAAAAGCCTCTATGCCCTGCTCCGGCAAACCCACGAGCTGCAACGGCAGAGCGACCACCGCTTGCTGGAACAGGAGGAGCTGAACCGGCGCAGCCTCAACGCCCAGATCCAGGTCAGCCGGGTCATCCGGCAAGCGGTCTGGGGCCAGCCGGTGCCCGCCTCGGTGGTGAACTTTCTCGACGAGACCTGGCGCAAATACCTGTACCTGCTGCACCTGCGGGTCGGCATGCAGGACCCGAGCTGGCAACGGGCGGTCTCCGACATTCGCTTGATGGTCTGGCTCGGCAGCGAAGCCAGCCCGGAACAGCTCGGCGCAGCGGTCAAGGGCGAGCTGCCCGGTTTGCTGCGCCGGATCCGGGAAGCGCTGGCACAAACCCGCACCGAGCCGAGCGCGCAGAATTTCCCCGAAATCTTCGCCGCACTGCTGGCGGCCCGTGCCCGCAATATTCCGGATGCCGGCCTGCCGCTGGGCGAATTGCCGGACGAACCCGACGATGCGCTCGCCGAGCCCGGCGTCGGCCGCAGCGACCTGTTGCCAGCACGGGGCAGCTGCCTGCTGCTCAAGCGTGCGGAGGACGACTGGTTGCGGGTCCGGGTGATCGCGGCACCACCGCAGCGGGATTATCTATTGCTGGCCGATTTTGCCGGCAGCCGGGTCGCCGCGCTGAGCCCGGCCGAACTGCAGCAAGCCCTGCAGGAAGACCGGCTGCGCCGGCTCAGTGCCCAAGACCCGGTGCAGCAATTGCTGCCCAGGCTGCCGACGCTGCTGCAGCCACTGCTAGCTGGCGCCGCCGAAGAGCAGGCCCGGGGCAAGGCGCTGGCCGAGCAGCAGGAACGGGAAGCCGCCGCTGAGGCCAAGCGCCGGCGCGAGGCCGAACGCGAAGCGGCCTTTGAACAACGTAAACAGCAAGAAGCCTCGGAACGGGCCGAACGGATCGCCGAAGGGCGCCGACGCGCCGAAGCCGAGGCGCTGCTGGCACAGCAACAGGCGAAAGGCCGCGCCATCATCGCCAGCCTGCGCGGTGGCGCCCTGGTCGAGTTGCGCCGCGACGACGGTCAGTTTCGCGCCTGTTATCTCGCCATGATCCGGGCCTCCGATCAGCACTATGTGTTCGTCGACCGGCAGGGCCAAAAAGTGGCGGAGCTGGCGCATGACGCGCTGTTGCAACAACTGCTCAGTGACGGCCTGCGGGTGATCGAGTCCGGTTCGGCACTCGACAACACCTTGCAAAGCCTGGTCAGCGAGCGCCGGCAGTTTCTGGACGACGAGGACGGTTCATGATGGCGGACAATCAGCGACAGGAACCGCGGCTCGCCCGCCACGATCCGATCCATATCCAGATCCAGCACGGCAGCAGCGCGCCGCCGCAAGCGGCCGTGTTGCTGCACGCCGACACCCGCGACATTTCCAGCAACGGCTTCAACGCCCGCAGCAACCGGCCGCTGCAAGTCGGCACGCTGCTGGACGTGTTGATCGAACTGCGTGGCAACGGCAAACCGTTTCTGCTGACCGCGGAAGTGCGCTGGTGCCAGCCGCAAGCCAACGGCGAACACGCCGTTGGCTTTGCCATCGTCGATGCCATCGGCACCGACTATCGGGCCTGGCAGCAGCAGTTTTGAACGGCGACGTCAGCGCAACTGGAAACGCGCCACCGTCTGATTGAGCGCGCTCGCCAACCGGGTCAACTCCAGGCTCGCGCTGGACGTCTGCTGCGCCCCCGTTGCTGTTTGCGCCGCGATATCGCGAATCGCCACCAGGTTCTTGTCCACTTCGCGGGCAACGTTGGCCTGCTCTTCGGCTGCCGAAGCGATGGTCAGGTTCATTTCATTGATCTTGCTGACCATCTGGGTGATGTCGGCCAGCGCACCGTCTGCCGCTTCCGCCAACGCCCGACTGCCCGACGCCTGCTCGGTGCTTTGCGCCATGGCACTGACCGCGCCCTGCGTGCCTTGCTGAATGGCGGCGATCATCTGTTCGATTTCCCGGGTTGAGGCCTGGGTGCGCTGCGCCAGCGCCCGCACCTCGTCTGCAACCACAGAAAAACCACGACCCTGCTCGCCAGCACGGGCCGCTTCAATCGCCGCATTCAGCGCCAGCAGATTGGTTTGATCGGCGATGCCCCGGATCACATCGAGCACCCGGCCGATTTCGCTCGCCTGCTGCGCCAGTGACTTGATCGAGTCGCCGGTCTGCACCACGTTCGCTGTCAGCCGATCGATCGCCTGCGCCGTTTGCCGCACTTGTTGCTGTCCGACGCCGGCCGTGGCTTCGGTCTGCCGCGATGCGGCCGACGTCTGGTTGGCGTTGCGCGCCACTTCATCGACTGCCGCCGACATCTCGGTCACGGCCGACGCGGCCATCTGAATCTCATCGTTCTGGCGCTGGATGCCGGTGGCAGTCTGCTCGGTGACCGCGCTCAACTGTTCGGCTGCCGACGCCAGCTGCTGCGCCGAATCCTGGATCTGCCGCAGCATGTTCTGCAGATTGTCCTGCATGTCGACCAGGGCCTGTTGCAGCTGGGTCAGCTCGTCACGCCCGTCGACGTCGAGCCGGGTGCGCAGATCACCGGCGGCAATCTGCTTGGCGACCCTTACCGCGGCTTGCAATGGCACCGTCACGCTGCGGCTCAGCTGGATAGCGACAACCACCGTGACCACGACTGCCAACAGCATCAGCAGCAACGCCTCCCAGTAAGTGGTGGTAACCACGCGGTCCGCCCGCTCGCCTGCCGCCGCCGCCCCCTCGGAGTTCAGTGCGATCAGCTCCTCGAGCACCTCATGCATATCGGTGTAGGCCTTGAACGATTGATCCATGCCGAGTTGCAGAGCTTCCGCATTCTGCTTGGCCGCCAACAGCGAAAACACCTGGTCGGCAAGTTGCTTGTACTGCGCTGTGAGAGTCTGATAGCGGCTGAACAAGCGGCGATCGGCGTCATCGACAATGGTCGATTCGTACTTCGCTTCGGCGGCAGCGATGTGCTCCCGCGCCAGCTTCACTTTCTCCACGGTGCTGCGCAGATCAGCCTCGTCGAGTAGCACCAGCGAACGCAGCTCATAACGCCGTATTGATGCTTGGTCCATCTCGATTTGCGCCAGCAGTCGCGTCCCCATCAGCCAGACATCTTTGACTTCGGAGAGTGCCGTATGCACACGGCTCATCTGCACCAGCGCCAACACCCCCAACAACAAAACAATCAATGTCACCACACCAAAGCCAAGAAAATTGCGCTTGCTCACACTCAGGTTGCGGACCATCTTGACGACCTCGATACCACACCGGCGCGGAATAGTGGCCGGCAAACCTAAAGTAGTAGATAAAAGTCAATTTCTCCGCCGGCAAAACCTTGCCGCTGGTTGCGAAAAAGCAAAACGCCCACCAAAGGTGGGCGTTTCTGATTGCCTGTTGCGACGCTGGCGCAGATTACCAGCTGGCCTTCAGCGTGTACTTGCCGCTGGTGGAACCGGTACCACCGCTGTAACGAATCACCCGGATGTAACGCACCGAGGCCGAACTGGTGCTGTTGGTCACCGTCACGGTATCGACTTGACCGGTGCCTTTTTCGCTGCGGCCAATTTCGGTGCCGCTGGCGTTGTAGACAATCAGATCGTAGTCGGAGGTGCTGTTCGGGGTCAGCGTCGAGGTCAGCGTCGCACCGGCCGGCAGGGTCACCTTGTAGTAATCGGTGTCCGAGGTCGACGCGATGGTGCCGTTGACTGTGGTGCCGCTGGTCGAGATGGTCTGCGCGGTACCGGTGGTGTTGTTGCTTTCCACTTCGGTCAACGTGCCACCGCCGCCGCCACCACCACCGGTGCTGTAGCTACCGGTCAGGCTGACGCCGGAGAAGCTCGAGTAAGCGCGCAGCGTGACATACCAGGTACCGGCAGTCGGGGTCGCGAAGCTGCAGCTTTCGGCATTGCCCGACTTGTACGGACGGCAGTCATAGCTCGAGGTGGTCGGCGCCGAACCGAACTTCACGTACAGGTCGGCGTCACCGGTGCCGCCGCTGCTGGTGAAGGTCAGGTTGGTCGCGCCAGCCGGCACGGTCATCGTGTAGGTGACCGAGGCATTGGTCGCCGCCGACAGGCCGGTGACCGGCACGCCATTGCTGAGCGTGCTGCCACCGCCGCCACCGCCACCGCCACCGCCGCCACCTTGGGCGTTCAGCACCGCGGCGTTGGCATCGACGATGCCGGTGCCGCAGTTCGTGCAGGTGGCCGGGAAGGCGCGTGCAGTGGTTTTCAGGATCGATTCGATCTCATCCGGCGTCGCCGCCGGTTTGACCGCCTTGATCAGCGCCGCGACGCCAGCGACATGCGGAGCAGCCATCGAGGTGCCCTGCATGAAGATGTAAGCATCGCTGCCCGGACCGGCAGTGCCGCTGTTCCAGGTCGACAGCACGCCGTTGGCGTCGTTGTAGCTCGACTGGGCGCCGCCTGGTGCGGCGACATCCACGCTGGTGCCGTAGTTGGAGTAATAGGCGCGGCCACCGCTGCGGTTGGTCGCAGCGACGTTGACCACACCCGAGCAGTTACCGGGGTTGTAGTTGTTGGCGTTGTCGTTGTCGTTACCGGCCGCGACGACGATCACGGTGCCGCGCGAACGGGCGCTGTTGATGGCGTTCTGGGTGGTGGTGTCGCAGGCGCCGGAGCCGCCGAGCGACATGTTGATGACCTTGGCCGGGTTGGCGTTGGTCGGCACGCCGGAGACGGTACCGCCCGAGGCCCAGATGATGCCGTCGGCGATGTCGGAGGTATAACCGCCGCATTTGCCGAGCACGCGCACCGGCACGACCTTGGCGCCGTAAGCGACGCCCGCGACGCCATTGCCGTTATTGGTCACGGCGGCAATGGTGCCGGCAACATGGGTGCCGTGCCAGGACGAGGTCGACGCATCGTGGGTGCCGCCGCACTCGTTGGCGGCGTAGTAGTCACCTGGATCCTGAGCATCGCTGTCGCGGCCATTACCGTCGTTCGAGACGAAGGTGTCGGAGATCATGTCGTAACCCGGCAACAGGTTCGCCGCCAGATCGGCATGCGGGCGGTAGCCGGTGTCGAGCACGGCTACCACGACACCTGCGCCGTTGGTGATGTCCCAGGCGGCCGGGGCGCGCAGGCCACCGGTGTTTTCGTAGTAGTGCCATTGCGAGCTGTACTGGCTGTCGGTCGGGGTCAGGAAGGCCTTCATGATCCGGTCCGGCTCGGCGTATTCGACGTCCGGGTCCTCGGCGATACGGGCGGCGATAGCACTCACTTCGCGTTCGCTAAGCTTGCGGTCCAGCTTCATGATCTGGGCGCCGAAGGCGTTCTTACGGACCAGTTGCAGCCGCTCGCCGGCTTTCGCCGAAGCGCGGTCAAGCGCACTGACCGTCACCAGGCCGGTCTTGCCGGTCGATTGGGTGCCGTTCTTGTACTTGACGATCAGGCGGTCGGTCAGACCGGTTTTCTGGGCGCGGGCGGCAGCACGGGCCGCCAGCAGTTCGGCGCGATCAAATTCCGGCTCGGCATCGCGCAGGCGGAAGCGGTCATTGGGGGTTTGGGCGGCAGCGACACCGGCGCAGGCCAGGGTCACCATGGCAGCAACAAGGCGCAGCTTGTTGCGACGAACGGCATACGACATAGCTTCTTGTCTCCGGCGAAGACGTACATGCGTCTTCGCATCGTGGTTGTCTCTCCTGCCCTCCTCACCGTCAGTTCAGGCTCCCTGCGCAAACACGGTGACCTCCTTCCGAAGGGCCGGCCGACACTAGGGGGTTTATGCCCAACAAAAATGTGAACCGTGTCACATTGGTACACAACTCGTACAATTCTCTGACAGCTGGTGACTTAGCACGTCCGTTTGTTTTACACCCTGTCAAATCGATTGACATTTGTACAAATGCATCACACCAAATGTCGTCCGCGCCCGCCCGCTGCCCACAGATCAAGGAAAGCTTTTGCCCTGCGCGCCCGGTTCAGCGAAAATAGCGCGCTTTTTCGCCAGCCCCCTGCGCCGTGTCTGCCGGCGCGTTTGTGTACCCAGCCGAGATGCCCCTGATGCCCAGTCGTTTTGAGAAAGCCAACGCCATTCGCGCCTTGGCGATGGACGCCGTTCAGAAAGCCAAATCCGGTCACCCCGGCATGCCGATGGGCATGGCCGACATCGCCGAGGTACTGTGGAATGACGCGCTGAAGCACAACCCGCGCAACCCGAACTGGCCGAACCGCGATCGCTTCGTGGTCTCGAACGGTCACGGTTCGATGCTGCATTACGCGCTGCTGCACCTGAGCGGTTACGACGTTTCCCTCGACGATCTGAGAAACTTCCGCCAGCTGCATTCGAAAACGCCGGGCCATCCAGAATACGGCTACACCCCCGGTGTCGAAACCACCACCGGCCCGCTCGGTCAGGGGCTTGCCAATGCCGTCGGCATGGCGATCGCCGAGAAAATGCTGGCCGCGCAATTCAACCGCGATGGCCACAACATCGTTGATCACCACACCTATGTGTTCCTCGGCGATGGCTGCCTGATGGAAGGCATCTCGCACGAAGTCGCTTCGCTCGCCGGCACGCTCGGATTGGGCAAGCTGATCTGCTTCTATGACGACAACGGCATTTCGATCGACGGCCATGTCGAAGGCTGGTTCACCGATGACACGCCCAAGCGCTTCGAAGCCTACGGCTGGCAGGTGATCCCGAACGTCGACGGTCACGACAGTGAAGAGATCCGGATCGCGCTCGCCACCGCCCGTGCCGAAAAAGACAAACCGACCCTGATCTGCTGCAAAACCGTGATCGGTTTCGGCGCGCCGACCAAAGCCGGCAAAGAAGAGTGTCACGGTGCCCCACTCGGCGATGCCGAGATCGCCGGCGCCCGCGAAAAACTCGGCTGGCCGCACGCGCCATTTGAAATTCCCGCGGCGATTTACGCCGGCTGGGACGCGAAAGAAAAAGGCGCCAAGCTTGAGCAGGACTGGAACAGCGCGTTCGCCGCGTATGCCAAAGCGCATCCGGAACTTGCCGCCGAATTCACCCGCCGCATGAACGGCGAACTGCCGGCCGATTTCGTCGCCAAGGCCGATGCCTGGATCGCCGAATCGAACGCCAAGGCCGCGACGATTGCCTCACGCAAAGCCAGCGAGAACAGCATCAACGCGCTGGCACCGCACTTGCCGGAATTGCTCGGCGGCTCGGCCGATCTGGCCGGCTCGAACCTGACACTGTGGAAAGGCGCCAAAGGCGTCAGCAGCAATGACGCCAGCGGCAACTACCTGTATTACGGTGTCCGTGAATTCGGCATGAGCGCGATCATGAACGGCATCGCGCTGCATGGCGGTTTCATTCCGTACGGCGGCACCTTCCTGATCTTCATGGAATACGCCCGCAACGCCGTGCGCATGGCCGCGCTGATGAAACAGCGTTCGATCTTCGTTTACACCCACGACTCGATCGGCCTTGGTGAAGACGGCCCGACCCATCAACCGATCGAGCAAATGGCCAACCTGCGCGGCACCCCGAACATGGTGCTGTGGCGCCCGTGCGACGCGGTGGAGTCCGCCGTGGCGTGGAAAGCCGCGATCCTGCGCCAAGACGGCCCGACCGCGCTGGTGTTCTCGCGCCAAAACCTGCCGCACCAAACCCGTAGCGAGGCCCAACTCGCCGACATCGCCCGCGGTGGTTATGTGCTCAGCGACAGTAACGGTCTGCCGGAGCTGATTCTGATCGCGACCGGTTCGGAAGTGGCGCTGGCGATGGCGGCCGCCACTCAATTGCGTGAACAGGGCAAGAATGTCCGCGTCGTCTCGATGCCATCGACCAATGTCTTCGATCAACAGGACGCCACCTACCGCGACAGCGTATTGCCGGCCGCCGTGCGCAAGCGCGTGGCGATCGAAGCCGGGCACGTCGACGGTTGGTACAAGTATGTCGGCCTCGATGGCCGCGTCATTGGCATGACCTCATTCGGTGAAAGCGCACCGGGCGACAAGCTGTTTGCCCAGTTCGGCTTCACCGTCGAGAACGTCGTCAAAGCAGCACTGGAACTGAAGTAAGCGCAGTTTGATAGCAAGAACGACAGTGGGCCCCGGTTCGGCGGAGGCCATTGCAGTAGCCGGCAACGCGCATATCGGTTTGGCCTCAAGCCGTGCGCAAGCGTTGCTGGTCATCGGTTTTCTGGTTTGATTTTCTGGTTTGCAGTCAGGAGCTTTAACAATGGCAATCAAAGTCGGTATCAATGGTTATGGTCGTATCGGTCGCACCGTGCTGCGCGCGATTTATGAACACGCCCGTCGTGACGAGATCATCGTCACCGCCATCAATACCTCGCACCCGATCAAGGACGAAGCCTTTTTCACCCGGTTTGACACCGTGCACGGCCGCTTCAACGCCGAGGTGAGCCATGACGAAGGCAACCTCTACGTCAACGGCGACCGCATCCGGGTGTTCGCCGACCGCAACCCGGCCAATCTTAAATGGTCCGACGCCGGTGTTGACGTTGTATTCGAATGCACTGGCAAATTCACCAGCAAAGAGGCAGCATCGGCCCACTTCACCGGCGGCGCCAAGAAAGTGCTGATCTCGGCCCCGGGTGGCGAGGATGTCGATGCCACCGTCGTCTATGGCGTCAACCACAACGTGCTGACCAGCAACATGACCGTGGTCTCGAACGCGTCCTGCACCACCAACTGCCTCGCACCGGTCGCAAAAGTCCTGAACGATCTGGTCGGCATTGAAAACGGTTTGATGACCACGGTGCACGCCTACACCAACGATCAGAACATCGTTGACGGCCACCACAAGGATCTGCGCCGCGCCCGCGCCGCCGCCCAGAACATCATCCCGACCAAGACCGGTGCCGCGAAAGCGGTGGGCCTGGTGCTGCCGGAACTGAATGGCAAGCTGGACGGTTTCGCTATGCGGGTGCCGACCGCCAACGTCTCGGTCGTGGATCTGTCGTTTGTTGCCAAGCGCGACACCACGAAAGACGAAATCAACGCCGCGATGAAGGCCGCTGCCAATGGCGCGATGAAGGGCGTGCTGGCTTACAACGACGAGCCGCTGGTGTCGGTTGATTTCAACCATACGCCGTTCTCGTCGATTTTCGATGCGACCCAGACCAAGGTGAACGGTCGCCTGGTCAAGGTCCTGGCCTGGTACGACAACGAGTGGGGCTTCAGCAACCGCATGCTGGATACCGCCATTGCGATGATGAAGGCCAAGTAAGTATTTTTCGGTGCCAGACGTTGGTACCTTGCGACAACGCCGGGCACGTACGCCGGGTAAAAGAAAGGTTGAGCTGAAGATGACCGCCACACTCGTTGTTCAAACCTTCACGTTTGTTCTGTTCATAGGCTTTCTTGGCTGGCAGCTGATTAAGTGGCTGCGTAAATAGCAAACGTGCGGTTGGGTATCTGCGGCGTTCGTAGTTTCTAGCCTTGGCAAGTCGCTCTGCGGCTTAACTCGTGCTTGCGCAGCGTATCGTTATTTTGACTCGCATCTATTCATTGGAACAAAACCTGGGTTACGCCTTCGGCTAACCCAGGCTACGGGAAGCACCATGAACGTTATCAAGATGTCCGAACTGGATCTGCGCGGCAAACGCGTGTTGATTCGTGAAGATCTGAATGTGCCGATCAGCGATGGCGTGATCACCTCGGCCGCTCGGCTGGAGGCCTCGCTGCCGACGGTCAAACTCGCGCTGGAAAAAGGCGCCAAGGTGCTGGTGATGTCGCATCTCGGCCGACCGACCGAGGGCGAGTTCAAGCCGGAAGACTCGCTGGCGCCTATCGTCGAATGGTTCCGCGCCCGGCTGAATGCACCGGTGCGGCTCTGCAACGACTACCTGAATGGCGTCGACGTCAAGGACGGCGAAGTGGTGTTCCTCGAGAACGTCCGCTGCAACAAGGGCGAGAAGAAGAACAGCGACGAGCTGGCGCAGAAATACGCCGCGCTGTGCGATGTTTATGTCGGTGATGCCTTCGGCACTGCCCACCGTGCCGAAGCCTCGACCCATGGCGTTGCCAAATTCGCGAAAATCGCTTGTGCCGGTCCGTTGATGGCGGCGGAAATTGACGCGCTGACCAAGGCGCTGACTGCACCGAAGCGGCCGTTGGTGGCCATCGTTGGCGGCTCGAAAGTGTCGACCAAGCTGACCATTCTGGAAGCCTTGGCGGCGAAAGTGGATCAGCTGATCGTCGGCGGCGGCATTGCCAACACCTTCCTCGCTGCCGCCGGTTACCCGGTCGGCAAGTCGCTGTACGAGGCCGATCTGGTCGAGCAGGCGAAAACGCTGATGGCACAGGCGAAAGCTCGCGGCGCCGACATTCCGGTGCCGGTCGATGTCGTGGTCGGCAAGAAGTTCGATGCCAATGAACCGGCTGTAGTGAAAGCTGCAAAGGATGTCGCCGAAGACGACATGATTTTCGATATCGGTCCGGAGACCCGCAAACAATTCGCCGCGCTGCTGCAGCAAGCCGGCTCGATCGTCTGGAATGGTCCGGTCGGCGTGTTCGAGTTTGACCAGTTCGGTGAAGGCACCAAGGCGCTGGCGCTGGCGATTGCCGATTCGCCGGCGTTTTCGCTGGCCGGTGGCGGTGACACGCTGGCCGCCGTCGACAAATACGGCATCAGCGACAAGCTGTCGTACATCTCGACCGGTGGCGGTGCCTTCCTCGAATTCCTCGAAGGCAAGGAACTGCCGGCGATTGCGATTCTGATTGAACGCGCAAAGTGATCTGCGCCCGATGACATACCGAATGGAAAGGAGATAACGAGATGGCACTGATTACCCTGCGACAATTGCTCGATCATGCCGCCGAACACAATTACGGTGTGCCGGCGTTCAACGTCAACAACCTGGAACAGATGCGGGCGGTGATGGAAGCGGCCAATGCCGTCGATGCGCCGGTGATCATCCAGGCCTCGGCCGGTGCCCGCAAATACGCCGGTGCCCCCTTCCTTCGCCACCTGATTCTGGCGGCGATCGAAGAATTTCCGCATATCCCGGTCTGCATGCACCAGGATCACGGCGTCTCGCCGGCGGTGTGCCAGCGCTCGATCCAGATGGGCTTTTCCTCGGTGATGATGGACGGCTCGCTCGGCGAGGACGGCAAAACACCGATGGATTACGCCTACAACATGCGCGTGACCAAGCAAGTGGTCGAGATGGCGCATGCCTGCGGCGTGTCGGTCGAAGGCGAGATCGGCTGCTTGGGTTCGCTCGAGACCGGCATGATGGGCGAAGAAGACGGCCACGGTGCCGAAGGCGCGCTCGATCATTCGCAGCTGCTGACCGATCCGGAAGAGGCCGCCCGCTTCGTCAAGGACACCGGCGTCGATGCGCTGGCGATTGCCATCGGCACCTCGCATGGCGCCTACAAATTCACCCGGCCGCCGACGGGCGACATCCTCGCCATCGGCCGCGTCAAAGAGATCCACGCCCGCATACCGAACACCCACCTGGTCATGCACGGCTCGTCGAGCGTGCCGCAGGACTGGCTGAAGATCATCAACGAGTACGGCGGCGATCTCGGCGAAACCTACGGCGTGCCGGTCAGCGAAATCCAGGAAGCGATCAAGCACGGCGTCCGCAAGGTCAACATCGACACCGATCTGCGACTGGCGTCGACCGGCGCCATCCGCCGGTTCCTCGCCAAGAACCCGAAAGAGTTCGACCCGCGCAAGTTCCTGGCCGAATCGACCAAGGCGATGATGGCGATCTGCAAAGAGCGCTATGAGCAGTTCAACTGCGCCGGTCAGGCTTCGAAAATCAAAGTACTGAGCCTCGACGCCATGACCACCCGTTACGCCAAAGGCGAGCTGGCCCAGAAAGTGAACTGAGCACGCCGGTAGCGAAACGACTGCAAACACCCTGCCTCGGCAGGGTGTTTTGTTTCGGTTCAGCGCCGACATGGACCGTAACAGCCCGGACTGGTCACGCCGGACGAGGGTGATACACTAACGGCCGTTTGGCGGCATGCTGCCGTCCGTTCGACCAAGACAAAGAAGATCGCCACATGAACGGTAAAAAGCCTTTTTCGATGATCCGCGACTTTCATTTGGCGGACTGGTTCACGCTCGGTAACGCTTTCTGTGGCATGGCCGCCGTGTTCGCCGCCATGGCCTATTTGCAGACCCAGGATATCAATTTCCTGTTCTGGGCCGCCGGCTTCATTCCGGCAGCGCTGGTGTTCGACATTCTCGACGGCCGCATCGCCCGCTGGCGGCAGGAACAGTCGGCCCTGGGTCGCGAACTCGACTCGCTCGCCGACGTGATCTCGTTCGGTGTCGCGCCGGCAGTGATTGCCTATTCCAGCGGCATGCACGGACTCTGGGATGCGCTGATTTTGACTTGCTTCGTCGCCTGCGGGGTCAGTCGCCTTGCCCGTTACAACATCACCGCGGAAGCGATGAGCGAAAACAGCAGCGGCAAAGTGAAGTACTTCGAAGGCACGCCCATTCCGAGCTCGACCATACTGGTGGTGGTGCTGGCGATCGCCGCTGGTCAAGGCCGCATTGGTGATGCACTCTGGTTCGGACAACTGCAACTCGGCCCGGGCGTGCTGCACCCGCTGACACTGATGTTCGCGCTGTCCGGCTCGCTGATGGTCAGCACCGTTCGCATCCCCAAGCTGTAACGCCTCGCGTCACCTGTACATCTTCTGCCAAGCCGCGGTTTCGTTTCGACTGCACGCGCTGTCGAAGCGAAAACGCGTTGCCGATCTCGCCGCAGACAGGTCCACGCAGTTGCCCCTGCGCTTGACAGATCCGGACCTGCTCTCCCATTTTCTTTGTCACACACCAGCACGTGGTCGGTGTGAACAGCGCCCAGAAAGCTTTTCCGGCTTGCCGGCCGCTGCCCGACCCGAACGCTGGTAACGGCCAGCTGTTACTGCCGCTCCCGGTCGGAGATAACAACATCCGGCGCCACTGCCGGATACCACAACGCCGAGGGAGATCATTCATGCTGCAACGATTCATGCCGGATTGCCTGAAACGCGGATTGCTCGTGTTGTCCGCACTCGCCGCCAGCGCCTTCAGTACCGTTCATGCCGCCACCGATTCGACCATCAGCGTCGAGCTGCGCGCCGTGCGCACGACATTGACCGCCAGTGATGACGTGGAATTCCAGCTCGACATCCGCAACAACAGTCGTCGGGCGGTTCGTTTACTGAAATGGGACATTCCGGGCGAAACCGACGAAGGCTCGTTCTTCGAGGTCAAACGCGACGGTATGGACGTGCTGTATATCGGCAAGCATTACAAGCGCGGCCAACCCACGTCTGCCGATTTTCTGGTGCTGCGCCCGGGCGCAACGCTGAGCCGCAGGATCGATCTGTCGACCCAGTTTGATTTCACCGTCACCGGCAGCTACCAGGTCAGCTACACGCCACATCACGAACTGCCGTTTGATCGCAGCAATCTGGTCGCCAACAAGATTGGCGCCGAAGCAGTCGTCAGCCCCGCTCACTCCGAGGCGGTGATCGTCTGGGTGCAAGGCGCCAGTGAGTCCTTGATTGAAAAACAACTGCTGAACCAGTACGCGACCAGCCCGATTGTGATGCAGAGCGTCGGCTACGCCGCCAACTGCAGCAACTCGCAGCGCAGTTCGGTCGGCAGTGCGGTCAACGCGGCCAACACGATGGCGACCGAATCGAAAGGTTATTTGCAGAACACGCCAACAGCGAATCGTGCCAGCAGCCAGCGCTACACGACCTGGTTTGGCAGCTACACCAGCAGCAACTGGGGCGTTGCGACCAATCATTTCGTCGCCATCGACGATGCGCTGGACAACAAGCCGCTGGTGTTCGACTGCGGCTGCACCAGCAGTGCTTACGCTTACGTTTACCCGACCCAGCCCTACAAGATTTACCTGTGCAATGCCTTCTGGAACGCACCGATGACTGGCACCGACTCGAAAGGCGGCACCATCATTCACGAGCTCAGCCACTTCAATGTCGTCGCTGGCACCGATGATCACGCCTACGGTCAGACCGCTGCCAAACGGCTTGCCAAGCGCAGCCCGAAAAAGGCGCTCGATAACGCCGACAATCACGAGTATTTCGCCGAGAACACGCCGGCACTGCCGTGAGCCTGTCTGGGAAAGCCAAACGGCCGCACCAGCGGCCGTTTCCTTATGCCCAAAGCATGCGATTCGGGCGCAGCTTTTAGCCGCTTGCAGTCCAAAAACCGCCAGCAGGCAGCGACGCGCTTACCATGCAGCTCCCGTCACTGCAGGGAGTCCGGCCATGACCATTGCCCAACGCGTGCAAACCTACCTGCATCGACAAGGCGTGCAATACACCCGGCGCCGGCATCCGTATGCGGCGCGCAGCGCCCAGGCAGCCTGCAGTTGCGGCGTGCCGATGGCACAGATGGTGAAAGGCGTGCTGGTACAGGATGAAGCCGGTCAACACGTGCTGGTGCTGATTCCGGCCGACCGGCAACTGAGTCTGTTCCATTTGTCGCAGGCGATGCGGCGCGGCTTTTCGCTGGTCGGCGAAGATCATGTCCAGGCGCAATTCCAGGATTGCCGAGACGGCGCGGTGCCGGCCTTTGGTCAGGCCTACAATCTCGAGACGGTGGTGGATGACAGCTTGTTGCGACAACCCGAGGTATTCCTCGAAGCCGGCGATCACGAAGAGTTATTGCAACTCAGTCAGGAACAGTTTCGCTCGTTGACCCGCAACTGCGTGTGCGGCTATTTCAGTATCAGTTCGCAGACCGGTGCGCGCTTTTTCAATGAATAACGGGTTCAGCGAATAACGGATGCAACGCACAAGCGGCTGTCGCCTATCCACTCATTCCGTCTTGAGCGGCGGAAAGGTGATCGCGTGATCCAGTTCAAGCCGAATGCCAATCGCTTCGCCGATCGCATGATTATGGTGACTCGGCACCAGCGACAACAGGCGCTGACCCGATGGCAGCTGCAGCGTATAGAGAAACTCGGCGCCGCGAAACGCCTTGGCGGTGACGATCGCCGTCAGATGACTGTCGTCATCGTGTAGCACATCATCCGGCCGCAGCAGCACGTCGACCGAACAGCCGATGCAGCAATCTTTCGGCACGCCGCCTTTGACACAACCGAGCTCGATCTCGACCCAGTCCGGGCTGACCACCTTGCCCGGCACCAGCACGCCTTCACCGATGAAGCCGGCCACGTAGCGATTGATCGGCTCGTGATACAGCTGATACGGCGTCGCCCACTGACTCAACCGGCCGTTGTGCAACACGCCGATTTCATCGGCGATGGCGAACGCTTCATGCTGATCATGAGTGACCAGAATCGCGGCGACATTGCGCGCCTTCAGCAGCGCGCGCACCTCCAACCCGAGCCGTTCGCGCAATTCCACATCGAGATTGGCGAACGGTTCATCCAGCAGCAGCAACCGCGGTGACGGCGCCAACGCGCGCGCCAGCGCGACGCGCTGCTGCTGACCACCGGACAGTTCATGCGGATAGCGCGCCGGATACTCGGCAAGGCCCACCAGACTCAGCAACTCGGTGACGATGCGTTCACGTTCAGCGCGTGGTGCATCGCGCAAACCGAAACCGACGTTTTCCGCCACCGTCAGATGCGGAAACAGCGCGTGGTCCTGAAACACCATGCCGATGCGGCGCTGGTGCGCCGGTTTGTGGCTGTTGACCGCACTGATGCATTCCCCGGCCAGCACGATCTCGCCGGCACGCACCGGCTCAAAGCCGGCAATGGCACGCAGCACCGTGGTCTTGCCGCTGCCGGAGGCACCGAGCAGGCAGGCAATCTGACCCGCCGCCAGCTCAAACGACAACTGCTCGACAATGCGATGGCCGTTGTAGCCTAGCCCGAGCCCGCGCACCGACAGCAGCGGCGCAGGGTTGGCGAATGAAGACGACGTCGATAATGTGGTCATGGCATCAGGTTTCATGGCCGCCGTCCGGCAGGAGTCGATCGTTCGCTTGCATCATTTTTTTCGCTTTGCCGTACCAGCAGCCAGACCGGCAGCAAACCGGCCAGTACGATCGCGACCGCCGGCAGCGCCGCCCGCTCCCACTGGCCTTCGCTGGTCATCTCGAACACCCGCACCGCCAGCGTGTCCCAGCCAAACGGCCGCGTCATCAGCGTGATCGGCATTTCTTTCATGACGTCGACAAAGACCATCAGCAACGCGGTCATCAGCGCCGGCCTTAGCTGCGGCAGATGCACCGCGCGCAACAGACGCCAGCCGGTGTAGCCGAGACTGCGGGCGGCATCGTCCTGATACGGACTGATGCGGGCGAGCCCGCTGTCGAGCGGCTCGTGCGCCACTGCCAGAAAGCGCACCAGATAGGCGAGCAGCATCGCCAGCAAACCACCGCGCAGCAGCGGCTGCAACTCGACGCCAAACGACGCGGCGAGCGCCATCAGTTGATGGTCGAGCCAGGCCATCGGCAGGAAAAAACCGACCGCCAGTACCGTGCCGGGAATGGCGTAACCGAGCGTGGCAACACGCGCCATCGTGTGCATCAGCCGATCCCGCTGCAGACGCTGCAAATATGCCAGCAACAGCGCCACCGCCGTCACCAGCAGCGCCGCCAGCAGTGACAACGACAGCGAGCGACCGGTGAAGCCAAGCAGGCGCAGATCGGCATCTTCGGCAAAGCGATTGAACGCCCAGTACAACAGCTGTGTCAGCGGCACCAGAAACGCCAGCAAAAGCACCAACAGACAGAAAGAAGTCGCGGCCCAGGCGCGGGCACCACGCAGCGGCATGCGCGGCAACGGACTGCTGGCACGGGTGCTGTTGCCGTAGCGGCGCTCGGCGCGCAGCTGACGCTCGACCAGCATCAGCGCGAATACGGTCAGCGTCAGCAGCGAGGCCAGCTGGGCCGCGGCCGGCAGCGAATAGAGCGCGAACCAGCTCTGGTAAATTGCGGTGGTGAAGGTGTCGTAATTGAACACGCTGACCGTGCCGAAATCGGCCAGCGTTTCCATCAGCGCCAGCGTCGCACCGGCGACCAGCGCCGGGCGCGCCAACGGCAGCGCCACGCGCCAAAACCCGTGCCACGGCGACAGCCCGAGCGAGGCGCCGACTTCGAGCGCGCGCCGACCCTGGGTCAGAAACGCGCTGCGGGCAAGCAGGTAAACATACGGGTAGAACGCGCAGCTCATGACGATGATGACGCCAAGGCGTGAACGCACCGACGGCAGTTGCAGATCGGCGCCGAACAGCGTGCGCAGCACGGTCTGGATCGGGCCGGTGTAATCCCAGAGGCCGACGTGGACAAACGCCAGCACATAGGCCGGCATCGCCAGCGGCAGTAACAGCGCCCAGCGAAAAAACCGCCGACCGGGAAATTCGCAGACCGCGGTCAGCCAGGCGAGTGGCACGCCGAGCACGAGCACGCCGGCAAGCACACCGAGCAACAAGATCAGTGTGTTACCGAGCACGCGCGGCAACACCCATTCGCGCAGATGGCTCCAGATCTCCGGTTGCGGCACCAGAAACTGCGCCAGCAGCACCAGCAGCGGCAGCACGGTCAGCGCCGCAATCCACGCGGCCGCGCTGTGCGCGCGCGACCAGCGGCCAACCAGCCGCCAGCGCGAGGCGCGCGGCGCCGGTGCAGCAGCGGAGGCAACGTCAGTCACGATGGCAAGGCCTTAAACGGAACCAGCAGAGGCAGAAAACACAATGCCGGCGAAACGCCGGCATTGCGATTGTAAGCGAGGCCAGCGCCAACCGCGAACCGTGGCCGGCTGCCGCGATGGCGTGGCGCTCAGCGATAGCCGGCACGATCCATCAGCTTGACCGCCGCCGCCTGCAGTTCACCGGCCTTGGCGACGTTGACCAGATTCGGTTTGAACTCGCCCCAGCGCTGCACGCTGGCATCGGCTTTCACCGCCGGGTTGACCGGGTACTCGAGATTGCGATCGGCAAACAGGTTCTGCGCCGCCGGCGAGCTCAGCCATTCCAGCAGCTTGATCGCCGCGGCTTTGTGCTTGGCATGCTTGGTGACGCCGGCGCCGGCGATGTTGACGTGAACGCCATCGGTTTTCTGGTTCGGCCAGAACAGCTGCACGTTCAGACCCGGTTTCTTCTCGGCCAAGCGACCGTAGTAGTAGGTGTTGGCAATGCCGACCGCACACTGGCCGGCGTCGATCGCTTCCAGCAGCTTGGTGTCATCCGGGAACGGCTCGGTGGCCAGATTGGCAACCCAGCCTTTGACGATCTGCTCGGTTTTCGGCTCGCCGTGCTGGGCGATCAGCATGGCCACCAGCGACTGGTTATAGACCTTCTTCGACGAGCGCAGGCAGAGCTTGCCGCGCCACTTGGCATCGGCCAGATCCTCGTAGCTCGACAGCTCGCTTGGCTTGACCTTGGCCGGGTTGAAGAACACGGTGCGAGCGCGGATCGACAGGCCGAACCACTGATTCGCCGGGTCACGCAGATGCGCCGGCACATTCGCGGTCAATGCTTTCGATTCGATCGGCTGCAGAATGCCTTCGTTGGCCGCCTGCCACAGGTTGCCGGCATCGACGGTCAGCAGGATGTCGGCATCGGTGCTGGCGCCTTCGCTCTTGATCCGGCTCAGCAGCGGGCCTTCCTTGTCGGTGATGAAGCGCACCGGCACGCCGGTTTCTTTGCTGTAGGCCTCGAACACCGGCTTGATCAAATCCTCGATCCGGGCCGAATACACCACCACTTCGTCAGCCGCGGTGGCCGACAAGCTGGCCGTCATCGCGGCCGCCAGCACCCAATGCTTCATTCCGATCTGCTCCTGATTGATGGCGCCCTGCCGGCGCTGCCGGTCGCCAGCCTAGCGGCGACCCTGAATCGGCGGCTATTGTAGCCAAGCTGAAGCCAAACAAGAATGATTACTGATTACATCTTTTTGACGGTTATCAAACCCTTGCCGCAAACCAGTCAGTTCGGCCGGGTCAGTTCGGCCGGGTCAGTTCGGCCGGGTCAGTTCGGCCGGGTCAGTTCGGCCGGGTCAGTTCGGCCGGGTCAGTTCGGCCGGGTCAGTTCGGCATCAGTTCAGGGCCGGCAACGCGTCAGCGCCGGTCGAGCAAACCTTCGGCGCTCAACCAGGCCAACGTATCCGCCACCAGCTGCGCCGCCGGCACCGAGCGGTAGCCGAGTTCGGTCATGGCCGGTCGGCTGTCGCAGCGCACGCGCGAGCAGACGATGCGGGCGCCCTCGCGGGTCAGATCCGGCGCCTGCCCGGTTACCGCCGCGACCAGCTCCTTGGCCGCCCCGACCAAATGGATCAGCGCCGCCGGCAACGGCCGCCGGGGCACCGGCTGGCCCAGCTGGCGACCCGCCTCCTGCAGCAAAGCGAGAAAGCTGAGCTCGTCACCGCCGAGAAAATAGTGGCGTCCGACACCACCGCGGTCGACCGCCGCGATATGGGCCTTGGCGACTTCCCGGACATCGACAAACATGCCACTGCCGGGCGGCACCCCGGGCAGTTTGCGCTGCGCAATCAGCCGGAACATGCGTGACCAGTTGGCGGTATCAAACGGCCCGAGAATGTGGCAGGGATTGATGAACGTGGCCGAAAGACCTCGCGCAATACCGGCCTGTACTTCGTCCTCGGCCATCGCCTTGGTCCGGTAGTAATGCACCGGTGCGGTCTTGCCCTGCGATAGCGAATGTTCATCGACCCTGTCATCGCGAATACCGAACGCCGCGATCGAGCTGGTGTGAATGAATCGACGCGCACCAACCGCCAGTGCCGCGGCCACCATGTTGCGCGTGCCGATCACATTGGTCTGGTATTGCCGGGCCCGCTCGCGCGGCCAGATGCTGGTGTCACCGGCGACATGAAACACCGCGTCCAGCGCTGGCGGCAGCAGCCGCGTCAAGGCCTCGGCATCGTCCAGATCGCCTCGCAGCTTGGTGACGGGAAACCGGTCGATGAACGCCGGTTTCTCCGGGTCGCGACACAAGGCCAGCACCTGCCAACCTTGCGCCGTCAGCTGCTGACACAGGTTGCTGCCAACGAACCCGGTGGCGCCGGTGACAAAGGCAGTCGGCATGCAGGCTTTCCTCGCTAACTCTGCTAGGCTGAGCTTACCCAAATTTGTCGTGCCGTAGCGGACGCGGCCGCCGAGGTCGGTAATGAAACGAGTTGTGCTGGCGTGCTGGTTGTTGGTCGCTCAAGTCTTGCTGCTACCGCAGGCGCAGGCCGATGCCTATCTGAATGGCTTGTGGAGCGGCGCTTACGATTACGGCGATCAGATTGGTCCGAACGCAGTCTGGTTCTCGGTGGTATTCGAAACCAGCGGCGACGAGATCAAAGGCCGCTCGCTGGAAGTGCAGACCTTTGGTGGCGAGCCGTCGGTCGGCCTCAGTGCCACGTTCAAAGGCCTGAGCGCGGGCGGCATGGTCAGTCTGGTCAAACAGTATGACGGCAGTGGCGGCCAGAACCATGCCGTACACATCCGCTTGAGCTACGACGCAGACGGCAATCTGGTCGGCGAATGGATGGTCGATGCCCAGACCAAAGGCCGGGTGGAACTGTTCAAACTGGCCTTCCGGCCGAGCGACGATGCGTCGATGGACGATTGGGAATAAACCGGCGCCACGACGAGCACCATCATCTCGACACCAGCCGAGCGCGGTGAAAGCTGAACGGCACTTCGGTCTGGCATAAACAAAGAAGGCGGGATTTCCCCGCCTTCTTGTGTTCCGCCTACCGCCCTCAGTACAACAAGCGCGCCCGAATGGTGCCCGGAATGGCTTTCAGTTTTTCAAACGCGCCAACACTCGACTCTTGATCAATATCGGTGACGACATAACCCATTTCGGCGTTCGTTGACCGCACTGCACCGACCGGTCAACGCGGCTGCCGGCAGCATCGGAAAGGGTTCCCATTCCTTCAGGGCCGCCGTATCTCAAACGTATCGATATCGCTCGCTTGCTCCACCGTCAGGCCTTTCGGCACCGCGTGCAGTTCCGGTAGCCCTTTGAAACGTATCAGCGTACGGTTGCCTTCCAACGGGATCTGCACTTTCTCTGGACTGCCGTTTTCCGGATGGAACAATGACCGGATATCTTGGCCATTGCTGGTCACCTGCAGGCTCGTGCTATCGAGGTTGGGCGAGTAATACACCGTCAACTCCAAATGCGTCGTCGCAGCCGGCACATGAAACCGGTTGCGCTGCGCTTTGACTTCATAGCGCAGCAGACTGTTGGCTTTCGGCCCTTCCCCTTCCCGGAACTCTCCCTCAAAAATCGGCCGCGTCGTTGGTGTCGCGGCCTGCCCCGGACAGGCTGGGCCTTTGGTCACGCCGGAGACGTTCCAATCGGGATACCACGGCAGGACATCGGCATCTTTGCCATCCACACCATCCCAATAGGATTGGTAGTCATACTTACTTTCGTTGTCGGCACCAATCGTTGCGATATATTGCCGATAACCCGGCGCATATTCACTTTTGAAACCAAATTCGATTGCCCCACCGACAGGTAGAAACAAACTCGCGCTGTAGTAATTGCTAGCGTTGACACCATGCCTAAATGAAGCTGGGTCAAGAACCAATGGCACATGTCTTCCGTCTTGAGAATAATAAAAAACACCGTCATCAAGGCCGCCATCATCAACTTTTGTAGCTGCCGAAAAGGCGGAGCAACCCAAATCGATATCAAGACCGACAATTGATGTTGTGGCAGCACCATTGTTAATCATTTCTTCACTGACCCTTATTTCTTCAAGCATCGCACGCCATTTAATGCTGAACTGGCGCTTGCATCATGAGCGGCAAGACGGTATCTACGAGCTCTGCAGCCTATCGGTTTTCTCTTGAGAACATGCTCCTCCATCCACGTCCAATCGAGGAATCTATGGCGTAGCCCAAGTTACCAATCAGCTCATTCTCAACTTCTTCCTTAGGCAGCTCTATCGAAGTGAATGAACCCGACAACAATGGATGATCAGCGTTTAGAAAAAGCTCTTTCTTGTATACAGACTTATAAACATACTTAAGAGAGAAAAGCTCAAATGGAATAAGCGTCTTCCAAGAAACGTCCGAAAAAATGGAGCTTGGGAATTGCTGGCTAGCTGGTCGCTTTTTCTTTGCGTTGACGTCGTTCCAGCCGAAAGCATTACTCCATCGAAAATCACAGTATCGCGGCAAGAACGCCTGAAGGCGTTCAAAATCATTTATTGAAGCTAATAGCTCATCATATACGCCGCCGCCACTCAGTGTGGCCGCATCAAACTTTGCAGTCTTCCTAAATCCCAATAGTCTTCTGAAAAAACAGACAAAATCAGGGTCAATAGCCTGTAATAGCTCGCCCGCTTCTGAAGACAAAAGAAGACAAATGTAATCTCCCAGCCAATCACAAAATTCACCGTATCCGGCCTCGGCAGCCATTCCGTGTAGAGTAATAATTTCACTTACAAAAGGGTTCGTGGCCTTATAGTCACTATTCTCTCGTTCATACAAAAATCGCTCAAAGAGCGATGCGTGCATCCCTGTTACAATGCAAGATTTTAGTGTCAATGAGGCACATCGCTCTTCCTTCAGAAGCTCAGCGATATAAACTCCCAGCCCCTGATTATAATAATCGAAGCCTGATAACACTTGGCCAAACCCCGGTTGCTTATGTTTCAGCATTTCAATGCAGTTTGTGAGCCTCTGTTTACGCAGAGGCTCATGCTCGTTTAACTGCATGACTATCTGATGAAGAGTCGCCACTCTGTTGTCTGCTTGAGGCCGAAATTCCTGTTTTTTCATTGAAACGTCTATCCAATTACCACCTAGTGAACGCTACAGAACGGTTGTTTTGTGCCATGTGATTGAGCTTAATTAGGAACCAACCATATCTAAATAGCCGTTCCGAAATCCCGATCACTTTGAATTGAACTCAGGCAAGGTCGCTTGATCAAACAGGCGCAAACCACATCCGCTCAAGGACCTGCCTGATATGTTTGATGATATCCGCATGATCTTGCCTGATCTTGCCCCCTAGATGTGGACACCTCGATAAGAGAGTAACTTGGTCAGAGGTGAACCATGAAGGAAGCAGGCATGAGCAAGAAGGTGGTAAGCAAGCGGACGCGGTATTCGGAAGAGTTTAAAGCCGAAGCCCTGCAGCTGATGGAGCGCGTGGGTGCCAAGGCCGCAACCGAAAAGTTGGGCTTGCGCGACGGTCAACTGTATGCATGGAAAGCGGCCAA
>JBKBHF010000050.1:0-25759 GCA_046297695.1 Permianibacter sp. | reverse complement strand
CGTTTCAACCGGCGCACTACCGGGCGTGACAACTTGCGGATATCATCAAACATATCAGGCAGGTCCTTGAGCGGATGTGGTTTGCGCCTGTTTGATCAAGCGACCTTGCCTGAGTTCAATTTAAAGTGATCGGGATTTCGGAACGGCTATTTAGAGTTAAAGTGTGACCCCTCTAACTCTCTGTCATCTGCGTTCTCCCTGTGCTCAAACTGTGTTGATCCGTTGTCACTTCGACACCCTTCGGGTGACAGCCTAACAGCGGCCCTTGCCAGCGTTGTGTCAGCAGCGCACTGAAAGCCGGCTCACTGCTGTTTGATGATCTGACCGCCCTTCATGACAAAAGCCACATGCTCCAACAGACGGACGTCGTTGCTGGGATCGCCGGCGACGGCGATCACATCGGCAAAGCGGCCAGCTTCAATCACGCCAACATCCCTGTTGCCGAGCGCGTCGGCAGCATGGATTGTCGCCGTCTGGATGGCCTGTACCGGCGTCATGCCGTAGCGCACCATCACCGCGAACTGTTTGCCGTTGTCGCCATGTGGATAGATGCCGGCATCGGTGCCGTAGATCATCTTGACCCCGGCCTGGTGGGCCTTGCGGAAATTCTCGCGCTGCAGATCACCGACTTCACGGTCCTTGCGCAGGTTGTCTTCGAGCACGCCGTTCTTTTTGCCTTCCGCCTGGGTGTAGTCGGTGTTGTAGATGTCCATCGACAGATATGCGCCCATTTTCTTGGCGAGCTTGATGCCTTCGTCGTCGATCAGGCTGGCGTGCTCGATGGTGTCGACGCCTGCCCGGATTGCGTCTTTGATGCCACTGGTGCCATGTGCGTGGGCGGCGACTTTCAGGCCGTACATGTGGGCATCGTCGACCACCGCTTTCATTTCTTCGTAACGCATCTGCTGCTGGCCCGGTTCGGTGTTGCGCGAGAACACGCCGCCGGTGGCGCAGATCTTGATGACCTGTGCGCCGTACTTGCGCAATTCGCGCACGCGGGCACGGGCCTCGTCCGGGTTGTCGGCGTTGTACGGGCTCTTCTGGTTCATCGACGGCGGAAAATAGGTCGAATCACAATGGCCGCCAGTGGCGCCAAAACTGTAGGCGGCGGTGACGACGCGCGGGCCGATGATTTTGCCTTCATCGATGGCCTGACGCAGACCGACATCGTTCCAGGCATCGGCGCCGACATTGCGCACGGTGGTGAAGCCGGCTTTGAGCGTGCGTTCGGCATGCGGCACGGTCAGCACCGACCAGAACCGGTCGCCAAACTGCAGTCCGGTGTAGCCGCCGTAAGACGGATCGCTGTCGAGGTGCACATGCATGTCGATGAGACCGGGCAGCAGCGTCATGTCGCCGAGATCGAGCACGCGGGCATCCTCGCCGCCGGTCGGCGTGCTGCTGTTGTCGCCGACCGCGACAATGCGCCCGTCACGAATCAGTATGCCGGCCTCCTTGACGATGGCGCCGGTGCGGACATCGAGCATGCGGTCGGCGCGCAGCAACAGGGTTTCGGCTTGGGCGGCACCGATCGAAACGGCGATGGTGGCGGCAAGCAGGGCAAACGGGCGAAGTCGGGACAGCATGGCAAACACTCGGGCAAACAAAACGGCGGAAGCCGGTGTTATACCGTGCCGCCGCCGGGCTTGTTAACCGGACTTTTTGCCGGCGGTCACTGCTGCACTGCGTCAGCGGGTCCAGATCGCGTACTGATCGCCCGAGGTGCGCAGCGTCCAGCCACTGCCGGGGCTCCAACTGTTCGGGCCGATCTTCATCGCCAGATTGCCGTTGATGATGGCGGCATAGAGGCCTTGATCGGCGCGCTGGATCGCGACGCTGCTGGTCGAGGTGATGCCCTTCTCCTTGCGCAGACTGATCAGGGTCTTGATCGCGCCGCGCAGGTTCCAGTCATACACATGCGGGTAGTACACGGTCGGGATGCCGGGATGGCTCAGGATGTAGGCATAACCCTGCATCACTTTGCCGCAGGGCACCGGCCAGTGATTCTGGCCGGCACTACAGCTCTGCGACGGACCGGTGTCGTGGTTGTCGACAAAGGTCACCATCTTCTGTGCCCACCAGCCGATGCCGCCGGCCGGCTTGCCGTCGTACGCGCGCAGCCGCCAATACTCGTTCGCCCACAGCGCCTGATTGAGCAGGCCCTTGGTGGTGAAGTCGAAGGCGCCGCATTTGCCACCGTTGCCGTCGACATAATTCATCAACAGCTGGCGGTGCGCGTCGACGTTGTTGTAGTCGAGATTGGTCCAGACTTCGCCGACGCAGAAATTCGGTGCCGTGCCGTTACCATTAAAGGCATCGTGATAGAGACCGGCATATCCGGGCCCATAACCTTTCGAGTAGTCATAGCGGATGCCGGAAAAACCGACGCCTTTGAGCCGCGACGACAGCCAGGTTTTCAGATCGTTCTGGACGAAGGTCTGACGGTGATCGAGATCGCGGGCGGCGTCATAACCATCACCGGTATCCCAGGTGCCGCAACGGCCGCTCCATTCGTCGTTACTGGTGACGGCGCGGCAATCCCAGCTCGGGTTGGTGAAATCGGCCCAGTTGTTGGTGCCGACCCGGTGATTGATCACGACATCGACCACACTCTTGATGCCCTGATTGTTGAGCGCGCTGATGGCATTCTTCAGCGCCGTTTCGCTGCCATAACTGCTGTTCAGCACATTGAGTTGGCGTGGCAGATAACCTTCCAGCGACGCGGCATCGGACGGCGGCGGGAACCAGACATGGGTGATGCCCAGATCTTGCAGATCGCCGGCCTTGCCTTGCAGGTTGCCATACCAGCTGCCATTGGCCGAATGCCAGTGGAAACCCTGAAACAGGATGGCACTGCTGCCCTTGTCCTGTTCGGTGGCGGCGACACTGTCGGTGCTGGCCAGCGAACCGGCCAGGGCAAGACCGGCCAGCAACAGCGAACGAACGGTGAAACGGTGAGGTTTTCTCGAAGCGAAACCCTTTCTCGAAGCGAAACAACGGGCCTGCTGACGCAGAACCCCTCCGCACAACACTGATGCACGCATGGTTGTCCTCCGGATGCGTTGCGGTGGTTGTGGTGGTGTCCCGGAACGGCGCTATCCGGTGCTCGGGTCGTTATGAACGCAAACAATCCGGTTTGCGCAGCGCCGGCCAGAACGGCTGCTGGCCGGCGATTGCTATCTCTTGCAAAAAGCGATGATGGCGATCGTTCAGCGCAGTTGGCTGCGCGCCATCCGATCGATCGCGACCGCGAGCGCGGCCGGCACCTCCCAGTGCAGATCGAGGAACTCGAGCATCGCCAACGTCGCTTTCGGCGTGTCGCGATAACCGGGCATGAACGCGCTGATGAGCGGCGCGAATTCCGGATAGCGTTGCTCGAACCGGCGCTCATTCGAAAACGGATCACGCGCGCGGACATCGGCGTCCCAGGTCCGCTCAATCAGTTCGATGATCCGATCGACCGCGTAACTCTGGACCAAGCGGAACGCCGACAGCTTCTCGCCACGGCAGTAACGGCCGATGCCGACATAAAGATTCGACAGCGCTTCGTACAGGCACCATTCGATGCTGTGGTTGAGTGGCCGCGGCTCCGGCAGTTGCGGTGTCGCGATGGCGGCATCCACATCGTCGCGCTTCCAGATGACCCGGCCGGTGCTGAACGGAATGCCGGCCAGCTCGTGCGGTTCGAATACGGCGAACTCGCAATAGATGTCGTCGTGGAACAGCAGCTTGCAACCGTCCGGCGTGTTCTGGAAGTGCCAGCTGACCGGGGCGATTCGATCGAGCCAGTCGAGCCGTTGCAGATACTCGCGCTTCGCGCCCGCTTCGACCACGGCGAAAAAATCCAGATCAGACCAGGCATCGAGCCGTTCGGTCTGCGGCCCGGTCGAACCGAGCCCAATCAGCGCGAGACTGGCCGGCGACGCGGCGAAGGCCTGACCGATCCGGTGAATGCGTTCGAGCCGGCGCTGGGTGTGCAACAAGTCGGTCATCGCGGATGTCCTCCTGCAAAGCGTTAACGGCAATCAACTGGCACAGACAGCAGCGGCGGCGGCAAGTCGAGCGGCCGACTTGTCGGCATTGGCGAGCGCCAGACTGGTGTCGAGCATCCGGTGCGAAAAGCCCCATTCGTTGTCGTACCAGGCCATGACCTTGACCCAGCGGCCGCTGACCTTGGTCTGGTTGGCATCGAATGTCGACGACGCCGGCACATGATTGAAATCGACCGAAACCAGCGGCTCGTCGTTGTAATCGAGCACGCTGGCGAGCGGTCCGGATTCGGCCGCCTTGCGCATCGCGGCGTTGATCTCGTCGGCGCTGGTATCGCGGCCGGCGATGAAGTTCAGATCGACCAGCGAGACATTGATGGTCGGCACCCGCACCGCCATGCCGTCGAACCTGCCTTTCAACTGCGGCAGCACGAGGCCGACCGCTTTCGCGGCGCCGGTCCTGGTCGGGATCATCGATTGGGTCGCGGAACGGGCGCGGTAAATGTCCTTGTGATTCAGATCGAGCAACTGCTGGTCATTGGTGTAGGCGTGAATGGTGGTCATCGACGCCTGCTCGATGCCGACCAGTTCGTGCAGCACTTTTGCCACCGGCGCCAGACAGTTGGTGGTGCAGGACGCGTTCGAGACGATCTGCATGGTCGGCGTGATGCAGTGATGATTGACGCCGTAAACGATGGTGGCATCGGCATCATCGGCGGGTGCCGAGATCAGCACCTTTCGGGCGCCAGCCTGCAAGTGCACTGCGGCGCTGGCGCGGCTGGTGAAGCGGCCGGTGCATTCGAGCACCACATCGATGCCGAGTGTGCGCCACGGCAGCTGGGCTGGATCGGGCTGGCTGCAGTAGAGCACCTCGTCGCTGCCAATCACCAGCTTGTTGCCATCGTGACTGACGGCAGTGGCAAAGCGGCCGTGTACGCTGTCGTAACGCAACAGATGCGCGGCGGTGGCGAGATCGCCGAGATCGTTGATCGCCACCAGTTGTACCCGCTCGCGGTAACCGGATTCGTACAGCGCGCGGACCACATTGCGGCCGATGCGGCCAAAGCCATTGATGGCGATACGTATAGTCATGACGGCGTTACCTTTCACTGCCTGAATTGCGGAGTCCTGGAAAAAAACGGGCTGCTGAACGAGCCAGCCCACGCCAGGAGAGACCTCACTGCTCGACAAAGACCGCGACGGTTCGCGCCGGTACGGTCAATTCACCACTCACACTGTTGAATGCGGCGGTCTTGACCACCGCATCGTTACCACTTGCCTGCACCGGATGCAGGCTCAGGCTGACGCCGGCCAGCGCATCGACGGTGATCGACTGCGCCACCGTATCGGTGTTGAACACCACCACCACCCGGGCGAAATTGGCGCCGTCGTAACCGTCACCATTGACGCTGTAGGCGAGCACGCCGGGCACCTGTGCCGAGCCGGTGTTATGGAACTGCACCCGGGTCTTCACGTCCTCGCCGGTGCGCAGCCGGAACAGCGTCGAACTCTTGCGAATCGCCAGCAGCTCCTTGAACGCCGCGTGCATGTCCGCTGCGGCGCTGGCATCCGGTTTCATTGCCGCATTCGCCAGCCGCGGTTTGATCAGGTTCCAGTTGTCCTGATTCTTCTCGGCAACCGGCGCGCCAACGCCGTAGTTGTTGCTGACCAGGCTCCAATCGATGCCATTGAAGTGATCGCCGCTGTTGTAGCTGTCGCGGTCGTAGGACTTGCTGCGCAGGATGTCCATGCCGCCGTGGAAGAACGGCACCCCTTGCGCCAGCGCGACAAAACCGACGCCGAGCGTCTGTGCCCGCACCCGATCGGCCAGCGTCGCGGTGCCCGGCAAGCGATAGCCGTTCATGTCATACAAGGTCTGGTTGTCGTGCTTCTCGACGTAGTTGATGATTTCCTGCGGATCGAGGGTGTAACCCGCGCCCTGACCGTAGTAATCGACTTCATCGCCGCGCTTGATGCTGTCATCGGCGGTGACAAACTCGACATCGACCTGGGTGGCGACGAGGCCGAGCCGGACCATGTCGCTGCTCCAGTGCAGATCGGCCAGCGTCTTGTTGCCACCGCTGCCGTTGTCATCGAGATAGAGCCCGTTGACGATGCCCTGATTGCGCACCAGCTGATCGCCACCGTCGAAGGCGCCGCCACCGCGCAGCGCATCGCGAATGCGGTCGTTGAAGCTGCCGATGCCGGTGCCGGCCAGGTTGCGTTGGCTGGCTTGCTCGAACCGGCTGTTGTTGGCCACTTCGCCGAAATTCCAGCCTTCGCCGTACAGGTAGATCGGTCGGCCGGCGGCGGTGTTGACGGCGTCCTGCAGTGCCAGCATCGCCGCTTTCGGTTGATGGCCCATCAGATCGAACCGGAAGGCATCGATCTGATATTCGGTTGCCAGCGTCACCACTGAATCGATCATCAGCTTGGCCATCATCGCGTGTTCGGTCGCGGTATTGGCGCAGCAGGTCGAGCTGGTGACATTGCCGCTGGCATCGAGCCGGTGGTAATAGCCGGGCACGACGCGATCCAGAATGGAGTTGCTGTACTGGCCCGAGGCCGGCGTGTGGTTGTAGACCACGTCGAGCGCCACCCGCAGACCGTTTTCATGCAGGCTTTGCACGGCCTGCCGGAACTCCTTGACGCGCACGGTCGCATCGCTCGGGTCGGTCGCGTAGCTGCCTTCAAGGGCGGTGTAGTGCAGCGGGTCGTAACCCCAGTTGAAGCAATCCTGATCGCGCGTGGCGTAGACCGCCGCCTGCTGATCTTCGGCATCGGCAGCAGCCACCGGAATGGTAGGTTCGGTGCAACCGAGTTCCGGGATCGTCGCGATGTCGCTGACCGGCAACAAATGGATCAGGTTGATCCCGCTTTCCTGCAACGACAGCAGATGCTGCATGCCGGCGCTGGCGGTATCGGTGAACGCGAGGTACTTGCCGCGGTGTTCGGCCGGCACGGTGCTGTCTTTCGACGAGAAGTCGCGGACATGCAGTTCATAAATCGCCAGATCTTCCGGTGCGCTCAGCGCCGGAATGGCGTGATTGTCCCAGCCCGCCGGTTTCACTGCCGCGTCGGCCAGTGAGCCGATCCAGCTGCGCTGGCTGTTCGCCGACAGCGACAGCGAGTACGGATCGGTCACCAGATTGCGTTCGATCTGGCCGGTGCTGCGAACAAAGACGTCGATGACATAGCGGTAATACTTGCCCAGCTGATCGGCGCTGCCCTGGTAGCTCCAGATGCCGGTCGCGTCATCACGGCTCATGGCATGGGCGCTGCTGGCGCTGCCGCTGTTGCCTTCGTCATAGACACAGACACCGACACTGACTGCGGTCGGTGCCCACAGTTTGAACTGTGGTGCACCGGCTTCCACCGCGACACCGAGCGTTGCCTCAGCAGCGGCATCGGCGTAAATGGCATCGAGCGCGCCCGGCAGCTGCGCGGTGGTGACGTCATTGATGGCGCCGTCGAGGGCGCGATGGACCAGCACCACTTGCGTGCGCAGCAACTGCTTGACGTCTTCGTCATCGACCGTTGCCGGCAACTGCAGCGCGACATACGGCTGCGGAATGAACTTGAACCGCTCTTTCAGATCGGCGTCGAGCGTGTCGCTGTCAACCAAGGTCAGGGCGAAGAAGCCATCGGCGCCGGTCACGGTTTCACCGGTGCTGATGCCGCCGTCCGCGCTGTAGTGCAGCAGGAAGGCGCCGCTGGCATCAACGCGTGGCCAGAGCAAAGTGCGGGCATCGGCCCAGTAGGCACGTGCCTCGGTAGTGGAGATCGCGCCGCGCGGCGTGCTGTAGTAAACGCTGTTGTCGCCTTCAACGAGCCAGATCTCGTAACCGGCGACGAACGACATCGCGCGATCACTGCCGTCCTTGCCGGCGTCATCAGTGCCCTTGTGCACCAGGAAATTGAAACCGCGGGCGCCTTCGCTGTATTTCTTGACCGGAATGTCGACCCAAACGCCGAAACTGTCGGTACCGCTCGGCATCGGCGCGGCAAATGGCACGGCATTGGCCCAGTCACCGATCACGACGCCGTCCGGCAAGGCGGCCGTGTCGATGTCCATGCCGCCGGTCATTTCCCAGATATGCAAACCGAAGCCATCGTAGTCGCCGTTGTAGCGCTTGTAATGCACGCGGACATAAGGCTGATCGCCGACCGGGGTGTCGTCCGGATTGCTGGTGTAGGTGATCGCATCGCCCTGTTTACGCCAGATCGCACTGCTGCCGTCGAGCACGAACGATTGATCGGCGCCGCCGTGATCCTTCTCGTCACCTTTATGGAAGATGTAACCGATGGTGCCGGTGTCGGCGAGCAGTGGAATATCGAAATACTTGCCGAAGGCATCAGTGCCGGCCGGCATCAATGGCGCATTCCATTCGATGCCGGTGGTGTCAGCGGCATTGCCGCTGCTGTTCCAGACATGCAGGCCCCAGCCACTGTAATCGCCGGCAGTGCGCTGGTAATGCACGCGCAGGGTGCCGGCCTTGCGCTGCGCCTGTGTTTTGCTGAAGCCTGCCGACAGCGCACTGACCGCGGCGTCATCGCAGGCCGCTGTGGTCAGCGCCGCCGTTTCGGCCAGTTTGACGCTGAAGCCGCTGCCGCCCGCCGGTGCCGTCACCGCGCTGCTGTCCAGCACATCGGCGCTGTCGCTGCAGCCGAGCAGCGCGGCAAACAGACTGGCGCTGGCCAGCGTCTTCAGCAGTCCGCGCCAGGAAACTCTCGAAAAGCGCATATCTCCGTTCCTTGTTTGGTCGACTCGGCGCGTGCGGCAGCGAGCTGTCGAACGGGCGACGATCGATGAAGTTTTTCTTGTCTTGGCGGTGGGTCTCTGGCCCTGCCGGTTGATTCGGCGGCATGCAAGCAAACGCGACAGCGGGTTTCTGCGTTTCGCTTTCTCGATCAGCGCTTCGCCGTCTCGGCAAGCGCGACAGCCTATCGGCCGACACGAATTCGGTCCGATGCTGTCACGGTGCAACGCACCAAAGCAAAGCACCAAACCGGTCCGCGGCAATGAATACGTATGAATGTTGAACAATGGAATAACGCGGCCGTTGTTGCACTGAAATGGGGAGTTTGCCGATCGCGACCGTTTTTCTCTTGCGCACAATGCTGGCGCATCAGCGGTTGCTGAACGGACCTGTGGCGTGATGAGGAAAGGTGGCCTCACGCGAACGTAAACCGCATCGGTCGAACGGCGTTGAGCGAGGCAACATGCTTTTCCTCTGCTGACTACGGCCAAAAAGCAAACGCCGACCAGCGGTCGGCGTCTGTGGCGGCGGTAGGGATTGCCGCGAAAGGAATGGATCGGCGTTCAGAACTGCCAGGCAACACCCAAGCGGGCGAACGGCCAGAAATCCAGATCGGAGGCATCGTCTTCGAGCTTGGCGCGCTCAAGCTCAGCGTCGTCCTGCAGCTGATCGCACTGCGGTGTGCCGACGATGGCATCACCGCAGGTGACGGACAGCAGTGCGTCGGGTGAGTCGATCGACGCCGCCCCGAGCTCGACGCTGACGGTGAAACCCGGTTCCACCCCGCGCCAGCCGAGCGCGACATAGGGCACGCTGCCACCGATGTCGAGGGCGGCGGTCAGGCTGCCGATGTCTTCCGGATCGTAGGTCGTGTTGCCAATCTCGACCGGCTGCGACAACTGGCCGACCAGGCCGATCAGATTGTCGAGTTTGGCCTGGCCAATGGCGACAAAGAACGTGCCACCGAACGGGTGGATGTCGAGCGTGAGCGCACGGCTGTCCAGTTCGACGTCGGCGTCGTATTCGATGTCGTCGTACTCTTCGTCATCCATGCTTTCGTCGGCGCTGCCGGTCGCGCCACGGACGGCAAAGTAATCGTTGATCTGCCAGTACACTTCGATGCCGCTGCCGAGCGGACTGTAGGCCACGCCCACGCCAAGCCCCAGGCCTTCCTGCTCGGCGGTTTCGTCGGCCTGACTGATGCCGGCAGCGCTTGCCAGCAGCAACGCCAGCCCCAGGTTCTGCCATGGTTTGCTCAATGGGTTCATGGTGCTCTCACTCCCGACCGTTGGTGTCTGAAAGCTAGTCAGGAATGAGAAAAAAACAAGGCGACCCGTGGGTCGCCTTGTTTTTGTCACCGTGCCAGCAAAGGCGGCTACCTGGCGGCTCAGAGTCCTTCCGCGGTCTTGGCCAGCAGGTTGTCGGCGGCAAACCGCACTTCGATGTTTTTGTCCTTGTCACCCCAGCGGCAGGTTTCGAACGCCAGTGCACTTTCGCATTGATCCGGCTCGCCGAGTATGGCGACGACATCCTCTTTGCTCATGCCTGATTCCAGCTTGCTGTAGTTTTCGTTATTGAGCTTGCTGCAGGCGGTCAGCAGCAGCAGGGCCGGCAATGCCAGGGCGATTTTTTTCATCAGCAGTTCTCCAGTCTGGGGCCTGATCAATCGAGACCATTGATCGATCAGGCCGGTGCGACAAATCATGGTGTCCGATCATGGCCACTGATCAAGACGCCGAAGCGACACAACTCAGCGGGCCTCTACCCTGTTCAAAAGGTCAGGCCGGCCAGCAAGTAAAACACAATCGACAGCGCGGCGGCTGTGACGGCGTACGGCAATTGGGTTTTGACATGCTCGTAATGATCACAACCGGAGGCCAGCGACGACAGGATGCTGGTGTCGGAAATACCCGAACAGTGATCGCCAAAGACGCCGCCGCCGAGCACGGCCGACACCATCAGCGGCGGTGGCACGCCGACGCTGAGCGCAATCGGCATGGCGATGGGCATCATGATCGCGAACGTGCCCCACGACGTGCCGGTCGCAAACGAGATCAGGCAGGCGGCCAGGAACACCAGCGGCGTGACCAGGATCGTCGGCAGGAAATCGCCAATCATGCTGGCGACAAAGCGACCGGTGCCGAGATCCTTCATCGCGGCGCCGAGCGCCATCGCGAGCAGGACCAGCGCCACCAGTGGCAGCAATTCATTCATGCCTTTGAACGCCAGTGTCACCAACTCGCGGTGTCGATAGCGGTCGTGGCTGCGCAGCAGCACGTAGGCCAGCAACAGCGCGCTGGCAGTAGCCCACAGCACCGATTTGGAACCGGAGCCCTGCATGACATTGCCGTCGCCGGTCCAGGCCATGAAGCCAACGATGCCGCCGATCATCACCAGCAAAGGCAGCAGGAAAAACCGTTTGCGAGTCGCCGGCTCCAGACTGACCGATGCGCGCGCGAGCTGCGTTTCCGATTGCCGCATCGGGCCATGCACACGGCCGGTCCAGACGGTGTAGAACACCAGCAGCAAGGTGATCCAGCAATAGACGTTCAACGGCACCGACCAGGCCAGCGTCGCGACCGGGCTGTCCAGCTCATAGCCCTGCAGCAGACTGAGCGCGAAGGCGCCCCAGCCGTTCAGCAGGATCAGCACTTTGGTTGGTGCCGACGTCGAGTCGGCGACATAAGCGAGCCGTGCCCGGCTCATCTGGTGTTTGTCGAACAACATGCCGGAAACCAGACAAACACCGAGAATCGACAGGTTCGATTCGATGAACAGCAGCACACCGACAATCATCGCCAGCAGGCCGACCTGACGTGGCGAGCGCGCCATGCCGCGCTGCTCAACCCAGCGGATGAAGGCACTGACGCCGCCGGATTCGCGCATGTAGGCAATCAGCGCACCGATCAGCAGCGAGAACAGCAGAATCCGGGCGTTGCCGGCATCGGCCAGTTGCCCGACCAAGCGCTCCCAGATTTGCAGGAAACCGTCCCAGGGATTGCCGGCCAGCAGGCTTTCGCTGACAAACAGCGCCGCCACCAGCGCCAGCATGACTTCCCGTTTCCAGACGGCCAGCGCAATCGCCAGCACCGGTGGGACAAGACTGAGCCATTCCATCGCGTTCGACATCGTGCAGACATCAAGGTGGCGGCACCTTAGCACAGCCGCCGCAGTGCCAGCACTGCCGCACCAGCACCGGGACAAGCACCAGGACAAGCACCAAGAGAAGCACCAGCAAAGCAGAGCCGGTTATCACGGAAGCCGGGCCATGCCGATTTCCCCGGCGCGCCGGCGGGCAGATCGGTAAAATGCCGGCCATCATGATTACGCTCTCCTCCCTTTCTCTGCGCCGTGGCAGCCGCGAGCTGCTGCGCGACGTCAACCTGACCCTGCATGCCGGCGAGCATGTCGGGCTGATCGGTGCCAACGGCTGCGGCAAAACCAGCCTGCTGCTATTGCTGCGGGGCGAAATTTCGCCCGATGCCGGCGAGCTGCAGTTGCCGTCCAACCTGCGGCTCGCCTGGGCCGAACAGGAAACGCCGGCCATCGAACGCAGCGCGCTCGATTATGTGATCGACGGCGATCGCGAACTGCGCGACACCGAACGCGAACTGGCGGCGGCAGAAGAGGCCCACGACGGCATGGCGATCGGCCGACTGCACGGCAAGCTCGACGCCATCGATGCCTACCGGGCGCCGGTACGAGCGGCGCAGCTTCTGGTCGGTCTTGGCTTTCCGCCGGACAGCCACAACAACCCGATCCGTTCGTTCTCCGGCGGTTGGCGCATGCGCCTGAATCTGGCGCAGGCCTTGATGACTCGTTCCGATCTGCTGCTGCTCGACGAGCCCACCAACCACCTCGATCTCGACGCCGTGATCTGGCTGGAAGATTTCCTGCGGCGCTGGCCCGGCACGCTGATCGTCATCTCGCACGACCGCGAATTTCTCGACGGCATCTGCAGCCATATCGTGCACGTCGAGCAGCAGACGCTGAACAAATACAGCGGCAACTATTCGAGCTTTGAAAAGCAGCGTGCCGAGCGGCTCAGCCAGGCCCAGCAGGCCTTTGCCAAGCAGCAGGCCCAGCGCGCACACCTGCAGAGTTTTGTCGACCGGTTCAAGGCCAAGGCGAGCAAGGCCAAGCAGGCGCAAAGCCGGATGAAGGCGCTGGAAAAACTGACCTTGAGCGCGCCGATCGATCGCGACAGCGCCATCGAATTCGAATTCCCGGCGCCGGAGAAAATGCCGAGCCCGATGCTGAGCTGTCGCGACGTGTCGCTCGGCTATCCGTTACCGGATGGCAGCAACAAGACGGTGCTGAAGAACGTCAAGCTGACCTTGATGGCCGGCCATCGCATCGGCCTGCTCGGCCGCAATGGCGCCGGCAAATCCACCTTCATTCGCTTTCTCGCCAACGAGCTGAAACCGCTCAGCGGCGAACGGCAAGACGGCCACCAGCTGCGCATCGGCTATTTTGCCCAGCACACACTGGAATCGTTGCGGCTGGATCAGTCGCCGCTGTGGCATCTGCGCCAGCTCGATCCGCTGGTGCCGGAACAGAACTTGCGCAATTTCCTCGGCGGCTTTGGTTTTCAGGGCGAGCGCGCCCTGTCGCCGGTGGCACCGTTTTCCGGTGGCGAAAAAGCGCGTGTGGCGCTGGCGCTGCTGGTCTGGCAGAAGCCGCATTTGCTGCTGCTCGACGAACCGACCAACCACCTCGACATCGACATGCGCGAGACGCTGACCGAAGCGCTGCAGAGCTTCGAAGGCGCCCTGGTGCTCGTTTCACACGACCGGCATTTGCTGCGTGCGACTTGCGATGAATTCTGGCTGGTCGATAGCGGCCGCGCCGAACCGTTCGACGGTGATCTCGAAGACTACGCCAAGTGGTTGTTGAAGCCGGACGAAACCGCGGCTGTCAACAGCGGATTTGCTGAGGCAAAGGCCGGTGACAATCATCAATCCGCCGCTGCCAAAAAAGATCGCAAGCGCCTCGAAGCCGAGCAGCGCAAAATGCGCCAACCGCTGCAACAGAAAATCCAGCAGCTCGACAAGCAGCTGGCGCAGCTGTCAACGCGCCTCGCCGAGATCGACGCGGTGCTGGCCGACAGCGGCATTTACGCCGACAGCGAAAAAGCACGGTTGAAAAAGCTGCTCGACGAGCAGGCCAGCTTGCGCAAGCAACAGGCCAGCATCGAAGAAGACTGGATGCTACAGTCAGAAGCGCTCGAAGCGATGATCAAGACGCAGGAGACCGAACTCGCATGACCGACCACGAGCAATCGCCACCGCTGCCGAAAACCACGCCACGCCGATTTATCGCCGGCGCCAAATGCCCGGCCTGCGGCCTCGAAGACAAGATCGTCATGTACAGCATCGACGGCCAGAAATGCTACGAATGCATCAAATGCGGTCACAAGGAAGCCGAAGCCAGTCTGGCAGCCGCCAAGCCAAAAGTGGTGGTTAAAGATGCTGCGGCGCCATTGGAGCAGGTGTTGAACTTCCATCCAGCACCCAAAAAAGAAAAGTAGGGCGCATCCTGATGCGCCGAATGCTTTACATATCGGTTGAACCAGTTAGTCAACTCGATCAGCTAGTGGCTTCATGTCGCAGCATCAAAGATGTGCGTGCATCATTATCATCCGGCGCAATGCATTGCGCCCTACTGTGCCGAGGTAAGACATGCTCAGATTTTTTCGACTTCTTAGCCTGATTGAAGGCCTTTCACTGATCACCTTGCTGTTTATTGCAATGCCATTTCGCTACCAGCTTGGCATCGATTTTGTATGGCCAGTCGGCATGGGCCACGGCGTGCTGTGGTTGCTGTTCTTCGTTATTTCGCTGGCGGTCAGCCATGTCCGGTGCTGGTCGGTGCCGGTCTGGTTGCTGGCGCTGCTGTGCTCGGTGTTGCCGTTCGGTTTTGTCTATCTGGACCGCCGCCTTAAAAAAGAAATGGCAGCAACGGCATAAGCCTCGGCATGGTTGGCAGTACGGTTGCGCCATCATGGTAGGGATACGGAACAAGCATGACGGAATTCTGGTTTGATTTGCTGATCGTCGCCACCGGGCTGGTGTCGCTGATCGGCATCATCGTGATGGAATTGACGCGCGAGCGCTTGCCGGCGCCTTTGGCGCAGGCGGCGATGGCCCGCAAACAGGCCTTGGTCGAATGGTCGAACCGGGTCTGGTGGCCAACGCCGCTGTCGCGGGCCATTCTGCTCGGCTACTTTCTGGCGCTGGTACTGCTCGGTTTCGATGTTCCGTACAGCAACTGGTTGCTGTTGGTCTGCAGCATTGGCTGGACCTATCTGTCGATGCAGGACGCGCCGGCAATTCTGCACCGCTATGCCGTGCCGTTTTACGAGCTGTCGTTACTGCTCAATGGTGCCGTGCTGGCTCTTTCGTTCGTCGGCGTACCGGCGTAGGCTGCCCAGCGTTGAACCAGTTGAGGGGCAACGCCATGAAGACCTTGCATTTCCAGCAGCTGATCCGGGCGCCACGGCAGCGGGTCTGGCAACGGATGCTCGATGACGCCGGTTACCGTGACTGGACTTCGGCGTTCTGTGAAGGCTCCTATTTCGAAGGCAGTTGGCAGCAGGGCGCGAGCATGAAATTCCTGTCGCCGGATGGTTTCGGCATGTCCGCCGTGATCGCCGAATTGCGACCGCAGGAATACCTTTCGATCAAGCTGCTCGCCGAGATCCGTGCCGGGGAAGTGGTTACCGACAGCGCCGAGTCCGAGCAGTGGACGCCGGCCTACGAAACGTACAGTTTTCGCGACCATCCCGATGGCTGCGAATTGACCGTGACCATGGATTGCACCGATACGATGGCGCCGATAATGCTGGCGAGCTGGCCAAAAGCGCTGTCCCGGTTGCAGGCCCTGGCCGAAGCGCCGGGCTGATCGCGCGTTCCGCTTCTGCCCGGAAAATTGCTTCCCGGCTTTTTTTCATTCCGTTTTTATCAAAAACATTTTTTCATCAGAACCACGCGTGCACCCGGCGACATGGCAAATCGGGCTGCAGCTGCTATACCGTAAGGCACTGCGTCGGTCAGTGCCGCACTTTCCCGAGCCGGTACTGACGTCCATCACCATCAGGCGATGTGTGCTGGCTCTCGTCCCGACGCCATTCCGCAGAGTTCGTTGTCCTGCGCAACCGGGTCATGGAAGGCAGGCATGCGGCTGTCGTTGTACCAACTCTGGTTTGAACTGAAGCGACGCAAAGTCGTGCAGGCGCTGGTCGCCTATGGCGCGCTCAGCTGGCTCGTGCTGCAAATCACCGACGTCGCCCGCGACGGTCTCGATCTGCCGGCCTGGACATTTCGTCTGGTCGTGCTGGTGCTGGCACTCGGCCTGCCGGTGGTGTTGGCACTGGCGTGGGTTTTTGATTTTGGCCCCGGCGGTTTGGTCCGCACCAGTCAGGCCGGCGATCACGAGCAATCGATGCTGGCTGTGGTACTGACGCTGCACATCAAGCAGTGGTCGAATGCCAATGAACGGCCGGCGCTGGCAGCACTGCAACGCAAGGTGTTGACCGCGCCGTCGTTGTGGCGGCGCTGGCACGGTGACGGCGCCACGCTGGTGTTGCCGGATGCCAGACGCGCATTGTGGCTGGCCTCGGAGTTGCAGCGCTTGCAACGCGCCATCGGTTGCGAAGGTCATATCGGACTCGCGCTCGGTGAAGTGCATTTCCATGACGATAAGCCAGCCGGTGATGCCGCCCGCGTCGCCGAAGTGCTGGCACGCCAAGGCACTGCGCCGATCACCGCCAGCGAAGCGGTCCACGATGCATTGCATGACGAAAGCGCGGCCGGCAGTCGTCTGCTCGGCCCGTTGTACAGTGAGCAGTTGCCACATCCGGTCCGCGCCTATGCGCTGGAATGGGTCAGCGATGGCGATGTCGCCATGGCTGCCGGTTTTCAACGCCTGCGCTGGGCCTGGTTGCTTCTGCCACTGGTGCTGGCGGTCGGTTGGTGGCAATGGCAGGGCCCGCAACAAGCGCCCGCCGCCATGTCGTTACCGAGTGCGCCGCTGATCGGCAATGCGGCGTACATCCAATTGTCGAGCCAACTCGATCCCGCGAGCGCGACGCCAGCGCTGCGGCAGGCGCTGCAGCGCCTGCAAACGCGGGTGCTCGAACGTGTGCCCGGCGTCTACCGCGCCGATGCCGATACCACCGCGCTGGCGACGCGCGAGCTGCACCTGCAACTGCAGCAACGCGACGGTCAGTTGCTGTTGTCTGCGCAACTGACCAGTACTGGCGAAAATGCCAAACCATTCGAGCAGCACTGGCAACGACCACCGGAGCAACTGCAAGCCTTGCTCGACGATGCCGAGCAAGCATTGGCTGAGCAGTTGGCAGCGCCGCAGACGCCACTGGCGCTGGCCAGTGGCCCACTGGTCGACAGCGAAGTGTTCGCCGCGCTGCTTGACGCCGAACAGCGCCTGCAACAAGCGCAAGCCATCGCCGATTACCAAGCGGTGCTGCAGGACGCGGATCGCTTGCTGGCACAGGCGCCGGATTATGCCGAGATCAGCTTGCTCGGTTGTCGGGCCGGCATCTATCTGTATCGCAACGCCGAAGCGGAAGCATATATCGCACCGACCGATCGGCATTGTGATCACACGGTGCGCAGCAGCAATGTCCGAGCGGACATGCTGGTCGCTGCCGCCAAGTGGCGTCACGTGCGCGGTGATGATCAAACGGCGCTGCAGTTGCTGCAGCAGGCGCTGCGTCAGGAACCGATGCACGCAGCCGGTTTGGCCGAGCTCGCCAATCTGCATGCCGATGCCGGCAATGATGTCGAGGCCGAACACACTTACCGACGCGCGATACAGTTGCAGCCGAACTACTGGCCGCCGTATCGGGCATTGGCCTTTTTCCAGCTCAGCCGGGGTCGGTTTCAGGATGCGGCACAAAATTACCGCAAAGTGATCGAGCTGACGCCACCGAATGCTCGTGCCTACAGCGATCTCGGTGCGGCCTTGTTCATGGCCGGTAACTTGCAGTCGGCGGCAGATGCCTTTCAGCTATCTTTAAAACAACAGGATGATCCCGTCTCCGCGTCGAACTTGGCTACGCTTTATTACTATTTGGGCCGCATGCCGGAGGCGGTGCAACTCTATCAACAGGCGCTGGTAAAGATGCCGGAAATGGCGCAGTTGCATGCCAATCTGGCTGATGCTCTCTGGCACGCTGGCGACCGGAGCGCCGCCGCCGGTAGCTATCGGACCGTATTGGTGCTGACTGACCGAATGCCGCGCAATTCTGTTGATGCGTTGCTGCTTGCCCATGCAGCTCACGCCAGTCTCCGTCTCGGCGAAGTGACCAAGGCACAAGACCTCATTCAACAGGCGCTCATTCGCGAAGCCGGGAATCCCGATGTTTTGTTCCGGGCCGCTCTCATTGCTTTGCAGCGTGGCGAGCGCCCGCAGGCAATGCAGTATCTGCAACAAGCGCAGCAGCATGGTTTTTCAACCAGGCTGTTGGCGGTCGATCCAGATCTGGCCAGTCTGGCAACCGAACCGGCGTTCCTGGCCTTGTTGTCGGAACGCCGTTAACCCGCTCGGCACACTCTCCTTGCGTGTCGGGCACGCGAGCCGGAAGGCTCGGGAGGCAGCTATGGCAAATACTTATGAGCCGGGCAAGTCGTCACGACCGGATACCGCAATGAATCTTGGCAAGAAACCCGCCGATCATGTCGTCATTCAAGTCAATATCGATCCGGTAACGCTCAATCCAGTGCTGGCCAATCCAGATCAGCAAACGGTTTACGTGCCACAGAACAAACACATTCTGTGGGAGTGCACGCAGAAATTCACGGTCTGGTTTGATGATCCGGATTCCGGTCGGCGCACCTCGAAAGCCGGCAAGAGCCTCGATAAGGGCTATGCCTTTGCCCAAGAACTGCATGCCAGCGACTTTCGCTACACCGGCATGCCTTACGAATATCACATCGATACCGATGGCGGTACGTTGGACCCATCAATAATTGTCACAAAACCTGCGTAACACTTCGTTTTGCTGTCGAAGCGACTTTGCAAAAACGCAACGTGGCGATGTGTTTCCACATCGCCACACAGCAAAAAGGAGTTTGAAAGACGAATGAGTTCAATACGCGGCTACCCCACCATCGTGGCAGTTCGGTTGGTTCTGTTGCACAGGAGCGGTCACGCATCCTGGTGGGGACCACGTTCGCTATGCTTATTTTTCTAGCACAAAATGCTCGGTCTGAAGATGTTGCGATAGCTAAATGTGAGCTCGAAAGTGTGCGATACAGTGGGCGATGCGAGGGGGCGAAAGCATGCGTCGATATCGGTGTTTTGTCCGACATCTGCCGTGCCGGTGACAACACACTGCTTGTGAGGAGGTATCAAGTAAAGCCTGAGCAGATGACAATATCCGTGGTAGAAAAACAGGATGCGAAAGTCTTGTTCAGGGGGGCAAGACAGCGTCCTATCAACTGATCTTCCAAGATGAGTCCGGCAGAGATGTAACGGCCCTCTTGGTTTCATCCGGTCGGTTACAAAGTGAATGTAACGGTGATGACTCGACTCACTGCGATTACGTACTTCATGTCGAGGGTATTCCAGACTTGATCGGTGGTAGGTTGCTGAAATACACAATCAGAGCGGCCGATGGTGCTAAGCACGGAATTATTGAACTTGACCCGAACATCATCATCACCAAACCAGCCTGAACGTGCAGCGTCCGAACAAAACAAAAGCCCGCATGCGCGGGCTTTTGTTTTGCGTGAATGGCAACGGACGTCAGTTCGCCGGCACCTGCTCCGGGCCGCTGATATGCAAACCGAGCTCACGAATCAGGCCGTCGCTGACCGAATAGATCAGCGCGTGAATCGTCAGCTCCTGACCGCGTGCCCAGGCTTTCTGGACGATGCGGGTCTGCGCGACGTTGATCACCTGGGCACGCACGTTCAGTTCGCACAGGCGGTTCAGCACCGCTTCCCGATCCGGATTCAGCGCCAGTTCTTTTTCATGTTGCCGGCAGACATGACGGACATTCTCCAGCCAGTGATCGACCAGCCCCGGCGCGTTGCCGTCATAGGCCGCGATGACACCGCCGCAGCCATAGTGGCCGGTGACGATGATATGTTTGACCTGCAACACTTCGACCGCGTACTGCAGCACGGCAAGGCAGTTGAAATCGGTCAGGCTGACCACGTTGGCGACGTTGCGGTGGACGAACACTTCGCCCGGCGCCAAACCCATGATCTGGTTGGCCGGCACCCGGGAATCCGAGCAGCCAATCCACAGGTACTCCGGCCGCTGCTGCTTGGTCAGGCGCTGGAAGAACTCCGGATCGTCGCGGGTCATCCGTTCGGCCCATTGCCGGTTGTTGAGCAGCAATTGCCGCATGGCATCCGGGTGCGCGCCGCCGGCTTCGGCGTTGACATCTGACATGGGTTGGTTTCCGTTGCTGAGGACGGCCTGTACGGCCAGGTCGGTCGGCGATTCTACCCCAGCGTGCCGGGCTGACTGCACCGAGCAGCGTTGTCAGCGCGGAAAGTCGGCATTTTCATATTGCGTTGCGGCGGCCGCTTGGCAAGATGACAGTGGGCACGCATTGCCGTGGCCGCATTCACCCGCACCGGAAACCGAGATCGTGTCATTGCCCGAAAACCATCCCGCAGTCGCCAGCCCAGCGGTCCGTTGCGCCGTCATTGGCCAGCCGATCGCGCACTCGAAAAGTCCGCCGATCCATCTTGCCTTTGCCGCCCAGCTTGGTCTGTCGCTGCAGTACGACCGCATTGAGGCCAGCCCAGCGGCATTCGCCGATACCGTGCGGGCATTCTTTGCCAGCGGTGGCCGCGGCCTCAGTGTCACCTTGCCGCACAAAACGGCCGCGCTGGCGCTCGCCGCCGACTGCAGTGAACGCGCACGCCGCGCCGGCGCCGCCAACACCCTGGGCTGCGACCGCAGCGGCCGGATCTGGGCCGACAATACCGATGGCGTCGGCTTGGTGCAGGATCTGCAGCGCCTTGCCATCGCGATCCGCGGCCGGCGCGTGCTGCTGCTCGGTGCCGGTGGTGCGGCGGCCGGTGTGATCCCGGCGTTGCTCGATGCCGAACCGACGGTGCTCGCGCTGCGCAACCGGACCCCGGCCAATGCCGAGGCGTTGCTGGCCCGGCACGCAAACCCGCTGTTGCGCCTCGCGGCCGTCGGTGATGCCCCGTACGATCTGGTCATCAGCACGGTCAGCGACGGCGCTGCCGACTTGCTCGCCGATCTGCCGCTGGCGGCAGCGGCCAGCGGTTACGATTTGAACTATGGCGAACGCGCGGCTGGGACGCTGGCGGCAATGCGTGAACGTGGTCTCAATCCCGTACACGATGGCCGCGGCATGCTGATCGAGCAGGCCGCCGTTGCCTTTGCTCGCTGGCATAATTGCCAGCCGGACACCGCGCCGCTGCATCGTGACGGCTTTTGATGCCGTCGCGGCAACGGGCGACATTTCCGCAACAGACAAGCCTCGGTAACAGACAAGTCTCGGCAACGTACCGCGCTCGACCAGAGACATTTTCGCTATAAGGACATTCCGGCCATGAAACGGCTCGCGTTGTTGGCACTGTGGTTAACCGGCGCGATGGGCTGCGCCAGCGGCACCGCCGCTGCAACGGCACAAGCGAATGCACCGGTGCAGTTGATCGCCGGCGACTGGGTCATTCGCCGCGAGCTGGCGGCCGGCACCGCCGCTGCACTGACGCCCGATGAAATCGAATCGCTGCTCGGTGCCGAAGCGCACTACACCGCCAGCAGTGCCGAGTTTGCCGGCGTCCGCTGCGAGCGACCGTTGTTCGACAGTTACCACGAAACCTCGGCGAACCTGCATCAGCTGTTCGGCCTCTATTTTGAGGACCTCGGCCTGACCAGTGACGACGTGCTGGCCATCGACATCAATTGCATGGATGCCGATGTCGAATTCCTGGCCGGCAACACCGTGCTGGTGGCCGGCCCCAACCGGCTGATCACGGTCGTCGACGGGGTCTGGTTCGAGCTGACCCGGCAATAACGGCGGCGTCGGCGTTTGCCCGATGCCTGTGCGACAATAACGGCAACTTTCCAATGGAACCGATGGTTGCCATGACTGCCGTGACTGAACTGCCCCGTTTCACCGATGTTGTCCCGGAACGCGTGATTCCGGAACTGCAGCAAAAGCTCGACACCAACCGCGCCACCCTGAAAGCGCTGCTCGCCGCCACCCATGACTATCGCTGGGACAATCTGGTGACGCCGCTGGAAGCGGCCGAAAATGATCTGCACAAATGGTGGTCGCGGATCAGCCATCTGCACTCGGTCTGCGATTCGCCGGCTTTGCGCGAGGCCTACAACAACGCCCTGCCGTTGCTGACCGAGTACAGTACCGAGCTCGAACAAAACGAAGCGCTGTACCAAGCCTATCTGGTCATTCGCGATCACGATCCCGCACTGAACGCCGCCCAGCGCCACATCGTCAACGAAGCGATTCGCGATTTCGAGCTGTCCGGCATTGCGTTGCCCACCGACAAGAAAGCCCGCTACGCCGAACTGCAGCAGCAGCTGTCCGATCTCGGTGCCACATTCGAACAGCAATTGCTCGACGCCACGATGGCCTGGACCCGTCAGTTCAATGACGCAGCCGCGCTGCAAGGCTTGCCGGACAGTGCGCTCGCCAACGCCCGGGAAACGGCCAAAGCGCGTGGCATGGAAGGCTATCTCATCACGCTCGAAGGACCGAGTTACCTCGCCGTGATGACCTATGCCGATGACCGCGCGCTGCGTCAGGAGGTGTACACCGCCTACGCGACACGGGCATCGGATCAAGGACCGCAGGCCGGCCAGTTCGACAACAGTCAGGTCATTCGCGACACGCTGGCGGCGCGTCACGAACTCGCCCAGTTGCTCGGCTTTTCCGATTACGCGGCGCTGTCGCTGGCCGGCAAAATGGCGGAAAGCGCCGAGCAGGTCGATCATTTCCTCAGCGATCTGGCCAAGCGCGCCCGGCATCAGGCCGAAACCGATCTGGCCGAGCTCGCAGCCTACGCCAAACGCGAACACGGCTGCGATGCGCTGCAGGTCTGGGACATTGCCTACTACAGCGAAAAACTGCGCCAACACAAATACAACATCAGCGACGAAGAGCTGCGGCCGTATTTCCCGGAAAGCAAAGTGCTGGCCGGTTTGTTTGACGTGGCCTGGCAGCTGTTTGGCGTCAAGTTCAGCGAAGCGCAGGAGTTTGATCGCTGGCATCCGTCGGTGCGCTTCTTTGATGTGCAAAACGCCAGCGGCGACACCATCGCCCATTTCTATATCGATCTGCACGCCCGTCAGCACAAGCGTGGCGGTGCCTGGATGGATGACGCCCAGGGCCGGTTCCGGTTCGCTGGCAAGCTGCAGAAACCGATCGCGTTCCTGACCTGCAATTTCGCTGGCCCGGCCGAAGGCAAGCCGGCGTTGCTGACCCACGACGATGTCGTGACCACCTTCCACGAGTTCGGCCATGGTCTGCACCACATGCTGTCGGAAGTCGATTACCTGTCGGCAACCGGCATTCATGGCGTCGAGTGGGACGCGGTCGAGTTGCCGTCGCAGTTCATGGAAAATTTCTGCTGGGAAAAAGCCGCGTTGAAAAAACTGTCGGCGCACTGGCAAACCGGTGAACCCTTGCCGGATGCGCTGATCGACCGCTTGCTGGCAGCGAAACATTTCCAGAGTGCGATGCAGATGATTCGCCAGATCGAATTCTCGCTGTTCGATCTGCGCCTGCATGCGCATTACCAGCCCGGCACGACCGATGTCATGCAGGTGCTCGATGCCGTGCGTGACGAGGTGTCGGTGATCAAGGCGCCGGCGTTCAACCGCTTTCCGCACAGCTTCAGCCACATTTTCGCCGGTGGCTACGCTGCCGGTTATTACAGCTACAAATGGGCGGAAGTGCTGTCGGCCGATGCCTTCGCCAAGTTCGAGGAAGACGGCGTGTTCGATCGGCAAAGCGGTGAGCGGTTCCGGAAAGAAGTGCTGGCCGTCGGCGGCACCCGGCCGGCGCTGGAAAGCTTCAAGGCTTTTCGTGGCCGGGAGCCGCGGATCGATGCGCTGCTGCGTCACAACGGCATTGCGGCCTGATGCTCGGCAACGGAAGCCATAGCCCATGACGGTTCGCGTGCTGTTTCCGCATCACTGGCAGACCCAAGCCTGGAAGAATGGCGGTGGTATCACCCACGAAATCGCCCGCGACGACGATGCCGCCGGCAATCGCTGGCGCCTGTCGATTGCCGAAGTTGCCAGTGATGGTCCGTTCTCGCGTTTTGATGGCATCGATCGGACGATCCTGATGCTCACCGGCAACGGTTTTTGTCTGCACGGCGTCGGCGCCAATCCGGAACGGATTGTGGCGCCGTTGCAGCCGTTTGCCTTTGCCGGCGAGGCGACGGTTCAGTGCACGCTGATCGACGGTCCGGTGCGCGATTTCAATCTGATGGTTCGCCGTGGCGAGGTGACGGGAGCGTTGCAGATCGTGCCGCTCACGGCAGCGCGGCAGCCGGTGCCGGTTGCGCCCCAAAGCTTTGTCTTTGTCGCATCCGGTCGGATCTTTGCCGAGCTAAACGGCCACGGTTATTTGCTCGATGCCGAACAAACCCTGCAGCTCAGCGACGAGAGTGGTGAGCTGATGCTGAGTGCGGCGGGCAATACGACAGGCAATACGACAGGAAATGTCGCAGGCAATGCCGCAGCGGCCATCGTGATCGCGCTGCGTTGATCGGCAAACATCCGCCTCGGTTGCCCGTGATTCAACCCATGACCCGGTTGCGGCCGGCGCGTTTGGCGCCGTAGAGCTGGCGGTCGGCGACCGCCAAGAGTTCGGCCGCTTCGCAGTCATTGCAGTCGCGGCAGTGACCGACGCCGACACTGATGCTGATTGGCGTACCGCTGCCCGGATCATCGGCGCTGGCGCCGACCATTGGCAATTGCTCGACCGCGAGGCGCATCTGTTCGGCCAGTACCATGGCACCGTCGCGATCGGTATCGGGCAGCAGCACGACAAATTCCTCGCCGCCATAGCGGGCAATGAAATCGCCCGGCCGATGCAGTTGCTGCTTCAGGGTCTTGCTTACTACACGTAGCGTTTCATCGCCCAGCAGATGGCCGTGCCGATCGTTCAAGGCCTTGAAGTGATCGATGTCGATCATCAGCAGCGCGGCGCCCTGTTTGCCACGGCGCAGCCGGCGCCATTCATCGGCGAGCACCTGGTCGAAATGGCGCCGGTTGGCGATGCCGGTCAGGCCGTCGGTGCGACTCATGGCCAGCAGCGCCTGCTCATAGGCTTTGCGGGTCGACAAATCGTTGATGGTTGCCAGCGCCAGTGGCTCGCCTCCGAGCCGGATAGGTGTCACCCCGATTTCGATCTGCAGTTTGACGCCATCGCGGCGCTGGCCGTACAGATCGCGACTGACGCCGAGCAGCCGTTCGCGTGGCGCACTAAAGAAGGCGGCTACGCGCGCAGTATGTTCGGCGCGCGCTTCTTCCGGGATCAGCAATTCCACCGATTGGCCGCGCAATTCGTCGACCCGGTAACCAAACAGCGAGGCACAGGCCGGATTGATCAACTGGATCTCGCCGCGCTGGTTGGCGAGCAGGCAGGCAACCGGTGAATTCTCGAACAGATGGCGGAACTGTTCTTCGACTTGCTGGGTTGCCAGGAGCGCTTCGGTCAGCGCTTTCTGGCCGAGATTTTCCCGTTGCGCCATCTGCGCCAGATTGTCGGCCAGTTGCTGCAGTTCGGCGCTGCTGCGCGCCGGCAGCCGCGCCCGCCACGGGCTGCCGACCCGCCACTGGCTGGTGTACTGCGCGAGCAGGTCCAGCGGTCGGCTGAACCGGGAGGCGATATGGCCGCCGAACAGCAACAACAGCACCGACAACAGCACGGTCAGCACTACCAGCGCGGCCAGCCACTGATAAAACGGCCGCAGGACGTCGGCGCGGGCGATGTGCATGCATTCTCTCGAAGAAGCC
>JBKBHF010000049.1:0-26440 GCA_046297695.1 Permianibacter sp. | reverse complement strand
GCGGACGAGCATTCGGCAACTGATGGAGGATGTTCGTTGCTTCCTGGCAAACTGCCAACCCTTTCCCGGCAGCTCTCCGGCGCTGGCGAGACTGTAGGGGATTTCGGATCAGTTATTTAGAGACAGTTCCAGAGATGTATGTATTCGAGCTACTTGATCCATACATGCCAATCAAGCGTTTCGAAGACTCGCTGTATCCCAAACTAAACATCAAAACAGCCTCAACTCTGGCCGTGGCCAAAACTTTGCGGCGCTCCTCCACCGTGTAATTTCGAGTTGGCGGCAATAGCTGAAACAGAGGAACGGCAGCAACACCCATCTTTGACAATCGAGCTATTGCTCTACGCTCCAAAGCTTCGGAGAAATTCATAGGAGCATCAACAATGTGAATCGCAACGGAAGAAATCTTCCTGCCCTGAGAATCAATATCTGAATAGCCCTTAACTCGCGTCTTAATACAGGAACAAAGTGCCAGCACAATGAATACGATTATCAGCACCCTCATGATTGAATCTCCAACTCTATCGCAAGACTAAAACCCACACGGCACCGTCAACAACTCCGCCCTAACCTTCCAATCCGGCAACACCGAACCAACAAGCGCATGAAACGCCGGACTGTGATCAAAATGCTGCAAATGGCAAAGCTCGTGCACGACGACATAATCGATTGCCGGCAATGGCGCCCGTAGCAGCGAGATATTGAGCGTGATGCCGCCATGCGAGGCGCAACTGCCCCAGCGCGAGCGCATAGCGCGGAATTTGAGTTCAGGCAATTCACGATTGAACAGACGGCGATGCCAGAACGCGACCCGTTCCGGCAGCCGGATCTCGGCTTCGCGCAGGTAGAACTTTTGCAGCGCTTTGCACACCGAAAGCTCATCCAGCTTGTTGGTGGCGAGCCGGATTTCGCCGTCACCGACGCTGGCGAACCAGCGGGTAGCGGCCATCAACTTGAGCTTGTAAGGTTCACCGAGAAAATGATGAATGGCGCCGTCGTGGTATTGCAGCGCCAGTGCGCCTTCGCCAGCTTCGAGGCTATCGAGCCGTTCCTGCAGCCAGTCGCGGCGGCTGTGCACGAACGAGCGTATGACACCGAGCGGCAGTCGGTTCGGCGCGCGCACTTCAAAGCTGCCATCGCGCAGCACGTGCAGCGCGACGGTTTTGCGTGATTGGCGCTGCACAGGAATGCGGATCTCGCCGGCCTCGAGTTCGACCAGCACTTCTTCGGCAAACAGCGGCTCGGACGAACGCAGACGCAGCACAGCCATACCTCAGGACAAGACAGGAAAAGAAAAAGGCGATGCAAGCATCGCCTTTTTCCGGATCGGCCGCAACCGAGCGCTTATTTGCGCTTCGGCGGCAAATCGGTGCAGGTGCCTTCGTACACTTCGGCAGCAAACGCGACCGACTCCGACAGGGTCGGGTGGGCATGAATGGTCAACGCGATGTCTTCGGCATCGGCGCCCATTTCAATCGCCAGACCGATTTCGGCAATCAGTTCACCGGCATTGACGCCAACGATGGCGCCACCGATGACACGGTGGGTGGCCTTGTCGAACAACAACTTGGTGAAGCCTTCGCTGCGGGCGACGCCGATGGCACGGCCCGAGGCGGCCCACGGGAACACGCCGACGCCGTAATCAATGCCCTTGGCCTTGGCTTCTTTCTCGGTCAGACCGACCCAGCCAATTTCCGGATCGGTGTAGGCGACCGACGGAATGCACATCGGATCGAAGAAGTGTTTCTTGCCGGCGATGACTTCGGCGGCAACGTGCGACTCTTTCGAGGCCTTGTGCGCCAGCATCGGCTGGCCGACGATGTCGCCAATCGCGAGGATGTGCGGCACGTTGGTGCGCATTTGCTTGTCGACCGGAATGAAACCACGGTCGTCGACCTTCACGCCGGCTTTCTCGGCATCGATCAACTTGCCGTTCGGCGCACGGCCAACGGCCGACAGGATCATGTCGTACTTGACCGGATCTTTCGGGGCGTTCTTGCCTTCGAAGGTCACGTACAGGCCATCTTTCTTGGCTTCGACTTTGGTGACTTTGGTTTCGAGCAGAATGGCTTCGTATTTCTTCTCGACGTATTTGTGCAGCACTTTGACCACATCGGCGTCAGCGGCCGGGATCAGCTGGTCGGCCATTTCGACCACCGAGATCTTGGCGCCGAGCGCGCGGTACACAGTGGCCATTTCCAGACCGATGATGCCGCCGCCGAGCACCAGCATGTGTTCCGGAATCTTTTTCAGTTCCAGCGCGCCGGTCGAATCGACGATGCGCTCATCCTGAGGCAGGAACGGCAGGGCCACCGGACGCGAGCCGGCAGCGATGATGCAGTTGTCGAACGACACGGTAGTGACTTTGCCGGCCTTGTCGGTCACGGCCAGCATGTTCGGGCCGGTGAACTTGCCGTAGCCGTTGACGATCTGCACCTTGCGCATTTTCGCCATGCCGGCCAGGCCCTTGGTCAGCGAGCTGACCACGCCGTCCTTGTAACCACGGACTTTGTCGAGATCGATTTTCGGCGCACCGAAAGTGATGCCGTGGTGGCTGGCAACCGCCGCTTCATCGATGACTTTGGCGCAATGCAGGAGCGCCTTCGAGGGAATGCAACCTACGTTGAGGCAGACACCGCCGAGGGTCGGTTCTGCTTCGACAATCACCACGTTCAGACCGAGGTCGGCAGCGCGGAAGGCTGCGTTGTAGCCACCGGGGCCCGAGCCCAGCACGACCACCTGACCGTGAACATCACCCTTACTCATGACTTGCTCCTGATTGTTGAGCACCTTTGCGCCCGGCCATTGCCGGGGCCGGATTGGTTTACCGGCTCCCGACATGAAGGCCGGTATTGTAGTCGCCCGCCGGCGCCGCGGCGAGTTGGCATTGTGCCGGCAGCCAGAGGCAGGACCAGCCGGCCGGTCCGCTCGATTCCCTTGGTGGCGATCGGGTCATGGCCAGCCGGATATGACGATCGGCAGCGGCCGGCCACGACCGCCGCCCAAGCAGGTAAACTCCCAGCCAACCCGTCACTCGCCGTCCCGAGCCGCTTTCCGCATGAACCAGCCGTTGCCCGCTGCCGAAGCCGACAAAGATCTGTCCGCCCTGCTCGCCTGCGGCGCCGATCGCGACGCCCTGCGTGACTGGCTGCAAGGCCAGACCGAGCGCGATGCCATCGCCTTTGATGCCGGTGCCCCGGTCGAAACCCTGGTCCGGCGCCGCGCCCAGCGCATCGACTGGCTACTGCAGCACCTCTGGTCGGCGCTCGGCCTGCAGGCCCAGGCCGAGATCGCGCTGCTGGCGGTCGGCGGCTATGGCCGCGGCGAGCTGCACCCACAGTCCGATGTCGACATCCTGCTGCTGCTCAAAAAAGCGCCGGACGTGGTCCTCCGCAAACAACTCGAACAGCTGATCACCCTGCTCTGGGATCTGAAGCTCACGGTCGGCCACGCGGTGCGCACCATCGATGAATGCGAAGCCGCCGCCCGCGACGATCTGACCATCATGACCAACCTGATGGAAGCGCGGCTGCTGTGCGGCGACATGGGCCTGAGTGCCCGGTTGCGCGATCACCTGTCGCCGGTGCAGATGTGGCCGCCGGATGCGTTTTTCCGCGGCAAGGTCGACGAGCAAAAAGCCCGGCACAGGAAATTCGAAGGCACCGCCTACAAGCTGGAACCGAACCTGAAATCCAGCCCCGGCGGCCTGCGCGACATCCAGAACATTCAGTGGATTGCCAAGCGCCGCTTTGGCGATCAATCGCTACTGGCGATGACCCGCCGCGGCATTTTCCTGCCGCAGGAATACCGCGCGCTGACCCGCTGCCAGTTGTTTTTGTGGCGGGTGCGCTACGCGCTGCATCTGGTCGCCGGCCGCGCCGAAGATCGGCTGCTGTTTGATTTGCAAAAAGCGGTCGCCGAACGGCTCGGTTTTGTCGATCAGCCGGGCAAGCTTGCGGTCGAGCAGTTCATGAAGCAGTATTTCCGTGCTGTGCTGACCGTGCGCAACCTGAACGACGTGCTGGTCGAGCTGTTCAGTGAAGTGATGCTGGGCACACACCAGAAAAGTGAACCGGAGCTCATCGACGGCCATTTCCAGCAGCGCGACGGCCTGCTCGAACTGCGCGAGCTCGACACGTTCGCCAAGCACCCGGAAACCTTGCTGTCGGTTTTCGTTGTGCTGGCCGAAACGCCGGGGCTGACCGGCCTGTCCGCGACGACACTGCGCTTGCTGCGCCATTCGCGGCCGCGGGTCAACGCGGCGTTTCGTGCCGATCCGCGCCATCAGCAGCTTTTTATCCGCATTCTGCGTGCGCGCGCCAACTTGGCGGTGGCGTTGTTTGCGCTGAAAAACACCGGCATCCTCGGCGCGTTTGTGCCGGCCTTTGCCCAGATCACCGGCCAGATGCAGTTCGACCGCTTCCACCATTACACGGTCGACGAACACACGCTGTTCCTGCTGCGCAACCTGGTGCGCTTGTCCGATCCGCAAACGGCCGGACTGTTCCCGCACGCTGAACGCATCATGCAGCGGCTGGTACAACCGGAGCTGATCTATCTCGCGGGTCTGTTCCACGACATCGGCAAAGGTCGTGGCGGCGATCACTCGGAACTTGGTGCGGTCGATGCGCTGGCGTTCTGCAAACAGATTGGCCTGTCCGATGCCGACGCCGAACTGGTCAGCTGGCTGGTGCAAAACCATCTGGCGATGTCGCTGGTTGCACAGCGCAAAGACATCACTGACCCGGATGTCATCGCCGAATTCGCCACCAAGGTCGGCACCGTGCAGCGGCTCGAACTGCTGTACGTGCTGACCATGTGCGATATCCGCGCCACCAATGCCAGCCTGTGGAATGGCTGGAAAGATGCGTTGCTGCGCGATCTGTATCTCGCCACCAAGGAATACCTGCGCCGCGGCAGCGCACTGCTGCCGGCCGATGTGGAAGCACTGGTGCGCGACGAAGCGCTGCAGAAACTTGCGGAGCGCGGCATCGCCAGCGAGCCGGTGCATGATCTGTGGCGGTTGCTCGGCGGTGATTACTTTGCCAAGGTCAACGGCGAAACGCTGGCCTGGGTCACCGAACAATTGTTGGCGCAGCCGGACGACAGCGATGAACCGTTGGTCGCCGCCCGGCAATTGCCGGCCGCCGGCGGCACCGAGTTTCTGGTCTATGTGCACGACCAGGAATTTCTGTTTGCCGCCATCACCGCGCTGCTGGCGCAAAAACGGGTCAGCATTCAGGCTGCAACGATTCATACCACGCCGTACGGTATGGGCCTTGACGCCTTCGTGGTGCTGGAAGAAGACGGCCAGCCGGTGCTGGATCTGAAGCGCCTGCAAAGCATTCAACGCCATCTGCAGCAACACCTGCGCGATGTCAGCAAGGTGCCACTGAACTTGCAACAGAGCAGCACAAAACGGCAGCCGTTCGTACTCGAAACCCGCATCGCGTTCAGCAACGACGCCCGCCGCCAGCGCACCGCACTGGAACTGATCACGCTCGACCGGCCCGGCCTGCTGGCCCGCATCGGTGCTGCGTTCAAGTATTGCGATCTCTTGCTGCACAACGCCAAGATCATCACGCTCGGCGAGCGTGCCGAAGACGTGTTCTTTATCACCGATCGCGAATCGCGGCCGTTGTCGCTGGAAAAGCAACAGCAGCTTGAACACATGTTGCGGCTGCTGCTCGATGCTGCCGAAACCAAATCTGGCATCACGCCCGGCTCAACGGCCCTCGTCACGCCACAAATAAAGACTGCCACATGATGCAACTTCATTCACCGGAAGCAATGTGCTGTGGCTCCCCTCCTTGTCAAGGAGGGGGCTGTTTATGCATCTCGTCATTTTTCTTTCGCTCAACTGAACGGTATCAACTACATGACTGCACTATCTGATCTCATCAACAACGCTTGGGAACAACGCGCCGAATTCTCGCCACAGAAAGCCCCAACCGAACTGCGCGACGCCGTGCAATCGGTACTCGCCGATCTGAACGCCGGCAAACTCCGCGTTGCCGAGAAAATTGACGGCCAGTGGCGGGTCAATGAATGGGTCAAGAAGGCGGTGCTGCTGAGCTTCCGGCTCAACGACAACCGACCGATGGGCAGTGGCGATCTGCAATTCTTCGACAAGGTGCCGTCGAAGTTCGCTGGCCTGTCTGAAGCCGAACTGCGCGCCACCGGCGTGCGCGTGGTGCCGCCGGCCGTCGCCCGTTACGGCAGCTATCTCGCCAAGAATGTGATCCTGATGCCATCGTACGTGAACATCGGCGCCTACGTCGATGAAGGCACCATGGTCGACACCTGGGCCACCGTCGGCTCCTGCGCGCAGATCGGCAAGAACGTGCACCTGTCCGGCGGCGTCGGCATCGGCGGCGTACTGGAACCGCTGCAAGCCTCGCCGACGATTATCGAAGACAATTGCTTTATCGGCGCCCGCTCGGAAGTGGTCGAAGGCGTGATCGTCGAAGAAGGCAGCGTGATTTCGATGGGCGTATACCTCGGTCAGAGCACCCGCATTTATGATCGCGAAACCGGCGAGATTCACTATGGCCGCGTGCCCGCCGGCTCGGTCGTCGTTTCCGGCAACCTGCCAAGCAAGGACGGCAAGTACTCGCTATACGCCGCCGTGATCGTCAAGAAAGTCGATGCCAAAACCCGGGCGAAAGTTGGCATCAATGAATTGCTGCGGGCGGAGTAAGCGGCGCATGGTCACGATTTACGGCATCAAAGCCTGCGACACGATGAAGAAGGCCTTCACTTGGCTCGACAAGAACAAGATCGCCTACGAATTCCATGACTACAAGAAAGAAGCCCTCAACGCCGCCAAACTGAAGCACTGGGTGAAAGCCGTTGGCTACGAGGTGCTGCTGAACACCAGAGGCACAACCTGGCGCAAGCTGTCGGATGCCGATCGCGAAAACGTCACCGAAGCCAAGGCCATCAAACTGATGCTGGCCAACCTGAGTCTGATCAAACGGCCGGTTATCGAAGGCGATGGCGTCTTGTTGGTTGGTTTTGACGAGGCCAAGTATAAAGCGGAACTCAGCTGAGCATGAGCCAGCTTTGGGGTGCTGTTCCGCTGGCCGAGTGGTCGCGTGTACCGTATCAGCGGCCGGGTTGCCACTGAACAGGATGTCGCGGAAGGTCGGGCCGTGTTTTACGTAGAAGGCAATTCCAGACCGGTCGAGATGGAGCTGCCTTGTCGTGGCGTGCAGCGCGTGGTCGATGGCATTGAGCAATTGGTCGTGATCATTCAGGCCGAACACACCGATTCCGGAGCGCTGTACGGCGTTCGCCCGATCGAAGGCGGCAACGGTACTTGTCTGGCGCACGAAGTGCGTTTGCTTGATAAAGGATTTGCCACTTAAATGCATGCCAAACCTGCAGTCCTGCAACTGACTGAACAACTGATCGCCCGGCCTTCCGTCTCGCCCGAAGACGCCGGCTGCCAGCAAGTGCTTGGCGAGCGGCTCGCCAAACTCGGCTTTGTCAACGAATCGATGTTTTTTATCGACACGCATAACCTGTGGTCGGTGCGCGGCAGCGAAGGCCCGTTGTTCGTCTTTGCCGGCCATACCGATGTGGTGCCGCCGGGTCCGGCCGAGAAATGGACCACACCGCCATTTGAACCAAGCTATCGCGACGGTTATCTGTATGGTCGTGGTGCTGCCGACATGAAAGGTTCGCTGGCGGCGATGGTAGTCGCGACCGAGCAGTTCCTCGCCAAACATCCGAACCCGAAAGGCCGCATCGCGTTTCTGATCACCAGTGACGAAGAAGACAAATTCGTCAACGGCACCATCAAGGTGGTGGAAGCGCTGATGCAGCGCGGCGAAAAACTGGACTGGTGCATCGTCGGCGAGCCATCGAGCAGCGAAACGCTGGGCGATGTGATCAAAATTGGCCGACGCGGTTCGATCACGGGCCGCATCAATATCCATGGCAAACAGGGCCACGTCGCCTATCCGCAGCGCGCCGACAACGCCATCCACAAGGCGTTGCCGGCACTTAACGAATTGGCACAGATCGAATGGGACCGGGGCAATGCCCACTTCCCACCGACTTCGCTGCAGATCACCCGGGTGCAAGCGGGCCATGCCAACAACGTCGTGCCCGGTGAGCTGTTCGTCGAGTTCAACCTGCGCTACAGCACCGAGCAGACCGCGAACGGCATCAAGGAGAAGGTGCAGCATCTCTGCCGCCGCCACCGCTTGGTCGATGAAGTGGACTGGGCACTGTCCGGCGAACCGTTCCTGACCGAGGCCGGCCCGCTGCTGGATGCCACCCGCGACGCGATCCGAGAGCTTTGCGGTATTGAAACCGACGCCTCGACCACCGGCGGCACCTCCGATGGTCGCTTTATTGCCAAGACTGGCGCGCAAGTGCTGGAGCTCGGGCCGTGCAACCGCACCATTCACCAGGTCAATGAGTGCGTCAGCACCGATGAGTTGGTAAAGTTGGTGGCACTGTATGAGCGCATCTTGGAGAAAATGCTGCTTTGAACCGTGTGCGGTAGTTTGCAGCGCGTCCTTCAGGGAACGCACTTCGTAGCACCAACCCCACCTAACCTCCCCTCGAAAAGGGGAGGGATCATTTTGACTTCCCCTCCTTGTCAAGGAAGGGCCAAGGGTGGTTGCGAGCGAGTCAGCGCTCGCGAATGACGCCACGCTCGGTCAATAACGAAGCAAGCAGAACGCCATGACCCCCGATCAACTGTTCGGCCTCACCGACACCCATCTCGCCAGCTGGACCGATACCCGCATCGGTGCGGGCAAGACCTGGCGGCTGCACCGCGATGCCATCAGCAGTTGGCAGGCGATGGTCGATGCCGCGCAGCGTGATGGCATCTGCCTGTTGCCGGTCAGCACCTTCCGCGATTTCAGTCGCCAACAATTGATCTGGAACGAGAAATTCAACGGTCTGCGACCGGTGCATGACGACGAGGGCCGCTCGCTGAAGCGCGCAGAGTTCAGCGACGCCGACTGGCTGCACAAGGTGCTACGCTACTCGGCCTTGCCGGGGCTGTCGCGCCATCACTGGGGCACCGAGATCGATGTGTTTGATGGCGATGCCATCCAGCGCGGCGTTCGGCCGCAATTGCTGCCGAGCGAGTTCTGCGCCGGCGGCCCGTGCGGCGATCTGAATGACTGGCTCAGCCAACATGCCGGCCAGTACGGCTTCTTCCGGCCGTACCGGCACGACAACGGCGGCATTGCACCGGAGCCATGGCACTTGAGCTTTGCCCCGGTCAGCCGACATCTGCCAGCCGAGTTTCCGCGTGCAGCACTGCGGACGCTGTTGCGGCAAAATGACATTGCCGGGCTGGCGCATGTGCTGGCACAGTTCGATGCGATTTTCGAGCGCTATGCCAACACCCTGTGTCCGGAATTTGAACCGGGCTAACAAAATTTGTGGGAGCGGGCTTGCTGATGCCTGAACATGCGCCACGCCAGCATGTACGTTTTTCTGTCAGGACCGATACAACAATGACACGCACACGCCTGAATACGCTGTTGACCGCTTTGTTCACCACCCTGCTCGCGAGCCCCGGCCTGCAGGCCGATGACGCGGATCTCGCCAGTGCCGAAAGCACCGCGCCGACGAGCGGCAGCGCACGCGTCATCCACGCCCCGCTGCCACCGGCCCTGCCCTGGTCCGGTGCCAGTGAAGAACTCTTGAAAGATGTTCCGGCCGAATGGCTGACACCGAGCGAACAAAGCCAGTTCAGCAGCACGCCGAATTACGACGACACGCTCGCCTTTCTGCGCCGGCTCGATCTGCACAGTGATCTGATCCAGTTGCAGGAATTCGGCCGCAGCGCCGAAGGCCGGCCACTGGTGCTGGTTATTGCCAGCAAGAACAGCGACCCGCTGCTCAATCGCCGGGTGAAAACGCCAGCGGTACGGGTGTTGATTCAGGCCGGCATTCACGCCGGTGAAATCGACGGCAAAGATGCCGGGCTGATGTTGCTGCGCGATTTCGCGCTCGGCAAACAAAGCCAGCTGCTCGATAACGCGGATTTGTATTTCGTGCCGGTGTTCAATGTCGACGGCCACGAACGCCGCGGCGGTGTCGATGGCCGACCGGGCAATCAGCGCGTCAACCAGCGCGGCCCGGATCAGATGGGCTGGCGCGCGACCGCCAGCAACCGCAACCTGAACCGCGATTACATGAAAGCGGAAACGCCGGAAATGCAGGCGATGCTGCGCTTGTTCCAGCGGCTGGATCCGGAACTCTATCTCGATATCCACGTCACCGACGGCATCGATTACCAGTACGACATCACCTACGGCTCGAACATCCGCCATGCCTTCAGCCCGCGCATTGGCCGTTGGCTGCGCGACAGCTATCAGGCCGGTCTCGACAAGGCGCTGAAAAAACAGGGGCACATTCCGGGCCCGCTGATTTTCGCCAACAACAATCGTGACTTGAGCGCTGGCATCAGCGACTGGCAGGCCTCGCCGCGTTTCTCGCAAGGTTATGGCGACCTTCGCCATGTGCCGGCCATGCTGGTGGAAAACCATTCGCTGAAACCTTACAAGCAGCGCGTACTCGGCACTTATGTGCTGATCGCAAGCACGCTGGAGCTCGCCGGTAAAAACGCTGCCACCTTGCGTAGCGCCATCGCCGGTGATCGCCAGCAACGCGCCGAAACGCTCGGCTTTGCCCACACCGCCGATCCGGCCAATACTTATAAAATGCAATTCGCCGGCGTTGCCTACGAGGAATACGAATCGCCGATTTCTGGCATCAAGGAAGTGCGCTGGCTGGGTCAGCCGCAGGAAATGGAAGTGGATGTCGTGCCGTCGCAACCGACCGTGATCGTCAGCCGGCCGAAAGCCTACTGGGTACCGGCCACGGCCACCGAAGTCATCGCCGGTTTGCGCCGCCATGGCATCCAGATGGAAGAAATCAAACAGCCGACCACGCGCACACTCGAGCTGTACCGCCTGCCGCAGGCGACGATGCAGGCCAAGCCGTTCGAAGGCCGCGCCATGGCTCAGGCCGGGCAACCGGTCATTGAAGTGCAGAGCCGCACGTTCATGCCGGGCTCGGTACGGGTCAGCACGGATCAGCCGCTCGGCGAACTGGTTGTCGCGCTGCTGGAACCGCAGTCAGAGGACTCCTATTTCAGTTGGGGTTATTTCCTCGAGATTTTGACTGCCACTGAATACATTGAGGGCTATGTCGTCGAACCGATGGCAGCGGAAATGCTGAAGCAGAACCCGGCATTGCAGGACGCCTTCCAGCAAGCGCTGCAGGATGAAAAATTTGCCGCTGATCCGGATGCCCGCTTGCGCTGGTTCTATCAGCGCTCCGGTTACGCCGACCCGGAACACTTGCTGTATCCGGTTGCCATCGAACGCTGATCGGGTCGCCGCCATGTCGCCGTTGCTGATTTTCATTCTGGTGGTGCTGTTCATTGCCAGCGGCCTGTTGCTGCTGCGCGATACCGCTTTCCTGAAGGGCAAACCGAACGATGGCACTCGTCGGCGTGACAGCGGCAGCGCCAGCAGTTCCGGCAGCGAGAGCTCCGTCGCCAAGACTGACAAAAATGCTGACAGTCACGATGCTGGCGGCAGCAGCGACGGTGGTGACGGCGACGGCGATTGATTGTGACGACAGTACCGGGCGTTATTCGCACAAGGCGCAAAGACTATCTCGGTTAAAACGCTGCGCCAGGCCGACTTGCGAGGATGGCCCTTCCCGACCACACTGATGGCAGTCGATCCAACTGTTGTCGGTACCACGGAGAGGGGCCATGTCGTTGATGCAGTCACTGATCCTCGCGCGCGAGTTCCTGCAGCTGAAGCAGAACTTCGATCAGTATTTCGAAATCCTCCCCGCCACCACCGATGCCCTGCGCAATGAGGTCTACCGCGTCCGGCACCGGGTCTATTGCGAAGAGCTCGGCTGGGAGCCGGTACGCGACGATGGCATGGAGCAGGATGCCTACGATCCACAGTCACTGCACATCCTGCTGCGCAGTCGGACGCTCAACGAATATGTTGGCTGCATCCGGCTGATTCGTTGCCACGAGCACTTCCCGAGCAATCCGCTGCCGTTTGAAGAAGCCTGTGCCGATGTGCTGGATCAGCGCTTGATGGAAAATCTGGCGCTCAGTCGCGACAGCATTGCCGAAGTGTCGCGGCTCGCGGTCGACAGCCGGTTCCGCCGCCGGCAAGGCGAACAGCGCCGGCCGGTCGCGATCAGCGACGATGATTACGGTAACTTGCGCCGACCACGCTTCCCGTACATTCCGGTCGGGCTGTATCTCGGCATGCTGGAGGTGGCGCGCCTGCATGGCATTGATACGCTGTTCATGCTGACCGAGCCCTGGCTCGCCGACCATTTCCGTCGACTCGGCGTGCGGCTCGAACCAATCGGCAGTCCGATCGAGCATCGCGGTCAGCGGGTGCCGTCGATGATGAGCGTATCGGTGACCATCCGTACATTGCACCTGCTGGTGCGGCCGCTGTTCAACGGCCTGTCAGCCAAGATCCGCGCCGACTATGAAAAGGAACGCTCCTTTCGCCACGCCGCCTGAGCGGCGCAGTATGCGGGCCGGCTGAGTGCAGCGGGCCCTTGTTTGGTCAACAAACAAAAACCGGCGCCTGAGCGCCGGTTTTTGTTGTCCATGCAATCCCGATTACTGGGTTACCACGACCGTTTCTTCGATTTCCGCCGTCACCCGACGGTTCTGGGCGCGACCTTCGGCCGTACTGTTGTCAGCCAGCGGACGCTCTTCACCATAACCCACCGAGCTGACCCGACCGGCATCGACGCCATAGTCACGCACCAGCGCATCTGCCACAGCCTTGGCACGACGCTCCGACAGCGCCTTGTTCAGCTCATTGCTGCCAACCGAGTCCGTGTGGCCTTCGATAACCACCTTGGTGGTCGGATAATCGTTCATGAAATCGGCCACGCGCTTGATCTCGGCGGCTGACTCCGGCTTGATATCCGTACGAGCGGTTTCAAACAGCACGTTCATCTTGATGCTGACTTTCTCGCGCAGCACTTTCTCGCAGCCGTTTTCATCGACCTTGCGACCGGCCGCGGTATTCGGGCATTGATCGGCATTGTCGTAGACACCGTCGCCATCGCTGTCTTTCGGCGCTTCCGGGACCGGGGCCGGTGCAGATGCGGGAGCAGGCGCTGCTGCCGGTGCCGGTTCTTCGTCTTCAACAACCGGAGCCGCAGTGCCGCCACCGAACAGATAGCTCAGCCCTATCCAGAACTGGCTGTCATGCTCGTGCGTTTCTTCATAACGGGTGTTGTTGAGTTCCAAGCGAAGGCTCAGCCGCTCGGTAAAGTAAGTTTTCAGACCCAGGCCAACCATGATGCCGGTTTCAGATTCTTCCTCGGCTGCGCCTTCGGCTTCAAACTTGATCTCGTTCAGACCAAGAGCCAGATAAGGAATGATGCCGGGCCGCGTCGTCTCGAAGTGATACAAGGCTTTCATGCCAAGTTGTGAGCTGTCGACATTCACGCCACCGCCATCCAGTTCGGTGTCATGTTCGGCACCGTACAATTCCAGCATCACTTCTTCCGTCAGGTAATAACCCAGTCCGAAGTATTTCAGCTCCGATTGATTCTCCAATCCGCGATCTTCGTCCGGCATCTGCCAACCGTAACCAAATGTCGGCTCCCAACCACCTTCGTTGGCGCTGACCGTGCCCGCAAGCGTCAGCGCAACAGCACCGGCCAGCATTCCCCATTTGACGCGCATTTTCATTCTCCTTTTTGCTTGCCCCAAAAAAAAAGCGACCGAGTCAGGTTGACTCGGCCATTAGTTAAAACATGTGCTGACCGCCATTCAACGATAGATTGGCGCCGGTAATAAAGCCCGCTTGCTCTGAAATCAGAAACGCCACGGCATGGGCGACTTCTTCCGGCGTGCCGAGCCGGCCAACCGGAATCCCGCGGATGATCTCTTCACGGATTTCCGGCGCCACCGCCATGACCATTTTGGTGGCGATGTAGCCCGGTGAAACCGTGTTGACGGTCACTCCTTTGCGCGCGACTTCTTGCGCCAGCGCTTTGGTGAAACCATGAATGCCGGATTTGGCGGCCGCATAGTTGGTTTGACCAAGCTGACCTTTCTGGGCGTTGACCGACGACACGTTGACGATGCGACCGAAGCCGCGGTCCACCATGCCGTTGATGACATGACGGGTCATGTTGAAAACGGAATCCAGGTTGGAGACCAATACCGCGTCCCATTGCTCTTTGGTCATCTTGCGCAAGGTGCTGTCCCGGGTGATACCGGCGTTGTTGACCAATACGTCAACCGGACCGAGTCGGGTTTGCACGTCATCGATACAGCGAGCACACGAATCAAAATCGCGGACGTCGCCAAAGCTGATATGAATGTCAAAGCCGGCCGCGCGCTGCTCTTCCTGCCAGGCCTTCGCTTTGTCGTGGTCGCCACCGCTGTTGTAGCCGGCCGCCACCGTATACCCATCACTGACCAGGCGCCGGCAGATTGCCGTGCCCAAACCGCCAGTACCCCCTGTTACCAGTGCTACCCGTTTGCTCATTCCTTGTCGCTCCGAGAATGGCGGCACCTGCGCCGCCGCGAACTGCTGGTCGGAGGATTGTGCCGTCATCGCCCCGATCGCGCAAACCGAACGGCGCAAATCTCATGCAGATGTCACCGAAATGACTGAGGATTACGCAGCTCCGTCTACCTGGCAGTTGCGAGATTCGTTGCTGCATCGCACAATTTTCCGCCGTTTCCCTCACAGGCCGCAGAAACTGAGCACCGCGTGCTCTGCAAGGTTGCCAACGGCAGCTATCATGCCGCCCCTGCTTCGAACTCCGGGCTTCGAGCTCCGGCCTGGTTCCGGTCACTTTTGGAGGATGTCCACGTCATGTCACTGTCTTTTCGTGCTTTTGCCCCGGTTTCAACCCTGCTCTTGAGCCTGCTCCTGACCGCTTGCGCCAACGGCCCCAGCAAGTTGTTGCTGGATCCGGAAGTGCGCAGCATGGAATCGCGTCTCGGCAACGGTCACAGCGTCCAGCTCGAAGTCAGCGGCAATCCCACGGTGGCTGCGCTGGGGGAAGGGCAAAGCCGGTTTGAGCTGGAACGCCCGGCCACCATCACCGTACGGGAGAAAGTCGCCACCGGGCTGATGCGGCACGGCTTCCAGATTGCCGATACCGGTACCGACCGCCGGTTCACCGTCGAACTGCTGAAAGCAGACCATGTCGTCAATCGGGGCATCGTTCGCGACACCATCAATGTCGAAACCGAGCTGCGGTTCAATGCCATCACCCCGGCCGGCACCCGCAGCCGTACGTTTACCGACAAACGCTCGCGCGAAGTGGGCGGCCGCGCCACTTTGGGCGAGGTCAGCGGCGAGCTGAACCAGTCGCTTGGCCATGTCTTGGCACGCGGGCTGAACGATGCCGAACTGATGGCTTTTCTGAGTCAACCCTGACGGGGCGTTTGCGGGCTGCCAGCCATGCTTGCCGGCGCCGCTGGCAAGCACTTGCAAAGCGGCCGAAAGCAACTACGCTTGCCTCAACAAGGCGTGCGTTTTCCAGCACGCACCGGTTTCCACAAGGCGCTGTTCCAGAATTTGGGCAACGCCCTTTTTTTTGTCTGCGTTTTGCCCACCGCGCCCGAGTCAGCGCCGGTTCAGCTTGTCCCGGCAAACTCGCCGTTCATCATGAATGCCGACCGCTTCACTCGCCGCCGGCGGTTGGCGCTGATAAGCTAACCCCGACGCTGCACTCGCGTATCAGGAGACTTCGCCATGAAAAAAACCGTAATTGCCGCCTTGCTTGCCGCTGGCGTCCTACCCTTGTCCGCCCAGGCCGACACCATTTTTGGCATCTACGCCGGTGCCGCCCAGTGGACCCAGGAATACAGCGGAACCTTCGGTTCCAGTGACAGCAATCAAGTCTGTATTGGTGGTTGCAACTTCAACATCGATCTGAATGACGATTTGGGTCTCGATGAGGAAAAAGGCAACACACTCTGGCTTGCCATCGAACACCCGATCCCGGTGCTGCCGAACCTGAAGATCGAGCGGAACGAACTGAAAACCGATGCCACCAGCGAACTCAGCCGTGACATCACGTACGGTGACGAAACCTACAGCGCCAACACCACGATCGCGACCGACTTTGACCTGAGCCACACCGACTACGTGCTGTACTACGAAGTGCTGGACAACTGGGTCAGTCTCGATATCGGCATTGACGTGAAGCAGTTTGATGGCGCGGTGCGCATTCGCGACGTCGACGGCGTGCTCGACTCGGCCGAAGAAGAACTCGACGCACCGATCCCGATGCTGTATCTCGCTGCCAAATTCGATCTGCCGCTGACCGGCCTGTCATTCGGCGCCCAGGGCTCCGGCATCGATGCCGGTGGCGCCAGCCTGAAAGACATCCGGTTCAATATCGCCTATGAGTTTGCCTTCGGGCTGGGTATCGAAGCCGGCCACCGCAACATGACCATCGAGATCGATGCCGACGAAGAAGACGTGTTCGGCGATCTGGAGTTCAAAGGCAATTACGTCGCCGCAACCTTCCATTTCTAGGCCTGCTGCGCAGCGCGACGCTACGGACGCAAACGTCACGCAGACAAAACGCCACCGCTTGGTGGCGTTTTGTTTTTGGCAGCCACGTATTTCTTCTGGTGATACACCGCGCGGTTATTGCCGCTCAATCTGCACGATACGCGCCCGCATCGCCTGCAGCATCAGCAAGCCGGGCAACGCCATCACTGCAGTGAAGGCAAAGAATGCCGGCCAGCCGATGGCCGGCGCCAGTACGCCGGAGACCGGACTGACGTATACCCGGCCGACCGAGCCGAGCGCTGACAACAGCGCAAACTGGGTGGCCGAAAACTGGCTATGACTGAGCGCGGTCAACAACGCCAGAAAAGCGGCCGTGCCCATGCCGGCGGCCAATTGTTCGATAAAGACGACCAGCGCCAGCGCCCAATCCACGGTCGCCCGGTGATCCAGCGAAGCGATCAGGATATCGAACGGTGGCAACTCGAAACTGCCGAGCGTGCCGCGGCCATACCAGGCGAGCAGCAAGAAACCGAAATTGGAAACCAGCTGCAGCACGCCAAACCACAGCAACGCCCGGTACAGCCCGATGCGTACCATCATCAGACCGCCGAGCAGCGCACCAAAGATGCTGGCGCCAAGGCCCATGATCTTGTTGACGATGCCGACTTCCGCGCTGGAAAACTGCAATTCGCGCAGCAAGAACGGTGTCGTGAGGCTGCCGGCGAACGCGTCGCCAAGTTTGTACAGCACAATCAGCGCCAGTACCGACCACGCCCCTTCTCGGGTAAAGAAGCTGTCGAGCGAGCGGTTCAGCGTATCGAATCCGAACCGGCGCGCGAGCGACAACGCTGTCGGCAAGGCCAGCGCGATTTCACTGAGCAGAAACAGCAGTTGAATCCACTTGTTGGCATCGTCCGGATTCAATCCAATCAGTACCAGCACGCTGCGCGCCAGCCAGACCGCAACGACCACTCCCACCAGCATCAGCACAAACGCCAGCAGTTCGCGGCCCGGCGCAGCCAGTTTCTGGCCGGGTGCCCGCTCGTAGCGCTCGGCCACCAGCACAGTCAGCACCGCTGCCGCCAGCATCAACCACGCCATGGTCTGGTAGACCTTGGCCCAGCTTTGCCACTGCTCAGCCCAGATGAAGGCGATACCGCCAGACATCACCATCGCGGCGCGATAACTGGCCACCATCAACGACGAACCGAGGCCTCGTTCATCCGACGGCAGCACATCGGTACGCCAGGCATCGAATACGATATCCTGCGATGCCGACAGAAAACTGATCGCCACCGCCAGCACCGCGAACCACAGCGGCTGCTGCGCCGGCGACAGCTGCGCGATCTGCCACAGCACCAGTGCCAGACCGAGCTGAAAGCAGACCAACCAACCACGTCGGCGGCCAAGAAACGGTGGCTCAAACCGATCCAGCAGCGGCGCCCAGAGAAACTTGAGCGCATACGGCATCGCCACCAGACCGAGAAAACCGATGGTGGCAAGATCGAGCCCTTCCGTGGTCAGCCAGGCTTGCATCGCCTGCCCGGTCAATGCGAGCGGAATACCCGAAGCAAAACCCAGCAAAACAATGGCAGTATGGCGGCGCCAGAAGGCAAAACGCTGAGACAACATCACAAGGCGCACCTACGCGACCGAACCGGCCCGCACGGTGCAGACCAACGCGATCCAATGGAAACGATGACGGCACGGTAATGAAGCAGGCTTCGAAAGGCAATTGGCATGTTCTGGGCGCCGGCGCCCAAGGTCTGCTGTGGGCAGCGGCACTGGCCGAAGCGCAGCAGGCCGTTTGCCTGCTGGACAAGCCCGGCCGTGAGCCATTGTCGGCTGTGAACTATCAGGAAGGGGAGTCGGCGCAACGCATGATTGCAGTGACCAGTCAGTCGCTACCCCTGCCTGCCGAGGCACGCCGCCTGTTGGTCACCGTCAAAGCGACCGATCTCCAATATGCGCTGCGCGCCCTCGGTCCACACGTCGACGCGCTTGAACTGGTGGTTTTGCTGCAGAACGGCATCGGCGCCGAAGCTATCGCCCGCGACTGTCTTCCGGCCACCACGATCATCTGGCTCGGCACCAGTACCCATGGCAGTTTCCGCACGGCACGGAATGCCGTGGTGCACGCCGGTGCCGGCGGGATCTGGCTCGGCCCGGGCCGCGGCCAACTGCCGGCCGATCACCATCAGGCCGCTTTGGTCAGCCTGCAACAGACGCGGCTTAACGTGCACTGGGACGAGCAGATCCAGGCCCGGCTCTGGCACAAGCTCGCCATCAACAGTTGCATCAATCCGCTGACCGCGCTGCTCAATTGTCGCAATGGCGAATTGCTGCAGCATCCGCTGGCCGCGCACTGGTTACCGGCGCTGGCCGGCGAAGCGGCTGCCGTGCTGACCGCAATCGGTCATGGTCTGAGCAGTGCCGAATTGCTGCAACGGGTGCACACAATCGCCGAACAAACGGCAAGCAACTACAATTCCATGCAGCAGGATTACCTGCAGCAGCGACCGACCGAGATCGCGTTCATCACCGGGAGCTTGTTGCGAGCCGCCGCCGCGCACGGTTTGCCGGTGCCGCATCACGCGGAAATGCTGACGCGCGTGCAACAGCGACAAGCATTCGGAGTTTGACTGCGGTCACAGCCCGGACGAATGTCAGCACCATGCCGGTCAATCCTGCCTACAATCTTGCAGATCCTTGCTGGCACCTGCGCCGGCGCTCTCCGGTCTGCTGGTGGCCGGCACAACAACAACGAAGAGCCTGATTCCGATGATGAGTTTGCGTATCCGCCAGGTCTTGGTGATTGCCATCCTGACCTTGCTTGCCAGTCTGCTGCTGATCGCCGTCGGCCAACAAGCGGCGACCGTGCGTGCCGCCGCGGTTGATGCGTTGCGTGAACAACAAAGCCAGCAAGCCAATCGCGCGTTGCTGCAGCTGATCGAACAAAGCCAACAATTCTTGCGCCGCGCCGCCCAGGACCCGCGCAGCAAAGATCTGATCCGCAGCGGCGCCCAACCGGCGGTCGTGCGCGAACTGGCCAATGCCCGCAACAGCTTCGGGTTTGACGTGGTTTTGCTGCATGACCGCTCCAGCAACATGCTCTATCTGTCGGACGCCCCCAGCCGGCCAGGCGAACTGTATGGGCTTGGTGATTACCTGTTGCAACAGTACAGCGACAAACCGGCAACCCAGGCCGTAGAGCAAACACTGCGTGATCGCAAGGTGCTGATGCTGAGCGAAGCCATTCGCAGCGAAGGCCAAACCATTGCCGTGATGATGATCGGGCTGCCGCTGGACGCCAGTCTGGCCAGCACGCTGTCGAGCCGCACCGGACTCGATATCCAGTTCGACGTCAACGACAGCCTGGCGGGCGACCGCATTCCGTGGCCGGTCGGCATTGAGTCTGGCCATCGCTTGTCGCTGGCGCCGTTGACCGAATTGCCCAGTCAATCGGCGCTGTGGTGGCTCGGCGCCATCGTGGTGCTGGTATTGGGCGCCGGTGGTGCCTGGTGGCTCTGGCAGGACGGCGTCCGCGAAGAACAGGCCCACGCCGCCTTGTTGAACGCCGTGCAGCGTGAAAACGAAGGCCAGCGCGGCGCGCTCGCCAGCTTGCGCAGCGTGCCGGAAACCGCGCCCTTGCAGCAGGCGATGCTGCAGTGGCAACAGCAAACCAGTCAGCAGGCGCAACAGCTGGAAGTGCAGCTGACCCGGCTGCGCAGCCAGCATGATCAGTTGGTCGAACAGACCCGGCATGTGCTGCGTGAGCGTGATGTCGCCGTCAATGCCCCGAAAACCAAAAGCGAATTCCTGTCGCGCATGGGCGATGAGATCACCACGCCGATGAACAGCATGATGAGCATGCTGCATCTGCTCGAACAGTATCGGCTGCCGCAGGAGCCGCGCGAGTTGCTGACCATTGCCAGCCGCGCTGCCCGCACCCTGGTCGACAACCTCAACAACATTCTCGACTTCAGCAAGCTCGACGCGGGCCTGCTGAAACTCAACAAACAGCCGGTGAGGCTGCAACCGATGCTGGAATCGGTGGTTGCCGAATACGCCCATCACGCCAGCGCCAAGAATCTGAAGCTGACCCACAGCATCAACCTCGACGTGCCGGACGTGGCGCTGGCCGACGAAACCCGGGTCAAGCAGATCCTCGGCAACCTGATCGGCAATGCCGTGCGCTTCACCAAAGAAGGCGAAGTCGGTGTCTATGTCGACGTGCTGGAAAAGGACAATCGCAAGCGGCTGCGGTTTTCGGTCAGCGACACCGGTCAGGGCATTCCGAAAGATGCCCAGGCCGGTTTGTTTGATTCGCTCGACAGCCGCTCGCGCCTGACCAATGCCAGCTTTGCCGGCCGCTTGCGCTTGATCGTCAGCAAGCAACTGGCGGAATTGATGGGCGGTGAAATCGGTGTCAGCTCCGAAGTCGGCAAGGGCAGCCGGTTCTGGTTCACGATGACGCTGGAACCCATCAATCAGGAAACCAGTCCCGAACAGGACAAAACGCCGGCATAAGCCGGCGTTTTTTTGCAGTGACAGTTTGTGCCAGTCGGGCACGCAAATCCGGTAATCAAACAGCCGGGCGGCTGGCGAGCAGCTCCTTGACCGCAACCGACAGATCGGTAATCGGCACCGGCTTGGTGAAGACCCGATCGGCACCCATGCCAGCAGCAAATTCGAGATAATTTTCCGGTTGGATCTTGCCGCCGCCGGAATAGGCAATGATGCCGACTTCCGGCGCGATTTCCCGCGCTTCGGCGATCAGCTCCAGGCCCTCTTTGTTGGGCATCAGCAAGTCGGTGATGATGATATCGGCCGGCTGCAGCCGAAACAGCTTCATCGCCACGTCGCCGTCTTCGGCTTGCATCACGGTATGGCCGTCACGCTGCATGACTTGCGTCAGCATGCGCAGCACCGTGGGATCATCATCCACGATAAGGACCAGCGCCATCTTGGCAGCATCTCCTTGGTACGACATTCCTGCAGTTCTCCAACGACTGTTGGAAAACACAGCCGTCTCTTGGGCCAATCCTGCCCGCTCGGGTCAGGCCAAGCATAACGGAAGCCTGACTCACTTGCACCTTGGCCATGTCAAGAACCCGAACGGCAACTCAGACCAGTAGGGGGCAAAGATACCGCCAGGACAATATCGGTTTAATTGTACCAGTTAAAGCGCCCCCGCTCCCACGCCTGCTTTGCCAGCCTCCAACCCGCTCGTTAGCATGGCGGCCTGCTTACGTTTAGACGCTGTTGCCATGTTCCGTTCCCTGCTTCTCGCCACTTGCCTGACCTTGGCAGGCTGTGCCCATCAGGCCCCGCCCGGTCCAGTCAGCCCGGCCGCCCTGCGCGCCGCCGCTCCTGACTTCGCCCGACCGGAAACGGCTCCGGCCGATGAGGTCGCCGCCTTGCAGACGGCCCTGGTAAGCCATGGCACGGCCGAAGTGACGGTTTACTTCGCCGACTGGTGCCACGACAGTGTCCGGGAGCTGCCGCGGCTGCTGGCGCTGGTCGAGCCGCACGCGCCAGACCGGCTCCAACTGCAGCTCATTAACCTCGACCACAACAAGCGCGACCCGGCCGGCCGCGCCGAGGCAGCCGGCATCACTCGCACGCCAACCATTGTCGTCAGCCGGGCCGGTCGCGAACTGGGCCGCATCGTCGAACGGCCCCGCGTCACCGTCGGCCAGGATCTGATCGCGCTGTTGAAAGAAGGGGGCTGAGTGATGTCCTCTCTCGCAACAGAATGGCAGCCCCGGACGCGCCAACTCCTGACGGCAATATTCACCGTGCTGCTCGGGATCGTGTTGGGCGGTTGCCAGCACCAGACGCCATCGCCGGCGACGCCATTCAAGGCCAGCAGTTATCAGCTGTACTACGGCCATGACACCACCGAGCTGCAGCGACTGCAGCGGGATTTGCAACCGGGCGAATTGCTGATCCTCGACAGCCGCAAATTGTCGGCAGCGCCGTTGCGCGCACTGCTCGCCCGGGCCGCCGAACGCCATGCCCGCGTCATTGGCTACCTCAGCATCGGCGAACTCGATAGCCGGGAGAAGCCGGCGTTTGATGCCTTCGTTGCCAGCTTGCCAGCCACCGAACAACAGGCATTCGATCAAATCGCGTTGGAATGGAATGACAAATTCGCCTCCTGGCGCATCGATGTCAGCGCACCGGTCTGGCAGCGCTGGCTGCGAACGCAGCACGAGACGCTTGTCCGTCAGGGCCTGCATGGCGTGTTTCTGGATACGCCGGATACCGTCGACCGCTACCTCACCCATCCACAATGGCCGCGCGCGACCCGTATCGAAAAAGTGCAGGCCATGCTCGGCGTCATTCGCAGTTTCAAAGCCGAGCGACCCGACGATCTGATCCTGCTCAATCGCGGCTTGAACCTGATTGGCGAGGCCATCTGGCTCAATGAAGACGGCACCGATACGCTCGCCGGGCTGGCGCTGATGCAACCGCATCCACACAACCCCGACATCGTGCTGTATGAAAACGCTTACGCCAGCGATGACCCGTGGACCCAGCGCATCGAAGCCGAATTGCGCGCCATCGCCGCTGCCGGCCACACGCAGGTATTCACGCTCGGTTACCGCGACACCCTTGGCTCCGCCGAGCGGCTGTTCACCCTGAGTGCACGCGACGGCTTCATCGCCGGCTTCGCCGAATCGAGCACCAGCTTGCATCAGCATGGCAGCGAGCGGCGCTGAGACTGGCGTGCGAAACTTGGCCAGATCGATCACGCTCTGTAACAGTCTGGCGTAACGGGCCGCGCCGGAAAGCCTTTGCCGGTGCCGCCGGTTATGCCAGACTTGCGCGCCATGACTAGCTCCCCGTCACCGCATTTCGCATTCGACCGGCTGCGCCATCGTTGGCGCGGCCTGTTGCTGCTTGCGTTGGCACTGGTGTTGGTCAGCCAGACGTTCGGCCTCGTTCACCGGCTCGACAGCGTTCATCACCCGGCTGAAACGCTCTGCGAAATCTGCGCTCATGCCGATCAAGGCAACGCACCGCTCGCCAGCGTGCCGCAAGTGGCCACACTGGCACCACCAGCCGCCATTTACCTTGCCCTGACGCCGGCCCCGGCATCCGTCTTCCGCAGCCAACCGCCGCCGGCGCGCGGCCCACCGCCCTCCCTCCACGCCTGATCCCAAGCGGCTCCCGTCGGCATGTTCGACGGTGATGCCGAATGGTCGCCGCACGTTCCGCGTTGCGGCGGTCACTGCGATCGCAACCGATACCGGGTTCCCTGAACCTCGTTGCCAAGCAAGGCATCGACGTCAGCCACCGGTCGGTGTGCCTGGTGTATTCGTGAATCCGCACCGCGGCCTATGGCCGTGCGGGTTCGCTTGTGGAGTTTGCCAAGATGTCCCGTTTCGCCACTACAACCTTTTCCATCAAAAAATCCCTGTTGGCGCTGGCCGTTGCCGGTACGCTGTTGACGCCGTTCGCCGCCGACGCTGCGACCGTGCGCGGCCAGTTGCTCGATGCCACGCAAAAACCGGTCGCCAATGCCCGTATCCGGGTACCGGCACTGAATCAAACCGTACAAACGGACAGCGACGGCCGCTTTGAACTGCAGAATGTCAAAACCAGCACCTTGCTGCTTGATATCGAAGCCGGCCGGCACGGCCACCTGAACCGCGAAATTGCCGTTGGCGAAATGGATCAGAGCCTGACCGTGCAACTCGACGACGATGTAGAGCATGTGGTCGTCAATGCCAGCGCGCTCGAACACCGCACGCTGGAAATGGCGACACCGGCGCAAGTGCTGGCCGGCGATGACCTGCTGAAAGCGCGCGCTGCCACCCTCGGCGAAACGCTGGACAACCAGCCGGGCGTCAGCGCGTCATCGTTTGGCGCCGGCTCGTCTCGCCCTGTCATTCGCGGCCTCGGTGGCGCCCGTGTGCAAATGCTGCAGGACGGCGTCGGGACGCTCGATGCGTCGACCGTGTCGGCCGATCACAACGTCGCCGCCGAGCCGCTGACCACCGAACAAATCGAAGTGCTGCGCGGCCCGGCCACGCTGCTGTACGGCAGCGGCGCCATTGGCGGCGTCGTCAATGTCATCGACCGCCGGATCCCGGAAACCCGCAAGGATGGGATTGAAGGCGCGATCGAGCTGCGCAGCCAGACCGGCAACGACGAGCGCAGCACCGCCGCCGCGTTCGATGGCGGCAGCGGCAGCTTTGCCTTCCATCTCAATGCCTTCAAGCGCGACACCGACGACATCGAGATCCCGGGCGAGGCCGAACGCTTCCCGGAAGAAGAAGAAGGCGAACACGCCGGCGAAGCGCTCGCGCACGGCCAGCTGGAAAACAGCAGCATCGAAGGCGATGGCGGCAGTGTCGGCGCGTCCTACATCGGTGAGCGTGGCTTCATTGGCATTGCCATCAGTGCCTACAACAGCAATTACGGCATTCCGGGCCACCATCATCACCACGACGAAGGCGAAGTGCCGCCCGTCGAGGAAGAAGAGGCCCCGGTTCGCATCGATCTGGAACAGCGCCGCACCGATCTGAAAGCCCGCTTCGATGAACCGCTGCCGGGCTTTGAAGCACTGAAACTGCGCATCGGTCGCAACGACTACGAGCACGTCGAACTCGAAGGCGATGCAGTCGGCACCACGTTCGACAACAAGGCCACCGACACGCGGCTGGAACTGGTCCACAAGCCGCTCGCCGGTATGCGCGGTGTCATCGGCGTGCAAATCACCGATCGCGATTTCACTGCGATTGGCGAAGAAGCTTTCGTGCCGCCATCAACCACCGAAAGCCAGGCACTGTTCCTGGTCGAAGAACGCGAACTCGGCAAACTGCATCTGGAAGGCGGCATCCGTTACGAGCAGCAGGACGTGACGCCGGAATCGGCCCAGCCGCACTACGACGACAGCGCGTTCAGCTGGTCGGTCGGCGGCGTTTACGATCTGGGCAGCAATTGGTCGACCGCGCTGTCGTATGCGCACGCCGAACGGATGCCGAGCGCGGAAGAGCTGTATTCCGACGGTCCGCATGTCGCAACCCAGAGCTATGAAATCGGCGACGTCAATCTCGGCACCGAAACCGCCAGCAACATTGATCTGAGCCTGCGCTATCACGGCGAGCACGCCAGCCTGAACCTGACGGTGTACCGCAACGCGGTCAGCGATTTCATTTTCGCCGCCGCCACCGGCGCCGAACTCGATGAACTGCCGGTGTTCCAGTACTTCCAGGCGGACGCCACATTGCAAGGCATCGAGCTTGCTGCCGACTGGACCTTCTTCGAGTCAGACGCCGGTGCCTGGATCCTGCGCGGTTTCTACGACGAGACCGCGGGCGAACTCGATGACGGCGGCGATCTGCCACGCATCCCGCCGCAGCGGCTCGGCCTCGGCCTCGATTTCGATTCTGGCGAGCTGCGCACCAGCCTCGATGTCATCGAAGTCGCCGAGCAAGACAAGGTGACCGCGTTCGAAACTGAAACCGATGGCTACACATTGGTCAACGCCGGCCTCATCTACCGTGTCTACCTGGGCGACAGCAGCGCCGATCTGTTCCTGCGTGGCAGCAATCTGCTCGACGAAGAGGTGCGTCTGCACACGTCGTTCCTGAAGGACATCGCGCCACAGATGGGGCGGTCATGGCAGGCAGGTGTGCGCTTCAGCTTCTAACCCCAGCAAAAGAAAAGGCGCCTTGCGGCGCCTTTTTCTTTCCTGATTAGGTAGCTGTCTCAGCGGGCGCAGCAATTGCGCCCGCCATGTCGGCATGGTAGCGGCATTCTGTTTATTGGGGATGCCGCGATGGCCATGAATCGCATTCAATTCCAAGCCGGTTTGTCACTGGCGGAGTTCATCAAAACCTACGGGACGGAGCGCCAGTGCCAGGATGCGCTTGCCAAGCATCGTTGGC
>JBKBHF010000048.1:0-27049 GCA_046297695.1 Permianibacter sp. | reverse complement strand
GTCACCAAGGGGTTGGACAACGAAAGTTGAGCCATGCGATCTGATAGACGCCAACACACACGACCTTGACACGTAACCAAGGGATTGCTGGGGCTCCATCGGAGCCAGGGCGACTGCCGATGGCGAAAGCCACAGCAGCCGCTTGATCCTGAAGTGTGACTGGTGCGGCTTTTACGCTGACATCACCGACAGGCAATACCGGGACAGCGAAAACGAAGCACATTCAGTTCGGAATAACCACCCCGGCCACCAGACGACCGGGTGAAAACTGACTCGTCTCGATTGACAAGGTCGGCTAAAGTGTGACCCCACATCAGCTTGATGGTGTCGTTATCGCCATCGTAATAACTGACTGCCAAGCGTGGGCTGCTGTCAGAGCCGCTGTCTTCATAATTGTCATGTCGCAAACCCAGCGTGGTTTGCCAGTGCGGTGACCATTGTCGCTGATGCTGCAGATAGGCGCCTGTCACGTTACGCTCGACCGGTGGCACCAGATCGCTGATGTCCTGCAACTCGCCGAGATAGGCAAAGTCGGTCAACCGATAATTGGACTGCAGCTTGGCCCGGTGAATCCGCTCTTCAGACAGTCGCAAACCGGCGCTGATGGCGTCATCGCTGGTAACTTGCCAAACGCCGTCGACGTCGAGCGCATCACTGGCGGATTTCACCGAAAATCCACCCAGCCAATCGGCAGCAAGGAACGGCGGGCTGCCCGCGGCGGCGCGGTTGGCGTAACTGATTTGATCGATGACGTGGCGGCTCAATTGCGCCTTCAGCCGCCAGCCGGCGCTTTGATCGTCCCATTGTGTGCGCACGCCGGTTTCGTAACCGTCCTGTTCGGTGCGGTTGTCGGGGTGAACGAAATTCACCTGATAAAAGTCATCGAGTTTTTGCTGATACGCCCAGCCGTACCACTCAAAGGCCTGATAGCCAAGTTGCGCACTGAAATTTTCGCTGCGATACGGATCGCGCGTTGTCTGTGTGCGTCCGGTGGTGTCATTGTCGATGCTATAGTCCTGGCCGTCGGAGCGCTGTAGCGCGACATGTGCGCTGCCGTACCAATCACCGGTACCGAAACCGGAGCTGGCCGCGAGTTCTGCCAGGCCGTCATTGCCGACACCAAACCGCAGTCGTTCGGTTGCGCCGCGGGTAATGATATTGATGACGCCGAGCAGGGCGCTCGAACCGTAAAGCGCTGAGCCAGGACCGCGGATGATCTCGACGCGTGAGGCGTTGCCCAGCAGGTGTTGAAACATCTGCCCCGTGCCGCCGTTGTAAGGCGAGTTGATGCGGCGACCATCCACCATCAGCAACAGCATGCTGCTGAAATCATCGCGCACGCCGCGCACTTCATAACTGTCCAGCCACGGACTGGTGCTGCTGTTGCGGTAGCTGCGCATGCCCGGCACGTAGCCGAGCAGTTCGCCGAGCGTGCGCACGCCCAGACGCTGCAGATCATTGTCGGTGAACACGGTGACCAGACTGGCTGCGTCGCGCAGCAGTTGCGCGTTGCGGCTGGCGACACTGATCTTGATTTGGCTGAGTTCTTCCAGCGACAGATCAAACAAGTCCTGAGGGGAATGGCCGCTGTCGGTGGCCAGGCTGGGGCCGGCCAGTACCAGGCCGCACAGCATCCCGATATAGCCGAACTTGCCTGTCATGACTGCCTCCCTTGTCGATTAGCGGCAAGTATAGAAGAGCGCCGCCGACAAGGTTGGGCGCGGTCAGCTGGCTGCCCCAATGCCGTCACCGGCCGACTCAGAACTGCAGCCGGACCTTTACCAGGAACTGGTCGGCATCGCGCAGGCGTAGGGCATCATCGAACAGCCGGCCAGGGGAGTCATCACGGTTTTGCTCGGAGAAGCCGCCGCGGGCGTAAACGACGAACAGATCCGACAACGAGCCGAGCTGATAGCGGTAACGCAGCTGCAGGCCGAAGGTGTTGATTTGCAGATCATTCTCGGCGGCGCCAGTTGCTTGCATTTGTTCATTGACCAGCAGGTAACGCTGACCGTGATCGGCGCTGATGGCGAGCCACTGGCTCTTCATCCGCAATTCGTGCCGTTCGGCCGGAAACCAGCTGAACGACAAACCGGCGTTGTATTGCTCGCGACGGTAGCGGGCAAACTGGTCGGCCTCGAGCCACAGCAGCCAATCCGGACTCATGCGCTGCTCGACAAACGCCTCGACGGTCAGGCTGTCGCCGAAGTAGTGGATATGGGTCAGCCAGAATTGATCGAACGGCTCAGTGAGGCCTTCTTCCTGACTGAAGTAACCTATCTCCCAGGAGCTGTCACCGCGGCGGGCCGTATTCAGGTAGGCCTCGATGGTGGTTTTGCCCGGCGCATCCCAGTTGCCGTTGCCGCGCGAGATCAGATCATCTTCACCGGCCTGTTGGTAGATCGCTTCAATCTCGGCGTAATCACCGGCCTGGCTGCGCAGCCGCGTGGTGAGGCGCGCCATGTCGCCGATATCATCGCCTTGCTGGTTGCGGCGTGGTTTGACTTTGCCTTCCCATTCAATTTCGCGGATCAGGGCATCGTCGGCGAATCCGGTCTGGACAAACCGGCTTTGCCACGCCACCTGCCGCAGGTTGCCGCGTTGCAGATAGCCCATGTCGCTCAGCACCAATTCCTTGTCATAGCTGAGTGCTTCGAAGGTGTGCTGGGTCGCCACCGACGGATTGATGTCGACCGTGAGCCAGCCACCGCGACCGCGCAGGGTTTCATCGAGCAATGCCGATTCGGTGTCGATTTTGCTTTGCAAAGCCTGCACACGGAACCGGACACTGTCGGCAAACGCGGTTTCGTAATCGAGTCCTTGCACTTCGGCGTGACGGTCCAGAAACGGATGTTCGGTGTCGAGCAAGAGATAGCCGAACTGGCTGTCTGCCAGCCGGTACTTCGGCCGCAGTACCTGAAAGCGACGACCGATATCGTCGTTGTAATCCGCCTCCTGCGCGCCGAGGTAGCTGATCGAACCATTGCCGGTTGCCGCCCGCATTTTGACCGCGGCATCGATATCGGCAATGCCTTTGCCATCGTCACGGGTGCCACCGATCCGGCGGGTGTAGATAAGCTGACCACTGTCCGGCAGCGCCAGAATGAAATCGTCATTGTTCTCGGTGAAGAAGGGCCGCTTGTCCGAGAAAAACACTTCAATGGCGGAGAAATCGATCACCAGATCGTCGCTTTCGACCTGACCGAAGTCCGGGTTCAGTGAGCCGACCAACTGAAACGACGGCGACGGCTTGTAAAACACGTCAACACCGGCGCGGGTTTCGGTTTCGTTGTTGACCTTGTCATAGCGGACACTGGCGTACGGGTAGACATGCGATTGCGAGGTCGAGTAGGCCGGGATCTCGACCTTGGCAAAGGTGCTGACGAAATCGCTTTGGGAAAAACGCAGGGCAGGGAAGGCGTAACGCTCGCCACGCGCTTTCAAGACGCGATCGAGATAAATGCCGATGGTACGGGTGTCGCCATCGACCGGGTCCATCGCCGTAATGGTCCACGGGATCAGCATTTCGACCGACCAACCGGCATCGGTCTCGTGCACCGCGTATTGCCAGTCGCCATCCCAGTCGTTGCGGAAGCTGTTGCGCGAGGCAATGCCGTCTTCGATATCGCCGGCGAGGCTGACGGTGAAGTTGTAGGCGGTTTGGCCTTTGCCGTCGTAATCGACAATCAGATTGACCCGATCAGCCGCGCCAATCTGATCGCGCTGCGCTTTGGGTTTGGTCCGTACGACATCGGCCGGGTGCTCGATTTCGAATGCCACCGCCAGCCCTTCCGGCCGTGACAGCAGGCGGACCTGTTGTTGCAACTGTGGCCTGTCCTGGGTATAGGGTTCGACGGTGACGAACTGATCAAAGGTCTTGGCCTCGCGCCAGAGTGCTTCATCAACGCGACCGTCTATGATCAGTGCCGAACCCATGGTCAGCGGACTGAACAGCAGGGCGGGCAGGCAATGCAGGCGTTTCATGGCCGGAGTCTTGCGATCGGTAGCACAGATGGCCGGCCATGCTACCCAAGCCAGGTCGGCGCCGACACCGAAAAAATGTCACAACATCTTTTCCGGTCCGCTACCAATCGTGCAGGCTCGTCAGCACGTCGTTGGCCCTTGCCAAGCTACTGAAGTGGTCGGTGCTTAGCGCACCGCGGCTATCAGCTGAATCTCAACCTTGTAGCTGGGATTGGCCAGCTTGGCTTCTACACAGGCACGCACGGGCGCACTTCCATTTGGTATCCAGCTATCCCAGACCGCATTGAATGCGTCGATGTGACGGATATCGGCCAAGTAAACGGTTGCCATCAACAGCTGCGATTTGTCACTGCCGAGTTGCAGTAACTGCTGTTCAACGCTGGCCAGCATTTCCTGTGCCTGCACTGTGATGTCGGCGCTCAGTGTCGTCGGCACTTCGACCAAATAGACCGAGCCGCCATGAACAACACTGTCCGACCAGCGGGCGGTGGTGCCATTGCGTTGAATAAGCATGCGAAATCCTTGCGAGTCGTTTGTCAGAGCGCGGAAAACAGAATGGGCGCCGGAGCGCCCATTCTATACAACGGCACAAGGTTCGTTTATTCCGGTTTTTCCAGATCAGCGATCACGGCCGCCAAGAAGCGGGCGCCTTCACCACCGGTGCAGGCTCGGTGATCAAACGACAGCGACAACGGCAGCATACGCTGGTTCTCGATGCCGCGTTCGGTCATCTTCAGCTCGTTGCGGAAGCGGCCGCAACCGAGGATGGCCACTTGCGGCGGCGTTACGATCGGGGTGCCGTAACGACCGGCAATCGAACCGTAGTTCGACAGCGTGATGGTGGCGCCGCTCATGTCGTCCGGCTTGATCGCCTTGTCGGCGATTTTTTTGCGCAGCACTTCGACGTCGGCGCGCAGCTCGACCATCGACTTGCTCTGCGCCTCCTTCACGCACGGCACATACAGACCATCCGGGGTGTCGACTGCGATGCCGACATTGACGTTCGGGTGCAGCAGCCGTTCCATGTTGGCGCCATCGAACCAGGCATTGAGCGCCGGCTCGGCTTTGGCCGCCACGCACAGTGCACGGATGTAGCGGGCGAGCGAATCTTCGCCTTTTTTCCACTTGCTGATGTTGGCGTCTTCCATCAGCGTGACCGGCACAACGGTCTGGTGCGAAACGGTCATCGCCTGTGCCATCGCGCGGCGAACGCCGCGCACGGCTTCCGGTTTGATTTGCACTGTGACGGTCGGCAGACGCGCACCAGCGGCCGGAGCGGCAACTGCCGATGCTGCCGGTGCGGCAGCACGGGCAACAACGGGTGCACCCGACGAGGCGGCTTTGACATCATCGCGGGTAATCGTGCCTTTCGGGCCGCTGCAGTTGCAGCGGCTCAGGTCGACACCGAGTTCGTTGGCGAGCTTGCGCACGGCTGGTGAGGCGCGGAACGCCAGCGGATTATTCGTAGATGTAGCAACCGGCGCGACAGCGAGCGCAACCGATTTCGCGCTGCCGCCAGCGGCAGCGGCTTTGACATCGGCCTGGGTGATTTTGCCACCGGTGCCAGTGCCTTTGATCTGAGCCAGATCGACACCGAGTTTCTTCGCCAATGCCTTGACTACGGCGTCGCTGGTTTCGGCGACGATGGTGTTGCCGACTTGCACGGCACCAACGACGGTGCCGGCGTCCGCTGGTGCTTCGTCTTTCTTGGCCGGAGCAGGCGCGGCGGCCGAACCGGAACCGGCAAAGGTCACCAGCGGCGCGTGGGTGATGATCACATCACCGGCCTTGCCGTGCAGCTTGGCAATGACGCCATCGTGCGGCGAAGGCACTTCGACCACGGCTTTCGCGGTTTCCATCTCGGCGATCGGTTGATCCACTTTGACGCTGTCGCCTTCTTTGACCAACCATTTGACAATGGTGGCGTCCGGCAGGCCTTCGCCCAGATCCGGCAACAGGAACACTTCACCGCCACCGCTTGCAGGGGTAGCAGGAATATTTGTCGCGACTTGTGCATGCATGGAAGCCGACGCAGATGGTGCTGGCGCGGCGGCTGGCTTTTCACCGGCATTGCCAAAGGTCACCAGCGGCGCGTGGGTGATGATCACATCACCGGCTTTGCCGTGCAGTTTCATGATCACGCCATTAACCGGCGAGGGGACTTCCACCACAGCTTTGGCGGTTTCCATTTCCGCGATCGGTTGATCGACTTTGACGGTGTCGCCTTCTTTGACCAACCATTTGACAATGGTGGCATCCGGTAGGCCTTCACCCAGATCGGGCAACTCGAAAACAAAGCTCATCACTTGTACTCCATCAAGCGGCGTGCTTCTTCCAGAATGCGGTCCACGCTCGGCATGTACTGCTTTTCCAGCTTGTAGTACGGCATGGTGGTGTCGTAACCGGTGACGCGCCCGATCGGTGCCAGCAGGTTGAACAAGCCTTGCTCGGCGACCTGGGCCGCGATTTCTGACGCCCACGAGCCCGAACGCGGCGCTTCGCAGACGATGCAGAGGCGACCGGTCTTGGCGACCGATTCCAGAATGGTGTCGATGTCGAGTGGCGAAATGGTCGCGACGTCGATCACCTCGGCGCTGATGCCTTCCAGCTTCAGCTTGTCGGCGGCGATCAGCGTCTCATGCATCATCGCGCCCCAGCTGACCAGGGTGATGTCGGTGCCTTCGCGATCCACGAAGCAGGTGCCGAGTGGATACTCTTCGCCGTTGTCTTCGATTTCGTGCTTGACGATGCGGTAGACGCGCTTCGGTTCGAAGAACAGCACCGGATCCGGATCGCGAATCGCCGCGAGCAAGAGGCCGTAAGCGCGCGACGGGTTCGACGGGATCACCACTTTCAGGCCCGGAATGTGCGCGCATTGCGCTTCCGGCGAATCGCTGTGGTGTTCCGGCGCGTGAATGCCACCGCCCCATGGGGCGCGAATGACCATCGGCAACGTGATGCGGCCGCGGGTACGCAGGCGCATACGGGCCATGTGGTTATAGATCATGTCGTAAGCCGGCATCATGAAGGCTTCGAATTGCATTTCGGCAACCGGCTTCATGCCTTGCGCGGCCATGCCAATCGCCAGACCGGCGATCATCGATTCGGCGAGCGGCGTATCGATCACGCGGTCCTTGCCAAACTTTTGCGCGAGACCGTTGGTGGCGCGGAACACGCCGCCGTTGACGCCGACGTCTTCGCCGAGCACGACGACATCGTTGTCACGCTTCAATTCATGAGCGAGCGCGAGGTTTACGGCTTCAATCAGGGTAATAGCAGCCATGCTGGTTCCTAATATGAATGGACGGGCTTAGTGATGACCGCCAGTGTGCTTGGCGCCACGGGCGATGGCGTCAGCACGCTGCTGCTGGATGTGTTTCGGCAGTTCGGCGTACAGCGTGTCGAACATGTCTTCCGGTTTCGGTGCCGGGAAAGTCTTGTAAGCGTGCACCGCGGCCTCGATTTCATCAGCCACTTCTTTCTGCAGCGCTTCTTCGTCTTTCTCGTTCCAGGCTTTCAGGGATTCGAGGTAGCCACGCAGGCGCTTGATCGGCTCGCTGTCCCAGCCTTTTTCGAGTTCGTCTTTCGAGCGGTAACGCGAGGCATCGTCCGCGGTGGTGTGATCGCACAGGCGGTAGGTCACCGCTTCGATCAGCGTGGGGCCTTTGCCGGCACGGGCTTTCTCGAAGGCTTTGTGGGCGACGTCGTACACGGCCAGAATGTCGTTGCCGTCGACCTGCACGCTTTCGATGCCGGCGGCGATGCCTTTCTGGGCATAGGTCTCGCAGTTGGTCTGGATTTCAGACGGCACCGAGATCGCCCACTGGTTGTTGTTGATGAAGAACACGACGCCGAGATTCCAGATACCGGCGACGTTGATGGCTTCGTAGAAATCGCCTTCCGACGTGCCACCTTCACCAATTTCGGTCACGACCGCGCGCGGCTGCTTGCGGTATTTGATGGCGGTGGCAACGCCAGCGGCGTGCAGGCACTGGGTCGCGATCGGCACGGCGATTGGAAAATCTTCGCGCGCAACCTTGAAGTCGGAACCGCGCTCGTCACCACCCCAGTACAGGAAAATTTCCAGCATCGAGACACCGTGCATCAGCAGGCCGCCGGTCGAGCGGTAGTACGGTACCAGCACGTCTTCTTTTTTCATTGCCAGACCATAGCCGATGCCAATCGCTTCCTGGCCGAGGCTGGCCGGATAGGTGCCCATGTTGCCGGTGCGTTGCAGGGCATAGGCTTTGGCGTCGAAGGCGCGCAGACGAACCATGTTGCGATACATCGACCGCAGCAGATCCTTGTCTTTGGCGAAATCGGGCAGGGTTTTGGTGAGCGGCTTGCCGGTCGGGTCCAGGTATTGGACTCGCTCGATGGCAAACTTCGCGACGGTGGTCGTCGACAAGGCAAATCCTCCGGGGTGGTGAAGGACAAAAAAGCGCGTGAGATCCTAGCCGTCTATGAACTGAACAGCCAGTTTCCCTTTACGCAAACGGAAGGGCGCGCATTGTACCCGAGTCGGTGTGACAGCCCAACTACGGCGAATGACCGGCCAGACCAGATGTTTTTCTGAGCAACACTAATGTTGCGATGCAGCATGACCGCGCTGACTCATGCGCGGTTTCGATTGCCCCCTTCCGGCGATTCCGTGGCCCGACGCCAGTCCGGTATTCCGACCGAATGGCCTGCGCCGGCAACGCGGTTACAATCGCCATCCCAGCCGTTCACCTTTTCGTATCCACCCAAGCACCGGCGTTACCGCCGGGCCGGAGCCACCGATGGCCAAGGGCAACAATCAGCCGAAATCGCCGAAATTCCGCAAGGATTACCGCGCCAGCGATTACCTCATCGACCGGGTCACGATGACCGTTGACCTCTACGAAAGTCATGCCGAGGTCTACAGCCAGCTCCAGATCCGGGCTAACCCGGCCGTGGCGACGCCGTCTGGCGCGTTGCATCTGGATGGCGAGGAGCTGAGCCTGAAGGCCATCCACCTCGATGGTCAGGCCCTGCCGGCCAGCCGCTATGTGCTGGATGAGGAGGGCCTGACCCTGCACGACCTGCCGGCCCAGTTCACGCTCGAAACCGTGGTCCAGATCGCGCCGCAGCACAACACCCGGCTGGAGGGCCTGTACAAATCCGGCGGCAAGTTCTGCACCCAGTGTGAGGCCGAGGGCTTTCGCCGCATCACGTTTTTTCTGGACCGGCCGGACATCATGGCGAGCTATGACGTCACCATCCGGGCCGACAAGGCGAGCTACCCGCACCTGCTCGGCAACGGCAATCCGGCCGGGCAGGGCGAGCTCGACGGCGGCCGCCACTTTGCCCGCTGGCTCGACCCGTTTCCGAAGCCGTGCTACCTGTTTGCGCTGGTGGCCGGCGATTTCGATTTGCTCGAAGACGCGTTTGTCACCCGTTCCGGCCGTCGGGTCGCGCTGAAGATCTATGTCGACAAGGGCAAGCTCGATCAATGCGAACATGCCATGGCGTCCTTGAAAGCCTCGATGCGCTGGGACGAGGAAAAATACGGCCGCGAATACGACCTCGACATCTATCAGATCGTTGCCGTGTCCGATTTCAATATGGGCGCGATGGAGAACAAGGGCCTCAATATTTTCAACACCAAATACGTGCTCGCCAATCGTGAAACCGCGACTGACGTCGATTACGAAGGTGTTGAAAGTGTCATCGCGCACGAATACTTCCACAACTGGACCGGCAATCGCGTCACCTGTCGCGACTGGTTCCAGCTGTCATTGAAAGAAGGCCTGACCGTTTTTCGTGATCAGCAGTTCTCGGCTGACATGGGCTCGCCGACCGTCAAGCGCATGGACGATGTCCGCGTGATCCGGACGGCGCAGTTCTCTGAAGATGCCGGTCCGATGGCGCATCCGATCCGGCCCGACAGCTACGTCGAGATGAACAACTTCTACACGGTGACGGTCTACAACAAGGGCGCCGAAGTCATCCGCATGCTGCATACGTTGCTGGGTGAAGAGGGCTTTCGCAAAGGCATGGATTTGTACTTCGAGCGCAACGACGGCAAGGCCGTTACCTGCGACGATTTCGTCGCGGCCCATGCGGAGGCCAATGGTGTCGATCTGAGCCAGTTCCAGCGCTGGTACAGCCAGGCCGGAACGCCGACGGTCACCGTCAGCGATGCGTTTGATACGGCGCGTGGTGAGTATCGGCTGACGCTCAAGCAGCACACCAAACCGACGCCGGGTCAGGACGTCAAAGCGCCATTCCTGATTCCGTTCCGGATGGGCTTGCTCGACCGCCACGGCAAGGAGTTGCCACTGAACTGGCAATGCGGCGACGAGCATGGCAGCTCGCCGGTGCTGCCGCTGCGCGAAGCAGAGCAGACTTTTGTGTTCTCGGGGCTGCGCGAGCGGCCGCTGCCATCCTTGCTGCGTGATTTCTCGGCGCCGGTGAAGCTCGATTATGCCTACAGCGACGAGCAGCTCGCGTTCCTGCTGCAACATGACAGCAACCTGTTCAATCGCTGGGATGCCAGCCAAACGCTCGGTAGCCGGGTGTTGCTGCAACTGGCGGCGGATTTCCGCGCGGGCAAGTCGCTGACGCTGCCGGCGGTGCTGACGCAAGCCTTGCAGGCGGTGTTGCAGGATGACGCAGTCGACAACGCCGTTCGCGCCCGCCTGTTGCAATTGCCGGATATCGCTTATTTGCAGGAACAGGTCGACGTCGTCGATATCGATGCGCTGACGGCGGCGCAGCGCTTCCTGCGCCGCGCGCTCGCCGAGTCGCTGTTTGATGTGCTGCTTGCCTGCCAGCAGTGCCATCGTGGTGCCAGCGGTGTCGATGGCGCTGCCATTGGCAAGCGGGCCCTGGCAAACGCCTGTCTGGCGCTGCTGGTCGAGAGCGGTCGCGACGCCGCATATGCCTTGGCCGAGCAGCAGGCGCGCGATGCCGGTAACATGACCGACCGCTTCGCTGCGGTCAAAGCGCTGGCGCACAGCGAGGCGCCACAACGGGCGGCGGTGCTGACCGCGTTTGCCGAGCGGTTCAAGGACGAGGCGCTGGTCATGGACAAATGGTTCGCCGTGCAGGCGAGCGCGCCAATCGTTTCGGTTTTGGATGATATTCGCCGGCTGGAGCAGCACCCGGCGTTTGATGTGCGCAACCCGAACAAGGTGCGGGCCTTGTGGCTGGCGTTTTCGCACAACAACCCGAGCGAGTTCCACCGTGCCGACGGCAGTGGCTATGCCTTTATCGCCGAGCGGGTGGCCCGGCTCAATGACAGCAACCCACAAGTCGCGGCGCGACTGGTCAGTTGCTTCAATCGCTGGAAGAAGTTTGATGACCCCCGTCAGCAATTGATGTTGGCGCAATTGAAACAGTTGCTCGGCAAGTCCGGCTTGTCCGCGGATGTATATGAGATCGTCAACAAGTCGGTTTCGGCTTGAGGCGTTGCATTAACCTGAACAAGTGAGTGAAAGCATGGCTTTGATTGATTGTCCGTCCTGCGGCAAAAAAATGTCCAACAAATCGCCGAGCTGCCCAAGCTGTGGTTTCAGCGCTACCGCCTCGCCGGATGAGCAGGATCGGCTGCGCTCGCGCAAGGCGGCGGATCGCTTCCGGCGCCAACAGATGCTGCAAATGCTGGCCGTGTTGATTCTGCTGGTTGGCGGTATTCTGTGGTGGTTCGGCAGCACCGGCAACGGCGAGCGGGCGGTGACGATGCTGGCCATTGGCCAGAGTTTGCTGGTTACGGCGATTCTGCTGTATGCATTTGCCCGTGGCGCCATGCTGTGGGACAAATTCTTCCGCAAGAGTTGAACGATGACTGCTGAATGACAAGCGCTGAATAGTAAGTGCCGGACGCGCTCAGCTGAATGTCTGTGTGAGTCGGCGTGGATGTTTTCGGCATAGCAAACAAAAGGGCTGCATTGGCAGCCCTTTTGTTTTGACGCCATGACGTCGAGTTTGATCCGACGCCAGCTTGCTCAGGGAGACGTTAAACGTTCAGGCAGAGGCGAAACGGCGCGCGGGACCAAGCCGGGTGGCCGCGCCATTGGGGGTATAGAGCACCGCGTCGGGTTGCTGACCGCGCAGCAGGCTCAACGAACGTTCAACGCTGCGACGGCTGGCGGCAATGATGCGGCCGTTCAACTCATTCTGGGTGTGACAGCGCAGCATCAGTTCGCGCAATTGATCGGCAAGCTGTTTCAGGTTGCTGGCCATCGGTGCCGGCAAGCGGGCGATCAGCGCATCCAGCGCACCGGGCTGCTGGCTGTTAGGCACCAGCCTTTGGCGCTGGCTCAATTGTTCATCCAGCGCGGCGAGCAGACGCGATTTTTCCTGCGCCAGTGCCTGAATCGAGCTGGTGTCCATGCGTTGCAGTGCGGATTGTTCCTGCGCCATGACCTCATAGAGTCGCTGGGCGATGGCGGTTTCCTGACGCAGCGCGAGCTGCAGTTGCTCGGCAGGCGACGGCTTGCTGGCGCCGGTCATCATGAACGCTCCTTCAGGTTCTCCTCGAAGCGCAACATTTTCTCGGCCAGTCGTTCTGCCGACACGCTGTAACGGCCCGCGTCGATGGCAGCTTTGATCCGGGCGACCTTGGCCTCATCGACATCCGGTGCTTGCGCCGCTGCGGCAACCGCCTTGCCAATCGCTTTGGCTTCCGGCGACACCTCCAGCTCCGGCGGTTGCCGGGTGGCGGGTGCAGGGCGGCTGGCTTTGGCGTCGGCAATCACAGCGTCGAGCTTGTCGCTGCGGCGGTTGTCGACAGCCGGCTGGCCGACGGTACCGAGTTGTTTGATGTCCATGTAGGTCAACCCATTGAGACCGTTCATTCGTTGCCCCTTGTATCGACAGCCGCCGGGAGAACTTTAGCGACTGCTTGACCGGAATCGGCTGCCGGCGTTGCCGACCCCTCATCTGGTCCTTGAATTGAGTCCTGTCCTTGTCTTAGCAATTCCAAGGCCAGCCCGGCATCACACTTACAGGTTCACTCGTACCAGCCCGGCGGCAACGACTTCGGCCCGCACGGTCCGCCGGCTGCTCAGATTGCGGACACTGACCTGATCGCCGATGTTGCCGGCCCCTTGGGCGATGCCCTTCATGATGACTTCAAAGCCCGGCTGGCCGGCGGCAATGCGGACTTCATCGCCGCGGCAGATCTGGCAGGTCAGTTGCCGGGTCAGCGGCTGGCCGGCGGCAATGGCCTGCCGGGTCAGGGTGCCGAGCAGCGCTTTCGGCTCCTGGATCGCGTCACCACGCAACTGGTCACGGCTGATCCGCATCGGCTTCATGTCATCGGCCTGCAGCCGTTCGCCCGGGCGCAGCGGCCGGCTGGCAACCAGCACGGTGCTCCATTCCTGGATCTGGACTGGCAGGAAAATCTGCCAGCCATTTGCCGACGGGCAGCGCACGCCAACCACCGTATTGCCGGTTTGCCGTGCGTTGGTGGGCCAGAATGCCTCCGGAGCGCTTGGACAGGCAGTCAGCTGCAAGCGCGGATCGGGCTCAGTGATGCGGATCTCGCGTTCACTGTCTTTGCTTGCGGCAGGCAGTTCGGCGGCAAGAAATTGCCGGGCAATCGCTACCAATGGGGATGAGTTGTCGCCGCTGGCGACCGTTGCGCCGGCGACCAAAAAACCCAACAGAATTCCTGCATTACGCAATTTCATCGGCTTAGCCTATGCTTCGTGGCAGACAGCGCCGCGGACGGCGGCTGCGTAGGGTGCAAGGTCTCAAAGCAGATTTCATGCCCTGATGGGCAGGCGAGGGTAGTGGTCATGGCCGGCATAATGGATACCGTCAACCAGCGTACGCAGATGGTCGGACAAAACCGGCTGGAGCTTTTGCTGTTTCGGCTGACGGGTAAACAGCGTTACGGAATCAACGTTTTCAAAGTGCGGGAAGTGCTGCAATGCCCCCCGCTGACGCAGTTGCCGCATCGACATCCGGTGGTGCGCGGCGTTGCCCATATTCGTGGCAACACGATCTCCGTGATCGACATGAGCATGGCGATCGGCGGGCCACCGCTACCGAATCTCGAAGGCGCGTTCATCATCATTGCCGAATACAATCGCGCGGTGCAGGGCTTTCTGGTCAGTTCGGTGGAGCGCATCGTCAACACCAATTGGTCGGATATGCATCCGCCGCCGAAAGGCTCCGGCCGCGACACTTATCTGACCGCGGTCACGGAAATCGACAAGCAGCTGGTCGAGATCATCGACGTCGAAAAAATCCTGTCGGAAATCTCGCCACAATCGACCCAAGTCAGCCAGGCCGTGCTGGAAACAGCCGTCAGCAAGGCGGCGGCAGATCGCGCCGTGCTGATTGCCGATGACTCGGTGGTCGCGCGGAGCCAGATCAAGAAAACCGTCGAGCAGCTTGGTTATCGCACCGTTATGGCCAAGGACGGTGCCGAAGCGCTGGGCATCCTCAAGGATACGGTAGCCAAAGGCCTGGACATCAAGAACGAATTCGTGATGATGATCTCGGATATCGAAATGCCGGAGATGGATGGTTATACCTTGACGGCGGAAGTTCGTGGTGACCCGAACCTGAAAGACCTGTACATTCTGTTGCACACCTCGCTGTCCGGGGTGTTCAACCGGGCGATGGTCGCCAAAGTGGGTGCCGATGACTTTATTCCCAAATTCAACCCGGATGAGTTGGCTCAGGCGGTGCAGCGCCGCGTGGAAGCAGCCAGCCAAAGCGGATAACGGAGCGGAGACTCCGACGTGGCGGTAACCAATACGACGGATCGGGAACAGCAAGGCTATTTGCGCTTCTGCGAGCTGTTGCAGCAGCGCAGCGGCATTGTTTTGGGTGACAGCAAGCAGTATCTGGTCACCAGCCGGCTCAGCCAGTTGATGCGTGAACAGCAGCTGGCGAATCTGTCGGATCTGGTCGATCGCCTGCAGCGCAACCAGCCGATAGGGTTGATGCAACAGGTCATCGATGCGATGACCACCAACGAAACCATGTGGTTTCGTGACGGCTATCCGTTTGAGGTGCTGCGCAAGGACTTGTTTCCGAACCACGCCGGCTCGGCGCCGATGGCGATCTGGTGCGCAGCCTGTTCCAGTGGTCAGGAACCTTATTCCATCGCGATGACGGCTGAGGAGTACCGCGCCGAACCGAAAGCCAAGATTTTCGCCGGCATACGCATTGTCGCTACCGACATTTCATCGCAAATGCTGCAGGCCGCCCGTGACGGTATCTACGACAGCCTCGCCGTTGCGCGTGGCTTGTCGCCGGAACGCAAGAAGAAGTTTTTCGATCCCTTGCCGGATGGCCGCTGGCAGGTCAAGGCGAGCTTGAAGTCGTCGATCAGCTATCAGCCGATGAATCTGCTCAGCATGCCGTATTCGATCGGTCCGTTCGATGTGATCTTTTGTCGCAACGTGCTCATTTACTTCTCCCCACAAGTCAAGCAGCAGGTGCTGACCGCGCTGACGGCGCGATTGAAGCGCGGCGGCGTGCTGTTTCTCGGTGGTTCGGAATCACTTGGCGAGTTGTCTGAACGGTTCGAGATGGTCCGCTGTCAGCCGGGCATCATGTATCGCCTCAAGTAAGCTCTTGTCGCTGTCTGCTGCATTCTCTTCGCCATAGCCGGGCTGCCTGCTTCCGGCACGCTTGCCACCCGGCAAAGCCTTGCCGGGTGGAAAGGCGGGCGCTGCAACTCTCCGCGTTGACCGCCCTCATGCGAGTCAGTAACACCGCCGATTGGCGGTATCGTCGGTATCGCGATGGTGCTTTCTTCGCTGTTTTCCAACTGGCATGGAAGTTGCCCCATTGACGTTGTTCCGGGACGCCGGATCAGCAGAGGGCAGCGGTCATGACCATCAATTTCAACAAAGCCTTTGGCATTCACGAGCAGGCGCTTGAGGTGCAGTCGCGCCGTTCTGCGGTGCTGGCGAACAACATTGCCAACGCCGACACCCCGGGGTTCAAAGCGCGCGATATCGATTTCCGGCAGGCGCTGCAAAACGCCATGCATGCCAATCAGTCGCCGGGCCTGGCCCGCACCGACAGCCGGCATTTCAGCGGCAACAGCCGTTACCTGAGCACCGAGCAACAGTACCGGGTGCCGATGCAGCCGGATACCGGCGACGGCAATACCGTCGATGCCAACGTCGAGCAGGCGGCGTTTGCCCAGAACGCCATCCAGTACCAGACCAGCCTGACTTTTCTCAACAGCAAGATCCGTGGCCTGTTGACCGCGATCCGCGGTGAGTAACGAACAGCGTTGATGGCATAGCGCGTTGAACGCACGATTGAACGCATGAGGTGAATGATGGATTTGAATAACGTGATGGACATTGCCGGTACCGCGATGTCAGCGCAGTCGGTGCGGCTGAACACCACCGCGTCGAACCTGGCCAATGCCGACAGCATTTCCAGCAGCATTGATCAGACCTACAAGGCGCGGCACCCGGTGTTTGCTGCCATTGCGCAGGTGATGCAGGAGCAGGGGGTTGGTGGTGTTCAGGTCAAGGGCATTGTCGAGAGCAGCGCGCCGGTGCGGCCGCGCTATCAGCCGGATCATCCGCTCGCCGATGCCGACGGCTACATCTACCAGCCGAACGTCAATCTGGTGGAAGAGATGGCAAACATGATCTCGGCCTCACGCTCCTATCAGACCAATGTGCAGGTTGCCAACACGGCAAAACAAATGCTGGCCCGCACTTTGCAGATAGGTCAGTAAGCCAGGTCCAAACGGCCCGGTTGCAGTAAGCGGCAACCGGCGGCGGAGCAGAAACCAAACCCGTTTTCAGGCAGGCGCTGACACCCCGCGGTCGAGATGCGGTGTGGCCACAGCAAGCAGCCAATAGTTCAGGAGCGTCAGCCATGACGATCAGCAGCGCAAGTGACATCTACGCCGGTCTCGGGCTGACCCGAACCGAAGCGGCCGAGCAGGACCGCAAGCAACTGGGCCAGGAAGATTTCCTGGCGCTGCTGACCACGCAGTTGCAGTACCAGGATCCGTTCAAACCGCTGGAAAACACCGAATTCATCGCGCAAATGGCGCAGTTTTCCTCGCTCGACAGTCAGCAGCGGTTGTTGACCAGCGTGAATGATCTGGCCGCATCACTAACCTCGAACCAAGCGCTGCAGGCGTCGTCGATGGTCGGCCGGACCGTGTTGGTGCCGAACGACACGGCCTACCTGTTCAGCGAAGGCGGCATGAGCGGCACCGCGGAATTGGACGCCAATGCGTTCCGTGTGCAGATGCAAGTGACCGATGAAAGTGGCCAGCTGGTCTATGCCGAAGAGCTGGGACCGAAAGCGGCTGGTGAGATCGACCTGTGGTGGAACGGCAACGATACCAGCGGCAACCGTTTGCCACCCGGCAAATACAAGGTGACGGTGCTTGCCAGTATCGGCAACCGGACCGAAGCACTGGCGGTGCAGACCCGGGCCTTGGTCACCAGTGTCAATCTGAACAGCAGCACCGGTGGCATTGTCCTGAATCTGGCGGGCCTCGGTTCGGTTCCGTTGTCAGAAGTGAATGAGATTGGCGGCTGAGCCGGCCGGCTCAGTTCGCAATGACGGTCAAGAGGAGAGCAGTCCATGTCATTCAATACCGCACTCAGTGGTCTCAATGCCGCCCAAGCGGATCTGGCCGTGACCTCGAACAACATCGCCAACGTCAATACGACCGGCTTCAAGGAGTCGCGTGCGGAATTTGCCGATATCTATGCCCTGTCGCCGTTCGGCAGCATCCGGACAGCGATTGGCTCAGGTGTCCTGCTCAGCGCGGTCGCACAGCAGTTCAACCAAGGTAATCTGAGTTTCACCCAGAACACGCTGGATCTGGCGGTCAGCGGTGAAGGCTTCTTTGTGTTGGCGCCGAACATTGGCAGTGCCGAGCGGGTATACACTCGCGCTGGTGCGTTTGGTGTCGACGATGCTGGTAATGTGGTCAATGCCACGGGCCAGGTGTTACAGGCCTTCCCGGTCAATCCGGATGGCACCATTTCTTCAACCTCGCTTGCGAATACGGTGCCGATTCAATTGCCGCAAACGGCTGGCACGCCGGCGCTGAGCACCGAGATCGAAATCGGCATGAACCTGCCAGCGTCCGAGGCCGGTCTGAATCCGGCATTGTTTGATTCCACTCAGCCGACGACTTACACCCGCTCGACGTCGATCTCGTTCTTCGATTCGCTGGGTGAGTCGCACATTGGCACGTTCTATTTCGTCAAGGATCAGGCGGCACCGAACAGCTGGGCGGTGTACTACCAAGTCGATGGCAACCCGGTGGATATCACCGGCGGCACCGTCGGTGCGGGTGGTCAACTGTACGGCTCGCTGACGTTCGACAACTCCGGCGTGCTGATTGGCTCTACGCCAGCAACTGTCCCGCCTGGCGTTTTCACCACTGCCGCTTTGGGCTTCACCAATGGCGCCGATCCGACGCAAACCTTGACCCTGGATTTTGGCAACAATTCCCCGACGCAGTTTGCTTCCGGTTTTGTCGTCAGCACGCTGTCGCAGAACGGTTACGGCGTTGGTCGGTTGACTGGTATCGACATTGCCGATGACGGCGTAGTCCTGGCGAACTTCTCCAACGGCCAAGCGATCGCGCTTGGAAAAATTGCCTTGGCGCGTTTTCCGAATTCACAAGGCTTGCAGCAACTTGGCAACACCAACTGGGCGGAAACGCTGGAATCAGGTGCGGCGTTGGCTGGCGAAGCAGGCACGGCCAGTTTTGGTTTCATTCGGTCCGGTGCGCTCGAAAACTCTAACGTCGATCTGACCCGCGAACTGGTTGATCTCATCACGGCACAGCGCAACTTCCAGGCCAATGCCCGCTCGATCGAAACCAATAACGCAATCACCCAAACAATCATCCAGATCCGGTAACCGATTATGGACAGGCTTCTTTACATCGCGATGACCGGTGCCCGGGAAACAACACTGGCGCAGGCCAAGTCGGCGAATAACCTGGCGAATGCCAACGCCACCGGATTCAAGGCTGATCTGGCGCAAGCGCGTGCCATGCCGATTTTCGGCAACGGCTTGCCGAGTCGCGCCTTTGTCATGACGGAGCGGCCCGCTACCGATTTTGATCACGGCAGCTTGATCACCACCGGCAATGATCTGGATATCGCAATCAAAGGCAACGGTTTCCTTGCGGTGCAGGATGACAACGGTGGTGAGGGCTATACCCGGGCCGGCGAACTGCGCATCAATGCCCAAGGGTTTCTGGAGGGACCTGGTGGCCGGCTGGTGCTCGGCAATGGTGGTCCGATTCAGATTCCGGCCAATGAAAAAGTCGATATCGGCGTCGATGGCACCATCAGCGTGCGGCCACAAGGTGCGCCAGCAAATGCGGTCGTTGTGCTGGACCGTTTGCGTCTGGTCAATCCGCCGTTGACGACGCTGCGCAAAGGCGAAGACGGCTTGTTTCGCCAGGAAAGCGGCATACCGGCAGTGGCCGATGCCAACGTGCAAGTCGTGCAGGGCGCGCTCGAATCGAGCAACGTCAACGCGGTCGAGGAAATGATCGACATGATCTCGCTGGCCAGGCAGTTCGAAGTCAACGTCAAAATGATGAAAGTCAGTGAGGACAACGATGCCTCGTTGGAACGACTTGTGCAGCTGTGATGGTTGACGTAGTGAGTCATTAGCGTCGGCAACATCGAGTTGTCGATTGATGCAGTAACTGTGGTGTGATGTTTTCGCGCCAGGAGGAGTAGACCATGCACCCGGCTCTTTGGATCAGCAAAACCGGTCTTGATGCCCAGCAAACCGATCTGAGCGTCATTTCCCACAACCTGGCCAACGTCAGCACGGTCGGTTTCAAAAAGAACCGGGCGGTGTTCGAAGACCTGCTCTATCAGAACGTTCGGCAACCGGGCGCCGCCACCACGCAGAACTCGACACTGCCAACCGGATTGATGCTCGGTACCGGCGTCAAAACCGTGGCGAACCCGAAGCAGTTCACCCAGGGTTCCATCCAGATCACCGAGAATGCGCTCGACATGTCGGTACAAGGGCGCGGTTTCTTCCAAATCCAATTGCCGGATGGCAGCACCGGCTACACCCGTGCCGGCAACTTCCAGCTCAATCAAAACGGGGAAGTGGTGACGGCCGGTGAAGGCTATCTGCTGCAGCCGGCCATCACCGTGCCGCAGGATGCGCAGAGTTTCACCGTCGGCCTCGACGGCACCGTTTCGGTCACGTTGCAGGGCCAGGCTGCACCCACCGTCATTGGCAATATCACGCTGGCAGATTTCATCAATCCGGCTGGTCTGCAGCCGATGGGGGACAACCTGTTCATCGAAACGCTGGCAAGTGGCGCACCGGTGGTCGGCACGCCGGGACTTACCGGCATCGGCACGATTCGCGGTGGCTCCCTGGAAAGCTCCAACGTCAACACGGTGGAAGAACTGGTTAACATGATCGAAACCCAGCGCGCCTACGAGATGAACGCCAAGGTGATCTCGACGGTGGATCAGATGTTGCAATACGTCAGTCAGACACTTTGAGCAAGGTAGGCTGATATGAAGAACCGCTCGATAAAATGTCTGCTGCCATTGCTGTTGCCGGCCCTCACCGGCTGCGTCGTGATGCCGGGGCCGGCGCCGGACGACCCGGAATTTGCCCCGGTGATGCCGGCCATTCCGGAGCCGGCAGCGGCGCAACCGGGCGCGTTGTACAACCCCGGTACCGCCAATTTCCTGTTCGAGGATCGCAAGGCCAATCGGGTCGGTGATCTGATCACGGTGCGCTTGGTCGAAAACACCCAGGCGCAGAAAAAAGCCGATACCAAGATCAAGAAAGACGATTCCACCGAGATCTCGCCGAACCTGATTTTCGGTCGTGCCAATCCGATGATCGACGGCGACAAGTTTGGTTTTGAAACCGATATCGAAACCACCCGTGATTTCAAGGCAGAAAGCGACAGCAAGCAGAGCAATGCCTTGACCGGAACAGTAACCGTCATGGTCACGCAGGTTCTGCCGAACGGCAATCTGGTGGTGCGCGGTGACAAGTGGGTGAACATCAACACCGGTCAGGAGTTTGTCCGCATCAGCGGCATCGTCCGGCCGCAGGATGTCAGCCCGGACAATCAGGTGCTATCGACTCGCGTGGCCAATGCCCGGATTGCCTACAGTGGCACCGGCCAGATGGCAGAGGCGAACAGCCGCGGCTGGTTGTCGCGGTTCTTCACAACCGAGTGGTGGCCGTTCTGAGGTGCATGATGGCAAATCGTCTGTTGACAGCTGTGCTGACCGCTTTGCTGGTGCTAGCCGGCAACAGTGCGCAAGCCGAGCGCCTGAAAGACATCGCCGGTATTGCAGGCGTTCGCAGCAACCCACTGGTGGGTTATGGTCTGGTCGTGGGTCTCGATGGCACCGGCGAGCAGACGCCATACACCGCGCAGGCGTTCAAATCCATGCTGAGTCGCTTCGGCATCGTGTTGCCGGAAGGTCAGGTGCCGAAAATCAAGAACGTCGCCGCTGTCGCCATCCATGCCGAGCTGCCGCCGTATGCCAAACCCGGTCAGGCGATCGATGTCACGGTTTCCAGTCTGGGCGAGGCCAAATCACTGCGTGGCGGTGCCTTGCTGATGGCGCCGCTGCGCGGTGTCGATGGCGAAATCTACGCGATCGCCCAAGGCAATCTGGTGGTTGGTGGCTTTGGTGCTCAGGGCAACGATGGTTCCAAGATCACCGTCAATGTACCGACGTCAGGCCGCATTCCGAATGGTGCCACCGTCGAGCGCATGGCACCCAATGGCTTCGCACTGGGTGACTCCATTCTGCTCAATCTGCATGCGCCGGATTTCACCACCGCCAAACGTGTCGCCGAACAAATCAACAAACTGCTTGGTCCGTTGGTGGCGCAACCGCTGGATGCCGGGACGGTTGAAGTCGGCGCGCCTCGCGATCCGGCGCAGCGGGTGACCTTCATGTCGGTGCTGGAAAACCTGACGCTGGAACCGGGAGAGCCGGCCGCGAAAGTTGTGATCAATTCACGTACCGGCACGATTGTCATTGGCAATCATGTTCGGGTCAAAAAAGCCGCGGTGGCACACGGTAATCTGGTGGTGACGATCACCGAACAACAGAACGTCAGTCAGCCCAATGCCTTGGCGCAGGGTGACACGGTGACTACGCCACAGAGCAACATCAATGTTGCCCAGGAAGATTCCCGGATGTTCCTGTTCCCGCCAGGGGTGACGCTGGAGCAGATCGTCCGTGCCGTCAATGCGGTTGGCGCCGCGCCCGGTGATCTGATGGCGATTCTGGAAGCGTTGAAACAGGCCGGGGCCTTGCAGGCCGAGCTGGTGGTGATCTGAGGCGGTGCCATGACGGATCGCGCGATCACAGGCAGTCTTCCAGCTCCGGATGTCGGCAGCTATCACGATCTGCGTTCGCTCAATCAGTTGCGCCAGCTCGGCGTCAAGGATGAAAAGGCCGCGCTGAAAGCGGCTGCCAAACAATTTGAGTCGGTGTTCCTTCAAGAGCTGCTGAAGTCGATGCGGGCGGCCAATGATGTGTTCGAAGACGATGACTTTTTTGGTGGCGGCGGCAGCAGCGAGTTCTACGAGCAGATGCATGATGAGCAGCTGGCCTTGTCGCTCGCGAACCAGCAATCACTCGGTCTGGCCGAAGTGATGGTGCAGCAGCTGAGCCGCGCACCGGCCAAGCGTGATGCCAGCGCTGTTTCACCGCCACCAGCGGCTCCATTTACGGCACCGGTAAAACCACTTCCCTCGGTTCGGCCACCGCTGCAAGCGGCGCAGAATCCTGAACCGATGACGCCACAGGCCTTCGTTGCAACCGTGCTGCCGCACGCCGAGCGTGTCGCTGCCAGCCTGGGGGTCGATCCGGCACTGCTGGTGGCGCAGAGCGCACTGGAAACCGGTTGGGGCAAGGGCATGGCAATGGCCGAGGGCGGTAACGTTTTGCCGGCGCACGCGGCCAACACTGGCCAGCATTATTTCGGCATCAAAGCTGACAGCCGCTGGCAAGGCCCGGTGGTGCATGTCCAGACCCTGGAGTACGTGGCTGGGCTGCCGGAACGTCAGCGTGCGAGCTTCCGTGCTTATCATTCGCCTGCCGAGGCATTTGCCGATTATGCGCAATTCATCCAATCGTCTCCGCGTTACGCAGAGGCATTGAAGAACGCCGCCGACCCGCAGCGTTATGCCGAGGGATTGCAGCAGGCGGGGTACGCGACCGACCCGGCCTACGCGAACAAATTGATGCGGGTTTTCAACAGCGATTTTCTGCGTGATCTGATCGCGGAGGCACGCAAATTGCTGTAACCATCAGGAATTGCTGCAGCGTGCCGGTTCCGACGAAGTCGGTACACGCGGTGGATAACCTGAGGTGGAGTTTCTGCGATGGCCATCGACATACTCAATGTGGGCGTATCCGGACTGCTGGGTTCGCAGATCGGCATTTCGACCACCTCGCACAATATCGCCAATGTCAATACCGTAGGCTACAACCGCCAGCGCAACGAATATGTTTCGAGCCTGCCGCAGTTTTTGGGCGGTCAGTATTTTGGTTCGGGCGTCGAGCTCAGCAATATTTCGCGCATTTTCAATCAGGTTTTGACCAATGAAGTTCGCGCCAACAGCAATTCGGCCTCGTCCTATGAAGCTTATCTGGAGCAGGCCCGGCAACTTGACAGCCTGCTGGCTGACGCCGACACCGGGCTGAATCAGCAACTGCAGGCGTTTTTTGCTGCGCTTCAGGGCGTCAGCGACAATCCCTCGTCAATTCCGGCGCGGCAGGTGCTCCTGAGTCAGGCCAGCACCTTGGCGGGGCGTTTTCAGACGCTGGACAACACGCTCAGCAAGCAACGCGACAGCACCAATGCCTCGGTCAGTGCCATTGCCGTCGAGATCAGTTCGATCGGCCAGAGCATTGCCAATCTCAATATCGCCATCACGGCGGCGGTTTCGGCCGGCAACGGCGTTGCCGGCCAGCCCAATGATCTGCTCGATCAGCGCGACGTGCTGGTCGACAAGCTGGCGGCGCTGACCAATATCACCACGGTCGACCAGGCCGATGGCAGCATCAGTGTCTTTCTCGGCAACGGCCAGGCGCTGGTGGTCGGCGCAGTGTACAACCAAGTGGTTGCCCAGCCTGGTGTCAATGACCCACGCAACACCGATCTGTTCCTGCAGTCGGCCAACGGTGGCGCATTGATCGACATTACCAGCCAGATTTCGGGCGGCAAGCTCGGTGGCTTGCTGCGGTTCCGGACCGAATTGCTCGAGCCGGCGATCAATACACTCGGCAAAGTCGCCATTGGCCTTGCGAGTACCGTCAATGATCAGCATGCGCTTGGCATGGATCTCAACAATGAGTTGGGCGGTCTGTTCTTCACCGACTTCAATGACGCGGCGATTGCTGCGCGGCGGGTCATTCCGCAGACCGGCTACACCGGGCCAGGTTCGTTCTCCGTCCAGATCACCGACGTAAGCAGTTTGACCAACAGCAATTATCGGCTGACGCTCAATGCCGGCACCTATACCGTCACCCGGATATCTGACAACACCGTCATCAGCAGCTTCGCGGCGCCAGCGGCGCCGGCAACGGTGGCGATAGGCGACGGCATCACGCTGACGATCAACGCCAATGCCGTCAACGGCGACGGCTTTGTGCTGGCGCCGACGCGCGGCGCGGCCGGTGAAATGGAACGGGTGATTGACGATGTCAAAGCGGTCGCGGCGGCGCTTCCGGTCAATACCCGCACCGCCACCAGTAACACCGGCAGTGGCATCGTCAAGTCGGTGCAGGTGACTGACACCACGACGGCAGCCTTTGCTACGCCATTCGCGTTGTCGCCACCACTGCAGATCGTGTTCACGTCAGCCACCACTTACAATGTGGTGGATGCCTTGACCAGCGCGATACTGGTGGCCGGTGCCACGTTTACCCCGAATCAGGACAATGATCTGCTGGCCTCGGCCGGACCACCGGTCGATGGCTACGGCTACGAGATCACCATGGCCGGTGCGCCGCGTGCCGGCGACAGCTTTGATATTTACTACAACGCTGGCGGTGTCGGTGATAACCGCAACAGCCAGTTGCTGGCAGCACTGCAGAATTTGCCGACCATGGACGGTGGTCGTTCCAACTATTCGCAGGCCTACGGCGCACTGATTGCTGACGTCGGCACACGCACGGCGGAGGCCGATGCCAACTACGCGTCGAGTGCAGCGCTGGTTGAGCAGTCGAAGGCGCGCCGTGACGCCAGTTCTGGCGTAAACTTGGATGAGGAGGCGGCTAACCTGATTCGGTTTCAGCAAGCCTATGAGGCATCGGCGCAGGTGATTTCGGTAGCGCGTTCCTTGTTTGACACCCTGTTCCAGTCCGTGCGCTGAACCTGGAAGGTACTAACGGAGGTCCGTGACCATGCGGATATCGACAACCGGTTTCTATCAGCGCGGCATCGATGCGATCTTGGATCAGCAGTCGGCGCTGTCGAAAACCCAGTTGCAGTTGGCTACGCAGAAGCGGGTGTTGACGCCATCCGATGATCCGGTGGCAGCAACGTTGATCGAGGTCTTCAAGACCGAGCTGGCGAGTCTGGAGCGCTACAAACAGAACGCAACTACAGCCAAAGGCTACAACGAGCAGTCGGACAGCATCCTGGACAGTTTCACCACCGCATTGGGACGGGTAAGGGAGCTGATCCTGCTGGCCGGTAATGGTGCCTACAATTCGCTCGAGCGTGAAGCGTTGGCCAACGAAGCCGAGCAGCGCCTGCAGGAACTGGTCGGCATTGCCAACAGCCAGAATTCAGAAGGTGAGTACCTGTTCGCCGGTTTCCGTACCGATGTCAAACCGTTTACCCGTGATGTCGCTGGCAACTTTGTTTACGGTGGTGACAACGGCCAGCGCAAGATTTTCATCAATAACGATGTCGCAGTCGGGGTTACCCATTCCGGCGCCGATGTTTTTCAGTTGATCAAGGACGGCAATGGCGATTTCGCCACGTTTGGCAATGCCGCCAACACCGGCAGTGGCGCAATTGATCCAGGCTCGGTCAGCGACCGCCTGGCATTCAATGCCGCAGTGCCGCAGACCTACACCATCACGATGGTAACCAATGCCGCCGGTGAGTTAGCGTATAACGTGTTCGGTTCAAACGATGGCCAGATTGTGCCGGCACTGCCAGCGAACGCGGTGCTTAACGCGCCGGCTTACGTCGAGGATGGCCAGATCGTCTTCAATGGCATCAAGACCGGCATCAATGGCGAACCGGCGGTGGGCGACAGTTTCACGGTCGAAATGGCCGAATCGGTGGATATCTTTACCACGGTGCAGAATGCCATTGATGCCATGCGTGCCGGTGGGGATACCGAAGCTGCAAGGGCGCAGTTACGCATGGCTTTGGATTACAGCTTGGAGTCGCTGGATCGGGGGTTGGAGAACATCAGCAGGGTCCGCGCGGAGCTGGGTACACGGCTCAACGTGATCGATTCCGAGTTGTCCGCCAATGAAGCCTCCAAGGTCAATGCCAAGACAACGTTGTCGTCGCTGGAGGATCTGGATGTGGTCGAGGCCATCAGCCGGTTCAACTTGCAACAAACGGCACTGGAAGCGGCGCAAAGTAGTTTTGCCCGCGTGCAGAACCTGTCGCTATTCCGTTTCCTGTAATTGCTTCGACAAGTGAGGCCGGCACCTGCCGGCTTTTTTGTTTTTACCGTAACAGCGAGATTACGCTTTGCGCCGGCATTGGTCTACGCCAGAATCGACAAGCCGGCTTGCTGCCGTACCTGACTTCTGGTTCGATTGGCTGTTTCAGCGGCAAAACCGGTGTCACGAGTGTGCGAACGAGCGGTCGAGAGGTTTTCGATTGCGCAGCCCAAGTTGGCAATCGTGCCATGCCATCGGTTCTGCATGGCACCTAAATAGCCGTTCCGAAATCCCGATCACTTTGAATTGAACTCAGGCAAGGTCGCTTGATCAAACAGGCACCAACCACATCCGCTCAAGGACCTGCCTGATATGTTTGATGATATCCGCAAGTTGTCACGCCCGGTAGTGCGCCGGTTGAAACGCCTGGTTCAGAAATCGAAGGATGTGATCGTGGTGCGCCG
>JBKBHF010000047.1:0-29074 GCA_046297695.1 Permianibacter sp. | reverse complement strand
AAAAAGGCCGCAGCGTACTTTGCCAAAGGAATGAGGTGAAGTACGCGTTCATGCTACAGCACGAGCGGGCGTTTACGGTAACCGGCATGGCACGCGTCCTGGAAGTCAGGCGCAATGCCTATATCCGTGCGTCGTGATGGACCTGTATTCGCGTCTGATCGTAGGCTGGTCCATGCGGGAGCGGCTCGTGCAGGAGCTGGCGATAGATGCTTTGATCAAAGTCCCCTCCGGCTGTGCGTCGAGCCATTGGCTGACGTATTCAGCTGCACTGGACATGCACCGCAACCGACTGGCTGGTTGAAATCTGCAGGCACGACGCCTCGTAGGCATCGATGTCAGCCTGCCGGTAGAGCACCCGCCCGCAGAGCTTCAGGAACTTGGGGCCAATCCCGGCGCTGCGCCAGCGTTCCAGGGTGGCCTCGCTGATGCACCAGCGGGCGGTCAGTTGTTTTTGATTGAGGTGGACAACGTCCATTTTGGTCTCCTTCCGAACGAGTTGGCAGGAGTCCATGAAGGCGCTGTTCCGCCCGCGAGCCAAGACAATTCCGGATTGGCAATTACTCCGGCAGATCGTTCAATTCGTAGCTGGTGCTACGCCCGCCCGCATCCGATTTCCGCAATACGCCCCGAGTGAGCAGATCGTTGATGTCACGCAGTGCCGTGTCCGGCGAGCACTTGGCGATAGACGCCCACTTGCTGCTGGTGAGCTTGCCTTCGAAACCATCCAGCAGATTGTTCAGCAACTTCACCTGCCGCTCGTTCAAGGGAGTGGTCGCCCAGCGTTGCCAGAACCGCGCTTTCGTCAGAACGGCGTCCAGCGTGTGCTGGGCCTGATCGACGGCTCGATGGAGCGTGTCGAGGAACCAGGCGAGCCACTCGGTGACGTCCAGCGACCGTTTCTGGGTCTGCTCCAGGATGTCGTAGTAGGCCTTGCGTTCGCGCTGGATCTGCGCTGACAAACTGTAGAAGCGTTGCGGGCTGCCGTCGGCGCGCGCCAGCAGCAGATCACCGATGGCCCGGGCGATACGACCATTGCCATCGTCGAACGGGTGCAGCGTGACGAACCACAGATGGCCGAGCCCCGCTTTGATCAGTGGCGGCTCGTTTGATGCGCCATTGAGCCAATCAAGGAAGCGGCTGGTTTCCGCCTCGAGGCGATCGGCCGGCGGCGCCTCGAAATGCACCCGCTGGCGGCCAATGGGACCGGACACCACTTGCATGGCGCCACTGGCGTCATCGCGCCAGCCGCCGACCTTGATTTTGGAGAGCCCAGAGTAGCCGGTAGGAAACAGTGCGGCATGCCAACCGAAGAGACGCTCCCTTGACACGGGTGCATGGCAGTTGGCGGTGGCATCGAGCACCATCTCGACCACGCCCTCGACGTGGCGATCGACCGGCGCGAGCGCACCGATATCCACGCCCAGCCTGCGGGCGATGGAAGAGCGCACGGATTCGACGTTGAGCTGCTCACCCTCGATCTCGCTGGTCTTGACCACGTCCTCGGTCAGTGCCGCCAGGCTCGCCTGGTCGCGTAGTGCCATGCCGACATCGGCCAGGCGGCCCATCAACAGCCCCTGAGCACGACTGACTTCGGCCATGGGGACAGCCAACGCCGCCAGGTCGAAGCGCCAGTTCGGCCAGTCGCCGGCCTGCCAGATGTATCTGTAATCGCCGCTATTCATGCGGAGATTATGGGCCGCATTCTCCGCATGTGCAAGTTATTCGCCGCACAGGATGCGGCGATAGTGGACGCCATTCGCCGCATGGCGGATCGCCTTGCCCCAGGAATGGGTGTAAATGGGTGTGTTATTGATTGTGGCAACGGACGCGGGTTCGATTCCCGTTTTGGGATTTGAACTGGCTCCGGATAGCAGATGAGGTTGAGGCCGCATTCCGGCAACCAATCAGTCCGAAAAACCTGCTTGATCGTCCGGTGCCGACGGGCATACCGGCAGGCTTTTCGATCCAGTTCGCACGGGTTCGCAGCAACCCGCAGCGCTTCGATTCCGTACTTTCAATAGTCGTTTGGTGCGGGGTACCATCCCACCACCAACACCAAGGGTCCGGATAGTCTCTAGCCCCTTTTTCTTGCCCGATATCCCGCGCCACGCGGGGTTCCGGCCGTCTGTGCTGCGGGTGGTCACCAACCGAAACGCCCTGAGTCGGCCACTTTCTCGGCCAGAGCCGTCTCTATTCTCTGTTTGGCCTGCGGGTAGGCGCAGATGGTGGTCTTGCAAAATCAACAACTTACGCGCGCCGGTTCATCGTCAGCCAAGGCCACCGTTCAGGCATCGAACGCCGTCGACGCGGTAGCAAACCTTGCCGTCTTGCTCTATCATGAAGCATCAAGATGAATCATGATGGAGATGGCCATGACGACTGCTGTCCGCGAAAAGTTTTCCTCCCAGGCTGCGCCCGAGGTGCTGGCCGCGTTGCGCCAAATCGCAGAAAGCCAGGGCCGCCAGTTCCAGGCGGTGCTCGATGACGCCCTGCGCGACTACATCGACCGGCAGCAAAAGGAGCGCCCCCGCCGCCACGTGATGGCTTCTTTCGCATCCAGTCTGGAGGAGTTCGATAGCCTCTACCGCGAACTGGCCAAGTAAGCCGTGGCGCACGACTACCTGACCGTGGCCGATGTGCTCGGCATGCACACGGTGCTGATGCAGCGTTACGGCGGCGCACCGGGCGTGCGTGACCCGGGGGCGCTGGAGGCCGCACTGTTCCGCCCGCAGACCGGCTACTACGATGACATCGTGGCCGAGGCCGCTGCCCTGCTGGAAAGCCTGGCGATCAACCACCCGTTCGTGGACGGCAACAAGCGCATCGCCTTTGCTGCGGCCGACGTGTTCCTGCGCATCAATGGCTGGCGCTTGCAGCGCGCCCCGATGCAGATCCATGCGGAAATGATGCAGATGTTCGAGTCCAGCACCTTCGACATCGCCCATCTCGATCCCTGGCTGCGGTCGTTTGCCGTCGCTGCAGAGTGATGCCATGAACGAGAAAACACCGAACCTACAGAAAATCAACCCAGCGCACTGGCATCTGCTGCCAGGGTGATACGGTGACAGCCACCGGCTGATCGGCGTGCAGGCGGTCGCCCCGGAAGCGGGTGAACTGATCCAGGCAGCGGCGCCCGCCATGCGGGCGCGCATGACAGCGCAGGAGCTGGCCGACCAGTTGTTCCCGTATCTCACGATGGTCGAGGGGCTGAAGCTTGCGGCGCAGACCTTCAGCAAGGACGTGAAGTAGCTTTCTCGCTGCGCCGGTTAGCGGTGCACGCTCGGGCCAGGTTGGCTATCAAGATCGCGGCCGGTGCGGCTGCGAGCGGTGTGGGCACGACCTGCATGCCCAGCACCTCGCACCGATGGCGATTATGGCGGCCATCGGGACGATCCGGCCGGCCTCGCGCACCTTCAGGTGAGTTGCATCGAGCCACAGATAGGGCCAGTCGCCCCCGATCGGGCGCTGCAAGATGGTCTGCTCCCTCTCGTCAATCTCGGCGCACAGGCGCGAGATCTGGCTCCTGGAGATGCCGCTCATGGCCATGACCTACCCCACATCATCGACCGCGCGCGTCGAGATGCCGTGCACGTAGGCTTCCTGAATCACTGCGGCGAGCGCCTTCTCGGCGGTGCGCCGCGGCTCCAAAAAGAGCGGCAAGTAGCTGGCGCAGCTTCGAGATGCGCCGCGTCACTGTACCGGCGCGTGTATCCCAGACGCGCTCACGGTAGCCGCTGCGCGAGTTGGTGCGCACCTCCGAGCGCTCACCTTGGCCGGCGCCACAGCGGTTGTCGACATCCCTGTCCAGCACTGGCCTTACCGAAGAACTCCGATGACCAGCCGACTTCGCGCCCTCACGCTGTTACACCATGTCCCGGGACACCGCCTGGGGCCGCCCTCGCCAACCGCAATGCTCGCCAATGCCCCGAGCGACCGTACCGGATTGACCCGCCCAAACAATGCGCCTATCGTAGCGCCGGCAGGCCCTGCCTCCGGCCGCGAGCCCAACGCCACGCTTTCATCATCTTGTGGCGAACGGTGCCGAATTTCGGCAAATCTGGTGGCATCTTGTGGTTAGACCTGTCCCAGATGGACATTCGGTCCGCCGCGCCGCACAATACCCGCCCTCGGCTGGGATGCCGCATCGTAGCTTGTTTTGTTTCAAAACAGGATCGCGCCATAAGGCGCGGTTTTAACGCGAGATACCGACCCGTTCAGGACAGAACCGGTTTTCGGAAGAACGACGGAATCCTTATTTTGGCCAAACTGCTGCTGCTGCACGGTCCCAACCTGAATCTGCTCGGCACCCGCGAGCCGGACAAGTACGGCCGCGACAGCCTCGCCGACATCAATGCCCGCTGTGTGGCGCTGGCGCGCGAGCTTGGCCATGACCTGGTCACCGCTCAGTTCAACGGCGAAGGCCAGCTGATCGAACGTATCCACGCCGCCGCCGGCGATCGCACCGAGTTCATCATCTTCAATCCGGCCGCTTACACCCACACCAGCGTGGCGCTGCGCGATGCCCTGCTCGCGGTCGCGGTTCCGTTCATTGAAGTGCATTTATCAAATGTGCACGCGCGGGAAGCCTTCCGCCAGCACTCCTGTTTCTCGGACGTCGCGGTTGGCACGATTACCGGCCTCGGCGCCCACGGCTATGAACTCGCGGTGCGCGCCGCCTGCGCCCGCCTGACCTAGCCGCTCTGCTGCATTCGCATTCACAACCTTTGAAGGTTCTCACCCATGGGGAAAGAAAAGATGGATATCCGCAAAATCAAAAAGCTGATTGAGCTGCTCGAGGAATCGGGCATCGCGGAAATCGAGATCAAAGAAGGCGAAGAGTCGGTACGCATTTCGCGGCACTCGTCGGCGCCGGCACCGGTGCACTATCAGGTGCCGATGGCCGCGCCAGCGCCGGTCGCCGCCGCCCCGGTCGCTGCCGCCAGCGCCCCTGCCGCCGCCGCACCGGCGGCGGCTGCGGGTCATCAGGTCAAGTCGCCGATGGTCGGCACCTTCTACCGTTCGGCCAGCCCTGGCGCAAAACCCTTTGTTGAGGTCGGCCAGCAGGTCAAGGTCGGCGACGTGCTCTGCATCGTCGAAGCGATGAAGATGATGAACCAGATCGAGTCGGACAAAGCCGGCGTGATCAAGGCCATCCTGGTCGAGAATGGCCAGCCGGTCGAGTTCGATCAGCCGCTGTTCGTGATCGAGTAATTCCGATTCTGCTCACGCCGTTCGCCCCGAGCCTGTCGCCGGGGCAGCGGTTTGCCCGTTTTACGTTCGTGTTTCGACAGGCTCAACACGAACGGTAGTCGCCTGAGGGAAGACATGAGCAACCCGGTTGCGCAAAAGCTGGACAAGGTACTGATCGCCAACCGCGGCGAAATTGCGCTGCGCATTCTGCGCGCCTGCCGCGATCTGGACATCAAAACCGTCGCCGTCCACTCCACCGCCGATGTCGATCTGATGCATGTGAAACTGGCCGATGAATCGGTATGCATCGGACCACCGGCGTCGAAAGACTCCTACCTGAACATTCCGGCACTGATCTCGGCGGCCGAAGTCACCGACTCGGTCGGTATTCACCCTGGTTACGGCTTTCTGGCCGAGAACGCCGATTTCGCCGAACGGGTCGAATCCAGCGGCTTTGTTTTCATCGGTCCACGCGCCGACACCATCCGCCTGATGGGCGACAAGGTCAGCGCCAAAGATGCAATGAAAAAAGCCGGCGTGCCGACCGTGCCCGGCTCCGACGGCGCGCTCAGCGACGATCCAGCCGAGCAGGTGAAAATCGCCCGCAGGATCGGCTTCCCGGTGATCATCAAAGCCTCCGGCGGCGGTGGCGGACGCGGCATGCGCGTGGTGCATTCGGAAGCGCACCTGCACAGCGCCATCCAGACCACCAAGGCCGAAGCCAAGAGCGCGTTCAACAACGACATGGTGTACATGGAGAAATTCCTGGAAGCACCACGCCACATCGAAATTCAGGTGTTGTCCGACGGCAACGGCAAAGCCGTTTACCTCGGCGAGCGCGACTGCTCGATGCAGCGTCGGCACCAGAAAGTCGTCGAAGAAGCGCCGGCACCGGGTATCACCCCGGAACAGCGCAAGCGCATCGGTGAGCTCTGTGTCAAAGCCTGTATCGAAATCGGCTACCGCGGCGCCGGTACCTTCGAATTCCTGTTCGAAAAAGGCGAGTTTTATTTCATCGAGATGAATACCCGCGTCCAGGTCGAGCATCCGGTCACCGAGATGATCACCGGCGTCGACATCATCAAGGAACAGCTGCGCATCGCCGCTGGCCTGGGTCTGTCGATCACGCAGGACGACATCAAGCTGAAAGGTCACGCCATCGAGTGCCGGATCAATGCAGAAGATCCGAAAACCTTCGTGCCGAGCCCAGGCCTCATCCAACGCTTCCACCCGCCGGGCGGGCTCGGCGTGCGCTGGGATTCCCATGTCTATGCCGGCTACAAAGTGCCGCCGCATTACGATTCGATGATCGGCAAGCTGATCACCTTCGCTGACGACCGCGACACCGCGATCGCCAAGATGCGGATGGCACTGGACGAGCTCGTCATCGACGGCATCAAGACCAACACCAGCCTGCAACGCGAGATCATGAACGACTCGAACTTCCAGCGCGGTGGCACCACCATCCATTACCTGATGGAAAAGCTGCGCAAAGAAGCTTGAACGGCGCGACTCATTGAACAATTGGAACGCGCAGTAAAAGAAAAGCCCGGCAGTGCCGGGCTTTCTTTTGCTGATCAAGGCAGCCTTAGCATTTACCAAACGCTCACTCGCCGCGCAGCAAACGACTGAGTTCCTGGCCGGCACGGCCGAGCGGTTGATCGCGCCGGTGCACCAGCGCCGGCATGAACCGGTAGCGGGCGCCGCCCACGTAGGCGACTTCTTTCAAGGCGCCACTGGCGAGTTCGGCTTCGATCAGATAACGCGGCATCCAGCCGAAACCGAGGCCCATCAGCAGCGCCTGCTTCTTGGTATTGAAACCGGCGAGGAAGAACACCCGTTCGCCGCCGAACATGTGGCGGTCATCACCGCGTTCGCTCGAGTCCTGCACCGACAGTTCGATCTCCTGTTGCAGATCATTGAGCGTCACCGACGGCAGCAGCGTCAGCGGATGCTGGGCCGACGCCACCAGCACGCACTCGACTTCCGGCAATTCGACCGCCTGCAGGTTTGGCTGCGGCTGGTAATCCTTGACCAGCATGATGTCGGCGTTTTCCTTGTCGAAACGGTACTGCACGCCATAGAGGTATTCCACCTTGACCTGGATGCGGGTCGGGATGTGGGCATCGGCGAGTTTTTTCAGCGCCGCCAGAATCGGTTCCAGATCGAGAATGCCGTCGATGATGACGGTCAGCTTGGGCTCCCAGCCCTGGGCGAATTCGCGCGCCAGCGCCTCAACCTGGCTCGCCTGCACCAGCAGCCGCCGGCCTTCGCTCAGCACCGCCTCGCCGGCCGGGGTCAGCTTGGCCCGGTAGCCATCGCGGGTCAGCAACTCCAGCCCAAGTGACTGCTCCAGCTTGCGGACGTGATAGCTGATCGCCGATTGGGCCTTGTGCAGACGTTCGGCTGCCTTGGCAAAGCCGCCTTCCCGCACCACGGTGTCGAGCACCTTCAGGGATTCCAGATCCAGACTCATCAGGCCTTCCTCGTCTTGGCTGCTGTCGGCCCGCCGCGCATTCGGCCGGTCATCGATTTATTGGATGAAGATGGCCCAAATATTATTCTTTTTTTGAGGACCTTGCCTGCCTAGTCTGGCGGCCTGCGAAAGGCCGCCTCTTGCGGCCCTACCCGGTCAGAGGAATCTCCCGTGAGCACCACCCCGGTCACTGCCGTTCCGGCAACCGTCACCAACCCGTTGAACCTGCGCGGCATCGAATTCACCGAGTTCTGCGCGCCCGATGGCAGCAGCACCAACCTCGACAAACTGTTCTGGGAATTCGGCTTCTCGAAGCTGAAGAAGCACAAGCAGAAAGACATCGTCTATTACCGGCAGAACGACATTCACTTCCTGATCAACCACGACAAGGGCGGCTTCTCGGCCAGCTTTGCCAAAAAGCACGGCCCGGCGATTTGCTCGATGGGCTGGCGCGTCGACGACGCCCAGTTCACCCACGACGAGGCCGTGCGCCGCGGCGCCCGCAGCGCCAATGAAAGCGCGAAAGATCTGCCGTATCCGGCCATCTACGGCATCGGCGACAGCCTGATTTATTTCATTGATACCTTCGGCGACAAGGGCAGCATCTACGACAGCGAATTCGTCGCGCTCGATCAGCCGCTGGTGCAGCCCGACAAGGGTTTCCAGTTTGTCGACCACCTGACCAACAACGTGCACAAAGGCACCATGGCGCAATGGTCCGACTTTTACAAAAACGTGTTCGGCTTTTACGAAGTGCGCTACTTCGACATCAACGGCGTCAAAACCGGTTTGACCTCGTATGCGCTGCGCTCGCCGGACGGCAGCTTCTGCATTCCGATCAACGAGAACAAGAACGACAAGGATCAGATCGCCGAATACCTGCGCGAATACAACGGCCCCGGCGTGCAGCACCTCGCCTTCGGCACCTACGACATTCTCGATTCGCTCGACAAGATGGCCGGCACCAGCATCCAGACACTGGACATCGACGACGAGTACTACGCCGAGGTGTTCGATCGGGTGCCGAATGTCATTGAGGATCACGAGCGCATCCGCAAGCATCAGGTGCTGGTCGATGGCGGCGAGCATGGCTATCTGTTGCAGATTTTCACCCGCAACCTGATTGGCCCGATCTTCATCGAGATCATCCAGCGCAAGAACGAGCTCGGTTTCGGCGAAGGCAATTTCGGCGCGCTGTTCCGCTCGATCGAAAAAGATCAGGAACGCCGCGGCGTGATTTGATCGCCAAGCGGCGTCGCCGTCAGTGAAAAGCCGGTGCATGCACCAGCTTTTCATTTGCTGCCAGAGCAGGCCTCAGAAAAGACGCAAAGAAAAAGGGCAAATCACGCTAGCGATTTGCCCCCTGCAGACTGCGAGGTATTTTGAACACCCGCCTTGCGGGCGAGTGGAGAGCTGCACACAGCCTGACTCAAGGAGTCAGGGACAGCCAGTCTCAATAATGCTTTCCCGAGCGCGACCCTCCGCTGGCCGACACCATGCAAGAGTGAGACTGGCTGTCGGCGCTCATTACAGCGATCCGCTCCTCTCCATTCAATCGCATTTGCGTATCGTTCTGTAGCTTTGTGTACGCAGTCACGATTGCGCACAATGGCAACTCCCGGTAGGGTGGCGCGCTTTTCGCGGCCCCGGAACGCTGGCAGGAGGTGGCCATGGCCTTCGTCGAACTGAAACTGCAGATTGAGAAAGACCTCGCCGATGCACTCGATGAGCTGCTGCTCGATCATGGCGCGCTCGCGGTGACCTACGAGGACGCCGAAGATCATCCGATTCTCGAGCCGGGCCCGGGCGAAACGCCGCTGTGGCAGCAGATCGTGCTGACGGCGCTGTTCGACGATGACATCGATACCGAGGCCACGCTCGCCAGCTTGCAGAACAGCCCGAGCTGGCCGGCCGGCGGCCATGCCCGCTTCCAGCCGGTGGCCGATCAGGACTGGGTCCGGGCCTGGATGGATCGGTTCAAGCCGGAACCGTTCGGCACGCGGCTGTGGGTCTGCCCGAGCTGGCATCCGGTGCCGGCCGAGGCGACGGTGCCCTTGCTGCTCGATCCGGGCCTTGCCTTCGGTACCGGCAGCCACCCGACCACCCGGCTCTGCCTGCAATGGCTGGACGGCGCCGATCTCGCTGGCCAGCACGTGCTCGATTACGGCTGCGGTTCCGGCATTCTGGCCATCGCGGCCGGCAAGCTCGGCGCCCGCAAGCTGACCGCCATCGACAACGATCCGCAGGCGCTGCTCGCAACCCGCGAAAACGCCGGACGCAATCAAATCGACCCGGCGATGCTGACCGTCGCGCTGCCGCCGCTCGGCCATGACTTTCGCTGTGATGTCATCGTCGCCAACATCCTGGCCGAACCGCTGCGCCAGCTGGCGCCATCGTTTGCGCAGTGGTTGCCGGCGGGCGGCAAGCTGGTGCTGTCCGGCCTGCTCGCCGAACAGGGTGCAGAGTTACAGCAGCGTTACGCTCGCTGGTTTGATAACCTTGTCAGCACGCAGCACGAGGACTGGATCCGTCTGGACGGCGTGCGCAACCACGAACCTGCCTGAGCGCAATGGACCTGTACACTCGCTGCCCGCACTGCCAAACCGTTTTCCGACTCGCTGCCGAGCAGCTCGACGCCGCCGGCGGCCGCGTCCGTTGCGGTGCCTGTCTGCGCGTGTTCCCGGCCCGCAATTCCTTGGTGCGTCCGAAGACGGCCACCGCGACACCAGCCGCCAGCCCGGGCAGCACACCGGCACGTGCTGCCAGCCCCGCCACGGCAGCGGTTCCGCCCCCCCCGATCCCGGCCGCGCCACCGGTGCCACGCACAAGCCCGGCACCGACCAAGCCGGCGGCACCACCTGCGCCCGAACTCAATTTTGATGCCTTCTTTGCCCCACCTCCGGCCACAACAACACCGGGCACCGAACCGATACCACGTCCAGCGCCGACAATGACCGCTACCACTGCGGCACCGACACCGGTCGGCCAGCCGGATGCGCCGGATTTTTCCCTGCTGAGGGCCGCGTTGACCGAGATCGGATCATTGAGTGCGCCACTGGCGGCGACCCACGCGGAAACCCACACGGAAACCACCGCGCCGTCAGCATCCGCCGACATCAACAATCTTGATGTTCGCGACGGTGATGATCGGGTTGCGGCAACGTCCGCACCTGCCGCCGAACCCGTCACGGCGATTGCCGCCGAACCAACCTTCACCGATGCCGATTTTGGTTTGATCGACAGCCTGCCGCTTGATCACGACGAGAGGGATGACAGCGTCTATGGCGAGGCACCGGTCGAGCCGAAGCCGACCACCGCCGCCAGCGCTCAAGCGGGCAGCAAACGCGTTGCGCCGACAGCGCCAGCCGCTGAACCAGTGACAGCTCCCTCGGCAGCGCGCGACCGCGAGCGCCATGATCCGCACCGGCTGGATGAGACGCTCACGACGCAGGAAACCAGCGCGCCGGATGATGCCGCTCTGGAACTGGAGTTGCCGGATGACTGGGCGAGCCTGAAACCGAAGGCGCGCACCGAACCGGTGTTCGACGACGACAACGGTTTGCTGGATGGCGAGCTCGACGCGCTGACTGCGAGCCGCAGCAACACGCCGCCGACCGGAAGCCGCCCACGCGAAACCCGCGAGCGCGACAGCCTGGCCTGGCTGCGTGACGATGAATTACCCGAAAAAGAATGGCCCAAAAATGAATGGCGTGAGAGCGATTCATTTGATGCAGCGCTGCGGGAAGATGCCTTGCCGGTTGACGCGTTGCACGACGACAATGTCCCGGCCGAAGCACCGTCCACGCCACTGACGCGCGCAGCGGCAACGAAACCGCCAACCACGTTGGTCGCAGACACGTTGTCCGAAACCGAACCAGCGATGGTGCCGGAACAACGTACGCCGGCCAGTGCTCCCCACCGCGCAAGCATGACGGCCACCAGCGCCGGCAGCCAATCTTCCGCAGCGGCTGAGGCACCAGCACCGAGCCAGCACGACGAGGATGTATTCGAGTGGCATTTGGATGCCATCGAGGCAGCAGCGGCGGAACCGACGGTGTTCGGCGACTGGCAACCGGACCAGAGCGATACCGTCAAACCAGCCGCCGAGCATGATCAGCTGATCCCGGTACGCAAAGCCAGCGCAACGCCGACGACCAGCGCGCCGGCCCCGGCAGGGGCCGCGACCGAACGCGCCGCCGGCAAGCCCCGCATCCAGGCCGGCGATCCGGATTTGGGTGAAATCAGCAGCGATTGGGACCAGCCATCGACGGCCATCCAGAGCGCCAACACCGGCACGACAACGCCAAAGCGCATGGCCCGCTCGGCCAAGCTCGAACCGGAACCGTTCGATCAGAATGCCTTTACTGCCGATCCGGCCGACCGCATCTATGCCCCGGCCAATACGCTTGACGATGGCAGTGACTGGACGCTGACGGCGACCGAGCCACCTCACGATTACGAAAGCGAGCTCTACGCCGTGCCCAAACGCCGGTTCCCTTGGCGCGGCCTGCTCGGCACGGTCGCCGCCCTGGCCTTGCTCACGGTGCTGGTGACACAGCTGTTGTGGCCGCAGCGCGCCGCGCTGCGCGAAGACCCGCAATGGGGGCCGTGGGTCGAGCAGCTGTGTGGTTACATCGAATGCAATCTGCCGCCACGCACCGATCTGCGGAAAATCGAGCTGCAGCAGCGCAGTGTGCTGAAAGATCGTGACGACCCGCGCAAGCTGCAGATCGACCTGCTGATCGCCAACAAGGCGGCATTTGCCCAGCCCTATCCAGACATCAACTTGCGCTTCACCAATATCGAAGGCGAGCTGGTTGCCGAGCGCCGGTTCAAACCGAGCGAATACCTGCGCGAGCAGCCGGAAAGCGCCCAGATGCCGGTCGGCGTGCCGGTGCATATCGCGTTCAGCGTCAAAGCGCCGGACGGCAATATCACCGGCTACGAATTCAATTTCCTGCCACCGCAGTAACCGGCGTCCGGCAACAGACCGGCACGTCGGTTGCGGTTCCCGCACCGCGTCGTCGCCACCGCCTCCGCAAGCGGCAAAAAAACCGTCCCGGGACGGTGAAAAACAGCCTTGTCAACTGCTTATTTTTCAACCAGCAGCGGCTATAATGCGCGCCCTTTTCCGCAATCGGCTGTGCCCTCCCTGATGCAACTCGGCCCTTACACCCTGCCCAACCGGCTCTGGCTGGCGCCGATGGCAGGCGTGACCGATCGGCCGTTCCGGCAGCTATGCCGGGAGCTCGGAGCCGGTCAGGCGGTTTCGGAAATGATGTCGGCCAATCCGCAGCTGCGCGACACCGAAAAGTCGCTGCGCCGGATGGACCACAGTGGCGAGTCCGGCATCCGGGCCGTGCAGATAGCCGGCGCCGAGCCGGCCTGGCTTGCGGAAGCAGCCCGCTTCAATGTCGAGCGCGGCGCCCAGCTCATCGACATCAACATGGGCTGCCCGGCGAAAAAGGTATTCAACAAGTACGCCGGCTCGGCGTTGATGGCCGACCTGCCGACCGCGCAGGCCATCATCGAAGCGACGGTGGCGGCGGTGCAGGCGCTGCCGAACCCGGTGCCGGTGACAGTGAAAATGCGCGCCGGCCCGTGCGCCGATGTCCGCAACGCGGTCGAGCTGGCCTTGATTGCGCAGGACGCCGGGGTCGCGGCGGTGACCATACACGGTCGCACCCGCGATCAGTTTTACAAAGGCGCGGCCGAGTACGAAACGGTCGCGGCGGTAAAGAAAGCGCTGTCGATTCCGGTGATCGCCAATGGCGACATCGATTCGCCGGCAAAAGCGAAGTGGGTGTTCGATCGGACCGGCGTCGATGCCGTGATGATCGGCCGCGCCGCCCAGGGCAACCCCTGGATTTTTCGCGAAATTCAGCACTACCTCGAGCACGGCGAGTTGCTGGCAGCGCCGACGCCCGAGGAAGTGCATGAGGTCATGGATCGACATCTGGCCCAGTTGCACGCTTTTTATGGCGAGTACATGGGCCTGCGCATCGCGCGCAAGCATGTGGGCTGGTACGTGGACGAGCGCCCGGGTGGCGAGGCGTTCCGTGCCCGCTTCAACGCCATCGAGAATGCGGCCGAGCAACGCAAGGTGCTCGCCGAGTTCTTGCTGACGACTGACAACAGGCAATCCGCTTCGGTCTCCGAAGCCCAACAACAGGCAGCTTAGTAATGGAACAATTCGTTGTGGAAAAAGGGCTCGTGGAAAAAGGTCTGGCCGGCAACGCCGGCAACGCAACCACCACCCCGCAACCGACCCTGCGCGAATGCGTGCAAACCGCGGTGCAGAATTACTTCGCCCATCTCGAAGGTGAGCTGCCGAGCAATCTGTATGACCTCGTGCTCGCCGAAGTCGAAGCGCCGCTGCTCGAAGTGGTCATGAAGCAGGTGCGCAACAACCAGACCAAAGCCTCGCAAGTGTTGGGCCTGAACCGCGGCACGCTGCGCAAGAAACTGAAGCAGTACGATCTGTAAGCACTCACCGGGCCGAACACACGGCCCGGCAAGGTTCCTGTGGGAGCGGCCTTGGCCGCGATGACGTAGCTGCCGCTGTTGACGGTGAAACGACGTAATCGCCAGCTGATCCGCTCCCTTATTTGTTCCACTCCCCGTTGAATACGTGACCCCACCATGTCCGCTGCTTCCTCATCCGATTTGCGTCCCATCCGTCGCGCCTTGCTGAGCGTTTCCGACAAAACCGGTATCGTTGATTTCGCCAAGGCGCTCAGCGCTCATGGCGTCGAATTGCTGTCCACCGGCGGCACTTACAAGCTGCTGAAAGACAACGGCATTGCCGTCAAGGAAGTGTCGGAATACACCGGCTTTCCGGAAATGATGGATGGCCGGGTGAAAACCCTGCACCCGAAAGTGCACGGCGGCATTCTCGGTCGCCGCGGCACCGATGATGCGGTGATGGCGCAGCACGGCATCGAGCCGATCGATCTGGTCGTGGTGAACCTGTATCCGTTCGCCGCCACCGTTGCCAAGCCTGGCTGCACGCTGGAAGACGCGATCGAAAACATCGATATCGGCGGCCCGACCATGGTCCGCTCGACCGCGAAGAATCACAAAGACACCACCATCGTCGTCAACGCCAGCGATTACGGCCGCGTCATCGACGCGCTGAAAACCGGCGGCACCACGTACGCGCTGCGCTTCGATCTGGCCGTGAAAGCCTTTGAACACACGGCTGGTTACGACGGCATGATCGCCAACTACCTCGGTATGCGCGTCGGCAGCGACGATGTCGCCGCCAAGCACGCTTCGCCGGATCGGTTCCCGCGCACCTTCAACAGCCAGTTCATCAAGAAACAGGACATGCGCTACGGCGAGAACCCGCACCAGAATGCGGCGTTCTATGTCGAAGCCAAGCCAATGGAAGCAAGTGTAGCCACCGCCATCCAGCTGCAGGGCAAGGAACTGAGCTTCAACAACGTTGCTGACACCGACGCCGCGCTCGAGTGCGTCAAATCGTTTGTGAAGCCGGCCTGCGTCATCGTCAAGCATGCCAACCCCTGCGGCGTCGCGGTGTCGCTTGATGGCATCCGCGCGGCTTACGAGCTGGCCTATGCCACCGATCCGGAAAGCGCCTTCGGCGGCATCATCGCCTTCAACCGCGAACTCGATGCCGACACGGCCAAGGCGATTGTCGAGCGCCAGTTCGTCGAAGTGATTATCGCGCCGAAAGTGTCGGACGCCGCACGCGCTGTCGTTGCCGCCAAACAAAACGTGCGCCTGCTCGAAAGCGGTGAATGGTCGCAGGACCGCGCGCCGGGCTGGGATTACAAGCGCGTCAACGGCGGCCTGCTGGTGCAGGACCGCGACAACGGCATGATCACCGAAGCCGATCTGAAAGTCGTCACCAAACGGGTGCCGACCGAAGCCGAGATGCACGATCTGATCTTCGCGTGGAAAGTGGCCAAATTCGTCAAATCGAACGCGATTGTCTACGCCAAGAACCGTCAGACCATCGGCGTCGGCGCCGGCCAGATGTCACGCGTCAATTCGGCCCGCATTGCCGCGATCAAGGCCGAACACGCCGGTCTGCAAGTGCAGGGCGCTGTGATGGCGTCGGACGCCTTCTTCCCGTTCCGCGACGGTATCGACAACGCCGCCAAGAACGGCATTTCCTGCGTGATCCAGCCAGGCGGTTCGATGCGCGACGCCGAAGTCATCGCCGCGGCCGATGAACATGGCATGGCCATGGTGTTCACTGGCATGCGCCATTTCCGGCATTGATTCCGGAGCACTGTGGGAGCGGCCTTGGCCGCGGCATTTGCCAGCGAGTGAAAGGCAATCGCGGCGGAAGCCGCTCCCACAGTAAACATCTTTCTCCTTGCACAAGCGGCTTGATTCGAAGAAAGGGACAACAATGAAAATTCTGGTCATCGGCAACGGCGGTCGCGAACACGCACTGTCGTGGAAAGTGGCACAAAGCGGTCGGGTATCGCAGGTGTTTGTCGCCCCGGGCAATCCGGGCACGGCGCGGGAACCGAAAATCCAGAACGTTGCGATTGCCGCGACCGATGTCGAGAAATTGCTGGCCTTTGCCCAAAGCGAAAAAATCGATCTGACCATCGTCGGCCCGGAAGCGCCGCTTGCCGCCGGTGTGGTCGACGCCTTCCGTAAAGCCGGCGTGAAAATCTTTGGCCCGCACAAGCACGCTGCCCAGCTGGAAAGTTCGAAAGCGTTTGCGAAAGCGTTTCTCTGGCGGCACCAGATCCCGACTGCGCAATACCAGACCTTTACCGAAATTCCGCCGGCAAAAGCATACGTCGAGCAAATGGGCGCACCGATCGTCATCAAGGCCGATGGCCTCGCTGCCGGCAAGGGCGTGATCGTCGCGATGAGCAAGGACGAGGCCTTTGCCGCGATTGACGACATGCTGTCCGGCAACAAATTCGGCAGCGCCGGTTCGCGCGTGGTCATCGAAGAGTTTCTGGCCGGCGAAGAAGCCAGCTTCATCGTCATGGTCGATGGTGAGCATGTGATCCCGATGGCAACGTCGCAGGATCACAAGCGCCGGGACGATGGCGATCGCGGCCCGAACACCGGCGGCATGGGCGCTTATTCGCCGGCGCCGGTGGTGACGCCGGACGTCCACGACCGGGTGATGAAAGAGATCATCTACCCCACCGTGCGCGGCATGATTGCCGATGGTCACCCGTATGTCGGCTTTCTCTATGCCGGCCTGATGATCAACGAGCGCGGGGAACCGAAAGTCATCGAGTTCAACTGCCGCTTTGGCGACCCGGAAACCCAGCCGATCATGATGCGCTTGAAATCGGATCTGGTGACGCTGTGCGAAGCCGGCGCCGAAGGCCGCTTGAACAGCGTCCACGCCGAATGGGATCACCGCGCCGCGGTGGGGGTGGTGCTGGCCGCCGCCGGTTACCCGGATGAGCCGCGCAAGGGCGATGTCATCGATGGCCTCGACGCCACCGTTGCCGACGCCAAGCTGTTCCACGCCGGCACCGCCGAAAAGGACGGCGCCATCGTCACCAACGGCGGCCGCGTGCTGTGCGCGACCGCGCTGGGCGATACCGTGGCCGAAGCGCAGCAGCGCGCCTACCTGCTGGCCAACCGGGTCAGCTGGAAGGGCATGTTCTGCCGGCAGGACATCGGTTGGCGGGCGATTGCCCGCGAACGGCAGTAAGTACCTGCTGTCGCGGTAAGTTGGATAAAAGGCCGCCTCCTGGCGGCCTTTTCGCATGGCGGCGAGTCGTTTTTCCGCTGGCGGCGACCGCGCTGACCGCCGCTCAGCCGACCTGCCAGCGACGGGGCTACCCAGCCCGCTGCCGCTGGGGTAGTATCCGGAGCGTTCAATATATTAGACGCATCGCTTAACGATTCCGGACACCATCATGCCGTACAGCCCGACTCCGCACGCTCCGTCCTATTACGCCGCCTCCGCCAATCCGTCCCCGTTGCGGCCACCGCTGCAGGGTTCAGTAAATACTGATGTTTGCGTCATCGGTGCCGGCTATACCGGTCTGTCGGCGGCGCTGCATCTGGCCGAAGCCGGCTTCAAGGTCGTCGTGCTGGAAGCGAACAAGGTCGGCTGGGGCGCGTCCGGGCGCAACGGTGGCCAGATCGTCCATTCCTATTCGCGCGATGTTGATGTCATCGAAGCCAAATACGGCCTCGATACTGCGCGCGCGCTCGGCAGCATGATTTTCGAAGGGGCCGACATCCTGCGCCGCCGGGTCCGTGACTACAACATCGCCTGCGATCTGAAGAACGGCGGCGTCTACGCCGCGATCACGCCGAAGAAAGCCGAGGGCCTGCATCACCACCGCGAACTCTGGCAGCGCTGGGGCCATCCTGGCCTGCAATATCTGGAAGGCGCGGCGGCGAAAGCCATGGTCAACTCCGAGCGCTACAGCGCCGTGCTGGTCGACCCGACCGGCGGCCACTTTCATCCGCTCAATCTCGCGCTCGGTGAGGCCGCGGCGGTCGAGTCACGCGGTGGCGTTATTTACGAAGGCAGCAAGGTCACCCGCATCGACCGGCTGGCATCGCCGGAGGTGTATACCGAGCAAGGCCAGGTGACGGCGCGCTATGTCATCGTCGCCGGCAACGCCTATCTCGGCAATCTCCTGCCGGAACTCGCGGCCAAGTCGATGCCCTGCGGCACGCAAGTCATTGCCACCGAACCGCTCGGCGCGCTCGCCGATGAACTGATCCCGAGCGATTACTGCGTCGAAGACACCAATTTCCTGCTCGACTATTACCGGCTCTCGGCCGACAAGCGGCTGATTTACGGCGGCGGCGTCATTTACGGGGCCCGCAATCCGGCGCACATTGAACGCATCATCCGGCCGAAAATGCTGAAAACGTTTCCGCAATTGAAGAACGTGAAAATCGATTACGCCTGGACCGGCAATTTCCTGCTGACACTGTCGCGGCTGCCGCAATTCGGCCGGCTGAACAGCAACATCTATTACGCCCAAGGTTGCAGCGGCCACGGCGTCACCATGACCCATCTCGCCGGCCGCCTGCTCAGCGAAGCGATCCGCGGTCAGGCCGAGCGCTTTGATGCTTTCGCCAAACTGCCGCATCTGCCATTCCCCGGCGGCCGGCTGTTCCGGGTGCCGGCAACCGCTCTCGGTGCTTGGTACTACCAACTGCGTGACAGTCTTGGTATCTGAAATTTTCTGCCAACAAAAAGGCCCGCATCGCGGGCCTTTTGTGTTTTCCGTTTGCAGCCCAACCTTATTCATTACGCAGCAGGCGCTTCGGCGCGACGTAACCGTCCTGATTGATTTCACCGACGCCGAGGAAACGGCCCTGCTCGTCGTACAGTGCCAGCTGACCCTCGCGCGGTGCGCTTTTCAGCAGCACGGCCTGGCCGTGGTTGATGAAATGCGCCAGCGCCAGCGGCATCACCACCTTCGGCAGTGACTGCACCAGGCAATCGACCGGCAGCAACAGGGCATCAACGGCGTCGAGACCTTGTGCGTCTTTCAGTTCGGCCGTTGCATCCGAGTTCAGCATCTGCTCGGCGCGAAACGGTCCGGCCGCGGTGCGGCGCAGCACGGTGACGTGGGCGTAGCAACCGAGCGCCGCGCCGATATCATCCACCAGCGTGCGGACATAGGTTCCTTTGCTGCAATGGACGTCGAGCGTGAAGCTGGCGCCGTCGAAGGCCAGCAGCTGGCAGCTGAATATCTCGATCTCACGCCATTCGCGTTCGACTTCGATGCCTTGCCGCGCCAACTCGTACAACGGCTTGCCGTCTTGCTTCAGCGCCGAGTACATCGGTGGCAATTGTTGCTGCTTACCGAGAAAGGTTTTGATGACGTCGTGCAGTTGCGCTTCGCTGACGGCAACTGGCGCGCTGGCCATGACCTTGCCTTCGGCGTCAAAGGTGTCGGTACGTTCGCCGAGCTTGGCGGTGACGGTGTAGCGCTTGTCGGCGTCGAGCAGGAACTGCGAGAACTTGGTCGCTTCGCCGAGGCAGATCGGCAGCAGGCCGGAGGCGAGCGGATCGAGACTGCCGGTGTGGCCGGCCTTGTCCGCCTGATAGATCCGCTTGATCCGTTGCAGGGCGGCGTTGGAACTGACCCCAGTGATCTTGTCGAGCAGAAACACGCCGCTGACATGACGTTTCGGCAAGCGCTGTTGCTGTTGCATAACAAAAATCCAAACGAAAGACTGATATCGCGTAGCCTGGATTAGGCGCAACGCGCCGTAATCCGGGTTTGCGCAGCAAACGAAAAACCCACAGCTCGCTGCCAATAAGAGAGTTGCACCGGTTGGCCTACTCTTCCTCGTCCGAATGCGGACTGTCTTCGCTGTGATGCGCACGTGCCTGATCGCTGGCGATGGCCGAATCGATCAGATTCGACAGATGACGGCCACGAACCAGACTGTCGTCATAATGGAACATCAGCCGCGGCAACTGCCGCATGCGAATGCGCTGCGCCAACATGCTGCGCAGGAATCCACTCATGTGATTGAGCACCTTGACCGCATCGTTGATCTGATCGGCGTTGTCGCGGCCGAGAAAGGTCACGTAAACGTTCGCATTCAGCAGGTCACGCGAGACCTTGACGCCGGACACGGTGGTCATCGGCACCCGCGGATCTTTCACCTCGCGTTGCAACAGCAGCGCCAGTTCGCGCTGGATTTCGTCACCGACCCGGTCGGTGCGCTTGAATTCTCTGGCCATGAGACTAGGCCCTCTACTTGACTTGAACCAAAAGACGTAAGGCGGACCCGGCGCTGCGCGCTGTGGTCCGCCCTACCGTTACGGCTCGCTCGTCTGTACTCAAATCGTACGAGCGACTTCGACGATCTCGAACACTTCGATCTGGTCGCCGGCACGAACGTCGTTGTAGTTCTTGACGCCCACACCGCATTCCATACCGGCGCGCACTTCCTGGACGTCGTCCTTGAACCGGCGCAGGCTGTCCAGCTCGCCTTCGAAGATGACCACGTTGTCGCGCAGCACGCGAATCGGGCTCGAGCGCTTGACGATGCCTTCGGTGACCATGCAGCCGGCAATGCTGCCGAACTTCGGATGCTTGAAGACTTCGCGCACCTGCGCCAGACCGATGATGTTCTGCTTCTTCTCCGGCGACAGCATACCGGACATCGCCGCTTTCACTTCGTCGATGACGTCGTAAATGATGCTGTGGTAACGGACGTCGACGCTATGCGTTTCCAGCACTTTCTTGGCCGAAGCATCGGCTCGGACGTTGAAGCCGAACACGATCGCATTCGAAGCCGCGGCCAAGTTGGCATCCGATTCGGTGATACCACCAACGCCCGACGCAATGACCTTGACCTGCACTTCGTTGGTTGACAGTTTGGTCAACGACTCGTTCAGCGCTTCGACCGAACCGTTGACGTCGGCTTTGACGACGACATTCAAGGTCATCGTGGCGCCTTCCTGCATGTTGGCGAACAGATCCTCCAGCTTGGTCTTCTGCTTCGACAGCTTGACGTCACGCAGCTTGCCCTGGCGGAACAGCGCCACTTCCCGCGCCTTGCGTTCGTCCGCGACGACGGTCGCTTCGTCACCGGCCATCGGCACGCCATCCAGGCCGAGCACTTCGACCGGAATCGACGGACCCGCTTCCGGCACCGGTCGCCCCGCCTCGTTGTTGAGCTGACGGACGCGACCAAACTGGGTACCAGCCAGCAGAATATCGCCCTTGCGCAAGGTCCCGCCCTGCACCAACACGGTCGCCACCGGACCGCGGCCCTTGTCGAGACGCGCTTCGATGACGACGCCATAAGCCGGGCCTTCGATGGGCGCTTTCAGTTCCAGCACTTCCGCTTGCAGCAGGATCTTTTCCAGCAGGTCGTCGATGCCTTCTCCCGATTTCGCCGAAACATAAGCGAACTGGGCATCACCGCCCCACTCTTCAGCAACCACGTTGTGCTGGGTCAGTTCAGTGCGCACGCGGTCACGATCTGCGGTCGGCTTGTCGACTTTGGTCACCGCCACGACGATCGGTACGCCGGCGGCGCGCGCATGCTGAATCGCCTCCACGGTTTGCGGCATGACACCGTCATCGGCAGCGACCACCAGCACGACGATGTCGGTGGCCTTGGCTCCGCGCGCACGCATCGCGGTGAACGCGGCGTGACCGGGGGTGTCGAGGAAAGTGATGACACCGCGCGGCGTCTCGACGTGGTAAGCGCCGATATGCTGGGTGATGCCGCCGGCTTCGCCGGCCGCCACTTTGGTGCGGCGGATGTAGTCGAGCAGCGAGGTCTTGCCGTGATCGACGTGCCCCATGATGGTCACCACCGGCGCCCGACTGGTCTGCTCCAGCTCACCGCCCTTGCTCTGCTTCAGCAGTTCCGCTTCGAGCGCGTTTTCGCTCATCGGCTTCGGCGTATGACCCAACTCTTCGACCACCAACACCGCCGTTTCTTGATCGAGCACTTGGTTGATGGTGGCCATGATGCCCATCTTCATCAGTGACTTGATGAGGTCGGCGACTTTCACTGCCATTTTCTGGGCGAGTTCGCCCACGGTAATGGTTTCCGGAATGGCAATTTCACGCACGACTGGGGCCGTTGGTTTGGAGAAGTTCTGTTGCAGCGACTGCGGCACGCGCTTGCCTTTGCGACGGCCACCGCCGCCGCCGCGACCGCCGGCAAATTCGTCACCGGCTTCGCCGATCAAATCCTGTACGCGGCTGCGCTTGAGCACATGCTCATTGACCGCCACGGTGTCGTTACGCTTTTTGACACCGTCTTTATGGGTGTGCCCGGCCGACTTGTGGCTACGCTTGTCATCGTCATCACGTTTCGCGGCCGCCGGCTTGGCCGGAACGCCCGGTTTCGCTGCCGGCTTGGTCACCGGCGCAGCGCGGCCAGCTTCGGTCGGGCGCTTCACATCAGCTTCCGCGGCACGACGCTTCAGTTCCTCTTCGGCCCGGCGAGCCGCCTCTTCTTCGGCTCGTTTGCGCGCTTCCAGTTCGGCCTGACGACGCGCCTCTTCTTCCTGGCGACGGCGCTCCTCCAGCTCGGTCGGGCGCGGTTCTTCTTTCAACTCAGCCGGTTTCTCGGCTGGCTGGGCTGGCGTCGCTGCGGCAGTCGCCGCGGCTTCCAGTGCCGCCAACTCTTCCGGCGTGCGTTTGACGAAGGTGCGCTTCTTGCGCACTTCCACCTGCACTTGCTTGGTGGTGCCGGTCGTCGTGGACACCTTCAGCGTCGACAGCGATTTGCGCTGCAGCGTGATGCGCTGCGGACCCGAGGTGTCTTCACCGTGGCTCTTGCGCAGATAGGCCAGCAGATCCTGCTTTTGTTGTTCGGTAATGGTGCTGGTCTCGCTTTTGACAGCGATGCCGGCGTCTTTCAGCTGCTCCAGCAGCTTTTCCACCGGGGTGCCGACCGATTCGGCAAGTTTGGCGACAGTCAGTTCAGCCATGTCTGGTTCTCCGGTTGCGGTTGTTCTTGTCTGTGCTGTTCAAGGCTTTCCGCAACTTAATTGTCACCTGCAAACCATGGAGCACGCGCTGTCATGATCAGCTTGGCAGCGCGCTCTTCGGTCATACCATCAATGCCAACCAGCTCATCAACCGATTGCTCCGCAAGGTCATCCATGGTGCAAATGCCTTTGGCAGCCAGCACGAAGGCCAGATGCTTGTCCATGCCCGCCATGTTCAGCAGATCAGCGGCCGGTTCGTTTTTGCTGAGTTTTTCCTCATTGGCAATGGCGCGGGTCAGCAGCGCATCTTTGGCACGCTTGCGCAGCTCGTTGACCAGATCTTCGTCAAAGCCTTCGATTTGCAGCATTTCGGCCAGCGGCACGTAGGCCACTTCTTCGAGGCTCGAGAAGCCTTCGTTGATCAGCAGCTGAGCCAGATCTTCATCGACGCCGAGTTCATTGACGAACACGTCCTGGACGTTTTCGGTTTCAGCAGCGTGCTTGGCTTGAGCTTCCGCCACGGTCATCACGTTCAACGTCCAGCCGGTCAGTTGCGACGCCAGGCGAACGTTCTGACCACGAGCACCGATGGCCATCGCCAGCTTGTCGTCGGCCACGGCCAGATCCATGCTATGCGAATCTTCATCCACGACAATCGAGGCAATATCGGCCGGCTGCATGGCGTTGATGACGTACTGCGCCGGGTTGTCATCGAACAACACGATGTCGATCTTCTCGCCCCCGAGTTCGTTCGACACGGCTTGCACGCGCGAACCGCGCATGCCGATGCAGGCACCCTGCGCATCGATGCGCTTGTCCTTGGTACGGACGGCGATCTTGGCGCGCGAACCCGGATCGCGGGCGGCACCTTTGATCTCAATAACACCTTCGGCAATTTCCGGCACCTCAATGCGGAACAGCTCGATCAGCATCTCCGGCTTGGTCCGGCTCATGAACAGCTGCGGACCACGGGCATCCGGCTTGGCGGCATACAAATAGGCGCGCACGCGGTCACCCGGGCGGAAGCTTTCCCGCGCCATCATGTCTTCGCGCAGGATGATTGCTTCGGCGTTGTTACCGAGATCGAGAATGGTGCCGTCACGGGTCGACTTCTTGACCACGCCGGTGATGAGCTCGCCCACGCGGTGATAGAACGCGGCCAGCACTTTCGCGCGTTCGGCTTCGCGCACCTTCTGCACGATCACCTGCTTGGCGGTTTGCGCGGCGATGCGGCCGAACTCGATCGATTCGACCTGCTCCTCTATGAAGCCACCGATGCTGATGCCCGGTTCCATTTCTGCTGCAGCCGACAAGGTGATCTGACGCAGCGGAAATTCCATTGGCTGGTCGTCGGCAATCACCTCCCAACGGCGGAAGGTTTCGTAGTCGCCGGTCTTGCGATCAATCTTGACCCGGACATCGATGTCCAGGTGGTTCTTTTTCTTGGTCGCGGTCGCAATGGCTGCTTCCAGCGCCTCGAAAATGGTTTCCGGGTTGACGTCCTTTTCGTTCGAAACGGTCTCAACCACCATGAGAATTTCTTTATTCATGGCACACCTCTTTTCTCAGGAATCTTGTTGGCTTTCTTGCTTGGAGTCGTTCTTGGCTTTCTGCAGTTCGGCTTCGACATCCGGCACGATATGCGCCTTGTCGATCTGTTCCACCAGAATGCGGACCGTTTTCTCCGGTTCGATCTGCAGCGTGATCTGCTCGCTGTCGGCACTGATCATCTGACCGGTGAAATTGCGCCGACCGGCAACCGGCAATACCGTTTTCACTTTCACATTCTGGCCGACGAACTGGATGAATTGTTCGGCGGTGAACAGCGGCCGGTCCCAGCCCGGCGAAGACACTTCGAGCCGGTAATCGCCGCTGATGGGATCCGCGACATCGAGTACCCCGGACACCTGATGACTGACCAGGGCGCAATCATCAACCGTGACGCCGTCTGGACTGTCGATGTAAATGCGCAGCAACGCGCGCCGGTTGAGCACCTGGTATTCCACGCCCCACAGCTGCATGCCGGCGGCTTCCACCGCCGGTTTCACCAAGGCTTCCAATGAGGCTTTGTCGGCCATTCATCACTCCGAGCGCGGCAGATTCCGCGCAAAAAAAAATGGGCACAAGGGCCCATTTCTGATTTCGAATCGGTACCGCGCTTCAGGCACATGGCGATCAAGCGGCGGCGCGCGTTCGGGGTGACAAGCTTGTGCATCCTGTCACCGGGCAATTCGGCGAGCGGCTCACATCCTGCTCGCGTTCCGCATCCGCCTCGCGGCGATGCGTTGTGCTGGATTTGCGCGACCAAGCTTAGCTTGAAATTTGCGCAATCGCAGCCTGCACCAGCAAAAAAGCCCCGGTACTCGGGGCTTCTTAACGCTGTCTTGCTGAGTCACTACACACAGCAAACAGAAACCTGGTTGCGGGGGCAGGATTTGAACCTACGACCTTCGGGTTATGAGCCCGACGAGCTACCAGACTGCTCCACCCCGCGTCTGAGGGCGGGCATTATAGGCAGCAGCTCCCGACTACACAAGCGGAATATCAGACGGCCGATTGGGTGGTCGCTGCCGCGTGGCCGGCCACGCCGGCAAGCCGCGGGTTTGCTGCCACAAGCTGTCGGCAAGCGCCGCCACCCCGCCTGGCTGACCGGCCAGCAACCAGCCGGCCAGCGCGCTCGCGACATCCGGATACTGGACCGGCGCCGGCGCTGGTGCCGCCAGCAGGTCGGCAACGGCGGCGGGCGCCAGCCGGGTCATGACCTGTGCCCGGCCCAGCGCGGCCAGCGCCTTGGCGTTGCTTTCCTGTTCGAACTGCGCCGCCAGTGGCCGCACCAACAGTTTTTTGCCCAGCGCCAGCGCTTCCGACGGCAACTCGAATCCGGCGCCGGTGACGATCGCCGCGCAGTCGGCCAAATCCGCTTTGAAGCCTGCGCGCGAGAACGGACAGAGCCGGATGTGGCCCTGCGCGACCGGCTCCGGCACGGCACAGTAGAGGTGGAAGCGATGGTCACGAAATGGCGTGAACAGCCGCACCAGATCGTCGGTGTCTTCGAACGGCAGGTAGACCAGCACCTTGTCTTGCTGCGGCGGTACCGGCGGCGGCAGCGGCTCCAGAATCGGCGGCAACAACGGTTGGCCAAAGCCGTGCCAGTGCAGGCCGATGGGCAGCTCGACCGGCGCCATGTACTTCAGCACCAACCGCGACGGAATATTGATGCCGCATTTCGGCACCGGGTAACGGAACGCATACTGGTGACCGACACCAACGCTGAAGACCCGTTGCCGGCGCGCCGCCCAGGCCGTGACCGGTTCGAAGTCACTGACGACCAGATCGTAGCCGCCGAGGCGGAGCGAACGGATATCCCGCAACAGGGTCAGCGGCTTGGCTTGCAGCACGGTCCGCAGCGGGTCGATATGGCCGTGCCGCATCGCGAAGGTAAGCCCTTGCTTCAGCTGGAAATCGCCGAACCGCTCAACGCCGAACAGCTCGTCACGCCGTCGCCCCGAGATCAGCACATCGACTTCGCAGCCCGCGCTTTGCAGCGCCGGCAGCAGAGCCCGGGCCCGGGTGATGTGGCCGTTGCCAGTGCCTTGGACGCCGTACAGGATTTTCATTGGATGCGGCTCCGCCACACCGGCGCTACGTTGGCCGGCGGCAAAGGAACAAGGGAATGGGAATGCGGAACAGCGGGGAAAGGCAGCGGAATGCCGGCTGGCCGCGTCATCAGCCGATCACGCCGAGCGCCAGCGCGGCACAGGTAGCGCCCAGCACCATACCGGCCAGAATGTCGCCCGGGTAATGCACGCCGAGCAGCACCCGTGAGCTGCCGACCGCCAGCGCCCAGAACCAGGCAAACGGTGCCAGCAGCGGAAAGAACGCCGTGATCAGCGTCGCCCAGACCGTTGCCGCCGCGGTGTGGCCGGACGGGAAGCTGAACTCGTCGCTGGGCATCAAATAGGGCGTCGAGCCAAGCCGGACAAACGGCCGCTGCCGCTTGAAGCGTTTTTTCAGCAGCACGTATAGCGGCACATCGAGGCTATAAGCGACGAAACCGGCCAGGAAGAACTGCCAACCGGTTTCGCCGCCGAACGCCGCAAACAGCAGGCCAATCAGCGCATACCAGGGGCCGTCGCCGGTGCGCGAGATCCAGCGCGAAATCGCCGCCAGCTGGTCACGGTGCTTGCGCGCCGCGCACCAGCAGAAGGCGCTGGTATCGGCGCGGTGCAGTTTATGCAGAATCAGAGTCGTCTTTATCATGGCAGCCTGAATACTGCCGGCCGTCTGTGTCAGCCCAATGGCTGTTTTTTGACCAGATTGTGACAATCACCGGCTGCCGGCCGGGCCTGAGGTGGCAGGGCGCAGGCGAAAACGCTATAAAGGCGCGCCGAATTTGCCCGCCTGCCGCGGGTCTTGTCTTGGAGTGCTGCTGTCATGCCAAAGCCGGGAAAAACCGGGCTGATCCGCCTGTTTGATGCCTTTGGCTATTCGATGAAAGGCTTTCAGGCCGCCTGGCAGAATGAGGCGGCATTCCGTCAGGAAGCACTGCTGGCAATCGTGTTGCTGCCAGCGTCGTTTTTTCTCGCCCGCACCGGCCTCGAACTGGCGCTGCTGATCGGCGGCGTGATGCTGGTGCTGGTCACCGAACTGTTGAACAGCGCCATCGAAGCCATCGTCGACAAAACCACGCCGGAAATTCACGAGCTGGCCGGTCGCGCCAAGGACATGGGCTCCGCAGCGGTGCTGTGCGCATTGATCGCCTGCGGCGCCATCTGGCTGTTCATTGCGCTGGATCGATTCGTGCCGGGCTGGTTTCCGTTCCACTGATTTTCGCCACACGGTTTCGCCCGCTCGCTTTGGCAGCAGCGGCGCTGTCATCGATCGGTAAAATTTTCGTTATCCGCACGTTATCTGACGCCAGCACACTGCGACAAACGTGCAACCGGGTAGCGATGCCATGTCTGCTTCCAGTGCCGCGCTTGCTGCCGCAAGCGCTGCCCCAACCGGCGCTTCGTTAAGCGGAACGCAAGTCGCGAGCCCGCGTCGCAAGAAGCCGCATTACCGGGCCGTGTTTCTCTCCGATCTGCACCTCGGTACCAAGGATTGTCAGGCTGCTGCGCTGCTGGCATTTCTGAAATCGGTGCGTTGCGACAACCTCTATCTGCTCGGTGATATTGTCGACCTGTGGGCAATGTCGAAACTCGCGCATTGGCCGCAATCGCATTCCGATGTGGTCAGGGCGATCCTGTCAAAGGCCCGCCGCGGCACCCGCATTGTCTACATTCCCGGCAATCATGATCGGCCGCTGCGCCATCACGTCAAACAGGTCTTTGGCAATATCGCCCTGCAGCGCGACAGCGTGCACGTGACAGCGAGCGGCAAACGTTACTGGCTGATCCACGGCGATGAGTTTGACGCCCATGTCCGTTGCAACCGTCTGCTGGAACTGATCGGAGACAAAAGCAATGACTTGCTGGTGCGGCTGAGCCGGTATTTGAATCGACTGCGGTTGCGTCTGGGTCTGCCCTACTTCTCTCTCGCCGGCTACATCAAACAGCGTATCGGCAAGGCTCGCGCCTACATCGAACGCTTCGAAACGGCGGTGGCAACCGAAACCGCCCACCGCGGGTTTGATGGCGTGATCTGTGGCCACATCCATGTCGCTGCCAGCAAATCATTGGCTGGCATCGCCTACCGCAACAATGGCGACTGGGTTGAAACCTGCAGCGCACTGGTCGAAGACGCAGACGGCGAAATCCAGCTGCTGTTCCGACCGTTGCAGCAACAGCGCAGCGGCGAGCTTGAACCGTTCGCACTGCCGTCCTTGGCTGACGCGGCGTGACCTCCCGTTAGCCAGCCGCTGCCGCCGCGGGTTGTGCTGCGGCAATCATTTCCTTGGTTAGCTCCCGTAGCTTGATCTTGCCCCCTAGATGTGGACACCTCGATAAGAGAGTAACTTGGTCAGAGGTGAACCATGAAGGAAGCAGGCATGAGCAAGAAGGTGG
>JBKBHF010000046.1:0-34150 GCA_046297695.1 Permianibacter sp. | reverse complement strand
CCAAACCCCCGCTCCCACAAATGCTGCAACTTCAACCGACGCCATCGGCCTTGAACATGGCCTTGATACCGCGCAATGCCTGCCGGGTGCGCGCTTCATTTTCGATCAGCGCGAAGCGGATGTACTCGTCTCCGTATTCACCAAAACCGATGCCGGGGCTGACCGCCACCTTGGCTTGCTCCAGCAGCTTCTTGGCAAAACCGAGCGAGCCGAGTTCGCGGTACGGCGCCGGAATTTTCGCCCAGACGAACATCGTCGCTTTCGGAATGTCGACCGGCCAGCCGAGCTGGTGCAATCCCTGACACAGCACATCGCGACGCTTGCGGTAGGTTTCGCAGATTTCCTGCACGCATTCCTGCGGGCCTTCGAGCGCGTGAATGGCGGCGACCTGAATCGGCGTGAACATGCCGTAATCGTGGTAGCTCTTGATGCGGGCGAGGGCATTGACCAGCGTGGCATTGCCGGCCATGAAGCCGACCCGCCAGCCCGGCATGTTGTAACTCTTTGACAGCGTGAAGAACTCGACCGCGACGTCGCGCGCGCCCGGCACCTGCAGCAGCGACGGCGCCTGATAACCATCGAACACGATGTCGGCGTAGGCGAGGTCATGCACCAGCCAGACGCCATATTCCTTGCACAGCGCGACGATTTTTTCGAAGAAGCCGTCCGGCACCGTCACCGCGGTCGGGTTGGACGGGAAGTTCAAGATCAGCATCTTCGGCTTCGGATAATGCGTGCGCAGCGCTTCTTCGAGTTTTTCCGGAAACGACTGCGGATCGGTCATCGGCACGCTGCGGACATCGGCGCCGGCAATCACCGGGCCGTAAATATGGATCGGATAAGACGGATTGGGCACCAGCACCGTGTCGCCACGGTCGAGCAGCGCGAGGCAGAGGTGGGCGATGCCTTCTTTCGAGCCGATGGTGACGATGGTCTCTTTCTCGGCGTCGAGCTCGACCGCATAACGCTTCTTGTACCAGTCGGCGATCGCCTTGCGCAGCCGCGGCAAGCCTTTGGACACGGAGTAGCGGTGCGTATCCGGCCGCTGCGCCGCTTCAATCATTTTGGCGACGATATGTGGCGGCGTGGCGCCATCCGGGTTGCCCATGCTGAAGTCGATGATGTCGTCGCCCTGCCGGCGGGCGGCCATTTTCAACTCGCCGATGACGTTGAAGACATAGGGCGGCAGACGATTCAGGCGGGGAAACTCGTTCATTACGGCACGTTCCAGTGTGAGGACCGACCGATTCTAGGGAGCCTTGCCGCTGTGCAGCAAGCTATAGATTTTCATAACCGGAAGGGCTCGGCACCGGCTGCTTGTGGCAGGTTGCAAGCTGCTGTTGTTCAGGATTCCGTTGCCCGGCCAAGCACTTGCTTTGCCTTGTTTGGTATGACGAAACGGCATCGGCTGTCGTTCCGGCTGTCGTTCCGGCAGCCGGTCAGGTTGCCGGTCAGGTTGCCGGTCAGGTTGCCGGTCGAGCCATTGCTGCGACGTTATCGCCGGTGCTCGGCTGAAGGATCGCGAGCGCTTGCGTCGGTGGCACGGGATGCGCAGAATCGAGCCGACCCTGATGGGACTTCGGCCCTGCAGCGTTCCTGTATCTGACCGCGAAAGTAAAACGATAACGAACCAGCAAAAGGAATCGCCATGAAATACCCGCATTCGAACCGTCTTGCCCGTTTTTCCCTCGCTCAGCTTGCCCTTGCCCTGATGCCGTTCGGCCTGACCGCCACCGCCCAAGAGTCGGCGCAGGAGGAGGAGCGTCTGCAGGTAGTGGGGTCGCGCGTTGCCGTCCGTTCTGAGAACGAATCGGCAGTGCCGATCGATCTGATCTCCGGCGATGATTTGCGCAAAGCCGGTGCGACCGATGTCGGCAATGCCCTGGAGCTGATCGCCCCATCATTCAACTTTGTCGAGATGTCGATTGCTGATGGTTCCGATCATGTCAAGCCGGCCATGCTGCGCGGACTCGGCCCGGACCAGACCCTTGTATTGGTCAACGGCAAGCGCCGCCACCAGAGTGCGCTGATTCATATTTACTCGGTCGGTCGCGGCACCGCCGGCACCGATCTGAACGCCATTCCGATGAGTGCCGTTGAGCGCATCGAGGTGCTGCGCGATGGCGCCTCGGCCCAGTATGGCTCTGATGCTATCGCCGGTGTCATCAATATCGTGCTGAAAAAGAATGTTGGCACCAGCATCAGCCAAACATTGTCGACCACGGCGGAAGGCGACGGCGATACCCGCCTGACGGCGCTCAATACTGGGTTCGGTGTGGGCGATGGCGTGCTCAATCTCAGTGCTGAATACAAAAAGGCCGACCCAACCAATCGAGCTGAGCCGGATCCTGCAGGCTATGAATGGCGGTTCGGTGAGCCGGACTTGGAGCAGAAGGCGGCGTTCATGAACTTTGAACTGCCAATTGGCGAGGCTGAGCTTTATGCTTTCGGAGGCTATTCAAAACGGGAAGCCGAGTCGGCCGGTTATGCACGTTGCGATGAAGATGAGCCTGTTGCCGACTTCACCTATTGCCAACCCATCCCGACCGAAGTGCTGGGCGTTCATCCGAACGGTTTTCTGCCCCTGATCAATTCTGATGTCGAAGACAAATCACTGGCCGTTGGCTTGCGCTTCGGCATCGGCGAATGGAACGCCGATTTGTCGGTGGTTGACGGTGAGAACAGCTTTGGCTTCTTCATCAGCAACTCGCAGAACTTTTCCTACGGCTATGGCCCGACCGGTAACCCGGCCGACGTCCCGACCAGTGCTGATGCTGGTGAACTGATGTTCGGCCAGACTACAGTGAACTTTGACCTCAGTGGCAGCGTGATGGTTGGCGACAAGCTGCTGTCTCTGGCGTTTGGCGCCGAAAAGCGCAAGGAAGAATCCCAAATCACGGCCGGTGAAGAATACTCCTGGCGTTACTATGGCGATCAGCCTTGGGGTTTGCCTGACGCCAAACCAGGCATACAAGTGTTCCCGGGCTGGACACCGGAACAGGCCAATGATTTGGAGCGCGACAGCCAGGCTATTTATGCTGAAGCCGCAATGGAGTTCACTGACAGCCTCCGATTGGAGGCCGCGTTGCGCCATGAAGATTACGATGATTTTGGCACCGACCTGAGCCAGAAACTGGCGGCCTATTTCAGCATCAGCGAGCAGCTGGCCTTGCGCGCGTCGTACTCGGATGGTTTCCGGGCCCCGTCCTTGCAGCAGATCGGCTACAGCCAGCTGGCTTCACAGATCGAAGCGGGTGGCACGCTGATCTCCGGCATTTACGCGATCGACAGCGATGTTGCCCAGCAGCTGGGCATTCCGGAGCTTGAAGCAGAAGACTCACAAAGCCTGACGTTGGGCCTGGCGGCGGAGTTCGAGAACGGGCTTGAGCTGACTTTCGATGTTTACAAGATCGACATCAGCGACCGTATCGCGATTTCCGGGCTGTTCTACCCGGATGATCATCCGGATATCGACGCAGCTTTGCCAGATGATGTCGGCGCCGCTGCCTTTTTTACCAATGCCATTGATACCGAAACTTTTGGTGCCGATCTGGTGCTGAACTTCCGGCATGATGTCGGTACGGGGCGGATGGAGTACACCTTTGCTTCGAGCTACAACAAGACCGAGGTGGACAGTGTCGATGATTTGCCGGGTGTGTTGGCAGGACTCGATAACCCGAGCCGTGATCTGAGCGAGGTGTATTTTGATCGGCACGAACGCGCCCGTATCGAACGCTACTCGCCAAAACACCGCCATACCCTGTCGGCGCGTCATGTCACCGACAGCTGGTCATTCGGCGCGGCTGCCAACTACTTTGGCTCGGTTAAAACAGTCTACCTGGCTGACGATCCGGCCTACGATTACACCGATGATGGTGCCTGGATTTTCGATGCCAATCTGAGCTACGAGTTTGCCAGTGGCTTTGGCCTACGCTTCACCGTCAACAACCTGTTTGACAAGTATCCGGAAAAGCAGCATCAGGATTGGAACGGTGTCACGCTGCCTTACTCGCTGGAAACGGCGCAGTGGGGGTACAACGGCCGCACCTATTCGCTGTTGGCATCCTATACATTCTGAGCGGTAATCAGTGCCAGCGGCGCTGCCATTACGGCGGCGTTGCTGGGTCTGAACCGGGCGGCAGCCAGACTGAGCTGTTGTTGACAGGCCGTCCCCGATTGGTCAAATGAGTATGACGAGCAATGGTGAGATGGGGCCGGTGTTGATGGTACGGTGGGAGCACAGCGGTAAACGTGCCATGCATTAGGCAGATTTGCTGTGCAGGAGAATCGGTTATCGGCTCCGATCAAGGTCGCCGCGCAGCTTTGTGTCGTTTATCCGTAGCAGCTCGATTGCTGCGGGGTCTGTGAGGACGCCGATGCCATCATCGGCTTTTCCCGTGCCGCCAAGGGTGGTTCGAGCAGGGCCTTGTGTGTCTTGCCTGAGCATGAAGGTCGTGGCGCCGGTTCGCTGCTGCTCAACCCGGCGGTTGATTGGCTGGTCGCGCGGGCATAGCGAGCTTTGGCTCAGTACCGGCGTCAACACCCGTGCGGAGGGCTTTTATGCAGCGCAGGTTTGGCAGCGATGCCAATTCAAGGGCGGTGACGAGGTGGTGTTTCGTCTGCAGCCATCATGATCTTTCATGCGGTTGCCGGCTGCGGAAAACAAAGGCCGATGCGGGTAAGCGCATCGGCCTTTCTTGTTAAAAGTCTTGGCAGAACTTCAGTTCTGACCTTTCAGCGCTTGCACCAGCGGTTTGAACAGTTTCGGGTTGGCGCAGACGATGCCGTTGCTGCCGCCGAAATCGGTGCCGCCATTCATGTCGGTGATGAGACCGCCGGCTTCGAGCACCATCAGCGCACCGGCGGCGGTGTCCCATTCCTTGGTGCCGTATTCCCAGTAGCCGTCAAAGCGACCGGCGGCGACGTAGGCCAGATCCAAAGCGGCGCTGCCCATGCGGCGGATGTCGCTGCAATTCGGATAGACCGCGTTGAATTCGTTCATGTACTTGTCCATCGGCACGATGCCATGGAACGGGAAGGCGGTGGCGAGCAAGGCTTCGTCCAGACGCACTTTGCCTGAGACCCGCATGCGCTTGCCGTTCAAGGTGGCACCGGCACCACGCGAAGCGGTGAACAGTTCTTCGCGCAGCGGATCGTAAATCAGGCCGTGTTCGACCTTGCCTTTGATTTGCGCGGCGATGGACACGCAGAAATGCGGCAGGCCGTGCAGGAAGTTGCTGGTGCCGTCGAGCGGATCGATGATCCAGACGACTTCGTGATTGCCCTGAACGCCGCTTTCTTCGGCGAGGAAGGCGTGATCCGGGTAGGACTTGCGAATCGTTTCGATGATGGCGTGTTCTGCCTTGTGATCGGCATCCGAAACGAAATCGTTGCGGCCCTTGGCGCTGGCCTTGAGTTTGTCGAGATTTTCCATCGAGCGCAGCAGGCTCGATCCGGCCGCACGGGCGGCCCGTACAGCAATAGTCAGCAGCGGATGCATGGCAGAACCGTTTGTCGAAAGAGCGGGGAAGAGTTGTCGCGCCGAGCGCGTCGTCGCGGCAAAAGCGGCGCGAATGATAGCAGAAGAACCCGGACCGGCCAATTTCCAAACGAGCTGCTAGAATGCGCGCCCATTCCGGGACGGCCTGCCAGCCGTCTGCCGCTTGGCCCCTCCAACCAGAGACGTGAACGCTCGTGCTCGACCAGATCCGCATCGTCCTTAGCCATCCGCAGCACACCGGCAATATCGGTGCGGTCGCCCGGGCCATGAAGACCATGGGGCTGACTGACCTGCGCCTGGTCAATCCACGCGAAGCCATCGACGGTGAAGCCAGGGCGCGCGCCTGCGGCGGACTCGATGTGCTGGAAGGCGCGATCATTCACGACAGCGTCGAGGCGGCGGTCGCCGGTTGCCGCACCGTCATCGGTACCTCGGCCCGGCTGCGCGGCCTGAGCTTCGAGGTGCGCAATCCGCGCCAGATCGCCGAATCCCTGCGTGACGAACCTGCCGGTCTGCCGGCGGCGATCCTGTTCGGCCGCGAGGCCCATGGCCTGTTTAATGACGAACTCGCGCTCTGTCATTACCACGTCTATATCCCGGCCAATCCGGACTACAGCTCGCTGAACCTGGCGTCGGCGGTGCAGCTCATTGCCTATGAACTCCGGATGGCGACCGAGACCGGCAGCCAGATCCCGCTCGAGCCGGGCGATCTGCGCGATCTGCCGGCGTCGGCCGAGTATATGGAAGAGCTTTTTGTGCATATGCAGCGGGTTTTGCTGCAAGTAGAGTTCCTGAAACCGACCGCTTCGGAAAAGCTGTTCGAGCGGCTGCGCCGGCTCTATTTACGGGCGCGGCCGAGCATCCGTGAAGTGAACATCCTGCGCGGTACGCTGCGGGCGGTCGAGGAGAAAGTGGCGGGCGGTCCTGCTCATCCAGGCTCCGCCAGCACTGACACCGCACAAATCGACAAGGATTAAGCATGTTTGCCCGGATTCGCGAAGACATCCGCAATGTGCTGGCGCACGACCCGGCCGCGCGTAACGCCTGGGATGTGCTGACCAATTACCCTGGCCTGCAGGCGATCTGGTGGCAGCGGCTGACCCACCGGCTCTGGCAGTGGCGCCTGCGCTGGCTGGCGCGCTGGTTGTCTGGTCTCGTGCGTTGGCTGACCGGGGTTGAGATCCATCCTGGCGCCAAGATTGGTCGGCGGGTGCTGATCGATCACGGCATGGGGGTTGTGATTGGTGAGACCGCTGAAATCGGCGACGACTGCACCCTCTATCAGGGCGTGACCTTGGGCGGCACCAGCCTGCATCACGGCAAGCGCCACCCGACCCTGGGCAAAGGCGTCGTGGTCGGTGCCGGCGCCAAGGTGCTGGGCTCGTTCACGGTCGGTGATGGCGCCCGCATCGGCTCCAATGCCGTGGTCGTGCGCGAAGTGCCGCCGGGCGCGACCGTGGTCGGCATTCCCGGCAAGGTGCTCGGCGCCGAAGATAAAAAGGATGAGGGCTTCAAGCCTTATGGCGTCGACACCGGCATGCGCGACCCACTGTCGCCGGCGTTGGCGAGCTTGCTGCAGCACATTGCGGCGACCGATGCCCGGATGCGGTTGCTCGAGTCGGCGCTGCGCAACAACGGCATCAAACTCGAGTGCGAGGACCTGCCCAGCCTGGATAAACGAGCGTTCCAGCCATTGCTTGATGAACAGGACGCCACAGGGATTGATTATCAGATCTGATAAACGACTTTATGTTTGGATTTTAAGAAATTGAAATTATTTAAAAAATGTCGATCAACTTCATGTCGATTCTTAACTTTGCCACGCTTGGAGATAATTTACTAAATCACTCGGTCTTTGTATAATTGCCCGAGTTCCACACTCAGGCTTTCGGGCCGATTCTGGCGGTTGCCCGACAGCCGCCCCGGACAGGGCAGACATCATGAAGCTGAGCACGAAAGGGCGTTACGCCGTCACCGCGATGCTGGATCTGGCACTGCATACCGAGCAGGGCCCGGTCGCACTGGCTGAGGTCTCGGCACGGCAGGGCATTTCGCTGTCGTATCTGGAGCAGCTGTTTGCCCAGTTGCGCCGGGAAGGGTTGGTGACCAGCGTGCGTGGTCCGGGCGGTGGTTACCGCTTGGGCCGGCCGGCTGAGCAGATCAACGTCGCGGAAGTGATTGCGGCGGTGAATGAAAACATCGACGCGACCCGCTGCGGCGGTCACGGCAATTGCGACGACGGCGAAGAGTGTCTGACCCACCGGCTGTGGCTGGATTTGAGCAACCAGATTTACAACTTCCTGAGTGGCATCAGCCTCGCGGAAGTGGTGGCGCGGCGCGAGGTCAAGCAGATCGCGCAGCGTTTACAGCACCGTGGCGACAGCAAGGACAGCCGCGAGTTGAAAATCGATCAGGCGCGACGGATCGCGATTGAATTTGACGAATCCACTCCGGTCGTTGCCGCCCGGCGCGCAACCACCGGGGTTTGAGGTGGAGTGAACCGCATCATGAAATTGCCTGTTTACCTCGATTACTCCGCAACCACGCCGGTTGATCCGCGCGTTGCCGAGAAGATGATGCAGTATTTGACCGAAGACGGTCAGTTCGGCAACCCGGCCTCGCGTTCGCACAAGTTTGGCTGGCAGGCGGAAGAAGCCGTTGAGGAAGCGCGCCAGCATGTCGCCGAGCTCATCAACGCCGATCCGCGGGAAATCGTCTGGACTTCCGGCGCCACCGAATCCGACAACCTCGCCATCAAAGGCGTTGCCGAGTTCTACAAGGACAAAGGCAAGCACATCGTCACCTGCAAGACCGAACACAAAGCCGTGCTCGACACCTGCCGCTATCTGGAAGGTCAGGGCTATGAAGTGACCTATCTGGATCCGGAATCGAACGGTCTGATTGATCTCGCCAAACTCGAAGCCGCGTTGCGCCCGGATACGATTCTGGTCTCGATCATGCACGTCAACAACGAGATTGGCGTGATTCAGGATATCGATGCGATTGGCCAGATGACGCGCGCCCGCGGCATTCTGTTCCATGTCGATGCCGCCCAGTCGACCGGCAAGCTGCCGATCGATGTCGAGAAAACCCAGGTCGACCTGATGTCGCTGACCAGCCACAAGACCTACGGCCCGAAAGGCATCGGTGCGCTGTATGTGCGCCGCAAGCCGCGCGCGCGCATTGCCCCGCAGATGCACGGCGGTGGTCACGAGCGCGGCATGCGTTCCGGCACCCTGCCGACCCACCAGATCGTCGGCATGGGTGAGGCCTATCGCCTTGCCAAGCTGGAAATGGCCGCCGAGAACGAGCGCCTGCTCCGGCTGCGCCACAAACTGTGGAACGGCATCAAGGATCTGGAAGAAGTGCACCTGAACGGCGATGCCGAGCGCCGTGTCGCCGGCAATCTCAACGTCAGCTTCAATTATGTTGAAGGCGAGTCGCTGATCATGGCGCTCAAGGATTTGGCGGTGTCGTCCGGTTCGGCGTGCACCTCGGCGAGCCTTGAGCCGTCGTATGTGCTGCGCGCGCTCGGTCGATCCGATGAGCTGGCGCACAGTTCGCTGCGTTTCACCATCGGCCGGTTCACCACCGAAGAACAAATCGATTTTGCCATTGCGGAAATCCGCAAGGCCGTGACCCGGCTGCGCGAGATGTCGCCGCTGTGGGAAATGTACAAAGACGGCATCGACCTTTCCAAGGTCGAGTGGGCGGCGCACTGAGCGGCCGAGCATTGCCGTTGTGGCGGGGCAACGAAACGCCACGGCCATTGCGAGAAACGGACAACAGCGGCGACGCAGCTTTACAGGCTCCGAATGCGCCGCGCCAGAACGAATTGAAATTTGACGAGGTCTACCATGGCTTACAGCAACAAGGTTATCGACCATTACGAACATCCGCGCAACGTCGGCTCGCTCGACAAGAATGATGTCGATGTCGGTACCGGCATGGTTGGCGCGCCGGCCTGCGGCGACGTCATGAAGCTACAGATCAAGGTCGGCAAAGATGGCCGCATTGAAGATGCCAAGTTCAAGACCTACGGCTGTGGCTCGGCGATCGCCTCGTCGTCGCTGGTGACCGAATGGGTCAAGGGCAAGACGCTGGACGAAGCAGCCCAGATCAAGAACACCGACATCGCCCAGGAACTGGCCTTGCCGCCGGTCAAGATCCATTGCTCGGTTCTGGCCGAAGATGCGATCAAGGCAGCGGTTGCCGATTACAAAGCCAAACGCGAGCAAACCAGCAACTAATCGACGGGATCTCGGTGCTGTGGTGCCGTGATCGGGAGCAGGGCAATGGCCATCAGTTTGTCAGACAGCGCCGCCGAGCGGGTTCGCAAATTCCTCGCCAATCGCGGCAAAGGCGTAGGTGTTCGGCTGGGGGTCAAAACCACCGGCTGTTCCGGCCTGTCGTATGTGCTCGAGTTTGTCGATGAAGTCAACGAGGCCGAGGATGCCGTGTTCACTGACAAGGGCGTCAACGTCATCATCGACAAGAAGAGTCTGGTCTTTCTGGACGGTACCGAGCTCGATTTCACCCGCGAAGGCTTGAACGAAGGCTTCAAGTTCAACAACCCGAATGTCAAGGGCGAATGTGGTTGCGGTGAGAGCTTTACGGTCTGATGGCTGACGCGACGACAGACAATGGCCATTTCGCGCTGTTCGGTTTGACGCCGGGCTTCGCGCTGGATCGCGACGAGCTGACCCGGCGCTACCGCGAACTGCAAAAGGCCGTGCATCCGGATCGCTACGCCAATGCCGGCGAGAGTGAACGGCTCATGGCCGTCAGTCAGGCGGCGCGGATCAACGAGGCTTATCAGACGCTGCGGGATCCGATCAGTCGTGCGCGTTACTTGCTGCAGCAACACGGCGGCAACTGGCAAGACGAGCAGACCATGCAGGACAAGGTCTTCCTGTTCGAGCAGATGGAGCTGCGTGAAGAACTCGAGGGCTTGCAGGAGGAGCGTGAGCTGGACGCGCTGGAAGCGTTCGCGAAACGCGTTCGGGCGCTGGAGCTGGCGCAGGAGCAGCGACTGGCGCAGGCGTTCGCGGATTTGTCGCGGTTGCATCTTGGTCAGGGCCGCAGCGAAATTCAGAAACTGATGTTCTTCCGCAAACTGCGGGAAGAAACCGAGCACGAAATTCACGCCGTGCTGGATGAAAGCTGAGCGCGCCGACTGCGGCGCGTTTTCATTTGCCGACGGGCACTGCCGGGCGCTCTGCCACGGCCGGTCGGGTTTGCGAAGCGAGATCATCCGTTTGGCGGTGCTGAACGAGAGGATGTGACGAGGATATTCATGGCGCTTTTACAGATCGCCGAACCGGGTATGAGCACGGCGCCGCACCAACACCGCCTGGCTGCCGGCATCGATCTCGGTACCACCAATTCCCTGATCGCCAGCGTGCGCAGCGGTGTCGCCGAAACCTTGGCCGATGAACACGGCGAGCATCTGTTGCCGTCGGCGGTGCGCTATGCCGCCGATGGTTCGGCCCAGGTTGGCCGCCTGGTGCGCGACAGCGCCGCCGAAGATTCAGCCAATACCCTGCTGTCGGTCAAACGCTTGATGGGGCGTGGTGCCGACGACATTCATCAGCTCACCGGCCATGCCATGCACCAATTTGTCCGGACCGCTGACGGCCTGCCGGCATTTGTCACGGCAGCGGGGCCGCGCACCGCCGTTGAAGCGTCGAGCGAAATTCTCAAATCACTGGCGCGGCGCGCCGAGCGGGCCTTGGGTGGTCCACTGCAGGGCGTGGTGATTACCGTGCCGGCCTATTTTGATGATGCCCAGCGTCAGGCGACCAAAGACGCCGCGACGGTGGCCGGGCTCCATGTGCTGCGCTTGCTGAACGAACCGACTGCGGCTGCCGTCGCCTACGGCCTTGATAGCCGGGAAGAAGGCGTGTTCGCGGTGTACGATCTCGGCGGCGGCACTTTCGATATTTCCATTCTGCGCTTGGCGCGCGGGGTGTTTGAAGTGTTGGCGACCGGCGGTGATAGCGCGCTCGGCGGTGATGATATCGATCACGCGATTGCGCTCGATCTGGCTGCCAGCGTCAAACAGGATGCCAACGCCGACAGCCGCACGCTGCGCACGTTGCTGCAGTTGGCGCGGCACGTCAAAGAATGTCTCAGCAGCCAAACCAGCGTGACAGTGAATGTGCTCGGTAAAGGCGATGTCACCCTGACCCGCGAGCAGCTCAAGCTGCTCGCCGAACCCTACATCAAGCGTACGCTCAGCGCGTGCCGGCGCTGCCTGCGCGATGCCGGCATCGGCGTCGACGAGATCCGCGAAGTGGTGCTGGTTGGCGGTTCGACCCGGATGCCGGCGGTGCGCGAAGCGGTGGCGGCGTTCTTCGGTCGCGACGGGTTGACCTCGATCGATCCGGACAAGGTGGTGGCGATTGGTGCGGCCTTGCAGGCCAATGTGCTGATCGGCAACAAGAGTGAAAACGATCTGCTGCTGCTCGATGTGATTCCGCTGTCGCTCGGTCTCGAAACCATGGGCGGTCTGGTGGAGAAGGTGATCCCGCGCAACACGACCATCCCGGTGACGCGGGCGCAGGAGTTCACCACGTTTGCCGATGGCCAGACGGCGATGAGCATTCATGTTGTCCAGGGCGAGCGTGAGCTGGTGCAGGATTGCCGCTCACTGGCCAAGTTTACTTTGCACGGCATTCCGCCGATGGTCGCTGGTGCCGCCCGCATTCGGGTCAGCTTCCAGGTTGATGCCGATGGCTTGCTGAGCGTGTCGGCGCAGGAAACCCAGACCGGGGTGCAGGCCTCGGTGCAGGTCAAACCCTCTTATGGCTTGAGCGATACCAGCATTCGCGAAATGCTCGAAGCCTCGATGCAGCATGCCCAGGAGGACATGGCCGCGCGCATGCTGCGCGAACAGCAGGTCGAAGCGGACCGCGTGCTGGTGGCGCTGCGCGCTGCCATGCGCGCCGATGGCGAGCTGCTCAGTGGTGACGAACGCGAGCAATTGCATCAGGCGATGGCGACGCTGGAGCAGGCGGCAGCCGGCACGGATGGCGCTGCCATCAAGGCCGCGATTGTGGCACTCGACAAAGCCAGTGCCGAATTTGCGGCGCGTCGGATGGACCGCAGCATTGCGGCGGCACTCGTTGGCCAGCGATTGGATCAGATTTGATTTTTGGTTTGCCGCCCGTCAGCAAACCTCGAGGTGAAGAAAACCATGCCCAAACTGACTTTTTTGCCGCATCCGGAACATTGCCCGAACGGCGCGACGGTGGATGCCAAAACCGGTGAAACGATTCTGGACGTCGCGCTGCGCAACAAGATTGGCATCGACCATGCCTGCGAGATGGCATGCGCCTGCACGACCTGTCACGTGGTGATCAAACAGGGCTTCAACAGTCTTGCTGCCAGCGAAGAGGACGAAGATGACATGCTCGACAAGGCCTGGGGGCTGACGCCGCAATCCCGGCTGTCCTGTCAGGCCAAGGTCGGTAGCGAGGATCTGACGGTCGAGATCCCGCGCTACACCATCAATCTGGCCTCGGAACGGCACTGAGGAGGCGGTCATGGCTTTGAAATGGACGGATGTCCTTGATATCGCCATTGAGCTGGCGGAAACCCATCCCGAAGTGGACCCTCGTTTCGTCAACTTTGTCGACCTGCGCAACTGGGTACTGGCCTTGCCGGATTTCGCTGATGATCCGGCCCGCAGTGGCGAAAAAGTGCTCGAAGCCATCCAGCAGGCCTGGATTGATGAAGTGGAATGAAAGTTTTTAAAAGCGAGTGCTTGATTTCGGAATGAAAATCCGTAAGATAGCGGCCTCTCGCGATGGGTCGGTAGCTCAGTCGGTAGAGCAGCGGACTTTTAATCCGTTGGTCGCGAGTTCGAATCTCGCCCGACCCACCATTGTTCAAACAAAAACGCTGGCCTAGGCCGGCGTTTTTGTTTTTCCGGCCAGCGCAGTGGCGAACCGTTTCGACGCTTTGGTCCGACAAAATCCCCTTGGCCGAAAAAATGGAAATGCTATTATCCCGGCGCAGCGCAGTTCCTCGCGCAGTTCCAGGCCGAAGCAGCGGCCATTGTTTAAGGTATTTGAGTATGTCGAATCGCGAAAAAGGCACAGTGAAGTGGTTTAACGACGAGAAGGGCTTCGGTTTCATCAAGCGTGATCAAGGTGGCAACGACGTGTTCGTGCACTACACTCAGATCCGCTCGGAAGGTGGTCGTCGCACCCTGGCTGATGGTCAAACGGTCGAGTTCGTGGTCGGCCAAGGCCAGAAAGGCCTGCAAGCCCAGGACGTGACTGTGGTCTGAACCGCATTCGATGTCAGGAAGAAACGGTCAGCTTTGCTGGCCGTTTTCATTTCCGGCCAACTGGCGCGTCCATCGGCCGACTTGCGCGCTGGCAACGGCGTATAATCCCGCCACTTCCCCAGTCACCCGGATACCGCCATGAGCGCCGTTCCTGCTGCCATCCGGCTCGAGATCCCCGTTACCCAAGCGCCGCGTGAGTTTGCGCCAGCCGAGCGCGAAGCGCTGCGTGAGCGCATCAAGCGATTGCTGAAAGAACAGGACGCGGTCCTGGTCGCGCATTACTACACCGATCCGGATTTGCAGCAGCTCGCAGAAGAGACCGGCGGCTGTGTGTCCGACTCGCTGGAAATGGCGCGCTTTGGTTACCGGCATTCGGCCAAGACCGTGGTGGTCGCTGGCGTCCGTTTCATGGGCGAAACCGCCAAGATCCTGAGTCCGGAAAAGCGGGTGGTGATGCCGACCCTGAAAGCCGAGTGCTCGCTCGATCTCGGCTGCCCGGCCGATCAATTCGCGGCGTTTTGTGATGCCAACCCGGATCGCACGGTCATTGTTTACGCCAACACCTCGGCGGCCGTGAAAGCCCGCGCCGATTGGGTCGTCACCTCGAGCATTGCGGTTGACGTGGTCGAGTACTTGAGCGAGCAGGGCCAGAAGCTCATCTGGGCGCCGGATCGCAACCTCGGCCGTTACATTCAGGAAAAAACCGGTGCCGACATGCTGCTGTGGAACGGCACCTGCGTCGTGCACGACGAGTTTCAGGCCAAGGCACTGCAGCAAGCCAAGCAGCTGTATCCGGAAGCGGCGATCCTGGTGCACCCGGAGTCGCCGGAGGCGGTGATTGCGCTCGCCGATGCGGTCGGCTCAACCTCGCAGCTCATCAATGCGGCCAAGACGCTGCCGCACAAACAGCTTATCGTCGCGACCGATGGCGGCATTTTCTACAAGATGCAGCAGGCGGCGCCGGACAAGGAGTTCATCATTGCGCCGACCGCCGGCGTCAGCGGACCGTGCCGCTCCTGTGCCCATTGCCCGTGGATGCGCATGAACGCGCTCGACAATCTGGCGGCTGCGCTGACGGAACCCGGCCATGAAATCACGGTCGATCCGACACTGATCCCCGGTGCGCTGAAATCCCTACAACGGATGCTGGACTTTGCCCAGCAACGTGGGGTGCGCACCATTGGTCGGGCTTGAGTTGTCCACGATGCGAACCTCGTTGTGAGTACAGGTATTACCCGTTTAGGCATCACCCATTCAGGCACTACTGACTCAGGCATCACCAATTCTGGCATTACCAACATGGAGCATTGCCGCATGAAGCCTTTGATTGCCCTCGCCGCGCTGGCGCTCAGTTTTTCCGTCGCCGCCGATTCCGGTTTGCAAGCCGCTGTGAAAGGTAGCCATCGTGATCCGGCCAACGTGGACCGCGACCGCTTCCGTCATCCGGTCGAAACCCTGCAGTTTTTTGGCATCAAGCCGAATCAGACCGTCGTCGAAATCGCCCCGGGCGGCGGCTGGTACACCGAGATCCTGGCACCGTACCTGCGTGACAACGGCAAGCTGTACGCCGCCCACGCCGATCCGGAAACCACCAGCAATTATCAAAAGCGCTCGCTGGCGGCCTACAAGGAAAAGCTGGCAGCCAATCCGGCTGTCTACGATAAGGTCGAACTGACCGTTTTTGCTCCGCCAGCCAAAGTGGCGGTGGCACCGGCTGGCTCCGCGGATCTGGTTGTGACGTTCCGCAATGTGCACAACTGGTGGATGCGCGGCGGTGGTGATGCCAATGTCCAGGCCGCGTTCAAAGGCATGTATGACGCGCTCAAGCCGGGCGGTGTGCTCGGTGTGGTGGAGCACCGTTTGCCGGCATCACGGCCGGCGAGCGAGCAGGAGAACAGCGGCTACATGCATGAATCCTATGTGATCAAGATGGCCGAGGCGGTGGGCTTCAAACTCGAAGCCAAATCCGAGATCAATGCCAACCCGGAAGATACCGCCGACCATGAAAACGGTGTCTGGGCCTTGCCGCCGACGCTGACCAATGGCGAAAAAGATCGCGCCCGGTATGTTGCGATTGGCGAAAGCGACCGGATGACCCTGAAGTTCGTCAAGCCGAAAAAGTAATTGTCGCCGATAAAACAAAACGGGCGCCGCTGGCGCCCGTTTTGTTTGTTGCCTCAAGCCGTATTCGTCAGAGCTCGGTCTTGAACGGATTGGCTTTCTCGGCGCTGGCCAACGGCTGTACGTTGGTGCGCTCACCGGCCTCGCCGAGGCGCATGCGCAGATTGAGATCGGTTTTCGATTCGGCATAATGCAAGGCGTCTTCCCGACTGATATGGCCCGCCTTGTACAGATCGTAGAGTGACTGATCGAAAGTGCGCATGCCGTCGATGTAGTTCTTCTCGATCGCTTTCGGCAGATCTTCCAGGTAGCCTTTCTGGATGATCTCATTGATGTCCGGTGACATCATCATCACTTCAACTGCCGGCATCCGCATGCCGGTGCTGGATTTCACCAGGCGCTGCGAGACAATGCCTTTGAGCACGGAGGAGAGTTCCTTCATGACATGGCCGCGCATGTCCTGCGGGAACAGGTTGCGGATCCGGTCCAGCACCTGCCGGCAGTTGTTGCCGTGGATGGTGGCGAGCACGAGGTGGCCGGTCTGGGCGTAGTTCAGTGCATATTCCATGGCTTCGGAATCGCGGATCTCACCGATCAGGATCACATCCGGTGCTTCCCGCATGGCGTTCTTCAATGCGTTATGGAAGCTCTTGGTGTCGACGCCGATCTCGCGCTGGTCGACGATCGACAGCTTGTGATCGTGCAGGAACTCGATCGGATCTTCGATGGTCAGGATGTGACCGGTTTCACGCCGGTTGCGGTAGTCGATGAGCGAGGCCAGTGTGGTCGATTTGCCGGAGCCGGTCGGGCCGCAGATCAGCAGCAGACCGACCCGTTCCATGATCAGGTTCTTGATGATCGGCGGCAGTTTCAGCGAGTCGATGTGCGGAATGTTCGATTTGATGTGCCGCATGACGATGCCGACTTCGCCGCGCTGTTTGAACACGTTGACCCGGAAGCGGCCAACGCCGTCAACGGCGAGCGCGAAATTCATTTCCCAGTGTTCTTCGAACTCTTTGATCTGACCCGGATCCATCAGGCTGTAGGCGATTTCCTTGATCGCGCCGGGCGGCAGCGGGCCAGAGCCCATCGGGGTCGATACCCCCTCGATTTTCATGTGCGGCGGTGCGCCGGTGCTGAAGAACAGGTCCGAAGCGTTCTTTTCGGCCATCAGTCGGAGCAGGAGTTTGATATCCACTTTGGTGTCCAGAAACAGGAACAGGGGAAAGCCCAAGGAATATAGCAAAGGAATGCGACTTGCCGTTATCGGTACGAGTGTCTGTTTTTTGGCCAAGCCATGAAACGGCCGCAAAGCGTTTGCCAAGCCAGGATCGAATCGCTAAGCTAGCGCGCCTTTTCCGACCCCGGCGTTTTTCGCGAGAGGGCTGGAAAAGACCTGCTGGAAGCTCCACTTTCGGCAGTGACAAGCTGAGTTTCCGGAGAGGTGTCCGAGTGGTTGAAGGAGCACGCCTGGAAAGTGTGTATACGGCTCAAACCGTATCGCGGGTTCGAATCCCGCTCTCTCCGCCAGATTCCGCTTGCAGTCCCCTGGTTGTACCCCGCCCGTCAGGGCCGCTGTTGCAAGACAGCCCGCCGTTTGCCGGCGACCGTTCAATGGCGGTCTGCAGGGTGCCCGCGCGACGCTAGATGGTGAACCCCGCCAGGCCCGGAAGGGAGCAACGGTAGCTGTTGATGCGTGCGCCGCGGTCGTGCTCTGCAGGCTGCCACCCATTCTCTGCATTCCCGTCAGCATGACACCCGTACCGCAGCCGCCCGTGGTAGCATTCGCGCCTCCTTACCGGAACCCTGAGCTGCTGGCGAATCCATGACTTATCAGGTACTTGCACGGAAATGGCGGCCGCGCCGCTTCGAAGACATGGTCGGCCAGGGCCATGTGCTGAAAGCCCTGCAAAGCGCACTTGGTCAGCAGCGGCTGCACCATGCCTACCTGTTCACCGGCACCCGCGGCGTCGGCAAGACTACTGTCGCCCGCATCTTCGCCAAATGCCTGAACTGCGAGACCGGCGTTACCGCCACCCCCTGTGGCCAGTGCGCCGCCTGCCAGGAAGTCGATTCCGGCCGCTTTGTTGATCTCATCGAAGTCGATGCCGCGTCGCGGACCAAGGTCGAAGACACCCGCGATCTGCTCGACAACGTCCAGTACCTGCCGACCCGCGGTCGCTACAAGGTCTATCTCATCGACGAAGTGCACATGCTGTCGAACAGCAGCTTCAACGCGCTGCTGAAAACGCTGGAAGAGCCGCCGCCGCATGTGATGTTCCTGCTTGCGACCACCGATCCGCAAAAGCTGCCGGTTACCGTGTTGTCGCGCTGTCTGCAATTCCACCTGAAAGCGTTGACGCCGGAGCAGATCACGGCGCGGCTCGATCATATTCTCCACACAGAAAACGTCCCGTTCGAGCCGAGCACGCTGCCACTGGTGGCGCGCGCGGCCAATGGCAGCCTGCGCGATGCGCTGAGCTTGCTGGATCAAGCCATTGCCCACGGTCAGGGCGAACTGAAGACCGCTGATGTCCGCGACATGCTCGGTTTCATTGAGCACGCGTCGCTGGCGGAATTGGTCAGTGCTTTGTGCCAGGGCGATGTCGCGGCCGTGATGCAGTCGGTCGCCAATATGGAGAGCTTTGCGCCGGATCACGAGGCCGTGCTCGCCGAACTGCTGAGTCTGTTGCACGGCGCCGCCGTGGTGCAGCAGCTGCCGCAATCACCGTATGGCGAGCAGCCGCTGTGCAGGCAATTGGCAGACGCGCTCAGCGCGGCCGATATTCAGCTGTATTACCAGATCGCGCTGCATGGCCGGCGCGATCTGCCGCTGGCCCCCAGCGGCCGCGAAGGGTTGGAAATGACGCTGCTGCGGATGCTGGCGTTCCGTCCGTTGGGCGAGGGCGAGCGCCGCGCCGCTACCGGCGGCGAATCGAGCAAAGCGACGACCGCGCCGAAAGCCGTGTCGGTTTCGGCAAGCGTCGGGCGTGAGCCGGCCGTCGCTGTTACGAAACCATCGGAGCCAGCGAATGCAGCGCCGGCAGCCACACCGGTTTCGGCGCCATCGCATACAGTCGCGGAATCGCGGCCGTCGGCGCCGGTTGCCAGCCAGATCGAGTCGAGCCCGGCCACGCCTGCTGAACCGGCCGTGGCCAATCGTCATGTGCTGCATTCGGGCAACTGGGCGCAGGCCGATGCCAACCAACTGAACAATCAATGGCTGGACTGGATTGACGAGATGAAGCTGGTCGGCCTTGCCGACAATCTGGCCCGCAATACCGCGCTGGTCCGTTGCGAAGGCGATCGTTTTACCCTGGCGGCCGATGCCCAGCGTATCGACATGTTGTCGCCGGTGCGGATGAAAGAAATTGAAACCGGGCTCAGCAGCCTGCTCGGTCGCAGCATTACCCTGATTCTCACCAGTGAGATCCCGGTCGGTGCGATGACGGCGCGCGATCTGGCGACTCAGCGTGCGGCCGAAAAACAGGCTGCCGCCGCCGCGGCGCTGCAAGCCGACCCGCGACTCAACGAGCTGCTGAACCTGAGTCAGGGCCGGCTGCTGACGGATACCATTCGGTCGCTGCACTGAGCGCGGGTGACCGGATTTGTTTTGGTCTTGAACAAGAGGAACACACCATGAAAGGCGGTTTGGGCAATCTGATGAAACAGGCGCAGGACATGCAGGCCCGCATGCAGAAAGCGCAGCAGGAGATTGCGCTGCTGGAAGTGACTGGCGAATCGGGTGCTGGTCTGGTCAAGGTCACGATGAACGGCAAGCACGACGTCAAGCGCGTCGAGCTCGATGACAGCCTGATGAAAGAAGACAAAGAGATGCTGGAAGATCTGCTTGCCGCGGCGGTCAATGACGCCGTGCGTAAAGTGGAAGCGGCATCCAGCGCCAAGATGAATTCGCTGACCGCCGGCATGGCCTTGCCGCCGGGCTTCAAGATGCCGTTCTGACTACCAAACGAACTCTTGTTCGTAGGAGCGGCCTTGGCCGCGATTGCTTCAATGGAGAATCGCTGCCAAGGCCGCTCCTACAGGTTCTCTTTCAACCTGAGTGCCGCGCAGTAAATGGAAAGCAGCCCCCTCATCAAGCGATTGGTTGACGCGCTGCGCGTGCTGCCCGGTGTCGGCAACAAATCGGCAACGCGGATGGCCTACCAACTGCTCGATCGCAATCGCGCTGGTGGTCGCCGGCTCGCGGAAGCGCTGGTCGCCGCGATGGACGGTGTCCGGGATTGCGCGAGCTGCCGTACCTTCAGTGACGAGGAAATCTGCGCTATCTGCCGTGACAGCCGGCGCGACGGCTCGCAGCTTTGCGTCGTCGAAACGCCGTCGGATGTGCAGGCGATTGAGCAGACCGGCGGCTACCGCGGTCGCTATTTCGTCTTGCGCGGCCATCTGTCACCGCTGGATGGCATTGGCCCGGAGCAGGTCGGCCTGCCGCAGCTGATCCAGCGGCTGAAGCAAGCTGAGGTCAAGGAGTTGATTCTGGCGACCAACCCGACGGTAGAAGGCGATGCCACGGCACATTACATTCGCGACTTGTGCGAAAACCTGCCGCTGACCATTTCCCGTATCGCCCACGGCGTACCGTTGGGCGGCGAGCTGGAGTTTGTTGACGGTGGCACCCTGGCGCATTCGTTTGCCGGCCGTCGTCCGTTCAAATGATCCGTATCGTTACCGGGCGGAGCCGTCACTTTTTCCGCGCCGGTTATTGTTTTTCTTTAAACGGGAGTCGCTAGCACGATGACGGCATCGCCCTCGGCGTTTGTGCCACTCAATGCGCTGGAGCAGGCGCTGCTGGATACCCAGGAAGGACGGCTGCTGCCAGCTGCATTGTTCGAACAGTTGAACAGCGCGACCGTATTCATTCTGCTCGACCAAGCGATTCCGGAAGGCGGCAGTTGGCGCAGCGATACCGGTCTGCTTGTGCTGAACAGCCAATCCGGTTTTCCGGTCATTGCCCTGTTTACCGCCCCCGAGCGTTCGATTGCCTGGCTCGCACAAGCGCCGGCGTATCCGCATGGTTTGCAGATCAGCTTCCGCTGGCTGTTGCAGGGGATCTCGGCCGGTGTTGGCCTGGTGCTGAATCCGGGTGCGGCGGTTGGCGTTGAGCTGCCACCGAGTCTGGTCGACAAGCTGCGCGCCAGTGCCGGCCTCGCCAGCACACGGGCTGACAGCTGAGCCGCTCGCCTGCTATCGCCATCGGGCGCTGTTGCCACGATGGGCACCGAGAACGGCGCAAACTGGCAAGCCTGAACCGACCGACCTCAGCTTGCCGGATCGCGTGTAATCCTGTCGGTTCGCGACACAACAGCCCACTTGAAAGTCTGTGCGCCGGCCCCAGATAGCCGGCAGCCTGCCGGTCACGGCTTTTCCATGTCCTTTTTGTTTACGGAGCCTCATCATGTCCGTCGCCGCTACCCGCGAAACCCGTCGCTTCGAGACGGAAGTCAAACAACTGCTGCAGCTGATGGTGCATTCGCTGTACAGCAACAAAGAAATTTTCCTGCGTGAACTGATTTCGAATGCCGCCGATGCTGCCGACAAGCTGCGGTTCAAGGCCCTGGCGCAGCCCGATCTGCTCGGTGCCGACAATGATCTGAGAGTGCGGCTCATCGTCGACAAGGCGGCTGGCACCCTGACCATCAGCGACAACGGCATTGGCCTGACCCGCGATGAGGCGGTACAGCACCTCGGCACAATTGCCAAATCCGGCACCGCCGAATTCCTGAGCAAGCTGTCTGGTGATCAAAAGAAAGACGCCAACTTGATTGGCCAGTTTGGTGTCGGGTTCTATTCCGGCTTCATCGTTGCCGATCGCATCACGGTGCGCAGCCGTGCTGCCGGCGCGGCGCCGGACCAGGCGGTGCAGTGGGAGAGTGCGGGCGATGGCGAGTTCAGCGTCGAGACCATCAACAAGGAGGAGCGCGGCACCGATGTCATTCTGCATTTGAAGGAAGACCAGAAAGAATTCCTGGAACCGTGGCGCCTGCGGCACCTGATCCATAAATACTCCGATCACATCGCCATCCCGGTGCAGCTGCCGAAGGAAAACGATGACGGCGAGGCGACGGCCGAATTCGAAACCGCGAACAAGGCGACCGCGCTGTGGACGCGGGCCAAGAGTGAGATCTCGGACGACGACTACAAGGCCTTCTACCAGCATATCTCGCACGACTTCGACGAGCCGCTCGCCTGGACCCACAACAAGGTCGAAGGCAAGCACGAATACACCTCGCTGTTCTACATCCCGTCGCATGCGCCGTTCGATTTGTGGAACCGTGACCGGCCGCGCGGCGTCAAGCTGTATGTCAAGCGTGTGTTCATCATGGACGACGCCGAACAGTTCCTGCCGATCTATCTGCGCTTTGTTCGTGGCGTGCTCGACTCGGCCGATTTGCCGCTGAACGTCTCGCGGGAAATCCTGCAGGACAGCGCCGTGACCGACACACTGCGCAAACAGGGCGTCAAGCGGGTGCTGGGCCTGCTGGAGGAAATCGCCAGCAAAGAGCCGGAGAAATACCAGAAGTTCTGGAATGAGTTTGGTCAGGTGCTGAAAGAAGGCACGGCCGAAGACCCGGCCAACAAGGATCAAATCGCCAAGCTGCTGCGCTTTGCCAGCACCCATACCGACACGCCGGCACAGACCATTGCGCTGGCCGATTACGTCAGCCGGATGAAGCCGGAGCAGAAAGCGATTTACTACATTTCCAGCGACAGTTTTGCCGCCGCCAAGAACAGTCCGCATCTGGAAGTGTTCCGCAAGAAGGGCGTCGAAGTGTTGCTGTTGACCGACCGCATCGACGAGTGGATGCTGAACTACCTGCACGAGTTCGATGGCAAGCCGCTGGTGTCGGTCACCCGTGGCGAACTTGATCTCGGTGGTCTGGAAAGCGAAACCGAAAAGGCGATCCAGAAAGAAGCCGAGTCGCAGGCTGCCGGCCTTGTCAACCGGATCAAGACGGTGCTTGGCGATCGCGTCAAAGACGTCCGGGTCACTTCGCGCCTGACCGATTCGCCGGCCTGCGTGGTCGGTGACAAGCAGGACATGGGCTCGCATATCGCCCGCCTGCTGAAACAGAGCGGTCAGGAAGTACCGGTGATGAAGCCCATTTTCGAGATCAACCCGAGTCATCCGCTGATGCAGCGGCTCGACCGCGAGGCCGATGAGGCGCGCTTTACCGATCTGCTTGAGCTGATGTTCGATCAAGCCCGGCTGGCGGAAAGCGGCCAGCTCGAAGACCCTGGCACCTACAGTGCGCGGTTGAATCGCTTGTTGCTGAATTTGCTGGCGAATTAACCGCTTGCCGGCGATTCCTCAATCAATTTCGACGCCCCGCCTTGCGGGGCGTTGTTTTTGGCAAGGCGGATGTCAGGTCCGAAATTCTGCGGAAAGATCGTCATGCAGCCCGGGGATGTCGGCTATGCTTTCCGGCAGGAACACCGGTGCTGGTTTGGAGCTGGTTCAAGAACCATGGCAATCGCCACCACTTTGCGTCGTTTTCTGACTGCCAACGGCGTTGGCTTCCAGGAACACATTCACCCGCGTACCGACACGCTGGAGGAGGCGGCTACGAGCTGTCAGGCGCCGCCCGCGCAGTTTGCACGCGCGGTACTGCTGAGCGATGGCGTCCAGATGTTGATGGCCATCATTCCGCTCAACAGCGTGCTGGATCTGGAGAAGGCCGGCAAAGCCCTCGGCCGGGCGGTGCAACCGGTGACGGCTGCAGAAGCCGACCGACGCTTTTCCGATTGCGAGCCGGGCTCGCATCCACCAGTACCCGAACCCTATGGCTTGAAGGCAGTGATCGAGGAAGCCCTGTTGCGGCACGACCGGATCTGGTTCGAGGCCGGCGCCCACACCGCGCTGTTGTCGGTCAGCGGCCAGTCCTACGGCTTTCTGTGCAGTCGCGCGGTCAAGACCTCGATTTCGGCGGTGGTGCCAGTTGCGCCGCCGCCCTGTGGCATGGAGGGCGCCGAGTTTGGCGCGCAAATCGCCCGGCTCAACCTGCCGAGCGATGCCGAGGTGCAGAAGAAGCTCGAGCAGGTTTACCGGCTGCCGGCCATTCCGGCGGTGGCCACCCAAATCCTGCAGCTGGTCAGCGACCCGGACTCCACGGCCAAGGATCTGTCCGAACTGGTCGAAATGGACCCCAGCATCGCGGCGCAGGTCATCCGTTATGCCCGGTCGTCGTTCTTCGGTTATCGCGGCAATGTCGACTCCATCCAGACCGCGATCACCCGCGTGCTGGGTTTCGACATCGTCAGCAACCTGGCGCTTGGGATTGCCGCCGGCAAGGTGTTCAAACTGGCGGCCGACGGTCCGCTCGGGCTGGATCAGTTCTGGCGCCACGCGGTTTACAACGCGGCGGTGGTGCAGGGGCTGACCCGGGTTCTGCCGCGCTCGCTTGGGGTCAAGCCCGGCACGGCCTATCTCTGCGGTTTGCTGCACAACTTCGGTGTCCTGCTGCTGGGCCACCTGTTCCAACCCGAATATTTCCTGCTCAACAAGATGTGCCTGGCCAACCCCGGTTGCGGGCTGCCCGCCATTGAACGGCGCATTCTCTGCGTCGGCAGCTCGCAGCAGCTGGTCAGCCTCGGCCATGCCAACCTCGGCAGCTGGCTGATGCAGCACTGGAAGATGCCGGACGAAGTGATCGAGGTCACCGCCCATCATCACGACGACGACTACAAGGGCAGCGCGCCGGTTTATGTCCAGCTGGTCCGGTTGGCCAATGCGCTGCTGGCACGCGACGGTATCGGCGATACCACCGATTCCACGCTGCCGGCCGATGCCTTGGCCGTGCTTGGCATCAGCGAGGAGGCGGCACTGCAGTTGTACGCCGATGTCGGTCAGCATTCGGAAGAGCTGGAACGGATGGCGCGGCTGATGTCGGGTGCCGGTGACGGCGGTCGCAGGTAGCTTGACCTCGCTCGGATTCTCCGAAAAAACCGTGCCGGATTAGAGGCTTAGCACCGATTTTTACTTGCCGCGCACGGCCTCGGCCGGTTAAAGTGCGCGCCGATCGGCCGCCGTGTGCGGCCTGCTGTTTTTTCATGCCCTGGACTGGTCAGGGCGCTGGAGCCATTGATGCGTATCATTCTGTTGGGCGCCCCGGGTGCGGGCAAGGGAACGCAAGCGCAGTACATCAAGGATCGGTACGGCATTCCGCAGATCTCGACTGGTGACATGTTGCGTGCGGCGGTCAAGGCGGGCACCGAGCTCGGTCTGAAAGCCAAGGCCATCATGGATGCCGGCCAGCTGGTCACCGATGAGCTCATCATTGCGATGGTCAAAGAGCGCCTGAGCCAGGACGATTGCAAGAACGGCTATCTGCTCGATGGTTTCCCGCGCACCATTCCGCAGGCCGATGCGATGCGCCAGAACGGTATCGATGTCGATCACGTGGTCGAGTTCGTCGTCGAAGACGAAGAAATCGTCAAGCGCCTGTCCGGCCGCCGCGTCCATGCGGCCTCGGGCCGCGTGTACCACATCGAATACAACCCGCCCAAAGTCGCCGACAAAGACGACGTCACCGGCGAGCCGCTGATGCAGCGCGATGACGACAAAGAAGCCACCGTTCGTAAACGGCTCGAGGTCTATCACACCCAGACCAAACCGCTCATCGATTACTACCGTAACTGGTCCGAGTCGGGAGATGCCAAGGCGCCAAGCTATATCCGCGTCGAAGGTGTCGGCCCGATGGAACAGGTGCGTGATCATATTTTCGAGGCGTTGGAGGCCAAGTGAGTCAACCGGCTTACCCCGCAACACCGCAAGCAAAAGGCGCCTCTCCGGCGCCTTTTGGTCTTTTGCTGGTCAATCTGGGATCACCGGATGCGCCGACCCGCGCTGCGGTGCGGCGTTATCTGAAAGAATTCCTTTCGGATCGGCGGGTCGTCGACGCGCCGCGCTGGCTGTGGTGGCTGATCCTGAATGGCGTCATCCTGAATATCCGTCCCGGCAAAGTCGCCAAAGCCTACGCCTCGGTCTGGCAGGACGATTCGCCCCTGCGCGCGATCAGTTTGCGGCAGGTCGCCGCGCTCAAAACGGAACTGAAAAGCCAGCTCGGTTGCGACATCCCGGTTGCGCTCGGCATGACCTACGGCAATCCGTCCTTGCAAGCTGGGTTGCTGGAACTGCGCCAAGCTGGCGTCAGCCGCGTGCTGGTGCTGCCGATGTATCCGCAGTTTTCCGGCGCCACCACTGGCTCGGTATTCGATCGCGTGGCGGACGCCCTGGCGCCGTGCCGGCATTTGCCGGAGCTGCGCATGGTCAAGGATTACCACGATCATCCTGGCTACATCGCGGCATTGGCCGACAGCGTCCGTGCTCATTGGCAACAGCATGGTCAGGCCGAGAAGCTGGTGTTTTCCTATCACGGGTTGCCGCAACGTTACGTCAATCTGGGCGACCCGTATGCCGCGCAATGCGAACGCACCACGCAGCTGTTGGCCGCCGAGCTCGGTCTGACGGAATCGCAATGGCAGCACTGCTACCAGTCGCGCTTTGGTCGGGAACCGTGGCTGCAGCCCTATGTTGACGAGTGGCTGGAAGCGCAGGGCAAAGCGGGTTTGCAATCGGTGGATTTGATTTGTCCCGGCTTCTCGGCGGACTGTCTGGAAACGCTGGAAGAAATTGCTGAACGCGGCGCCCACAGTTTTGTCGAAGCCGGTGGAGGGCGGGCCACTTACGTGCCGGCCCTGAACGACAATACCGCCCACATTCGCTTTCTTGCCGCGCTGGTGCGCGAGCACGCCGGGCAGAGCTGGTTGCCATGATGCATCCGCAGTTACGTACCGCGTTTGAACAGGAAATGCTGGCCGCCCAGGCCGCCTACGGTCGACAGGATTGGCGTGAAGCGTATCGGCTGCTGGAGCGCGCCCATATTCTCGGTCAGCACCATGCCGTGCCACATACGCGCAGCCATATCTGGTTTTTGAAAGTCGGCTGGCGGCGGCGTGATCTGTGGGAGATCAGCGGTCAGCTGATTCGCATCATCGGTGGCTTTATCGGCTCCTTGCTCGGCAAGGTGCCGGTCGGCAACAGCGGCGGCGCCGATGTCAGTGCGTTTGCCGAAATGCCGATTCCGGAAGACCTGCGCGAGATCCTTATCAAGGATGAGCGCTCGTGGCAGGGCATTGTCCGGGCGCGTGAACGGCGTGCGGCGAAAGGCTGACCCGAGCTCAGCCGGCTCCGTAGCCAGCTCATGATGCGCTTAAGAAAACACCAAGCTTGACCCCGTAGGCTCCATTCAGGTTTTTTGAATCTGGATGGGCGAATGGAGCATACGGTCAGTTCCGGTGTGTCGCGAACCGACAGTCGTCAGCGGGCGTTTTTCCGACCTGTCTTGCCTGTCGCCATCGTCACGGTAATGGCGGCGGTGTTTATTGCCGGCGTTGCCAATCTGTCGCTTTGGCGCTCGGTTCTGCTGCTGATGCCGGCCAATGTCGGCAACCTCGGCTTTCTGTTTGCCGAGGCGGCGCTGTTGTGCGCGCTGATTCACCTGCTGATTGCCCCGTTCGCCTTCCGGCCGTTGTTCAAACCGGTCTTGACCCTGCTGTTGTTGCTCAGTGCCATTGCGGCGTTCTTCATGGACAGTTATGGCAGCCTGATCGACAAGTCGATGATCCAGAATGTCGTGGAAACCGATGTGGCCGAAGCGACCGAGCTCATCAGCGCCAGTCTGTTCCATTACCTTGTTCTGCTGTGGTTGTTACCGTCGCTTATCGTCTGGCGATTGCCGATTGACTACGGTTCGTGGCGGCGGCAACTGCTCAGCCGTGCGCTGTCAATTGGCGCCAGCCTGTTGGTCATCGTCGTGGCGCTCGCCAGCCATTATCGCGAGTTCACTCTGATCGGCCGTGAACATAAAGAGCTGCGGATGCAGATGAATCCGGTCTATCCGCTGTATGCGGCGATTCGCTATTTCACCGAAGCGCCGCAGCAGGGCGGCCAGATCCAGACCATTGCCGAAGATGCTTACCGTGCGCTGCCTGTCGCCAACCAGGCAAAACAGCGACTGGTGGTCTTGGTGGTAGGCGAGACGGCAAGGGCGGCCAATTTCTCCCTGAACGGTTATGGCAGACGAACCAATCCCGAACTCGAGCGGCTGCCAGTGTTCAGCTTTTCGAACGTCGTGTCGTGCGGGACAACGACGGCGGTTTCGGTCCGCTGCATGTTCAGTGCCCTGGGCCGCGAACACTACAGTCAGGAGCAGGCATCGGCGCAGGAGAATGTGCTGGATGTCCTGCAACGGGTTGGGGTCAACGTCCTGTGGCGCGACAACAATTCCGGTTGCAAAGGCGTGTGCGACCGCGTTGCCCACGAACAGCTCGACAAGCAGGCGGAACCGGACCTGTGTGCCGACGGTGAGTGTTTTGATGGCATTCTATTGACTGATCTGCAGTCACGGCTCGACGCTGCAACCGGCGATACGCTCGTGGTGTTGCACCAGAAGGGCAGTCACGGGCCAGCTTATTACCGGCGCACACCGACCGCGTTCAAGTTGTTCACTCCGGAGTGCCGCGATGTCAACGTGCAGAACTGCAGCCAGCAGAGCTTGATCAATGCTTATGACAATACCTTGGTCTATACCGATCACTTTTTGGCCGAAATCACGAGATTGTTGACAGGCAATCGTGAGCGATTCGAGTCGATGCTGGTTTACCTTTCCGATCACGGCGAGTCGCTCGGTGAAAGTGGTCTTTACCTGCATGGCTTTCCCTATCCGGTCGCGCCGCCGGAACAGATCCATGTGCCGCTGCTGGTCTGGTTTACGCCCGGCATGCCGGAACAGCTGGGACTCGATATCCGCTGCTTCGCTGCCTCGACCGACGCGGCACTGTCACATGATCATCTGTTCCATTCCCTGCTGGGGTTGTTTGACGTGCGCACGAACCGGTATGAGTCCGAACTCGATCTCTTCAGTGACTGCCGTCAGCAAAATCAGCTGGCGCCGCGCATGGAACCGCCCAGCAATCTGGAGCGGCCGGTTGTTACCGATTGAACCGCAGACGGTTGCGTTGTTCCCGCCAGCTGCGTAATCGGTCGTATAGCCAGAACAGCAGCAATGGCACAAACCAGCAGATCGCGGTGGACCAGAGCTGATGCGACAGGAAATGCTGACCACGCACGACTTGCGATAAACCCAGAGCCTGTCCTGCGATAAGCGCAGTGGCGAGACTGAATCGTGCCAGCCGTTGCCGACCTGCCATCAGGAAACTGAAATAGAGGGCAATGAAGGCGAGGCCATTGGTGGCATGTCCGGCCGGCCAACACCGGCCACCTTCATCAATGCGAAGGGGTAATGGACCGACGTAATCTTCGTGGACGCTGCCGCCATATTGCGCGTGTTGCAGCGGGCAATAGATGCCCGTGCTGGCTTTCAGATGACCAATCAACGAGGTGGCAGTCAGCATGGCGAATACCCCAAGCCACAGCGGCAGATACCAATCGCGCCAGGTTTTACCGGCGCGCGGAATCAGCAGCGTCAGCACCAGGGCAAAGAAGGTAAAGGCCGCCAACTTGCGCGGTAGCCAATGCGCCCAAAACTCATAACTGTCCGAGCGTTGAAAAGGGAAGCCGGTGCTGCTGTTGTACAGCGCATCAGCGACTCGGCGATCCAGATCGCATAGAACAAACAGCAGCAGCGCGCCGACGAAGAGCAAAGCGGGGCCGACGCTCAGGCGTCGCCAGGGGAGTTGAGTGACAGTCGTGCTCATTGAAGCGGAATCCGGCCAAACCAGACCGGATTGTCAGGTTTCCGCCTTAAGCCAGCTTTAACCCTGTCTGGACAAGGGCGAGCAAGAGCACGTGTGCCGGCACTGGCTTCGGAGTCTGGCCCGGATTATTCCTCGTCATCATTCGGTTGCGGCGCGGTCAGTACCCGCCAGACCAGATAGACCGTGATCGCCGTGACCAAGCTCATGGTGATCGTCATCATCAAAAAGCCGGCGGTGCTCATGCGGGTGCTCCTTGCGTACGGAGTCGTTTGCGATAGGCAATGTAAACCAGCGCGGTGATAAAGACGAAGGTTGTCAGCAGCAGCAACCGGGCGCCGTTGACATACCACAGCCGTTCCTCGAGCTGCGCAACCGCTGTGCTGTTGCCGGCGAGTTCGGCGGCAGCAATCTGCGCTTTCAGACCGGCGTTGCTGACGGTGCCGACCAGTGAGCTGGCATCGAACTGCCAGCCATTGCCGGCAAAGAGGTTGTTGACGGCGGCGCCCCAGTCGGCGCCGATCGGAATGAACAGGTTACCGATGAAGACAAATAGCAGCAGTGCCGGCGTGATGAATTTCAGGATGAATTTGTACACGCGCGGCAGCCGGATCTCGGCGCCGTCGTTGATCTCCTGCCAGCCGCGATCGATGCCGAATACCCAGGCAAACAGGATCGATTCCATCATGGCAAAGAAGAACAGGCAGACCGTGCCGGCCCAGTAGTCGTATTCACCGAACACGCCTTTGTCGTAGAACAGCACCGTCGGCAGGCCAAGCAGCAATACCAGCGCGCCGAATGACCAGGCGGCGGTTTCGCGTTTCCAGCCGAACTCGTATTGCAGCAGGCCCATCCACGGCGTGCCCATGGCAAGGCTCGAGGTAATGCCGGCGAAAAACAGCAGGCCGAAAAAGGCGATGCCGGCCACGACTGCCAGCAGATCGCCCCATTGCTGGAACAGGTAGGGCAGCGACTGGAAGGCGAGGCCAAAACCGCCACCGCTGTTGACCCGATCAACGACGCCATCGATGCCGAAGTAACCGACGCAGATCGGGATCAGAATCGACGCGCCGAGCACGACTTCGACGAACTCGTTGAGCCAGCCGGCCGTCATCGCGTTCAGTGCGACATCGCGCCGTTTTTTGATGTACGAGGCAAAACAAATCACTGTGCCCATGCCGACTGACAAGGTAAAGAAGACCTGGCCGGCGGCGGCGAGCCAGACACTGGGATTGGTCAGCGAATCGAATTGCGGTGTCCACAGAAAATCGAGACCGACCAAACCATCAAACTGTGCGCCCTTTTCGCCAGCGGTCAGCGTCACACCCTGAATCGCCAGGAAGATGCCGAACAGGATCAACAGTGGCATGCCGATCTTGGCCGTGATCTCGACGCCACCGGCCAGACCCTTGCTCAGGATCCAGGTGTTCAGCACGACACAGAGCACGAAGAAAATCACGTTCTCATACGGAATGCCGGTAGTGGTCTGGTAGGTGTCGGTGTAAGCGGTGAAGAAGCCGGCCACCTGCGCCTGATCCATGTCGGCAAAGGTGCCGATGGCCGAATGGTAGATGTAGGCCATTGTCCAGCTTTCGACATAGCAGTAGTACGCGGCAACGGCGACGTTGGCGAAGATGCCGAACACGCCTAGGTATTTCCAGAACGCGCGCTTCGGGTCCAGCCGCTGCATCAGGAATGGCGTGGTGTGATCGCCGAACTGACCGGAGAAGCGGCCGGTGGTCCATTCGATGAGCAACAGCGGCACGCCCATCAGCAGGAAACAGACGAGATAGGGGATGATGAAGGCGCCGCCACCGTTCTCGACCGCCTGAATCGGGAAACGGAGGAAATTGCCAAGGCCGACCGCGTTGCCGGCCATGGCCAGAATCAAGCCAATGCGGGAGCCCCAGCCTTCGTTGGGTTTGCTCATCTAATTGTTATCCGTGTCTGCGGCGAATGGGCGACCACCTAGCGGCCAAACGGGGCCAGGAAGGACTCGACCGGTACGAGTATTCCGGTTAAGAGCAAAATGGTCATTTGGATTAAGCCGTTTGGATGGCTAATCGGTGGGACACCATACCTGAGAAGAAGCAAATTGCAAAGGCTTGGGTAATTTGACCGCGGGATTCAGGCCGCCGCCGGTGTTGCCAGCGGCGGCCCGAGCCTTACGGGGAACGGCTTCAAGACCTCACTGTTTCAGAACCACCTTGACCGAGCCGTCTACCTTGGCGGCATCGATGTAGCCAATGGCGCCGGGAGTGCTGGCGACCAGCGCCTTGATGGCGTCGTCGTTGTCGAGCTCTTTCGGTGGCGTGCCCTTGCCGGTGAACACCAGCTGTGACCAGTAGGCCTTGAGCTGGCTTTCCGACTTGTTCAGCACGGCCTGATTGAATTGTTCACGTGCCGGCTGTCCCTCTTTCTGGTTGACCGGAGTGGCTTCACCGCCACCGGGAAAACTTTTCAACTTGCCGAGGAACAGGCGCTGCACGTCTTCTGCCGACAAGCTCGCACCATTGCCGGGGTTCACGATCACGGCAACCTCTGCCTGTGCGGCAGCGCTCAGCAGGCAGCACAGGGTCAAACTCAACATGCGTAACGTCATGGCTTGTTCCCTCAGAAAACGACATCGACACCAAAGGCAATCAGCTTGGAGTCACCGATAAAGTCGGAGACATCATCGTTGCCGGCGTAAAAATATGTCGACTCGTCAGTAAAGACATCATATTGAATCTTGAATGCCGCCGAGCTGGAGAAATCCCAACGCAGGCTGAACGAGCGGGTGTCGTGCTTTTCAATATCAGGCCATGTCGCGGTCTCTTCAAACTGCGAGGCGGTAATCATCGGCAGGAAGTCGCCGAAGCGATACCCAATGCCGAGCAGCGATGCCTTGTATTTGTTGTCTTCATCCGGCCGCTCGAAAGTGTTGTACTCCGAGCGAAGCACGAAATTGCCCTGGTCGATATTGAATGCGATGCCGTAGAACTTTTGACCGACATCATCAAGTCGTACCCGTGGAGGCTCCTCATCGTAGATCAGTCGGTCGACCTTGTTGACCATATAAACGACCCGTACGTTGAACCATTCACCGGCCAGATCCAGATAACCGCCCAGCATGTCTTTCCAGGCTTCATCGACGCGCACGCCGTAGTAAACCTCAGTCAGCAGCGCGTTTTCATCATCATTGTCGCGGCCTGCCCAGATATTGGCCGTTACGCCAAGATCGCCCCAACTGCCGTTGAACAAGGCGTTGAGCCCTTCGTAACCCACGATCTGCCAACCATACAGATCGCCCGGTGCGCGTACCCAGGGCATGGCATAGCCAACGTCAAAGAAGTCGGAGTAATAGAACAGCGGCAGGCGTTTGCGGCCTGCCTGAAGCGTCCAGCTGTCACTGAGCGAATAGCTCAGGTATGCCCATTGAATGCTGGTGTCGTAGTTGCGCGAACCGTGCGACACGATCTGGCCGGTAGCCGACAGTTTGTCGTTGATGGTGAAGTTGGCTTGCAGACCGAAGGTGGTATCGGGGTCAAAGGTCCATTCGTCTTCATAAATGCCGACAAATGGATAATCGACGATGGCGCAGTTGCAGGGATAGGCATTCGGGTTGTCGGCGGTTTCCAGCGCCTTGCCGCCGTAAGCCGAAATGAACCCATTGAAGCTGACTTCGCCGGCGTGTACCGCGCCAACCCCCAACATGAGCCCGCACCACGCGCCGGCCCATCGCACTACTGGCGTCACTCGCATGCTCCCTCCCGCTTGAACTGTGGCTACGGCGCTGACAAGCGATGGCGCCGGTGCCTCAAGCAAAGTCGGTCAGCCGCGGTCTGTCAAACGGCGCTGCGTTTTTTTGTTGCTCGGTAGATGGGAGAAGCAAATGGCCACGACATCGGCATAGCGCCGGACAAAATGTACGGTCAGGCCCTTGCGAATGTAAGCCGGTAGTTCCTGATAATCGCCGCGACAAGATTCCGGCAGGATCAATTCCCGTATGCCAACCCGCCGCGCGGCGACGACTTTTTCGCGAATCCCACCGACCGCCAGCACATCGCCAGTCAGGGTCAGCTCACCGGTCATGGCCAAGGGTCGGCGCAATGGTTGTTGCCGTGCCAGCGAGAGCAGGGCGGTAGCCAGTGTGATGCCGGCGCTCGGGCCGTCTTTTGGTGTTGCCCCTTCCGGCACATGGATATGGACAAAACAGTTGTCGAAGGCGTCGGTCTTGGCGCCAAACGTTTGCAGGTGCGCGCCGACGTAGCTGTAGGCGATTTCTGCCGATTCCTTCATGACGTCGCCGAGCGTGCCGGTCAGTTTCAGGCCGCGCTGCTTGTGATGAATGATCGCGGTTTCGATATTGAGGGTAGAGCCACCCAGCGCCGTCCACGCCAGGCCGGTCACGATGCCGATGCCCTGCGCCGGTGTCTCGTTGGTGAAAACCGGGTGGCCGAGGTAGTGATCGATGCGGTCGGCCGTGATCACCACCTTGGCGGCCGCGGCTTTCTTCT
>JBKBHF010000045.1:0-34420 GCA_046297695.1 Permianibacter sp. | reverse complement strand
GGGCGCTTCTGTCGGCCCCCCTCCCGGGGGTTGGGGTGGGTGGGGGGGGGCAAGCTACGCGATGGACTTTCAGATCGCTCGGTGCTGCTACGCTTCGATTTGCAATATTCAAAAAGAACAAAGCCGCACATGAGCGCGGCTTTGATTGGGTAGGCATCCAATCAGTCTGGCTGTCGATACCGTTGCGGGCCATGGTCATCGTGGTCAGGTAATCGGTGAAGCCTTCCTTGAGCCATTCTTCGCGATCGTCGGCCGGCATCATCGACAGGCCGTTTCAGAAGTGCAGCAACTCGTGCGCCATGACGTAGCCCCAGATCACCCGGTTGGCAGCGGTGGCATCTTCGCCAATCAATTGACTGAAGCTGTTCGAGAAGGCGCCGCCGTCATCAAGGCCTTCGTTGACGATGATGAGGTAGCGCTTCGATTGCGGGTCGGCACCGAACAGTTGTTGATAGCTGTGCAGTTGTTTGCTGAGCAGTTCGGTGAACAGCGGCTTGGCACTGACAAAACGCTTGCCGAGCACCAGGGTCAGGTCAATGCCGCCAGCGTGCATGGTTTCGGCGGCGGCGGTGCCAAAGAACAGCGCGTCGTTGAGCAGCTCGCGGCGGGTTTGAACGGCAAAACGGTTACTGTCGCCAATGCGTTGCCATGGCGTGTGCGCCTGCCAGCCCTGTGGCAGGTTCACTTCAATTTCGACCGGGCCTTCCATTTTCTCGCCGGAGGCGAGCAACAGGCTGTAGCCGGTGGCCATCACGCCTTCTTCGGTGCGGTAGACCACCTCTTCAATGCCGGCCGGCCATTGGTAGCGTTCGTGTTCCAGTTTGACCTTGGTAGCTGATGCTGACGCGCTGATCGCCGTCGGTCTTCCATTCGCCTTCACCTTCATTCTTGAATTTGAGTTTCTTGCCCTTGGTATCGACGATCTGCAGGTTTTCGACCAGATCGGCCTGGCCGTTCTTCAGATTCGGCAGCGCCTGCACCGAAAACATCGACAGGTAATCGCCGGTCAGCCACAGATTGGCGTTGACGGTGGCGGTTCTGGCGTCGTCGCTGATGGTCAGCGTGTAGTGATTGGTTTGACCGTCATAGCCCGATGACGTGGCTGTTGACCGCGGCGAGCAGGGCGAAACCGGTTTTGGCGGTCGATGAAAATATCAATGGCTATTCCTCGCCGATGCCCTACATGCCATCCGGAGCGCGCATCACCGGGAATATCAATTTTGCCGCCCCAAGGGAGTTGCCTGATGGCACCGTTTTTCAGCCAACCCACTCTCACTGATCACCCTGCACATTGTTTCCACAATCCTGCCTATCAATCGCAAATGCAAATCAGTATCATTAGCGTCAGTTGTCGTGATTGACGTTTTTACCGGCTCTGGATGCTATTCAATGTTCAAAAAAATCTGGTTTCAGCTGCATTGGTTGCTGGGTATAACGGCAGGTCTCGTGCTCGCGTTGGTCGGGTTGACGGGCGCGACGTTGTCGTTCGAGTCGGACATCTTGCGTTGGCTCAATCCCGAAGTAATGACCGTCTCACCCCAGCCGAACGGCCCCTTGCCAGTCGCTGAGCGTATTCGCCTGGCTCGCGCGGCCATGCCAGAGAAGCCCATTATCGGAATCACGGTTGAGCGGCGCCCGGATTGGGCCGGTCAGATTGGCTTTGCCGGAGGTCGCCGAGGTGAATGGCTTTACCAGGACCCATACACCGGCGCGTTGCTGGGCAAGCCGGCGCGTGGCGGGGATTTTCTGCACCTGATGGAGGATCTGCACCGTCGCCTGGCGGCAGGCGATGCCGGCAAGCAGATTGTCGGCGCCAGCACCCTGATGCTGCTGCTGCTGGCTTTCACCGGGCTTTACTTGCGCTGGCCGAAGCAAGCCGGCAGCTGGCGGGCGTGGTTGACCTTTTCGTTTGCCCGCAAAGGCCGTTCATTTCTGTGGGACCTGCATGCGGCCATCGGCACCTGGGTGTTGCCGCTGTATTTGCTGGCCGCGCTGACCGGTCTCTATTGGTCTTACGACTGGTATCGCAACGGCCTGTTCGAGCTCACCGGCGCTCCGCGACCGACGCCACTCGCACAGCAAATGGCAGCGCCGGCAGGCAACAAAGCGAATGATGCGGTTGTGCGCAGCACCTCGGCCAACACCGCTGCGCCACGCAGCGCGGGCAATTCTGCTGGCGCGGGTGGTTCTGCAGTTGCGGCACAGGAATCGACGCTGCCAGTGCCCGGCAGCGAGCAGATCGCGCGCGCCTGGTTGGCATTCGAGCAAGCGCTGCCAACGCCGTATCAACGCGCCACGCTGCGTTTCCCGGCTCAGTCCGGCCAGCCGTTTGAGTTCCGCTATCTGGATGCTGAGCCGGCCCATGATCGCGCCAACAATGTGCTGCAACTCGACGCAGACACCGGTGCCGTCAGCAAGCACGAGCGTTACGCCGATCTGCCGGCAGGCAGCAAGCTGATGCGCAGCATGTTGGCGCTGCACAGTGGCAGTTTCTTCGGCCTCACCGGTTTGCTGCTGATGATGATCGCCAGCCTGTTGATGCCTCTTTTCGCCATCACCGGCTGGATGCTCTATCTCGATCGGCGTGGCAAAAAGCGCGCGGCCAAACGCGCGGCTGCCGCAATGCAAATGGAGCCGGACGCGTCGAATGCCGCAAGTCCGCTGCTGATTGCCTACGCCAGTCAGACCGGTTTTGCCGAACAGCTGGCCTGGCAATCCGCTGGCTTGTTGCAAGCGGCTGGCTTGCCAGTGCAGGTGCAGCCGCTGGCACAGATTGATGGCACCGTGTTGACGCGTTTCCAGCGCGCCTTGTTTGTTGTCAGTACCTTTGGTGATGGGGAGGCGCCGGATGCCGCGCGTGGTTTTGTCAAACGTGTGCTGCAGCGGACATCGGATCAACCAACCTCGGTACTGAATCACCTGCGCTACGGCGTGCTCGCGCTCGGCGACAAGCACTATCAATCTTTCTGTGGCTTTGGCCGCGCGATCGAGACGTGGCTGACTCAGCACGGCGCGCAGGCGCTGTTTGATCGTATTGACGTAGACAAAGCCGACCCGCAGGCGCTCGCCGCTTGGCAGCGCCAGTTGCAGGCTGTCAGCGGCAGCACCATCGGTGATGGTGATGTTGGCAGCGACAAGAGCGCGATCAACTGGGGCGAGCAGCGCTTCCAGTCGTGGACCCTGCAGCAGCGCCACTGGCTCAATCCGGGCAGCGCCGGCGCGCCGATGTTCCAGCTGACGCTTACCCCAACCACTGAGGGATCGTGCGTTGACTGGCGCGCCGGTGATCTGCTGGATGTATTGCCGCAGCAATCGCCGGAAGTCGCGCGTGCCATGTGTGCGGAACTGGGCCTTGCACCGGATGCGCAATGGAACGGCGAGCCGGTCGAGCGCTGGCTCAGTCGGCATGAGCGGCCAAACCGCGATGAGCTGCGCGTCTGGCGCGCGTTGCCGCTGAACGAACTGGCTGAAAAACTGCAAGCGCTGCAAGCGCGAACCTATTCCATCGCATCCGTTCCGGCCGAAGGTCATGTGCAGTTGCTGGTGCGGCAAGAGCAGCACCGTGATGGCAGTATGGGCATCGGTTCCGGTTGGTTGACGGTGCACCTGCCGGTTGGTGCCACGGTGTCAGCTACGCTTCGCACCAATCCGGGCTTCCATTGCGAGCATTATCAGCAACCGCTCATTCTGATTGGCAATGGTTCCGGCCTGTCGGCGCTGCGTGCGCATCTGCAAAGCGCTGCGGGGCTGGGGAGCAAAGGCCATTGGCTGATTTTTGGCGAGCGTTCGCAGCAAACCGATTTTTACTATCAGGCCGAGATAGCCGCCTGGCAGGCAGACGGCACGCTGGCGCGAGTCGATTTGGCTTTTTCGCGTGACCAGCCACAGCGCGTGTACGTGCAGGACAAGCTGCGGGAAAACGCAGCCCTGTTGACGTCATATGTTGCTGCTGGTGCCGCCATCTATGTCTGTGGTAGCGCGCAAGGGATGGCGCCGGCAGTCGAACAGGTGCTGCTCGATGTGCTCGGTAGCGACACTGTCACGGAACTGATCGAGCAGGGCCGCTACCGGCGTGATGTCTACTGAGCCATAGGTTAGGACGTAAGTAGGCAGGCAATCAGTAAGTGAACAATTGACGGGACGAAAAGCCGGCTTCATCACGCAGCAGCCAGCATCATCGCTGCGCACTCCATGACGGTCTGCGGCTCACGTAACGAGTGGGCTGCAGACGGGCTTAATGAAATGTAGCGAGATACAGCTGCTCCACCTGTTCCCGCGCCCAAGGCGTCCGACGCAAAAATTTCAGGCTGGATTTCACCGACGGATCGGTCTTGAAACAGTTGATGTTGATCCGGTTCGCCAGCGCCGGCCAGCCATAATGCTCAACCAACCGCACCACGATGGTTTCCAACGTCAGCCCGTGCAACGGATTGTTGGCTTGCGAATCGCTCATGAGCCGAAGTCTCGATGGCAAAGTTGGCGATGGCAGCCAGTGTAGGGTGGCGAGAGTGCTGGCGAAACCCGTTTAATGCCAGCTTATAGAGCAAGAATCAGGTTCGCCATGTCAGCCCCGGGCTATCCAACAGGCTTGGTAGGTCCGAATCGCGCTGCGCTTCGGACGCATGATGTTTAATTGGTACGAAGCCGCTACGCGGATTTGTGCCTACGCTTGCTTGCCACTCAGGTATCGGCCCAGCGGCGCAGCAGGTTGTGGTAGACGCCGGTGAGTTGGACCAGAGCGGGATTGTCCGGGGTGTCCTGATTCAGACGTTGGATGGCGGTGTCGAGATCAAACAACAGGGTGCGCTGGCCGTCGTCCCGAACCAGCGATTGCAGCCAGAAGAAGGAGGCGATGCGGGCACCGCGGGTCACCGGAGTGACTTTGTGCAGGCTGGTGGAGGGGTAGAGCACCATGTGGCCGGCTGGCAGTTTCACTTTGTGGGCGCCGTAAGTGTCTTCGATCAGCAGTTCGCCGCCGTCGTATTCCTCGGGGTTGCTGAAGAACAGCGTGCAGGACAGATCGGTGCGGACGCGTTGACCGCTGGCGCGATGATCGCGGATGGCGTTGTCGACATGCGAGCCAAATGACTGACCGCCTCGGTAACAGTTGAACAGCGGCGGAAAGACTTTTAATGGCAACGCCGCCGCCATGAACAGGGCATTGCGTGCCAACGCTTTCAGGATCAGCTCGCCGATCTGCTTGGCGACCGGGTGATCTTCCGGCAGCTGCAGATTGTCCTTGGCTTTAGCCGACTGGTAACCGGCGGTGATCTTGCCGTCGACCCAATCCGCCTGATCCAGCAACTGCCGGCATTGGCTCACTTGTTCGGCTGTCAGCACTTCAGGAATTTGCAACAACATGGATGGATCTCCGTTTGACCCCAATTACGCACCGACGCATCTGCGTGGCCTGAGCTGCCAGCATTTTGCCTCGATTTTTTGAACGGGTCGGTGAATTGTGGGAAAACACCAAAGGCGGGATGGCCCGCCTTTGGTTGTTGCTGTGCTACGACATCAGAAATTGAAGCTGCCGGTCAACATCGTGAACCGCGCAGCACCCGGAACGGCATGACCACCACCCACGGTGGCGTAGTGTTCCTTGTCGGTCAGGTTCTGGATGTTCAGCCGCAATGAGAAGCTGTCGTTGATCTGGTAGCTTGCCATCGCATCAAACAGCGTGAATCCCGGCACCTTGTTGGCATTGGCGATGTTGTTGTAGCGATCGCCAATGTGCTGGGCACCGAGACCAAACTGCAGCGCATCAACGGGTTGCCAGGTGGTCCAAACCGTCCAGCTTTCATCGGCGACGTTCGGCAATTGGTTACCTTCCTGGGCGTCATTGCCGGACTTGACGTTCTCGCTGTCCAGTTTGGTGAAGCTGCCGATGATCTGCCAGTGCTCGTTGATGATGCCGGTGGCGCTGACGCTGAAGCCATCCACCACTTGTTCCCCTTTCAGTACCGTTACCGAACTGTCGGTGGGATCGACGGTGCGGGCGTTGGTTTTTTCGGTGCGGAATACTGCCGCCGTGATCAGCAAGTTTTCATTGAGCAGATCCCACTTGGTGCCCAGTTCATAGCTGTTGCTTTCCTCGGGGTCGAGGTTGGCAGTGCTGTTGCTCAGGGTCAGGCCTTCGGCCGACGGATTGATCGAGCTGCCATACGAAAAGTAGATGCTGCTCGCTGCACCCGGTTTGTAGGTGATGCCGGCATTCCAGTTGACGGTGTCGTCACTATTATTCAGATCGGTGATTGTGGTTACGCCGGTGCTGGTGTTCAACGCTTCGCTGTAATAGTCGGTTTCGAAGCGATCAAAACGCACGCCGGCATTGGCTAGCCAGTGCTGGCCGAATTCAATCGTGTCAAAAACGTAAAAGGCCGTGGTATCGCCCTGTGCCTTGGCGAAGCCGGTCGGAACAATGGTGCCGGTGTAGGGATCGTGCGGGTTCGGATTGTCGATACCGGTCTGCGGCCCGTTCGGTACGTTGCGCAGGTTGTTGTGGAACTCCTCTCGCGCGACCTCCAGACCAACCAATACCGTGTGCTTGATAGCGCCACTGCCGAGCTTGATGCTCAGATCGGTTTGGTTGACCAGGATCTCATCTTCCGTGTCGCGGGCACGGCCACCACGATTGACTGTGGTCGGGTTGGCGAGACGCGGCGGGGTGACGATGGAGTCGCGCTTGACGTTGCCGTAGCGCAGTTGGTTGCGCAGGCTCAGCGTGTCACTGAAGTCATGTTCGATTCTGGCAGTTGTGACGTCGGCTTTGACATCTTCATAGTCACGATCCACCAAACCATAGAAGGTATCCGTATCAACCGGCAGTGGTCGGCCGTTGTCCGGCACGATGACGGTTGCGGTGTAGGGTACGCCGTAATCTGGCATGCCTTCCTGTTCCTGATGCAAATGGCTCAGCACGAAGCGGGTGTCGGTGTTCAGGCCCAGCGCCAGACTTGGCGCGATGCCCCAGCGCTCGGTGAACACTTCATCGCGACCGGGCGCATCGGCGGAATGGTTCATCAGGTTTACACGCAGCGCGGCGTCATCGCCGAGCGCTTCGAGTGGCTTGTTGACGTCAAGGGTTTCGCGGTGCATGGCATCGGTGCCGAGCGACAATTCAGCTTTGAGAAAATCGTCCAGCTTTGGTGCCTTGCTGACCTGATTGATCGAGCCGCCGGTCGAGCCGCGGCCGGAGAACGCCGAGCCCGGGCCTTCGATCACTTCGACCGCTTCCAGATTGAATGGATCGCGGCTGTAGCCGGCGACATCGCGGGCGCCGTCGATGAACAAGTCGGTGCGCGCCGAGAAGCCGCGCAGGGTCAGGTTGTCGCCGGGCGGCACGCCACCTTCGCCAGCGGCCATGCTGATGCCGGACACGTTGCGCAGCGCATCGCGCAGGCTGGTAACGCCTTGTTCACGCATCACCGCTTCGGTGACGACACGAACCGTTTTGGCGGTGTCGACCAGCGGCTGGGTCAGTTTCGGCGAGCTGGCCTGCTCTGCTTTGTAAGCCGACGCTTCCTGCTCGGCGGTGACCTTCACTTCTTTTAGCTGGATTTCTTTCAGCTGAACTTCTTGCTGCCGAGCGTCTTCGGTTTCTTTGGCCGGTTCGGCAGCGAAAGTTGGCAGGGTGCTGCACAGGGCCATGGCAGCGGCGAGCGGTGTCTTCCTGAAGTTCATAACGATTCTCCAAACGGCGCCTTTTGCGCCAAATCAAATGAGTGTGCGAATGATAATGATTCGCAACAAAAGATCAACTCAAATAGAAGGCAGGGATGCAAATGTTTTGCGGTTCCGGCCCTGAGCGGAGCGGGGCGGTGGCCACGCGTTATTTGGGCTCGGTCAGGACACCCAGTTGTTTGACGCCGGCGAGTTGGGCGGCGGCGAGCGCGCGGGCGACGTGCTCGAACGGCACCCGGCGGTCGGCCTGGATCTGCAGTGGCGGCTGCGGTTGCTGCGCGGTCAGCGCGGCCAGCCGTTGCGGTAGTTCGGCTTCGCTGATGATTTGATCTTGCCAGTGCAATTGGCCATCGGCAGCGATGCCGAGCCGGATCATGTCCGGCATGGGTTCCGTCGGCTTGGCATCGGCGTCCGGCAGTTCGATCGGCAGCGTTTTGGTCAGTACCGGCAAGGCCAGAATAAAAATGATCAGCAGCACCAACATGATGTCGACCAGCGGCGTCATGTTGATCTCGCCCATCACCTCGTCGCTGGCGTCGAAGTTGTCGCCATGGGAGAACGCCATCACTGGCCTCCCACCGCACGCAGCGGAGTGGTGGTTTCAGCGGTTTTGCCGGTGACGCGCGCGCCGGTAATGAAGTAGGCGTGCAGATCATGCGCGAACGAGGCAAAGCGCATCACCAGCGCTTTGTTGCCACGGGTCAGCGCGTTGTAACCCATCACCGCCGGAATGGCGACGAACAATCCGAACGCGGTCATGATCAGCGCCTCGCCGACCGGGCCGGCCACTTTGTCGATACTGGCCTGGCCGCTGACGCCAATCGCAATCAGCGCGTGATAAATGCCCCAGACTGTGCCGAACAAGCCAACGAAGGGCGCGGTGGAGCCGATCGTGGCCAGCACCGCCAGACCGGATTGCAGGCGCGCGGTGGCGTCTTCGATGGCGCGGCGCAAGCAGCTCGACAACCAGTCACTGACATTCAGCTGCGCGTGCAAATCGCTGCTGTGCTGGGCGTGGTGCGCGACGGCGTTGCGTGCTTCTTCGGCCAGTTGGCGGAACGGGCTTTTGCCGTTTTCACCAATGGTTTTCAGCGCATCGTCGAAGCTGTGGGCATGCCAGAACTGATGATTGACGTTGCCGGCAAGCCGGCGCAGCCGCATCAGCTGCACGGTTTTCACCGCCATCACGGTCCAGCTGATGACGCTCATCAACAGCAGTGCAATGGCGATGGCCAGCGTCACGGCATCCCCTTGTTCGAGCATTGCGGCAATGCCATAAGGATTGTTCATCGTCTTTCCTTTGTCAGGTCGAGCATTCAGGTTTCGAAAACAGGATCGGAAAATTCGTGTTGCGACGTCGGTGCCGTAGTTTCGCCGCGCCTTCACCGTTTCAGATCAAATCGCACTGGCACGCGCACCCAGGCGGCAACCGTGTCCGCGCCAAGTTTGGCCGGAACAAAGCGCCAGCGTTTGACGGCGCGCACGGCGGCGTCATCCAGCCGGCTGTAACCGCTGGATTCAAAAATCTCGATCTGTTCGGCGCTGCCGTCGGCTAGCACATACACACGCAGCAACACCACGCCGTGTTCGCCGCGCTTGCGCGACAAAGCCGGGTAGATCGGCGCCGGGTTCTGCAAATAGTCGGCATCAAAACGCGGTTCGCTTGGCGCCGGCGGCGCATCGGTCACGGCAGTCGTCGGCGCCGTGGTTTCTGCCGGTGCCGGCTCCGGTGCTTCGGCAAACGGGTTGGTGATTGGCTCGGCCATTGGTTGCGGTCGTGGTTTCGGCTCAGGCGGGCGAGGCTGTGGCTTGGGTTGAGGCTGCGGGGTTGTTACCGGCTCGGGCTCCGGGGTTGGTGCACTGATCGCAGGCGGCGCTGGCGGGATCAGGGCGATGGTGACCGGAACGGGCAACGGGTTCGCCGGAGCAGGGCTAGCGCCGGCGTGCAGTACGGCGGCCAGCAGGGCGCTGTGCAGCAGGCAAACGGCCAGCAGGCAGGCGGGTAGAGGACGCACGCGTGGGATTCCAGCAAGACAGCGAAATTTGTTAAATGATAACAAATCGCATTTAGATTTGCTACGGAGTTGGCGCTGCGCCGGCTCGGGCGATTGCGGGGTTGGCCGGGGCCGATGGTGGATGGTCCGGCGTGGGCCGGAGTCTTGACGGTTGCGGCGGAACTACGGCCGGTTTGAGCCGCAGCGTGCGACGGCGGGTGGCGCGGCGTCTGCCGGCCACCCGTCCGTGATGGTCAGAGCGCCCAGATCTCGATCTGGCCGACCATGCCATCGAAGCTGTCCGGGCCATGGTCGACCGTGACCCGCTCGTATGGCGACAGCGAATGGTCGGCGAGTTTCTGCTCCAGTTGCTGTACGGCGGCGCTGCTGCCAACCGGTAGCCGGCTTGCGGTGAACTCGGCCAGCACCAGGCGCTTGTCGGGGTGATCGCGAAAGAAGTTGGCGACCCGAGCCAGATCGCGCTCGGTTTTGCTATCCAGCACCAGCTGGGCGTTTTCGCTGACAAAGTTGACGCTCAGGCGCTCACCGAGCGTGCCGAGGCTTTGATAAAGGGCCGGAAACGGCTGCAAGGCAATGCGCGGTTTGTCGCGCGTCGGGTAGTAGGAGATGAGGCCGATCGCATCGACCAGACGCTGTCCGGCATCCGAACCGGCAAAACGCAGGAAGTCGCTCAGCAGCGCGTGGCCATGATTGGCCGGCTCGTACACATACAGTCGGCGCGACAGCGCATAGGACTCGGTGCCGATATTGTGCTTGGCCGGTCGGGTGAACGCTTTGACACCATCGGCCGAAACGGCGATCAGTTTGGCGCGCGCGGCATAGGCAACGCCGACAAAACCGATGCCGTTCGGATCGGCAAGCACGGCGTCGGTCAGCGCCTCGCTCGATTCAAAACGGCGGGCATCGCTGCGCAATTTCTTGTCGAACTTCTTCAGCACCAGTTCTTTGAAGGTGTCATAGGTGCCGGAGTTGTCGTCGCGGCTGTACAGAGAAATCGGGCCGGCAGCAAAACCGAGTTCAGCCCAGTCCCGAATGTCGCCGGCAAAGATCCGGGCAATCTGTTCAACGGTCAGTTTTTCCAGCGGATGCTGCGGCGGCACGATGATCGCGAGGGCGTCGAGGGCGATCACGTGTTCCTGCTTGGGATCGGTCAAATCGCCAAAGCGTTCTTTCAGTTTTTCCACTTCTTCGGCTTTGATGCGGCGTGACGACATGCCGAGATCAGCGCTGCCGGCATCCAGATCCTCGAAGGCGGTGGTCGAGCCGTGGGCGTGGATTTCAATGCGCAGATCCGGTTTGCTCGGGTGAACCCGGGCATGAATGGTTTTTTCGACCGGGCTGGCACCGACTTCGGTGCGGATCAAGGCATAGCCTTGCGACTCCAGAAATGCGGTAACCAACGACGGCATCAGGCTCTCACCGACCGTATTGGAACCGTGAATGCGCAGCGCGATATCCGCTTGCGCGGTGCTGGCTGTGGCAGCGACACTGCCACGCCACGAGAGCGCCGCCGCGGCGGCACCGAGTAGCAGCAAGGCCAAGAGAGTCAGCAAGGTTTTTCTCATGATGGAACGGAGGCTCAGGGACGGGCCTGCGCAGCCTAATGCTGGTCAATGACAGAATTGTGACAGTTGATACGCGTGTTGAATGCAAACTGTCATAAAGCCGAAACACGTCGTGCCGACTCCCGAATCCCGCGCGGTGCTGCGCGTGCGGCGGCGCGCAAGTCGCCGTGATCAGCGGTTTCGGTCGGCAGCTGTCCTGCCGGCCGTCGATGGCATGACTTCCGGCACTGTGGCGAGCCACGGGAGCGAGTCATGCTGACCGTGACAAGCCATGGGGTTTGCTGCGGGAGAACGACGATGGAGCTGTTGATGGAGCTGTTGCGCCGCGTCCACGTGCTGGCAGGTGCGCTCGGTTTGCTGTTGTTCTGGTTGCCGATCTTCAGCCGGAAAGGCTCGCCACTGCATCGGCGTGCGGGTCGTTATTTCCTGTGCTGCGTGTACCTCATTGGCAGCACGTCCTTGCTGTCGGTCTCGGTGCGTTTTGGCAGTGAGCTGGCGCAAGGACGCTCGCCAACGGCCTTGCCGCTGTTTGGTTTTATGGTGTTGCTGGCGTATCTCGGTGTGACGGTGCTGGTCGGTGCTTGGTACATGCGTCACGTGCTGATACAAAAGCACGATCTGCTGGGGCTGCGGCGACCACTGGCATGGTGGCTGATCGGTCTCAGTGCGCTGTCGAGCGCGGTGCTGATTGCGGTTGCTTGGTCGGTGCCATCGTCCGCCAATGTGCTGCTGTATGCCTTGAGTCCGCTTGGTCTGCTCAACAGCTGGACCATGAGCCGGCATCTGCGCCGACCGGATCGCGAGCCGCGCGCCTGGTTCTTTGAACACATGGGCCATGGCATTGGCCTTGGCATCGCATTCCATGCCGCCTTTTTCGTCTTTGGCGCACGTGCGGTATTTGCCCAGTGGCTGGTCGGGGTCTGGGGGCTGTTGCCGTGGCTGGCGCCGGTGGTGATTGGGGTGAGCGCCAATATGCTGTGGGAGCGGTATTACCGGCGTCGCTGGGCGCAAACCATGCCCTGAATCAGCACGCAACTCCCGGCCGCTTGGCTACACTCTGCTGACAGCACAACGGACGGGATCATCAGCGTGGGATTGCCGGTTCGCAAAACCTTGCAGCAGGAACAGCAACAATGGGCCGCCAAACTGCGGGAAGATCTGCGACTCAAGCGGCTGCAGCTGCCGAGCCTGCCGGAAGTGACCCGGCGGCTACGGGAAGCGGTGGCGGATCGCAATGTTTCCATCCGGGCCCTGGCGCAAACGCTTTCGGCCGAGCCGGTGTTGGTGGCCAAGCTGATGCAGGCGGCGAGCGCTGCCTGGATTGGTTTGGAGGCGCCAGCCAATCTGGAAGCCGCCATTACTCGGCTCGGTCTGCACTCGGTTCGCGGTCTGGTTTACAACTACTGTTTGTCCAAACTGTTTCAGGAACGGCAAACCGGGCCGCTGCGCGAAGAGCTGCGCAAGGTTTGGCAACGCGCGACACTGACCGCGGCGTACGCTGAGATGCTCAACGCCAAACTCGGGCTACGCGAAAATCACGCCTTGATGGCAGGCATGATGCACAACATCGGTGAGCTGCCGGTGTATGCCTTGTTTTCACACCAGCGCGAGCTGGCGGGTCGTCTGGATCTGTTGAAGCTGCTGCTCGCCAGCGAAAAGGCCACGCTCGGCGAAGCAATCCTGAAGCAGTGGGACATGCCCGACGATGTGGTGCTGGTGCCGATGGCGCTGCAGCAGTCCGGCGTCGATGCCGGTCCTGCTACCGTCGATGTGGTGCGGGTGGCGCTGGAGCTGGCGAAATGGCAGGAAGTGCCCAACTCGACGGTGCCGCCGATCGACAGCATGCCGGCCGCGCAGCGTTTGCATCTTGATCGCAAAAAGTTGGAGCCGTGGCTGACTGCCTCGCGCAAGGAGATCCACGCGTTCAGTCAGTTGCTGCAGAATTGAGCGCGAACAATGTTGCGGGAAGCCTGGCTCTGGTTACGGACGCCGTGTGCGCCAGCGGCGCGCCGGTTGGGGCATCTGGCCGAGGCTGTTGCCTTGTCGGCGCGCACACGGCGGCAACTGCACAACTGGCAAGCCCATCATCAGCACACGCGTCAGGCCATTCTTCATGTTGCCGCGCAGTGCGAGCAGCGGCAGCTGGCGCTTATTCTGGGCGCGGGTGAATGTCACGATGTGCCGGTTGCCGAGCTGGCGCAGCGCTTTGATCGGGTGGTGCTGGTCGATATCGTGTTGTTGCCGGCGCTGCGTCGGCGTTGCAAGGCGTTCAACAATGTCGAATGCCATGAGCTGGATCTGACCGGCCTGGCGGCCCGGCTCGCGCGACCTGGGGCAATCCGCGGCGCTGAGGATTTGCCGTTGCTGAATGCGGATGCAGCGGCACAGTCGGCGTTGACGAGGCTCTTGCATCAGCTGCGCTGCACCACCGAGCAAATCAGTTTCGTCGCCTCGGTCAATTTGCTGTCGCAGCTGCCGGTCAAGCCTGTCGATTACTTGCAGCGACAGGTGCCGTCATTGCCACTTTCGGCGTTGAACGCGTTTGCCTGGCAATTGCTGCGAGCGCATTTGCAGCAATTGCAGGCGTTCCGCTGCCCGGTTTGTCTTGTCACCGATGATCACCAGCGCACCTGGAACGCTGCCGGCGAGCTGGTAGAGGAGGTGGCGCTGGTCGCGCCACTGGCCCTTGAATCACGCGTGTTTGCCCGTTGGCGCTGGCCGCTGGCGCCGAAAGGCGAGCTGGCGCATGGTTGCCATGCCGAGCACGAGGTGGTTGCCATCCGGCTGTAACCGGTGCGATTTGCCTGTGTCCGGAACGTCTGTCGGCCGGCATTGGCATGATCGCCCACGGCAATGACCGCGGTGCCAAATTCGGTTGTTCTGCTCCGCTCGTGCCGCTATAAAGGCGTTCTTGCCATGGCGTCGGGACTTCGCGACGCCGGTGGCGTCAACAGGAGCATGTTATCCATGTCGTCAGTGCATGAATTATTACGTAAATCGACGCGTGAAGTTTCGCCGCGTCTTCGCTTGGTCGGCCTGACCAGTGTTGTGGTCGCCGCGCTGGCGGCGTGCGCAGGTGGCAACGCTACGGCCCCGGCTGATACTGCGCCGCGCGTCGACCCGCAGCGGCTGTTTGCGCACATCAAAGTGCTGTCGGATGACAGTTTTGAGGGGCGCAGCCCGGGCAGCGCAGGTGAAGAGAAAACGGTTGCCTATCTCAGTGAACAATTTCGTGCCGCCGGGGCAAAGCCTGGCAATCCGGATGGCAGCTGGGTGCAGAACGTGCCGCTGGTTGGCATTCGCACCACGCCGGAATGGCGGCTCAATGGCTGTGCCGCCGATCTCAAACTGAATGCCCCCGATGATTACGTGGCCTGGACCACCCAGGTGCAGCCGCAGGTCGAGATCAAGGCGTCGGATCTGGTATTCGTCGGTTACGGCGTGGTCGCGCCGGAATACGGCTGGGACGATTACAAGGGCCTCGATGTCAAAGGCAAGACCCTGGTCATGCTGGTCAATGATCCGGCCATTCCCGACGTCAACAATCCGGGCCAGCTTGATAACGCGATGTTCAAGGGCAAGGCCATGACCTATTACGGTCGCTGGACTTACAAATACGAAATCGCGGCAGCGAAGGGGGCCGCCGGTGCCATCATTGTGCACGAGACCATTCCGGCGTCGTATCCATACGAAGTGGTGCGCAATAACGGTGTCAGCGAAAACATGACGCTGAAGCCGACCGACGGCAATGCCGGCGATGTCCCGATGCGTTCCTGGATTCGGGAAGACAAGGCCCGTGAGTTGCTGAAAGCCTGCGGTCAGGACTTCGATGCCCTGAAAGCCGCTGCCTTGCAGAAGAGCTTCCAACCGGTAGCACTGGCCACTCAGCTGAATGCTTCGCTGCAAAACACCTTGCGCGAGATGACCTCGCAAAACGTCATTGCGCGCATTGAAGGCAGTGATCCCAAACACAAGCATGAGCACGTGATTTACACCGGCCACTGGGATCATCTGGGCAAATCGGTGGAAGGCGAGCACACCCATATTTTCAACGGCGCGGTCGACAATGCCTCTGGTATCGCCGCCATGCTGGAAATTGCCCGCGAGTTTGCCCGCAACAGAAAGCAGATGAAGCGCAGCGTGCTGTTCCTCGCGGTGACCGCGGAAGAGCAGGGATTGCTGGGCTCAAAATTCTATGCCGACAATCCGCTCTATCCGCTCCAATCCACTGTCGCGAATCTCAATATCGACGCCTTGCAGCCGTGGGGCAAGACCAAGGACATTCAGGTGATTGGCTCCGGCCAAACCACCATCGAGTCGCTGGTGGAGAAACATGCGGCGGCGCAGGGGCGCTACATGGTGGCGGATCAGCGTCCGGAAAGCGGTGGTTACTTCCGTTCCGATCACTTCAACCTGGTCCAGAAGGGAGTGCCGGCGCTGTTCCTGAAAGGCGGCGTCGAAGTGATCGACAAGCCGGACGGCTACGGTCTGCAACGCTCGAAAGAGTACGGCAGTCAGCACTACCACAAGGAAGGCGATGAGATTAAGCCGGACTGGGATGTCAGTGGATTTGCCCAGGATGCCGAGCTGTACTACCTGATTGGCCGTGACATGGTGATGGATCTGCAGAACGTCGATTTCCAGGACGGTTCGGAGTTCAAGTCGGTGCGGCAGACATTGCTTGCCAAGCAAGTAATAGCTGAGTGAGTCAATCACTGATCGTGGTGACGAATGTCGCCACGATCGGTTTGCGCATTTTCCTGCTGTCGTTCGTTGTGCAGGAGGTTTGCTGTTAGTGGCTCACAGGATTCGGTCATGCGCCGGATTCGGTCAACAAGCAGGCACAACGGGTGCAGGAGGCAACGATGGTGGCGTGGATGGAGCAGTTGAGCAAGGGGCTTTCGCTGGTGTCGTTGGCTGTGGCGGCGCTCGCGGCGTGGTATGCCTTGCCGCTCGACAAGCAAATGAAGGAGTTGCAGGCGGAGGCAGTCCGACTCGACAACGCGCTGAAAGTGTCCGAAGCCGAGTTGAAGCGGCTGGAGGCGTCGCGGGCCTTGAGTCTCGAACTGTTCAAGGAAGTGCGAGCCGTCCTCAGTGCTACCGAAGCGAATGCGCGTCAGGAAGAAGCGGTGCGGGTGCTGGTGGAGTCGCTGGCGGAAGACCCGTTTCGCTGGAAACTGCTGCAGGCGATTGCCTCGGCGAGCGATAACCCCGAGGTCAGACAGAAAGCGGAAGTCTCGGCCAGTTTCTATCAGGAAGAAGCACAGTTGCCGATGGCGCTGACGGTGTCGGAGCGCAAGCCGGTGCGTACCGGCGCCGCTGCCAATCCCTACGGTCATTTGCGTATTGACTGGTTCTACTGCGTGGCCACGGAGAGTCGCAGCAAGCCGCTGGCCGAGGCGGCAAAGCAGTTGCAGGACGAGACGGTCACCGGTAGCTGGCGCATCCGGGCGCTGCCAAAAGAGATCAATGCCCGTGTCGGCTATCAGATCAGCAACAACGTGATTCGGCACAATCCGGATGAATTGCAGGCCGCCCAGCGCCTGCAGGCTGATCTCAAGTCGGCATTGCAACTTGATGTGCTGCTAATGGAGATTGGCTATCCGACGCCGGACTATTTGTCGGTATTCTTTTGCGCGCCATAGCGGTTCACATCCAGCCGTGTGCCAGTCGATCAGCGCGCGTTCAGATGAGTGGCGACAGGTGGTTGGTTATTTGTGATAAATGCTGTCCCAGGCAAATAAGGAGTCAACATGAGCAAGAAAGCCGATCGCGATATTGATAAGTCGTACTCCAAGCCGGAGTTCGTTGCCAAGCTGCGGCGTCTGGCGGACGCCATCGAAAACGATGAGCGCTTTGAAATCCAGATTGCCGGCGAGCGCATCTATGTGCCGGTGCGCGCGCAGTTCAGCGTCGAACACGAGCGTGACGAAGCGACCGAGGAAATCGAGTTTCAGATCCGCTGGCAACGCGAGTAAGCAACACGTCTGAACAATAAGACCAGATTTTCTTTTGAGGGATCATGGAATGTGGCATCGATATGCGGATCGGCCGCGCGTGCAGCTGACGCTGTCTGGTGTGGACAAGGCGCTCCAGCTGGCAGGCGCGCTGGTGTTGGCGATGTTTCTGGTGGTGGTGGCGGCGACCTGGGCGGGTTTGCCCGAGTCCTTGCCGGTGCATTTTGGTCTCAGCGGCGAGCCCGACAGTTGGGGCAGTCGCGGCGAGATTCTGGTGCTGCCGGTGATTGCATTGCTGCAGTTTATCCTGCTCTCGGTACTGGCCCGGTTTCCACATCGGCACAACTATCTGGTGACCATCACCGCGGAAAACGCCGAACGCCAGTATCGACTCGCCCAGCGCTTGCTGCATGCGTTGAGTTTATTGCTGGTGCTGCTGTTTTTCGCGCTGTATCTGGCGACGTGGGCCATTGCCAGCCACAAGCTCGATCGGTTGCCGGCCGTGGTGATGTGGCTGCCGCTGGCGTTGATCGGTTGCCTGCTGGCCTGGTATTGGCTGCGTTCACGGCAGGCGCGCTGAGGTAAAAATTTGTCGCCGCCACGCTTGGCGTGGCGAGGAATTCTTGTTGTTGCCGGAAACGGCGCTGGAGCAGGCGTCGGCACTGGCCGAGCGGATTCGGGGGGCGGTGGCAGAACAGGCCTCGCTGGTGGCGCAGTACGAACACCGGCTGACCGTCAGCATCGGTTGTGTCCAGCACCACGACGAAGCATCGCTGACCGATTTGATCCGCGCGGCCGATCTGTGTCTCTACAGCGCCAAGGAGCAGGGCCGCAACCGGGTCGCGACCGCGCCGTCGGCGGTGTTCCATCCGGTGGTCGATGCCAGCACGTGAAGGCGTGCATGGCGATCAAGCAGGTTTTCTCGATGAACCGCCTCGGCTGATGCTGACACTCCCGGCAGCGGCTGCTGGCGCCGCATCCGCAGGCACAGTATGGTGACCGTCGATAACGATGCAAAAAGCAAAAGGTGACCCATGTGGCGAGGTGATGGTTGGCAGGTTGTGGCTGCTGTAGTAGTCGTGTTGCTGCTGGTCGGGACGCGAGTTCAGGCGCAGACGCCGCAGCGTGAACCGCAACCGGCATGGACCGCGGTGGAGATTGCCGCCGGTCCCGGCAGTCGATATCCGTCCTTGTACAGTGACGGCAAACGGGTATGGATGAGCTGGCTGCAGCTGGAAACTCCGACCCCGGATCTTCGCCGCGCCTCGTTGTGGTTTTCCGTATTGGATGCGCAGCAGTGGTCAGCGCCGCAACGGATCGCCCAGGGTGATGACTGGTTCGTGAACTGGGCCGATTTTCCTTCTCTGGTGGCGCTGCCGGATGGCACGCTCGCCGCGCACTGGCTGCGCAAATCCGCACCCGACAGTTACGCCTACGATATTCAGTTGGCGTTCTCGCACGACGCCGGCAAGACCTGGTCGGCGCCGATCAAACCGCATGACGATGACACCCGCACCGAGCATGGCTTTGTCAGTCTGTTGCCGGAACCTGATAACACGCTGTCGCTGATGTGGCTCGACGGTCGCGACAGCGTCGGTCACCACGAACGCATGCAGCTGCGTCACGCCCGTTTTGACCGACACGGGAAAAAGCTGGCCGAGCAAATCGTCGATGGCGATACCTGCACCTGCTGTCAGACCAGCGCCGTGATGCGGCCGATCACCGGCGGTGCCGGTCACGAGTTGTGGCTGGCTTATCGCGATCATTCGCAGGCGGAGATCCGCGACATCGCTTTCCTGCGCTGGCGCAATGGCCGCTGGAGCGAACCGGCGCTGGTTCATGCCGACGGCTGGGAGATCCCGGGTTGTCCGGTCAACGGTCCGGCTCTGGCGCAGGCGCAGGGTCAGGTCGCGGTTGTCTGGTACACCGCTGCCCGGCAAACGCCGCAGGTGCAACTGGCATTTGCCGAGCCAGATGGCCGTTTCGCCGCACCGCTGGTGCTGGATGGCGGCGCGGCAACCGGGCGGGTGGCGCTGGTCATGCCAGATGGCACTACCGCCATCGCCGGCTGGCTGGAGCGCAACGGTGAGCAGGCCATCTGGCGGCTGCGCCGGGTCAGCCGCGACGCGGCAGCAGGCCCGGCCAAAGCCGTGGCCGGTCCCATCCATGATCTGATGCCGCTGGCATTGGCTCGCAGCAGCGGCTTTCCGCGGCTGGCCATTCACGGATCTGCGCTGGTCATGGCCTGGACCGAGGTGACGGAAAACCAGCCTCCACAACTACGCACCGCCCGTTTGCCGCTGTCTGCTCTGCGATGACGTGGTCGGTCGCTGTCTGTCGTTCGCTACGTTCCTGAAGCGGCAAAATTTTGCCGCTTCAGGACCTCGCAGCCGTTGCGGCACAGCACGATCAAAAAACGCTCAAGTTCTGATACATCCCGCCGAAAACCGCAACGAGGCTCCCTTGATCATGGGAAGGGAGCTCTATGTCGGCCTTCTCACCCGGCGGGAGTGCACTCGGTGCAACTCAACACGAATGTCGCGTCGCTTAATGCGCAGCGGCAGCTGTATCAATCCAGTCAGTCTCTGGGCGTGCGCTTCCAGCGCCTGTCCTCGGGCCTGAAAATCAACAGCGCCAAGGACGACGCTGCCGGATTACAAATCAGCAATCGGTTGAAAGCACAGGTCGGTGGCTTGACCCAGGCTGCGCGCAACGCCAATGACGGCATCTCGATGCTGCAGACTGCCGAAGGCGCGCTGCAGGAAGTCACCAACAACATTCTGCGCATGCGCGATCTGTCGATTCAGGCGGCAAACGGCAGCAATGGCAGTGCCGAGCGCCGCGCGCTGCAACAAGAGATCAATCAGCTGCAGCAGGAAATCAACCGCATCAATGACACCACGACCTTCGGCGGCAAAAAGGTGTTCGGCGCCGCACCGAGTTCGACTGCCGAAGCGTTTGCCTTGCGCGCCGTCACCGCTGGTCTGAAAGCGGTATGGCTGGAGGAGGCGGAAGCCAGAATCCAGGAATATTTCGGCATTCTTGGCGATGGCGCGACCCTGACCATCGATCTCACCGAAACCGATGGCGTTGGCGGCGCCCTGGCCTGGGTCAGCGCAACCGGCGTGGACGGTAACGGCCGCGGTCTCAATCTCGAACTGAATGTCGACATGGCCGATTTCATTCCGCCGAACTTGCCGGACGGCGGTAGCTCGCCGTACTTCAATGACCGCATCATTGCGCACGAGATGGTGCATGCCGTGATGTTCCGTACGTCCAACATGGGCGCCAATCCGAACTGGTTCATCGAGGGCATGGCCGAATTCATTCACGGTGCGGAAGAGCGGGTCGCCGGCGATACCGCCAACGGCACCAATACCGCGGCGGTGATGGCGGCGTTCGCCGCCGATGATGTCTCGGGCAGCGCCGGCTATTCCGCCGGCTATTCTGTCGTGCGCTATCTGCACGAACAGATTCAGGGCGCCGGTGGCACCGGCATCAAGGATTTGATGATCTACATGAATGACAATCCGGGCTCGACGCTGGATGATGCGCTCGCCAATGCCAGCAGCGGCGCTTACGCCAGCCTCGCGGCATTCGAGGCGGATTTCACCGCCAATGGCGCGGCGTTTATCGGCAGCTTCAATTTCAGCAATACCGATACCGGCGCCATCGGTGGGTTTGATGTCGATGGCGGTCAGGTTTATACCGCCAAGAGCATCATGCCAAATGTCGGTCGCGGTGACGGTGTCGATGACGACCCGCTTGATGGCTTCGCGACGGTCTTTCCCGCCAGCAGCTCTGGCGGACTCGGCGGCGAGATCGTCAGTTTCCAGGTCGGCGCCAATCGGTTCGAGACCATTGACGCGCAATTTGGCGGCGTCTCGACCGGCGCGCTGGGCTTGTCTGAACTCGACGTGGTCAATGCCGCCGGTTTTGCCACATTATTCCTTGATGAGGCGTTGACCAAGGTAGATGCCTTGCGTGCCAAGATGGGCGCGACGATGAATCGGCTGCAATCGACCATTGCCAATCTCGGTGTCACCACCGAAAACGCCGCCACCAGCCGCAGCCGTATCGTCGATGCCGATTATGCGGTCGAGACGGCAGAACTGGCCCGCAGCCAGATCCTGCAGCAGTTCGGTCTCGCCATCGCCCAGCAAGCCAACCTCAGTTCACAAGGCGTGTTGCAGTTGCTGCGTGCCTGAAGCCGTTTCTTTCCCTGCACGTTTCCGCCGACCGCCGTTCCGGCTATGCTCAAGCCTCCTCTTCTGTGTTGAACTGTGCCAGACATGCTGACTTGTCCTCACTGCGGCAATGCCATGCCCCTTGAGCAGGCGCGCCTGCCGCCACGTTGCCCACATTGCCAGCAGGCCATCGTCGGAACCGATCTGCTGCGCGGCGCGTTCGCCGCAGGTAATCGCGATGATAAGACCGCGGTCCTTGTGTTGCTGCTGGTCAATATAGCAGTGCTCGCTACGGCCATCGTGTTCGACTGGAGCAACCGATCGCTGATGTTGATTTACTGGTCGCAGAGTGTGGTGATCGGTATCGGCAATTTCGTTCGCATCATGGGGTTGAAGCAGTTCAGTACGGAAGGCTTCAAGATCAATGGCAAGGCCGCTGAACCGACTGATCAGACCCGGCGCAGCACCGCCTGGTTTTTCCTGTTTCACTACGGTTTTTTTCACCTTGGCTATCTGATTTTCATCATCGCCGACAGCAACGGCGCGACGCTGTTTGACTGGACGCTGCTGCTGTGTGTGTTGGCGTTTGTGCTGGAGTATGTGCCGGAGCACCGGCAACAACGGGCCTATGATCAGTCTCAGGTGCCAAACATCGGTGCGCTGATGTTCACGCCTTATCTGCGTATCCTGCCGATGCATATCACGATAATTTTCGCCTTCGGCCAGACCGATTCGACCTGGGGTCTGCTGCTGTTCGGCGGTCTGAAAACCGTTGCCGATGTCGGCATGCTGATGATCAGCCAAGCCCAGCGCCGCAAACATCTGGCCGCCGCGACAGCGCGCTGAACCACCGTCCGGATTTGATCTGCGCTAAATCGATGGCCACAGGGCGGTGCTAGCGTTTCGGCAGTGGCTTGGTGGCGAAGCGCGTGGGTAGCCATTGCGGGGAGGGCGCTCATGGCAAAGCAGATTCTGATCATCCATGGTCATCCGGACGCCAGCCGGGCGCACTTTGGCCATGCCTTGGTTGAGCATTATGCCGAGGGCGCCCGTCGGGCCGGGCACAGCGTTCGCATCATTGCCGTGGCGGCTCTCGACTTTCCGCTGCTGCGTGACCCGGATGACTTTCAGCGCGGCCAGCCGGTGCCGGCGATTGCCGCCGCGCAGACGGACCTCGCCTGGGCCAACCATGTCGTGATTGTCTATCCGCTCTGGCTGGGTGCGATGCCGGCGTTGCTGAAAGCCTTTTTCGAGCAGGTGTTTCGGCCAGGTTTTGCCTTTGTGCCGGCGAGCGGCGGCAAACTGTGGCAGAAAAAACTGAAGGGCAAGAGCTGCCGCATTGTGGTCACGATGGGGATGCCGGCGCTGGCTTATCGCTGGATTTTCGGTGCCCACAGCCTGAAGAGTCTGGAGCGCGGCATTCTCGGTTTTTGCGGTATTGGCCCGATACGCGAAACCTTGATTGGCATGGTCGAAGCCGATGCCGGCAAGCGGGCCAAATGGCTGCAGAAGATGCAGGTCCTTGGCGAGCAGGGGCGTTGATACGATGAGAAAAGACCGCCGCGGCGGTCTTTTTTTGTTGGTCACGCCGATTTTTTCGGCCGCCAGGCCCACAGCATTTCGGCCTGTAGCGGCTCATTGCCTTCGCTGTCGAACACCTGCACCGGGACGACGATGTCGCCGCGTTCGTCGTTCTCGATCGCACGCAGTTGCTCCGGTGTCAGCGTCGCGATGGCTTTCAGATCACCTTGCGCGCGCTTCACATAATTGACCTTCATGGTTTTCATCAGCGGCAGCTTGTCGTCAGGCAGGCTGAGGCCGAGCACGAGGCCAGTCGCCGATTCGGCGAGCAGGGCCATCGCGGCGGCATGCACGCCTTTGATGTGGTTCTGTACCTTGCGCCGGTTCTTGATCACCATGACGACGCGGCCGGACTCGGCCTCGGTGATACGGATCCTGGCGGTGCCGAAAAACTTCACCGCCGACCCGAACAGAAAACTCATCGCCCATGACTGCAGCGGCGCAGGCAGGGATTTGCAACGGGCAAACAGGCGGGTCAAACGATTGGTTTTGGCCATGACAAGCTCCGTGGTACGACCAGTAGGCGCCGATTATGGGCATGTCGATCTGAGCCGACAAGCCCTGCCATACCCGAGGCCGCCGTGAATTGTGCCGGTCGGAAAAACAAAACGCGGCCCGAGAGCCGCGTTTTGTTCAATGAACCGCAGACTTTAGTTACCGCCGTCTTTGGCCAGCACCGAACGCTTGCGGCTGTAGGCGAAGTAAACCACCAGACCCACAACGACCCAGCCGAGGAACATCGACTTGGTGACGCCATCGAGGCTCCAGAACAACAGCATGCAACCGGCCATCGCAAGCGGACCGACGATGGCGACCAGCGGAGTCCGGAACGGGCGCCGACGGTTCGGTTCGCGCTTGCGCAGTATCAGCACACCGAGCGCAACCATGAAGAATGCGAACAGCGTGCCGGAGTTGGTGATATCGGCCAGCGCCGAGACCGGGAACATCGCGGCAAACAGCGATACCGCGATACCGGTGATCCAGGTCACGACGTGCGGGGTGTGGAACTTGGGATGGATCCTGGTGAACATCTGCGGCATCAGACCGTCACGCGCCATCGTGAACAGGATGCGGGTCTGACCGTACATCATCATCAGGATGACCGATGGCAGCGCCAGGATGGCGGCGGCGGCAACCCAGTTGCCGATCTGCGGGTAACCGATGGTGCGCAGCACATAAGCCAGCGGCTCTTTCGACTGCGACAGCTCGCCGCCCGGTTGGGCGCCGACTGCACCGACTGCAGCGTAGGCGACCAGCAGGTAGAAAATCGTACAGACCACCAGCGAACCGATCAGGCCGATCGGCACGTTGCGGTTCGGGTTCTTGGTCTCTTCGGCGGCGGTCGAGACCGCGTCAAAGCCGATGTAGGCGAAGAAAATCGACGCGGCCGCACCGAGCACGCCAAGGCCGCTCGACGACAACGGGCTGCCCCAGCCGTTCGGGAACATCGGTTCGAAGTTCTTGGCATCGACCACCTGAATCGCCAACACGATAAAAACGGTCAGCGCGGTGATTTTGATGGCGACCAGGAAGGCGTTGACCCAGGCGCTTTTGGTGGTGCCGAGGGTCAGCAGGAAGGTGATGGCCAAGGCCAGCACGAAGGCGATAACGTTGAATGAACCGTTCTGGACAGTGCCATCCGGCATCGTCACGGTGTCCCATGGGCCGGCGGTCAATGCTGCCGGCAAACCCCAACCAATCTCGTGCAAAAAGCCATTGGCGTAGCCGGCCCAGCCGACCGAAACTGCGCCGGCGGCGACGGCGTATTCCAGAATCAGCGCCCAGCCGACGATCCAGGCAACGACTTCGCCCAGCACAGCATAAGAATAGGTGTAAGCGGAGCCGGCAACCGGCACCATGGCGGCGATTTCGGCATAAACCAGGGCGGTCAGCGCGCAGACGATGGCGGCGATGACGAAGGAAAACATCATGCCGGGGCCGGCTTTGTTGGCGGCAACCGAGGTCAACACGAAAATGCCGGTGCCGATGATGGCGCCAACACCAAGCATGACAAGTTGCAGCGCGCCGAGCTGGCGCTTGAGGCCTTTTTTCTCGGCCGCTTCGAGGATTTGATCAAGCGGTTTGATGCGTTGGAAGAGCATTGCTTTCCCCAATGTCTCGTTATCGTGGCTGGTATTCAGATACCAATTACTGTTATCCGGCATCGCCATGAGGGCGCGCAGTGGAGCGGTTCCACCGGCTGCGATGCCAAGACGTCCTTAGCGGGCGGCCTACCTTACTCGACGGGCCTTTGCCCGGCAACCGTTAATGACCGGCTCTGGGCTGGTCGGCTTACTGCGGCGATCAGCGTCCGGTCGGGTTGGAATGGGACGGGGTGGGCGTCTTGATGGTGATCGTGCGGATCGGTACGCCATGCTCGCGCAGCGCACCGTGCCAACGCTCTTCGGCGCTGTTGTCATACGGCACCTCGTTGCTGTCGACGGTGATCGTCTGCGTTGGTTTTTTGACCGGTGTATTGCTGGGCGCCGGCCGATCGGAAAAATGCACCACGCCATTGGCGTCGGTCCAGCGATAGAGGGTGTTGGCTTCGGCGACCGCGAACGGCAGTGACAACAGCGCACAGAGCAGCAGACGCGACATGCAGGCATCCTTGTAACAATTGGTAAATGCCGCTTCTTGCGGCGGGCGAGATTGTGCAGGCTTTGCCGGTTCGGGTCCAGTCTCGGTGGCCGTGGTCTGGCATTGCCTGCCGCAGTGGTTGTCGCCCGGTTTGTCGGGGCCTCTTCTGCGGGGAGTTCTGCCGGCCAGGTTTCTGCAGTCAACGTGCCAGTTGACCTACACTAGCTTCCTTTGCTGAGCGGCGATCGGCGCCGCCCTGGTCAGCTTGTCGGGATCTCATGCATCCATTAAAGAAGTTGTTCGGCTACGCCCGCGCCTATCGCCGTGATTTTGTGCTCGGTACCAGCTATTCGGTGCTGAACAAATTGTTCGACATCCTGCCGGAAGTGTTGATCGGTGTCGCGGTGGATATTGTCGTCAACGGCGAGCAATCGTTTCTGGCGCGCGAGATTCTCAGCGACTGGGGCATCACCAGCACCTGGCATCAGCTGCTATTCCTCGGCGCGCTGAACGTGCTGATCTGGGCCGGTGAATCCCTGTTCGAATACCTGCACCATCTGAAATGGCGCAATCTGGCGCAATCGCTGCAGCATGATCTGCGGCTTGATGTCTACAACCATGTCCAGAAGCTGGAGCTGGCCTGGTTCGAGAACCGCAAGACCGGCAATCTGCTTTCCATTTTGAATGACGATGTCAACCAGATGGAGCGCTTCCTCAACACCGGCGCCAACGAAATCATCCAGGTGTTCTGCTCCTCGATCATGGTCAGTGCGGTGTTCTTTGTGCTGCAACCGACCATCGCCATCATTGCGCTGCTGCCGGTGCCGATGATCCTGTTTGGCGCGTTCTGGTTCCAGAAAAAACTGGCGCCGCGCTATGCCGAAGTGCGCGAGGCGGCGGGCGACGTCAACGCCCGTTTGAACAACAATCTGCTCGGGCTCGCCACCATCAAGAGTTTTGCCGCGGAACAGTTTGAGTCGGATCGGATCCGCGAGGCGAGCGACAGCTATCGCACCACCAACGCCCGCGCGATTCGGGTCAGTTCGGCCATCACCCCGGTGATCCGGATGGCGATTCTGGCCGGTTTCACCACCACGCTTGTGTATGGCGGTTGGCTGACCATCCATGGCGAACTGGCGGTCGGTGCCTATTCGGTGCTGGTCTATCTGACCCAGCGCTTGCTCTGGCCGATGACCCGACTGGCCGATGTCGCCGACATGTACCAGCGCTCGATGGCGTCGATTGATCGCGCGCTGGGCGTGCTGAACACGCCGATCGCGATCCCGTACGAAGGTAAGCATTTTCCGGTCGCGCAGGTGCGAGGCGAGATCCGTTTCGACCACCTGCATTTTTCCTACGACGGCGAACGCGCCACACTGAGCGATATCAACGTTACCGTACCGGCCGGCAAAACCATCGCCTTTGTCGGCTCGACCGGTTCCGGCAAAAGCACGCTGGTCAAACTGCTGCTGCGCTTCTATCACGCTACGCAGGGCAGCATCCGGCTCGATGGCGAAAACATCGAAGATTTAAATCTGCAGGATCTGCGCCGCGCGATTGGCTATGTCAGTCAGGACACGTTCCTGACCGATGGCACGGTCGCGGAAAACATCGCGTATGGTCTGACCGATGTCAGTGACGAGGCCATCGCCGCCGTGGCCCGCGCGGCCGAAGCCAGCGAATTCATCGAGAAACTGCCACTCGGCTTTGCCACCCGCATCGGTGAGCGCGGTCAGAAGTTGTCGGGCGGCCAGCGACAGCGGTTGGCATTGGCGCGTGCCATTTTGAAGAACCCGCCCATTCTGGTGTTGGACGAGGCGACCTCGGCGGTCGACAATGAAACCGAAGCGGCGATCCAGCGCTCGCTTGATGTCGTCAGCAAGGACCGCACCACGATCGTGATCGCGCACCGGCTGTCGACCGTGCGGCAAGCCGATTGCATTTATTTGCTGGAAAACGGCGTGATTGTCGAATCCGGCAGTCACGACAGCCTGCTGGCGCAGAATGGCGGCTATGCCGCACTGTGGCGTCTGCAGACCGGGGAACGGTGACCGGCAAGATCGCGGTTGCGCGCCACCTCGCGGCGCCATTGCCTACCGACTGAACACTTTTGCAGCAGTCAGAACGAGACGGAGCGGATCATGAAAACAACAAGGTATTTCTGCCGTTGGTGGTTGTGCGCAAGCCTGCTGCTTGCCGGCTCGCTGAACAGTCCGACCATCAGCGCCGCGCCAGCGGACAGCCCGGTGCAGGGGCTGCAACGCCAGAGCGGCTTGTTTGAGTTGTATCGCGATCCCGGCAAAGGCAGGCTGTTGCTTGGTATTTCTGCCTTTGATCAGCCGTTTCTGCTGACCACGTCGCTGCCGTATGGGCTCGGTTCGAATGATATCGGTCTTGATCGCGGCCAACCCGGCGAGGTGCGCCTGGTCGAGTTCCGGCGCAGTGGCAACAAGGTGCTGCTGGTGCAGCGCAATACCCGGTTCGTCGCCAACTCGGCAGACAAACTGGAGCGAGGCAGCGTCACCGAAGCGTTTGCCGAATCGGTGCTCTGGGGCGGCTCGGTGCTCGCGGAGGCGGTTGCAGGCAAGCACGGTACGCTGATCGATTTCACTTCTTATGTTGTTGCCGATCGACACGGCATCAGCCAACGGCTGACCGCGACCAAGCAGGGAAGCTACAAGGTCGATGAAGCACGCAGCACACCGGTGTATGAACGCAGCAAATCCTTTCCTGACAACACCGAACTGGAGGCGTTGCTGACCTTTGCCGGTGGCGGCGACGGCAATTTTGTTCGCGATGTCGCGGTTGACCCGGAAAGTCTGTCATTGCGTCAGCGCATCAGTCTCGTGCGGCTGCCACCTGAAGGTTTCTTGCCGCGTTTGTATCATCCAGCCTCGGGCGGCATCGACATCGGTTTTTATGATTTCGCCCGGTCCTTGTCGGCAAGTCTGGACGTTCGTTATCAGGCGCGCTTTCGTTTGGAAAAGACCGAACCGGGTGCGGTGGTCAGCACGGTCAAGAAGCCGATCGTGTTTTATCTGGATGCCGGCACTCCGGAACCGGTGCGTTCGGCGCTGCTCGACGGCGCTCGCTGGTGGCGCGACGCGTTTGAAGCGGCGGGATTCAAGGATGCCTATCGGGTCGAATTGATGCCGGCCGACATGGACCCGATGGATGCCCGCTACAGCACCATTCAATGGGTGCACCGGGCGACGCGTGGCTGGTCTTACGGCTATTTTCTGCACGACCCACGCACCGGTGAAATCCTCAAAGGCGATGTCACACTCGGTTCGCAGCGGGTACGTCAGGACATCCTGATCGCCGAAGGTTTGCTGGCACCGTATGGCAAATCGAATGAAGCCGAGCTGAAAGCGATGGCGGAGCAGATGGCGCTGGCCCGACTGCGGCAGCTGTCAGCGCATGAGGTCGGTCACACGCTGGGCTTTGCCCACAACTTTGCCGCCAGCCGGCATGGCAATGGTTCGGTGATGGATTATCCGCATCCGATCCTGTCACTGCAAAACGGCAAACTGGATTTGAGCCAGGCGTATGGAGTGGGCGTCGGGCCGTGGGATGTGTTCGTGGTCAAACATGCATATGGCCAATTTCCAGCCGCGAGCGAAGCCACGGAACTCGCGACGCTGCGCGAACAGATCGCGGCGACCGGCATGCAATACATGAGCGATCCGGATTCGCGTTCGGGCGACATGGCGCATCCGGATGGTCTGCTGTGGGATTACGGTGCCGACAGCTTGCACACCTTTGATGAAATCATGACGGTGCGCCGTCAGGCACTGCAGCGGTTCTCCGTCGGCGTGCTGCCGCCCGAGCGGCAGACCGGAGAACTCGCGGCGCGTTTGGTACCGATCTATTTGTTGCACCGCTATCAGGCCGATGCCGTGGCGCGGCAGCTGGGCGGTGCTGCCTATGACTATGCGACCAATAGCGTGCTCGGCAATCGTGCCGGCGCCACGCCGGTTTCGGCAGCGAAACAGCTGGCCGCTCTGGAACGCATGGTCACCTTGCTGTCGGCTGAGACGCTTGCGTTGCCGGGCAATGTGCTCGATTTGATGACGCCAGCCGCCGCCGGTTACAGCCAGAACCGGGAGTATTTCGCCAGCAAGATGGCGCCATTGTTCGATGCGTTCGCGGCGGTGGAGTCGGCAGCAACGCTCGCCAGTCAATTGCTGTTCGACGGCGCTCGACTGAACCGGCTGGCGTGGCAACAGGCGCGTGATCCGTCGCTGCCCGGTGTGCAGACGTTGATGCGGGCTGTGTTTGCCGGTAGCTGGCAGCGCGAGCGTTTTCCGGCAGAGGTGGTCGCTGCCGAGACGGTGCAGCAGGCGGCAAACTGGATTGTGCTCGACAGTGTCCTGGCGGTGCTTGACGGGGACCAACTGCATCCGAGCGTTGCGGCAAGCGTTCGCAGTGAGCTCAGTCAGTGGCAGCGCTGGCTCGCCGCGCATGCCGGTCGCGGTATGCTCGGCGACAACCGTCGACAGGCCGCTGCGTATCTGGAACAGTACTTGCGCGACCCTGCTGGCACAAAACGTCGACCACTGCCGGTGATTCCGCCGGGCGCGCCGATATGATGGGCGTGAATGACTGAGACGGATGACTCAAGCGGGGAGAGTGCACGATGTTTCGTGATTATGTTCGGCTGATGGTGTTCGCGGTCGGCTTGCTGGCCGGCGTGCAGCTGCCGGGATTTGTCGATCAGTATGCCAAGCGGGTCGATGCCCATTATCAGGAAGCCAAGCTGAACTTCGCCGGCTTCCAGCAAACCGCAGATCGGCATTTCGGTGGCGATGTCGAGGCGATGATTCAACATCATCTCAAGAGTGGTGATGTGGTGTTTCAGGAAGACGGCGACAGCATCCGCAAGATCTGGCTACGTGTGCAACTGCTCGGCAAGGAACTGCAAGCCGTCCAGCGGCCGTTTTTGCAGCGCAGTTTCCACGTGCTGTTTGCCGCCAATGAGGAACTGATGGCGGAAACGCGGCTGAATTACACCTATGTTGTGCCGCTGAATCAGGAAGCGGTGCTTGCTGGAGTCGTGCTCGGATTTTTGATCGCGTTGCTGGTCGAGCTGCTTATCGTAGGATTGGCGAGACTGTTTCGCGGCACACCGGCACCCGCCCGCCGTTAGTCGGCGGGCCGCAGCGCCTACGCGCTGCGCCATTCGGTCACGGTCAAACGGTACAGCACGTGACGGGCCAGCCAGTGATCGCTGGCCAGCTTCGGATGCAGGAAATCGCCGTTTACATCGCGCCGCATGCCGAGCCGCTGCATCACCGCCTGCGAGCGCAGGTTGTGCTCGCTGGTAAAGGAGACAATCTCGGGCAGTTGCAGCACGTCAAAGCCATAACGCAGCGCGGCGCGAGCGGCTTCGCTTGCCAAACCTTGACCCCAGGCGCTGCGCGCCAAGCGCCAACCGATCTCCACACAGGGCGCAAACGGCAGCGGGTAGTCCGGGACATTTAAACCGGCAAATCCGATGAACGTGCCGGTGTCGCGCCGTTCCGCAGCCCAGAAGCCATAACCCGATTCGCTTATTCGTTGTTGCAGCCGTGCCATCAGCGCATCGCTCTGCTGCCGATCGAGTGTGGCCGGAAAATACCGCATCACGTCCGGATCGGCCAACATGGCTGAAAACGGTTCGGCATCACTGGCTTGCCACTGACGCAATCGCAGGCGTTCGGTTTCGAGCATGCTGGAGGCTCCTGTCTGGCTTGGCTTTTGTTTGGTTTGGCTGCGCGCCACCGGTGTGCGCTGTATCGCAAAAGAACTGCTGTTATCGGCCCGATAGACAGAATGCTGCCGCAAAAAAACAGAGAGGGCGTCAGCACGCCCTCTCTGTTTCCTGCAGTGGTGACACAGCACCGCTATTTCGCTGTCGCAATCGGCGTTCAGCCACCAAACTGTTTCAGCTGTTCCTGCAGCTTCACCAGCGCTGTGTTGGTTTCGGCCAGCTTGTCGCGCTCTTTCTGCACGATCGCCGCCGGTGCCTTGTCGGCAAACGCCGGGTTGGACAACCTGCCGTTCAGGCGTTCGACTTCTGCCGTCAGCTTGCTGATTTCCTTGTTCAAGCGGGCTTTTTCTGCCTCGACGTCAATAAGGCCGGCGAGCGGGATGTGCAGCTCCAGATCACCGACGACCGCGGCGGCGGTTGCCGGCAGCGCTGTGCCTGCTGCATGCCACTCAATCTTTTCCAGACGAGCCAAGGAGTTCAGGAACACGGCCAGCTCGCGACTACGGCGCTGATCGTCATCATTACCCTTGTTCATCAACAGCGGGATCGGTTTGCCGGGGCCGAGGTTCACTTCAGCGCGGATATTGCGCACCGCGAGCACGACGGCTTGCAGCCAAGCGAGATCGGCATCGGCACGGGCATCGGCGAGCTGGCTGTCTTCCTGCGGCATCGCCTGCAGCATGATGGTTTTGCCGCCGACATTTTCTGAACCCCCAGCATGTTTTTCTGAACCATAGGTTCCGACCATCGGGGCAATCTTCTGCCAGATTTCCTCGGTGACGAACGGCATGATTGGATGCGCGAGTCGCAACCAGGTTTCCAGCACTTCCAGCAGCGTACGGCGGGCGCCGGCCTTGATGGCGGCTGACGAATCGCCGTTCAGTACCGGCTTGGTCAGTTCCAGGTACCAGTCGCAGTATTCGTTCCAGAAAAAGTCGTACAGCGCTTGCGAGGCCAGATCCAAGCGGTAGCTTTGCATTGCCTTGTGGAATTCACCGACCGCCGCATTCAACCGCGAACGGATCCAGCGGTCGGCAACGGTGTGCTCGTTGCTGGCGGCGCTGCCGGTGTCCTGACCTTCTGTGTTCATCAGCACGAAGCGGGTGGCGTTCCACAGCTTGTTGCAGAAGTTGCGATAGCCTTCGACCCGGCCCATATCGAACTTGATGTCGCGGCCGGTGGAGGCGAGCGAGCAGAAGGTGAAGCGCAGCGCGTCGGTGCCGTAAGCGGCGATGCCGTTCGGAAACTCCTTGCGCGTGCGCTGTTCGATTTTCTGCGCCATTTGCGGTTGCATGAGGCCGCTGGTGCGCTTTTGTACCAGCGTTTCCAGATCAATGCCGTCGATGATGTCGATCGGGTCGAGCACGTTGCCTTTCGATTTCGACATTTTCTGGCCTTCGGCATCGCGAACCAGGCCGTGCACGTACACGGTCTTGAACGGGATCTGCGGCGTGCCATCGTCATGCTTCATGAAGTGCATGGTCATCATGATCATACGGGCGACCCAGAAGAAAATGATGTCGAAACCGGTGACCAGCACATCAGTCGGATGGAAGGTTTTCAGTTCCGGCGTTTGTTGCGGCCAGCCCAAAGTAGAGAACGTCCACATCGCCGAACTGAACCAGGTGTCGAGCACGTCGTCGTCCTGACGCAGCGCGGTGTCGGCCGGCAGGTTGTATTTTTTGCGCACTTCCGCTTCGTCGCGACCGACGTAAACATTGCCGCTTTGATCGTACCAGGCCGGAATACGATGGCCCCACCAGAGCTGGCGGCTGATGCACCAATCCTGGATGTCGCGCATCCAGGCGTAGTACATGTTCTCGTATTGCTGCGGCACGAACTGGATGCGGCCGTCTTCCACCGCCTCAATCGCCGGCTTGGCCAGCACCGACGCTTTGACATACCACTGATCGGTCAGCCACGGCTCGACGATGACACCGGAGCGGTCCCCGCGCGGTGCTTTCAGCGTGTGCGGCTCGACCTTTTCCAGCAGGCCCAGCTGCTCGAATTCGGCAACGATTTTCTTGCGGGCATCAAAGCGATCCAGACCGGCGTACGCGGCCGGTGCTTTCTCGCCGTGCAGGCTTTCGTAGTTGCTGAAAGTCAGTACGGTGAATTCGGCGAGGATCTTGGCATCGCGATCCAGCACATTGATCAGCGGCAGGTTGTGCCGTTTGCCGAGTTCATAGTCGTTGAAGTCATGCGCCGGCGTGATCTTGACACAGCCGCTACCAAATTCGCGGTCGACATAATCATCGCCGACGATTGGAATCAGCCGGCCGGTGATCGGCAATTCGATCTGCTTGCCGATCAGGTGTTTGTAGCGCTCATCTTCCGGGTGCACGGCGACGGCAGTATCACCGAGCATGGTTTCCGGTCGGGTGGTCGCGACCACCAAATGACCACTGCCATCAGCGAGCGGGTAGCGCAGGTGCCAGAGCGAGCCCTTCTCTTCTTCCGAGATGACTTCCAGATCGGAAATGGCGGTATGCAGTTTCGGGTCCCAGTTGACCAAGCGCTTGCCGCGGTAAATCAGGCCATCATCATAGAGGCGAACAAAGGCCTCTTTCACCGCGTTCGACAAACCTTCGTCCATCGTGAAGCGTTCGCGTGACCAGTCGACCGAGCTGCCTAGCCGCCGCAGCTGGCTGGTGATGGTGCCGCCCGATTCGCCTTTCCATTGCCAGACTTTTTCGAGGAATTTTTCCCGGCCGAGATCGTGGCGGGTGATGTTCTGGGCGGCGAGCTGGCGCTCAACGACCATTTGCGTGGCGATGCCGGCGTGATCGGTGCCGACTTGCCAGAGCGTGTTGTGGCCTTTCATGCGGTGGTAACGGGTCAGCGCATCCATCACCGAGTTGTTGAAGCCATGGCCCATGTGCAGGCTGCCAGTGACATTCGGCGGTGGGATCATGATGCAGTACGGCGTGCCTTGACCACTCGGTTTGAAATAGCCGGCTTTTTCCCAGGTTTCATACCAGCGGCGTTCGATTTCGGCGGGATTGTACGACTTGTCCATTTCGTTTCGTTCCGATATTGAAGTGTTGTCGTGGGGGGGGGGGGGCGGGGGGGGGGGGGGGGGGGTTTTGGTGGGGGGGGAGAA
>JBKBHF010000044.1:0-34546 GCA_046297695.1 Permianibacter sp. | reverse complement strand
TGTCGAGCTGGGCCGGTGCGTCGAGCTGCGGCGAACGCTTGCGCTTGGGCGTGTCGAGCTGGGCCGGTGCGTCGAGCTGCGGCGAACGCTTGCGCTTGGGCGTGTCGAGCTGGGCCGGTGCGTCGAGCTGCGGCGAACGCTTGCGCTTGGGCGTGTCGAGCTGGGCCGGTGCGTCGAGCTGCGGCGAACGCTTGCGCTTGGGCGTGTCGAGCTGGGCCGGTGCATCGAGCTGCGGCGAACGCTTGCGCTTGGGCGTGTCGAGCTGGGCGGCGCTTTTTCGCTTCGAGGCAGCTGCTTTCGTTTTGGCGCCTGCTTTCTTGCCAGCACTGCGCGCATGGGCGAGCAGCGCTTCCAGCTCGGCATCAATGGCCTCGTCATCGGCGCTGAGCAACCACTGCTGCAATGGCTTGGCGAGGCCCGAGGCTTTTACCGCCGCTTTGCGATCTCGCAGGAACGCGCTGCGCAGCCGCGGATTGGCGGCAATGTCATTGAGGAACTGCACCAAGGTCTTTGCCATGCTTTTGCTCCTTATTGCTGCTGCGTTTGTTTTACGGCTAGGCTGCTACCGGAGCGCCAGTAACGGCATCTTTGTTAGCCGTTTGCTCCGGCGCGATGCCGTCGCTTATTCCTATTCCAACTCCGCCAAATCATGCCGACGCAAACCCAGCCGCTTCAACGCCGGCAGATTGACCGGTGCCAGCCGGTGTGGCGGCACGTACAACGTGCTGTATCCGTTCACCTCGGCCTGTGACAGCTCGGCCAGCGTCAGCCAGTCGCGACGCGGTGCCTGCAGTGGACTGCGGGTCGCTTCGTAAATGCAGACCGGATGACGCTTGGGATAGTGCATCAACAATTGATCGCACAACACTTGCAGGCCATTGCGCGACGGCCGCCGCAGCGTCAGGGTGTGATCGCCAACCACACCGATCTGCCACAGGATCAGCGCGGCATGAACAGAAATCTGATAGCGCCAGAACAGAAACGCCGAGGCTTCGTACATCTGGCAACCGGGATGCGAAGGATCCACGCCAAGGTCGGCAAAGAGACAATCCGCCGCCGAAATGCCCGGCAGCATTTGCGCCGGATAGCCCTCCGCCTGCGCCTGCTCGATGGCCAGATGCGACGGCAGCACAAACACGCCGGGATGGCCATAAAACACGGCACAGACTTTTCGGCCCTGGCGCACGGCAGCCATGATGCGTTGCGTCATGGCGTGATAGGTGGCGAGCCGGTTCGGGCAGCTGTGGTAGAGATCGTCGAGTAATTGCAGCTTGTCAGTCTGCTGCTGCAACCAGTTCAGGCCGAGCGGATCTGGCACTGCAGCAAAGACCACATCGGCATCACGGATTGCGTTGATCGCTTCCTGGCTGCAATGTGCTGCCGCCATGATGCCGGTGCCCACCACGATAAGTTCGCCTTTCTTTGCCGCCGAACGACGTCCTGTTGCCATGGTTTTCCCTGTTTGACGAGTGGTTGTCCGAACAGGCACTGCCGCCAAAAAGCCAGCGCGTCACTGCTTGCTCGCACAACCCTAGCGCATTCGTACCGAAACAGCTAGCCGAGCACGGTCTGATGGCGACCACCGGCCGTGGCGGCATACAACGCGGCATCGGCGCGGGACAGCCAGGCTTGCCGGGTTTCACCACTGCGCAAGCTGGCGACACTTGCCGACAAAGTCACCGCCGGCAATCGGGTGTCGCCGGTGTCCTGCAGCAGTTGCTGGCGGATTTTTTCGTCACTGGTCTGGCCCTCGCTGGCACTGCTTTCGGGCACCAGCAAAACAAACTCCTCGCCACCGTAGCGGAAGAATCGACGCATTGCCGGGTGAACCGCTGCGCCAGGCATACAAGACGATGGCGACAATGCTGATGACCAGCACCGTATCGAGCACACCAACCGCGACAACGCCGGTCAGAAACCGGTACACCGCAAACGGCGAGATCACGGCGGCGGAACAGAAGCCGAACCGGGTCACGATGCCGAGCTGAAAGTCGGCACGAATCCGGTTACGCATCAACGGTCATCCTGTCCGTTTCACAGCGCCCTCGACAGGGCCCGACAACACAAACGGGAGCCGCGGCTCCCGTTTGCTCACAGCGACTTCTGCAATTGTTGGCGAAGGTGTTTGACATAAACCGTGTCAAGCACCAGCAGGAAAGGGATCACCCACAGCGTGATCCACAGCCATAGCGGCACCTCGCGGAAATATTCCAGCGCCACCAAGCCCAGCAAAACCAGGATGCCGAACACCGCCGTCACCTTGCGCCGGCGCCGCACCTGCACCAGCTGTAGCTGCAGTTTCTGCTTGCGGCTGTGTTCTGCATGCGCCTGCTTGTGTGCTTTGTCTTTCTTTTTCATCGCCCGCCTGTCCCCACCCGAATGCGGCGCCGTCACGGCGCCAGCCGACTGATGCGCCAGCCACTACCGTCGCGCTCGTACAGCACCCGATCATGCAAACGGCTTGGCCGGCCCTGCCAGAACTCGATGCGCGCCGGCAACACCGCGTACCCGCCCCAATGCGGCGGCCGCGGAACATGGCCGACATACTTCAAGCCAAACTCCGCTGCCCGCTTGATGAGCTCGGCTTTGCTGCTGATGACCTGACTCTGCGGACTCGCCCACGCACCCAAGCGGCTCTGGTACGGACGCGACGCAAAGTACGCGTCGGATACCTCCGGCGCCACCTGCTCGGCGACGCCTTCGATGCGCACTTGCCGCTCCAGCTCCGGCCAGAAAAACGTCAGCGCTACATGCGGGTTCTGCGCCAGCTCGCGACCTTTGCGGCTGTCGTAATTGGTATAGAAGACGAAGCGGTTTTCTTCGACCGCCTTCAGCAACACCAGCCGCGCGCTGGGTCGGCCATCGGCGGCAACCGTGGCGACGTGCATGGCGGTCGGTTCCGGCAGTTCGGCGCTAATGGCCTCCCGCAGCCATTGCTGAAACTGCGCCAGCGGATCGGGCAGACAGTCCTCGGGCGACAGCTCCTGCCGGCTGTAGTCCTTGCGGATGCTGGCAATGTCATGACTCATGGTGCACTCCTGTTCGGGTCAGTTTACCGCGTCGACCCGGCTTTGCATCAAGCTGACCAGCGGTTTGGCGCAGCGACTCCTTGATACCGGTCAAAGCCGTTCTGGCTCAACCCGTTAGTCTGAAAGACGAAGCACAGGAGGCCTGAAAATGATTGTTGAAAAACACCCGCTGATCACCGAGTTCCCGGAGCTGAAGCAGCAGATCCACAAGCTCAAACTGGCGGACGCCCACTTTGCCCGGTTGTTTGACGAATACCATGAGCTGGATCACCAAATCATCCGCGCCGAAGCGGGAATCGATCATCTCGGCGATCTGGCGCTGGAAACACTGAAAGTGCGTCGTGTGCAGCTGAAAGACCAACTCTATCAACAAGCCAGTGCCGCCAAGCAGGGCTGTTGCGGTGGTTGCGGCGGCCACTGAAGCGGCGCAGCAACCGCCAAAACCAAGCCCGCGAATGCGCGCTTGGTTTTGTCACCTCAGAACGGTGTGCAATGGCTAGAGCGTATAGCTCCAACCCAGTTCGACATGCTGATCCGCCGCGACATCGAATGGCAACTCGCCCGTTGCATAGGCAAGGTATAACTCGTCCTTCAACCAGAACATGATTTTCGAGTAGCGGTAACGATCCAGACCGGCGTCGCGGACCGCAGTTGGTGCATCGGTTTCGCGAAAATAGCGATAACTGACCGTGATCTTTTCCAGCGGTTCGCCTTTCATCGGATAGCTGAAATAGAGCTCGGCATCCCAGCGGTCATAATGCTCGAGTGCTGCCGGCAGCACCGCTTCACGCGCGGTATCGGCTTCCGGATCGATCTGGGCGAGATTCACCGACAACGCGAGGGCATCGTTATCGGCAAACAAGCCCATTTTGCCCAGCGTCACCCGACCGCCGTAAGCCTCTTGTCGATCGTCCAGCGTTTGCTCGGCTTCGAGCCGATAGAAAAGACCGGCCTTGACCGTGAATGCATCCGACCAGACGTAGGACGCCGCGGCCATCAGTTCCTGCAAGGTTTCCGGATTCTCGTCGGCATCACCGGTCAGCAAACCGCGTGCGCGCAGCTCGCCTTCGAAAAAACGGATGCTGGCATCCGCGTCGAGCTCGTCCGTTTCGCTGTCGGCATCACTTTGCGCCGACTTGCGGGTGCAGTGCAGGTCGTAGCCCAAGCCAATGACCGTGCCGGCAGCGTTCTCGGCGTCAAGCACGGCCGGTCGCAGCTGGGCGTCATCGCAGCCGGACCAGGCGGCGCCAGCCCAGCCGAGCGCGACTGCCAGCAGCCAACGCTTATTCATCCGCAAATGCGATCGCCGCATCGACCACCTCCGCCAGGTCGGTGAGTGTTGCCTCCGGTTTTGCGAAGACCGCGGCAATGCTCATGATGATCTGCTGCGAACTGATTTCCTTCTTCTGCTTCTTGACCGAGAAGCGCTTGACCAGCAGTTTGACAAAGCGACGGGCCATCTCGATGGACAGCACCTCGATGATGTCGGGATTGTTGGTGCCGGTTGGATAGAAGCGCAGCCGCTTCATCTTGACCTCTGCCGCTTTGCTGAAAGGAATGTCGGCCTCTTCAAACTGATCGAGACCGTCGTCGGCTTCCAGGGTCTTGTATGTTGCGATGCAAGCCAGATTGGCTTGCCACTGATAGGCCATGGCCGTTCCTCCATGAAACGGAGACGAGGGGACCGGGCAAGGGGTCATGCCGCCATGCTTGGCGGAGACCGCCCGGCGCACGCAACAAGGGATGGCAACGCGTCGACCGAATGGATCATCCCTGACAGCTTCGACGCACGACGCCCAGAGTATTTGCCGGCCTTGCACCGCCGTCAACTGGCCGCCCGTGAGACACCGGCCGGAACGGCAAAGGGCCGCGATTGCGGCCCTTTGTCTGACAACAGACTAGCGACGGCGACTCGGTGCCGTTCAAACCTAGTTTCTTTCAAAAACCGTCGCGATGCCCTGGCCAAGACCGATGCACATGGTCGCCAGACCGAGCTTGGCGTTCTTGGCTTGCATCAGGTGCAACAAGGTGCCGCTGATGCGGGCGCCCGAGCAACCGAGCGGATGACCGAGCGCAATCGCGCCGCCGTTCAGGTTGACCTTGTCTTCCATCACGTCGAGCAGGCCCAGATCTTTCAGCACCGGCAGGGCTTGTGCGGCAAATGCTTCGTTCAGCTCAACGAGGTCGATGTCCTTGATCGTCAAACCGGCGCGCTTCAGCGCTTTTTGCGTGGCCGGCACCGGGCCGTAACCCATGATGGCGGCATCGCAACCGGCAACCGCCATGCTGCGAATGGTCGCCATCGGGGTCAGACCCAGGGCTTTGGCGCGATCGGCGCTCATCACCAGCATCGCCGAGGCGCCATCGGAAATCGCCGACGACGTGGCGGCGGTAACCGTACCGGTAACCGGGTCGAAAGCCGGTTTCAGTTTGCGCATGTCGTCCATATTGGCATCGCTGCGGATCACTTCGTCGTAATCGAACAGTTTCAGCGCGCCATCGGCATCGTGACCTTCCATCGCGATGATTTCGTTCTTGAACCGGCCTTCAACGGTCGCGGCCCAGGCTTTCTGGTGCGAGCGCAGACCGAACTGATCCTGCTGTTCGCGGGTGATGCCATGCGTGCGGCCAAGCAGTTCGGCCGTGAAGCCCATCGAACCCGAGGCTTTCGCGGTGACGGCGGCGAGCTGCGGCGCAAAATCGACGCCGTGCATCATCGGCACATGCCCCATGTGCTCGACGCCGCCGATGATATATACCTCGCCATCACCGTTCTTGATCGCACGGGCGGCGTCGTGCAGCGCCTGCATCGACGAACCGCACAGCCGGTTGACGGTGACGGCGCCGACACTGCGTGGCAAGCGGGTCAGCAAGGCGGCGTTGCGGGCGACGTTGAAGCCCTGCTCCAGCGTCTGCTGCACGCAGCCCCAGATCACGTCTTCGACTTCGGCCGGATCCACTTTCGGGTTACGCTCGAACAGCGCTTCGATCAAACGCGCGCTCAACACTTCGGCACGGGTGTTGCGGTGCATGCCGCCTTTGCTACGGCCCATCGGGCTGCGCACGGCATCAATAATCACGACTTCTTTCATGGCAGTTCTCCCGATCATTGGCCGTAATACTTGGCGTTCTTGGCCGCCATCTCACGCATCTGCGCGGTCGGCTCATAGAGCTTGCCGAGCGACTTGAACTGATCGCAGCGGGCGACGAAATTGGCCAGGCCAACGGTGTCGAGGTATTTCAGCGCGCCACCACGGAATGGCGGGAAGCCGATGCCGTAAACGAGGCCCATATCGGCTTCGGCCGGTGTGCCGACGATCTTCTCTTCGAGGCAGCGTACGGTTTCGATGATCATCGGGATCATCATCCGATCGATGACTTCCTGCTTGTCGAATTCGCGCTTGTCGGCGACCACGCCCTTGATGAGTTCATAGGTGGCCGGATCGACATCTTTCTTCGGCTTGCCTTTCTTGTCTTCGCTGTAGGCGTAGAAGCCCTTGCCGTTCTTTTGACCCAGACGCTTGGCTTCGAACAACACTTCGATCGAATCCTTGAACTCCTTCTTCATGCGGTCCGGGAAGCCTTCGGCCATCACGTGCGCCGCGTGCACGGCGGTATCGATGCCGACCACGTCGAGCAAGTAAGCCGGGCCCATCGGCCAGCCGAATTTTTCCATCAGCTTGTCGACCGCCGTGAAATCGGCACCATCTCTCAGCAGCAGGCTGAAGCCGTGGAAGTACGGGAACAGCACGCGGTTGACCAGGAAGCCCGGGCAGTTGTTGACGACGATCGGCGATTTGCCCATCGCGCTGGCCCATGCCACCACGGTCGCAATGGTTTCATCGCTGGTCTTGCTGCCGCGGATGACTTCGACCAACGGCATCTTGTGCACCGGGTTGAAGAAGTGCATGCCGCAGAATTTGTCCGGCCGCTTCAGGTTCTTGGCGAGCAGATCGATCGAGATGGTCGAGGTGTTCGTGCACAGGATGGCGTCGTCACGCAGCAGGCTTTCGGTTTCGACCAGCACCGCGTCTTTGACTTTCGGATTCTCAACAACGGCTTCGACGACGATATCGGCGTGCTTGACCGCGCTGTAATCCAGAGTCGGGGTGATGCTGGCGATGGTTTTCGCCATCTGTTCCGGCGTGCCTTTGCCGATCTCGATGCCCTTGAGCAAAATCTTGCTGGCTTCGCGCATGCCGAGATCCAGCGCTTCGGGGCGTATGTCTTTCATGACAATCGGCGTGCCAGTGCTGGCCGACTGGAAGGCGATGCCACCGCCCATGATGCCGGCACCGAGCACCGCGGCCTGCTTGACCGGCTTGGCGGCTTTCGCCGCTTTCTTGGCGACTTTCTTGACCACCTGATCGTTCAGGAAAATGCTGATCAGCGCTTCGGCTTGGGTGGTCAGCGCGACATTGGCGAAGCCTTCGTGCTCTACAGCCAACGCTTCGTCACGCGACATGCGCGCGGCTTTTTCGACCACGTTGACCGCTTCCATCGGCGCCGGATAGTTCGGGCCGGCTTTGCCACCGATGAAGGCCTTGGCGGTCGAGAACGCCATCAGGCTTTCCATCTTGTTCAGTTTCAGCGGGCCGGTTTTCTGGGCGCGCTTGGCCTGCCATTTCAGTTTGCCGGCGGCCGCTTCTTTGGCCATCGCAATCGCGACATCGCGCAATTTTTCCGGTTCGGCAACCGCATCGACAGCGCCAACTTTCAGAGCGGCGTCAGCCTTGTTCTGCGAGCCGGCGGCGATCCATTCGAGTGCGTTGTCGGAACCGATCAGACGTGGCAGGCGCGTAGTCCCGCCGAAGCCCGGAATAAGCCCAAGTTTCACTTCCGGCAGACCCACTTGCGCCTTGGTCGACATCACCCGGTAATCGCAGACCAGCGCCATTTCCATGCCGCCACCGAGGCAGATGCCGTTGATGGCGCAAACGGTCGGCACCGGCAGATCTTCGAACGCGGTGAAGATGGCGTTCGCGTCTTTGGTCCATTTGATCAGCTGCTCGCGGCCCTGCGCGAACAGACCCAAGAATTCGGTGATATCGGCGCCGACAATGAAGACTTCCTTGCCGCTGGTGACGACCACGGCTTTGACGGCGCTATTGGCCTTGATCGCAGCGGTGGCTTGTTGTAATTCGGTCAGGGTCTGGCGATTGAACTTGTTGACCGATTCGTCCTGCAGATTGAACTGGAGCTCGGCGATGCCGCCGTCCAGCAGGGTGCAGGTCAGGGATTTGCCTTGGAACAGCATGAGTGGTCTCCGTGCCGGGGCAGATAAAGGTACTGACTGGAATGTACGCGGGGTCCCGATAGTAGGCTCTGGCCCGACCAGCATGCAAGTCGAACGGTCAACCTAACGGCGTCCATAACGGGGAACCCGGATTATAGGCCTGCCCGTCTTACCCCGCTGGCGTGCATTGATAAGCCTCAAAGCTGCGCCCCGGCAATGGTCCGGCTGCGATCAGACGGCCATATCGGGTACAGTCGCAGCCCACCCCGATTCCTGCGCCGCCGGCACCCGCCGGCTGGCCCTGTTGTGAGAGCGATTCATGAGCCCTTCGCTGTACGCCGACCACCTCCGCACCGTTCTGGCCCGCTATGAGGCCGCACTGGCCCGGTCCGGCTTTGACCAGGCCGTGGTCCATTCCGGTATCCCCAAGGTCGCGTTCCAGGACGACTACCACTACGCCTTCAAGCCGAACCCGAACTTCCTGCAACTGCTGCCGCTCGACCGCCACCCCGGCTGCTTCGTCTCCATCGCCGCCGGCAAGAAGCCGCAGCTCATCTTCCTGCAGCCATTCGATTACTGGCACGTGGTGCCGGAAGATCCGAGCGGCGACTGGGTCGCGCATTTCGATATCACCATCATCCGCACGCCGGCCGAAGCCAAATCGGTATTGAAGCTCACCGGCAAAGCCGCCTTCATCGGCGAAGACAGTTCGCACGTCGAAGACTGGGGCTTCGCTGCGTTCAATCCGCAGACACTGCTGGCGCCGCTGCACTGGCAGCGCGGCATGAAAACCGCGTGGGAAGTCGAGAACATCGCCGCCGCCAACCGTATCGGCGCGCGCGCGCACAATGCCGCGCGCGATGCCTTCCTGGCCGGTGAAAGCGAACTCGGCATTCACTACGCCTATTTGCGCGCCAGCGGCCTGAAAGAATCGGAATTGCCGTACGGCAACATTATTGCGCTGAACGAACACGGCGCCGTGCTGCATTACACCGAACTGCAAACGCAAAAACCGGCGCAGTCACGCTCGTTCCTGATCGACGCCGGCGCCAACGTCAACGGCTATGCCTCTGACATCACCCGCACCTACGCCCGCGACAAAAACGAGTTCGCTGAACTCATCGCTGCGCTCGATGTGCACCAGCTGAAACTGATCGATGCAGTCCGCCCGGGCCAGTCCTACGTCGATCTGCATATCGCTTTCCACCGCGCCATCGGCGGCCTGCTGAAGCAGTTCGGTGTGATCACGATTGATGGCGACAGCGCCGTCGAGCAGGGCATCACCTCGACCTTCTTCCCGCATGGCATCGGCCACCTGCTCGGCATTCAGGTGCACGACATCGCCGGCCGCGTCGCCGACGACACCGGCACGCCAAACCCACCGCCAGCCGCGCACCCGTACTTGCGCCTCACCCGCAAGATCGAAAAAGACATGGTATTCACTGTCGAGCCCGGCATCTATTTCATCGACATGCTGCTGAAAGAACTGAAAGCGAAGCCGCAGGCCGCCCATGTCAATTGGGCGAAAGTGGAGGCCTTCAAGCCATTTGGCGGTGTCCGCATTGAAGACAATGTGCTGGTGACGGATGGCAAGCCCCGCAATTTGACGCGTGAGGCATTTGTTGGGGAACAACCGCAAGGTTAATTTGTTGTCTCCCTTGACGAAAAAGCACCCCCTGCCATGATTACTTAGATGTCAGAATATCCGTTCTATCTGGAAGCTAGAAAGTGCGACGGTTATCAATCATTTCGTTTTTCTCAATCCTCCTTTTGTGCTCCTGTACAAGCCGAGAACTACACCTCACCCTAACCAACCCTGCTGGATGGGCAATCACGCACGAGCTTAATAGCCAAGAGAGCGACGCCAGATATTTTCGTGGAAACTTGACTCAACTGTCCTACACCTCTCGCACAGAGTTCAAAGATTACGCTCTTCATCTAGCTGAACAATTGGAGCGCGGAGCAAAACTATGTACAGAGAGAACCGGTGTTGAATATCGTATTCCAGCTCAGTTGCGTTTTGTAACAGTAGCTCACTCACTAATAGCCCCAACTCTAATTTCCAAAGCAAAAAATAGAGTCGATCTGACGGTGGTCGCAGTCCTTGACCCGAAAAGCAAGGAAAATTCGCAAATGGTTTCAGTGCCAAACCGAGTGGAGCAGCTCGGCGGAATGCTTCACGAATGGACTGAGCTTAATCTCGCTTATCGCCCGGAGAAGGCTTTTCCAAAAAAGGTAGAGTATTGGCTTTACGGCAATGGCAGTCGCTGGTTTCGAGAAGGTATAGCTGAATATTGCGCGCATTTGCTGGCAACTGAAGTGCTAATCGAGTCAAGCCAGCAGTTGAATATGCCAGCCAGTTTAGCCATCTTTTCTCTGGGAGAAGGTTTGTTGAATTGGAGCCAATCTGATGGGCTTTTTTCGAATTCGAGATATTCCGCCAGCTTCTCAGTTGTCAAACAGCTTGCTGAGTTAGGTAGATTGAAGCCAGCGATCACCAAGTTGAGGGACCGGGATTTCGTCAGCGGCAAAGATATCATTGCTGCTCTCAATGGAGCCAATGTGGATGTGTATGATTTACTCAGGATTCCCTTCTACCAGTACATCGATGCAGAATTCCTTTCGCCACTACCAGTTGACATTGGAATGGTTCATAGATTGACATTCAAATGCAAGTCGGAACCAATTTGTGGAAACATCGTTGGAGAGTTATTAGGCGTTGACGGAATGGCGTTTACATCTTTTGGCGGGTTGGAGAGATACTTGCAGACACTTCCTGAAGCTGGCGCTGTTCTCTGTGAGGTGTTGGATACCGAAGGTATTGTTCGACATTTTCATCTTCCATTGCATCGCATTGTACAGCCTAGGAATTTGCCTGTGTGGTTGAGCCTTAATGCTTTAGGTTAACAACGCATAAACGGGCTATTGTCGGTTGCGTCATGACGCGCATTTTTTGATTGTGAGAAATGGCGGATCATGACCCGCCCCATGAGAACTCGTATCTATGGACTCCTCTCGCATTGCAAGACCGAACTGACAAATGGTGGCGATAAAGGTTGCACGTATCTATCCGGCCTGTTGCGTGAGCAGAACTCGTAGGGCGGAACCGCGTAGCGTTTCCGCCGCATGTTTCTCTAAACCTTGCTCACCGCGTTAATCTGCGCCACATTCGGCGGAAAACCCTTCGGGTGTTCCGCCCTACAAAACCTTACCGAGTGTTAGCGATACCCCGCCCTTAGTTTCAGTAGCCAACTGACCGCAATCTTTTCTTCCGACCCCATCGCCTGCGCCAGTTCTGTTGCCAATTGCGGCGTCGGGTCGGTTTTGTTGGCGCTGATGTAACGCGACATCGCCGACCAGGAACGGACGTAACCGATCAATTGCGGCAGGGTCATCTCGCGCTGAATGGCAAAACCTGGATCGGGCAGACGCGCAAATGGAAATGGCAATTGCGCGTAGCCATTCTCGACATGCTCGCGGCCCGGTGGCCACCATGGCGTCGCAACCTCGACATAGAAGCGCTGCAGAATCGCATTGAGCGTTGCGTTCTCCAGCCGTATGGGTGAATAGGTCCATTCCGCCAACAGACCACCCGGCTTCAATACCCGTTTCACTTCGTCATGAAAGCGCGGTACATCGAACCAATGCAGTGCCTGTGCGACGGTGACTAGATCGATGCTGGCATCAGCAAAACTGCTTTGCTCGGCTGGCGCCACCCGGTAATGAATGTTGGAGCGTTGTGGTGCGTTGGCGATTTGCTCGGCGCTGATATCGGTGGCATGCACGGTGGCAAAGCGCTTGGCGAGCGCAACGCTCGCTTGGCCGCTGCCGCAACCGACATCCCACACCGCGTTGCCATTCGGGCAATGCGCTTTCAGCCAGTCGAACAGTGCCGGCGGATAATCCGGCCGGAAGTTGGCGTAATCGTTTGCGACAGCGGAGAAGTGATCGGGTGGTGTGGTCATGGCTGACTCGGTTAGTGACCGGTTGCGCGTGCGGCGCCCCCTCTCCCCTAACCCCTCCCCCTCGAGTGGGGAGGGGAACCATACCGTGCGGGTTCATGGTGCAGCATTACGGCGATAAGCGCTTTTCTAGCCCCTCGCCCCTTGTGGGAGAGGGGTTGGGGAGAGGGGGAATTTGTGGCAAGGCGCTGCGTCATCGCGCTTGATTATTTTTCCGTCTTGCCGGCATTCATTTGCTGCCAGAACGCTTGCTGCATGGTGAACAGATTCTGCAGTTGTTCCTGTGACATCACCCCTGGATTCATGCCCGGCGCCATACCGGCCATGCCGCCCGGCATCATGCTCTTGAACAGCGCCGACGGATCCGCCCCCGCCGCCATTTGTTCGCGCATCTTGTTGAGCCACTCTTCCTGCAGTGTTGCCAGCGGCGGCCAGCCAAAGAAGGCGCGCACTTCATCGGGGGTGCCGTCGAGGGTGATGTTCACTTTCATGATCGGTTCTCTCCGTGCTGGCGTCTCATCGGTGGTACAGGCAGCATAGCGCGCCAGGTGCCAGAAACAAAAACGGGCGCCGCAGCGCCCGTCTTTGTTTGCTCAGTCTTCCAGATAGGTGTATCCGGACAGACCGGCCCGGAGCACGTCCAGGCATTGCTTCTTGTGTTCCGGCGACATATTACTGCCGGCGATCTGTTCCTGATACGAGCGCAACAGGGTTTCCGGCTCGAAGTGCACATAGCGCAGCACGTCGGCAACGGTGTCGCCTTCTTCGCATTGGCTGAGCTTGTAGCTGCCGTCGGCTTCGGTTTCGACCATCACCGAATCGGTGTCGCCGAACAGGTTGTGCATGTCACCGAGGATTTCCTGGTAAGCGCCGACCATGAAACTGCCGATGAGGTAACGTTCACCTTCCTTGTAACCCGGCAATGGCAGCGTGGCTTCGACATCGGTGCCATCGACGTAGTGCTCGATGCGGCCGTCGGAGTCGCAGGTCATGTCTTGCAGCACGGCGCGGGCATCGTGCGGTTCATTCAGGCGCTGCAGCGGCATGACCGGGAACACCTGATCGATACCCCAGGCGTCCGGCATCGACTGGAACAGCGAGAAGTTGCAGAAGAACTTGTCGGCCAGTTTTTCGTTCAGGTCGTTCAGGATTTCGACGTGCGCGCGCGAAGTCTGATCGAGCAGCTTGCGCACTTCCTGGCAGATGGCGAAATGCAGCTGCTCGGCGCGCGCCCATTCCGGCAGGCTGATGACGCCGTGCACATACAGCGATTGCGCTTCGCTCAGCAGGTAGACGGCATCGTGATAGGCCTCCAGCACCGAGCGGGCGTTCAGGCCGTTGTAGGCCGCCCACAGTTCCTGCAGCACTTTCGGCTGATCGTCGCCGACCGGCTCCGGCTTGCTGCGGCCCGGCGCGTGTTCGACGTCAACGACGTTCATCACCAGCACGGCGTGGTGCGCGGTCAGCGCCCGGCCCGATTCGGTGATGATGTCCGGATGCGGCAATTCCTTTTCCTTGCAGATTTCGGCCAGCGCGTGCACCACGTTGTTGGCATATTCCTGCACGGTGTAGTTCATCGACGAATACGAGCGGGTCTGGGTGCCTTCGTAATCGACACCGAGGCCACCGCCAACGTCAACGACCTTGATGTTGGCGCCGAGCGCATGCAGCTCGCCGAAATAACGGGCGCACTCTTTGACGCCGCGCTGGATCTCGCGGATGTTCGGCATCTGCGAGCCGAGGTGGAAGTGAATCAGTTGCAGGCAATCGAGTTTGCCAAGCTTGTGCAGACGCTCGACCGCAGTCAGCACCTGGGTAGCGGACAGGCCGAATTTCGATTTCTCGCCGCCGCTGCTTTCCCATTTGCCTTTGCCGACCGACGCGAGCCGCACCCGGACACCGATACGCGGGCTGACGCCGAGCTTGGCCGCTTCTTCCAGCACCATGTTCAGTTCGTTGAGCTTTTCAACGACGATGTAGACGTGGCGGCCGAGTTTCTCGCCGATCAGGGCGAGCCGGACGTACTCACGATCCTTGTAGCCGTTGCAGACCACTTTCGAACCTTTCGGCATCGGCATGCCGAGCACGGCCATCAGCTCCGGCTTGGAGCCGGCTTCGAGGCCGAAGCGCTCACCGCCGCCATGACGCACCAGCTCTTCAACGACCGAGCGCTGCTGGTTGACCTTGATCGGATAGACCGCGGTGTAGCGACCGCCGTACTGGTAGTCGCTGATCGCTTTGCCGAAGGCATTGCACAGCGTATCGACGCGGTCGTGCAGGATGTGGGCAAACCGGATCAGCACCGGCAGGCTCAGGCCGCGGGCTTCGACTTCCTGCACCAGCTGCGGGATGGAGATGCCGTTGTCGACCTGACCCCGGCGCGGCAGTGCCACCACTTCGCCATGAGCATTGATGTCGAAGTAACCGGCGCTCCATTGCCGAATGTTGTAAATGGCTCGCGCCTGCTGTACGACGGGGTCACCCATGGCCTTGGCTCCACATATTGGCCGCCCTGCAAAGAGGCGCGCATTGTACGGAGATTGAACAGCAGGTGTTACCGTTTTTTTGGGGTCCCTGACCCACTCAGCCGCAGTGTTTTGCTACCGCCTGACGCAGCTGATTTTCCCACTCGGCATACTGGCCTTCGGTCGGCTCATGACGTTGATTATTTTCATCGACCAGATACTTGCGGTTGGCCGTTTCAAACTGCCGCAACTCGTCCTGTGCCCGCTGGCAGTCCGCGGCGCGACGCGCCTTGTTCTGGCGGATTTCAGCCTGATTTTTCTGCCGTGCCTGCCGATCCGCCCGGATGCCCTCGGCCGCCTGACGCAAACGCGCCGCCCGTTCGGCCGCCGACTCGGTGTCGGATTCCTTAAACGTTTCCTTTGGCGGCGCCGCGAGCTGCTGGCTCTGCTTGGCGTCTGCCGGCGGCGGCTTGTCGCTGAAATGGACCTTGCCGTCCTTGTCTACCCATTTGTATAGCTCGCCGGCCGCCGACACGGCAGTCACACCCGCCAACAGCAGAACCACCATCACCCTTCGCATACGCGGCCCCACGCCAAACGCTATAAACTGACGGTCTTCGTCACCGCCGACCTGACGCCATGATAGACGCACAAACCATTGCCGATCTCGCCCGCCGCCTGGGCGAAAGCCTGCCGCCGCAGCTGAAAACGCTGCAAGCCGAAGCCGAGCAGAATTTTCGCGCCCTGCTGACGGCGCAGTTCAGCAAGCTCAATCTGGTCACCCGCGAAGAATTCGATGCCCAGGTCAAGGTTCTGGCCCGCACCCGGGAAAAGATCGACGCCCTCGAAGCCGAATTGGCCGCGCTGAAAGCCAAGAACAACGGCTGAGCCTGCGCAGCTGGCGGACATCGTTTTGCGAGATCTGCCATAGCCCGGCCGGGTCGGGCCGACCTAAAGTGTCAGGCTCGCGCAGGCGGCGTCAGGACGACCCGTCTGCCCCTAGTGCCACAGATTGCGCCATACAGGGACGTGCATGAGTCTGTCGTTATTGTTCACCCGCGCCGGCTTTGGCGTGCAGGCGCCGCAGGTCGTGGTCGAAACGCACCTGTCGCCGGGCCTGCCCGGCTTCAGCATCGTCGGCCTGCCGGAAGCCGCGGTCAAGGAAAGCAAGGACCGCGTCCGTTCGGCGCTGCTCAATGCCCGGTTCGAATTCCCTGCCCAGCGCATCACGGTCAACCTCGCACCGGCCGACCTGCCGAAGGACGGCGGTCGCTTCGATCTGCCGATCGCGCTCGGCATTCTGGCCGCGACTGGCCAGATCCCGACCGACAAATTGGGGCAGTACGAATTTCTGGGCGAACTTGCCCTGTCCGGCGAATTGCGGCCGTTCAGCGGTGCCCTGCCGGCAGCGGTTGCCGCCCGCTTGCAGAGCCGCAAGCTCGTTTTGCCGGCTGCCAATGGCCAGGAGGCCGCGCTGGCTGGCGGCGAAGTGCTCGCGGCGGCCCATTTGCTCGAGGTTTGCGCCCATCTGCAGGGGCAGCAACGACTTCCGGAGCCGGATACCCCGAAGCAATTTTGCAAGATCGACGTCCCAGACTTGGCTGACGTGCGCGGCCAGGCCACCGCCAAGCGGGCCCTGACCATCGCCGCCGCCGGCCAGCACAATCTGTTGTTCATCGGCCCGCCGGGAACCGGCAAGACCATGTTGGCGAGTCGCCTGCCCGGCATCCTGCCGGATCTGTCCGATGACGAAGCGATGGAGGCCGCGGCGATTGCCTCGGTCAGCCAGCAGGGGCTCGATGCCAGCCGCTGGCGGCTGCGGCCGTTCCGCTCGCCGCACCACACCGCCTCGGCGGTCGCCCTGGTCGGTGGCGGCGCAACGCCCCGGCCGGGCGAGATTTCGCTGGCCCACCACGGCGTGCTGTTTCTGGACGAATTACCGGAGTTCGATCGGCATGTGCTTGAAGTACTGCGCGAACCGCTCGAAAGCGGCAAGGTGACCATTTCCCGTGCCGCCAGCCAGGCGGAATTCCCGGCCCGGTTTCAGCTGGTGGCGGCGATGAACCCCTGCCCCTGCGGCCACTACGGCAACGCCGACCGCTGCCGTTGTACGCCGCTGGAGGTACGCCGTTACCTGAACAAGCTGTCCGGCCCGTTTCTGGACCGCATCGATATGCATGTCGAGGTGCCGCCGGTGCCGCGCGCCGCACTGCTGGGCAGAAGCACAGCTGCCGAAACGCCTAGCGAAGCGATCAAACAGCAAGTGCTCGCTGCGCGCGAACGACAGAGAGCACGGGGTCAGGTCAATGCACAGCTCGGCACCAGTGGCCTGGAAAAGCATTGCGAACTCGACCGCGAAGACAGCCAGCTGCTGGAAACCGCGCTGGAAAAGCTCGGTTTGTCGGCACGTGCGTGTCACCGGATCCTGCGTGTTGCCCGAACGATCGCGGATTTGTCAGAAAGTGACAATATTGGGCGGACACACTTGTTGGAGGCGCTGAGCTATAGACGGCTGGAGCGCCTGCAACAAGCACTTGGGTAAGAGAACGTTTTTATTGGCTGTCGGTCAGTTTTACAAAACCTGTGGTTATTGAAAAAAGGGCGAAAAATTTTCTGACAGTCCGACAGTCTGGCATTGCCCTTGCCTTACACTTCGCGCCCCCCGGGAAACAGGGGGCAGGCTGTAACGTCACATGGAGGATGGCTAGGTGACAACACAACGTAGCTTCCCGTGCCAACCGGGTTTGTACCGTTACAAACCGATTGCGCTGCTGCCGTGGATGCCCGTTCAGGTAATCAAGGAATCAGTTCGTGAGCCGGATACCCTCCGCGTTCGCTGCGCTGGCCTGACCCTGCCGGTGTCGTCATTGTTTGCGCATGGGTATTGGCAAGGGCCAATCGAAGCGTAAAAAATAATCTCATTCAGCTGGCACAGGCTGACTTTGGCGGCGCCCTCTGGGCGCCGTTGGTTTTTCTGGCACGGCTGCCGCTGTGGCCGGGTGCGGTCAACCGCTACAATGCCGTCCCGCTGCAAGCTGTCGAGAAGTCCCTGCCGTGTCGTTGTCCTCGCTGAACCCCGCCCAGCAACAAGCCGTCCGCCACGTCCACACGCCATTGCTGGTACTGGCCGGTGCCGGCTCCGGCAAGACGCTCGCGATCACCCACAAGCTGGCGCATCTGGTCAATTCGCTGCGCTATGCGCCGGAATCGATCTACGCGGTCACCTTCACCAACAAGGCCGCGCGCGAAATGAAAGAGCGCGCCGGCAAACTGATGGGCGAAACCGCCGGCAAGCTCAACGTCTCGACCTTTCACACGCTCGGACTGAACTTCATCCGGCAGGAATACAAGGCGCTGCAGATCAAGAGCTCGTTCACACTGCTCGACGAAGACGATTCGCTGGCGATGCTGCGCGACGCCGCCAACCTCAATCAGATCGACAAGCAGGTGCTGTTCGGCGTGCGCATGCTGATCTCGAACTGGAAGAACGCGCTGCTGAGCCCGGAGCAGGCACTAGCGATCGCCAAGGACGCCGAAGAAACGCTGGCGGCGAAAGCGTATGCGGCCTATCAACGCACCCAACGCGCCTGCCATGCGCTCGATTTCGATGATCTGATCCTGCTGCCGGCGGTCTGCCTGCGCAACGAAGATCACCTGCGCAACAAATGGCAGCACAAGGTCCGCTATCTGCTGGTCGACGAGTATCAGGACACCAACAGCGCCCAGTACGAGCTGGTGAAACTGCTGACCGGTGATCGCGGCGCCTTCACCGTGGTCGGCGACGACGACCAATCGATCTACGCCTGGCGCGGCGCCAACCCGGAAAACCTGAACCAACTGAAAGCGGATTTTCCGAAGCTGGAAGTGATCAAGCTCGAACAGAACTACCGCTCGTTCGGCCGCATTCTCAAATGCGCCAACACCCTGATCGCCAACAACCCGCACTTGTTCGAAAAGTCGCTGTGGTCGCAGAAGCAGTATGGCGAACCGCTGCGGGTGATGAGCTGCGCCAACGACGACGATGAGGCCGAGCGCGTGGTCAACGAGATCATGATGCGCAAGATGCGCGGCAACCTGAAATGGCGTGATTTCGCCATCCTGTTCCGCGGCAATCATCAGGCCCGACTGTTCGAGAAAGCCCTGATCGAACGCAAGATACCGTACAAACTGTCCGGCGGTCAGTCGTTTTTTGGCAAGGCCGAGATCAAGGATGTACTCGCGTATCTGCGGCTGCTTGTCAATGACGAGGACGATGCGGCCTTTCTGCGCATCGTCAACGTGCCGCGGCGTGAGATCGGCGCCAGCACCATCGAGAAACTCGGCGCCTACGCCCAGCGCCGGCACAAGACACTGTTGCCGGCCAGCCTGGAGCTCGGCCTGGAAACCGAGCTGTCCGGTCGGCCGCTGAATGCGCTGCGGCAATTCGCCGAACTGATCCAGCGCTATGCCGACTATTGCCATAAAGGCGATGCCATTGCCTCGATCAACGAGCTGCTGCGCGCGGTCGGCTATGAAGGCTGGCTGTATGAACAGGCCAGCAGTCCGAAAGTCGCGCAGGGCCGTTGGCAGAACGTGCAGGAATTGCTGAGCTGGCTGGAACGCTCACTGAGCGACGCCAACGAAAAAATCGGTTTCGACGAAGCGGTCAACAAACTGCTGCTGCGCGACATGCTCGAGCGCAGCGCCGAAGATGAACAGAACGCCGATGAAGTGCAGATGCTGACGCTGCACGCCGCCAAGGGTCTCGAATACCCGCACGTCTACATGGTCGGCATGGAAGAAGAGCTGCTGCCACACCGCACCAGTATCGAGGAAGGCAATATCGAAGAAGAACGCCGACTTGCCTACGTCGGCATCACCCGCGCCCGCGAAACGCTGGTGTTCTCGCTGTGCACAATGCGCAAGCGCTTTGGTGAAACGGTGCGTTGCGAACCGAGTCGCTTTCTTGATGAACTGCCGGCCGACGATCTGAAATGGGACAACGCCAAGAACGCCACCGCCGAAGAAAAAGCCCAGATCCGCGATGACAAGCTGGCGGCACTGAAGGCTTTGCTGGCGGACTGAACACTATGATGATTTGGTCAACATCCGAATTCTGATTTCACATGCCATGACGTAGGATTATTTCATGAAGCTTCTTCTAATCATTTCTGTGGCTTTCTCTGGTCATGTGCACGCTTGCTGGCTTCAGGGAACGTGGCGCACTGATATTGAGAGGACTAGCGCATCTGTTCTTTCGTCCTCACTGCTATCTGACCAGCAGAAGGCAGCCGTCATTTCGACTCTAGACGAGTTTGAAGCCGTCTTTACTTGCGACACCGTTACAATTCGAAGTATTGGAGACTTGTTTGGTGCTGAAGTATCCGATCACACTTCGCGATATAATTTGAATCAACTAAACGACAGCACTGTGTCCATTGTCGTTTTTGGAAAGTCTGGTGAACCGTTCGTAGAGTCCGCAAAAATTGACTCCACTGGCTGCTTGGTCATCCAAGACCTTGACAGAGGATATGACGAGTTTAGATGTCGTCTGAAGTGACTCTTTTCGCAACAAAGAATCAACGCATAGGTTAAGCGGAAAATTTCTTAACATAATAATCGAAATCCTCCGCCCTACCCGAAAGCCTTAGCCAAAACTGTCGAACCGCTGCATCAACTTATCCAGCAGCGTGCGCAAGCTCTCCGCTTCACTAAGCGACAAACCAGTCGCTGCCATGATCGCCGGCGGTACCGTCAATGCGCGTTCGCGCAAGCTGCGGCCGGCGTCGGTCAAGGCAACTTCCACTTCCCGCTCATTCTGTCTGCGGCGCTGACGCGTGATCCAGCCGGCACTTTCGAGCCGTTTCAGCAGCGGCGTCATCGTGCTTGGGTCGAGTTTGAGTCTGTCGGAGAGTTCCGACACAGTCAGGCCATCCTGTTCCCATAGCACCAGCATCGCCAAGTATTGCGGATAAGTCAGGCCGAGCACGTCGAGCAGCGGTTGGTAGCAGCGGGTCAAGCCGCGCGAGGCAGCGTAAAGCCGGAAACACAGCTGGGCATCGAGCCGCAGCCAGTCATCCGGTGGGGGCAAGGGAGCGGACATCAGGCAGCATCCTCAGCGACCGCATCAGCGCAGCCGGCGGCGATTGTAGCGGGCCACCGGTTGCGCGTCGCATGGTGCGATTGTGCGATTACGCCAGCGTCACAGTGACGTCGACGTTGCCGCGGGTCGCATGCGAGTACGGGCAGATGTTTTCGTGGGCGAATTTGACCAAGCCTTCGGCGACGGCGCGATCGATGCCCGGCAACGCCACTTTCAAAGCTACGACCAGACCAAAACCACCAGCACTGCGCGGGCCGACACCGACCTGCGCGGTCACCGCCGTTTCGGTCAGTGCGACCTTCTGTTCACGGGCGACAAAGCGCACCGCCGATTCAAAGCAGGCAGCATAGCCAGCAGCAAACAGCTGTTCCGGGTTGGTGGCGGCACCACCGGGACCACCGAGCTGTTTGGGCAGCGCCAGACGGGCTTCGAGCACGCCATCGGAGGACTTGATGTGACCTTCGCGGCCACCAACGGCAGTGGCTTCGGCGGTATAGAGCACTTGTACTGACATGGCGATCTCCTAACTGGTTCAGGGAAGGACGGGCTGTCGTTCCGGATTGGCCTAATTTATCTCGATAATGTTTTGCGTGCAAATTATTAGTGCGTGAATTTTGCCGAAGAACTCGTTACTGGAAGGAAGGCTCCGCCATTACGTGGCACCCAACCCGGCTCCGGAAAGACAAAAGGCCACCCGAAGGCGGCCTCTTTCTTGAAGCGCTCGCGCTCATTTGGCGCGATAGCGAACCACATCAAAGTCGCGCAAGGCCTGGTTGCTCTGGCTCAGGCTCGCCTCGATCTGGTCCAGCTCGGCCAGGTTGTCGCAGAGCGACTCCGCCTTGCTTTCGAGCTGCTTGGCGCGAGCCTCGACCTTGGCGTCCAGCTCGGTCTCCATTTTCTTCAGGTCGGCTTCCCACTTCTTGGCGTAGTCCTCGTCGAACGCCGCCCGCATGGCCTTGCCGACCAGGGCAAAGCTCGCTTCCGCAACGTTCCAGCTGATCGCGGCACCTTCGCCGACCACATCCCAGTCTTCATCGCGCAGGCTCATCGGGTTCGCCGGCAGATGCTGGTCGTCCATGCGCTTGCCAAGCTCCTCGCCGAGGTTGGCAAACTTGCCGCGCAGCGCCGTCACCGATTCGTGCTCCGGACCGAGCAGGGTCGCGAAAGCAAAGTCGGTTGCCTCGCCGGCTATCTCCAGCACCTCCCGGGTGACCGCATTGACCTGCGGTACCAGCGCCCGCAGGCCGGTTTCGTAGGCGCGGATCTGCTGCTTTTCCTTGCCCGACAGCGGCACCGACTTGCCGTCTTTGCGCAGCTCGCCATTGGCCAGCACGTACACGGAGCTGCCGTCCTGCAGCAACACCTGCTTGGCTTCCAGTGTGACGCCGTAATCGAGATCGGATTCGCAGCGTTTCTCAGCGCGCACTGCCGGTGCAGCCGCGATCGCAGCTGCCAGCAGCAGCAAGGAAAAACGAGTCATGTTCAGGCTCCTCTGGTATCGGGAACTGCCATATCGGCAATGGGCAAGTCAGCGGACGCGCTGGCACGGTTCCAACCAAAGCGGCGGCGCATCGACGGCACCGTTGTAACCCGATCCCCGATGACCAGCGGTGCGAGAATGTGAGCGGATGTTAACGAGACATGTCAACGAGAACGACTCCGCGCGTCGGCGTTGCGCGGTTTGTGCTCGGTTGACACGCCAGCCAGCGCTGGCCGGCGAGCAGCAGTTGCGACCAGCTGGTGGCTGCGGCCGCAAAACAGTGTGGGCCGTTGCTGCGCAGCAACAGCGCTGACACCGGCGCCAGTTGCACACCAGTCTCGGCGAGGCCGGGCAGGCGTCGTTCCAGCACCTGCAGGGTGGCCGGGCGCGGATGGCCAATGGCGAGCGCATGGCCGCGTTCGCGCGCCAGTTTCAGCAGACGATCAAACTGCCGCTCAACCGCAGCAGGACTGTCTTCGTGATCAAGAAAAATATCGCGGCCCAGTGTCGGCACGCCGAGTTTGCGCGCGGTCGGCCCGGCCACCGAATGGCTGGTCGTGCGCGAATCGACAAAGAACAGCGACTGCGAGCGCGCTTCCTCCAGCAACCAGCTCATCCGGGTGGCGTCCTTGGTCAAGACACTGCCCATGTGGTTGTTGAAGCCACGGACGAACGGAATGCTGGCGAGGTTTTTGCGCAACTGGGCGCGCAGATCCGGTTCCGACATCTGCATGGTCAGCGCACCGGGCCCCATCAGTTGCTGACGCGCTTCCGACTCCATCGGTGCGTGCAACAGCACATCGCGGCCTTTGCTGTGCGCGCTGCGCGCCAACATCGGCGCATGGGCCGTGTGCGGCAGAAAAGCGTAACTGACCGGACCCGGCAGCGCCAACGCACGCTCACCGAGCGCACGGTTGTCGCCGACATCGTCGATCAGGATGGCGATGCGGGCAGGCGCGCCGGCGCGATCCGATGTCGATCCGGCGCGGCTGCTGTCAGGCAGGCCATCAGCGTTGACAGTTGCAATGGCCGTCATGGCGAACACGGCAAGCGCCAGGCGCCCGATCCGCTGCCGGCTGCACATGACGGCAGTCGTACTCATTTTTGCAGCACCGCCAGACCGCGCAGCAGGTGTATGGCCGTGGCGAGCTGGATATCGTCGGCGATATCACGACCATTCACTTTGCTGGCGAGTGTTTTTTCGCTGGTCGGCGCCGTTCTGCCAAGTGCATGCGGCAGATCCGCTTCGCGGATGCCGGCACGCGGTGCATCGGCAACGAATTTGCCGGCGCCAACCGGCACATCCGGTTCGATGCCGGCGGCCTGGATGGAACGGCCCGAGGGCGTGTAATAGCGCGCAGTGGTCAGTTTGATCGCCGCTTCCCCACTGAGCTTGTGCACGGTCTGCACCGACCCTTTGCCGAAGCTGCGACTGCCAACCAGAATGGCGCGCTGATGATCCTGCAACGCACCGGCGACGATTTCTGCCGCCGACGCCGAGCCCTGGTTGATCAACACGACAATCGGCGCACCATGCAGCCGATCATCGGCACGGGCTTTCAATTCGGTATCGCTGCCAGGCGAGCGGCCCTTGGTCGACACGATCACGCCTTCGCTGAGAAACGCATCGGCAACTGCGGCGGCGGCGGCAACAACGCCACCGGGATTGTTGCGCAGGTCGAGAATGAGACCGCGCAGCGCACCACCGTTGGCCGCTTTCAGCTTGTCGAGCGCGCCGATCATCTCGGTGCCGGTATCCTGCTGAAACTGCGCAATGCGGACATAGCCGATGCCGCTGTCGAGCAGTTCGTGGCGGACACTGGCGGCCTGGATGGTGTCGCGGACGAGTTCGATATCCAGTGGCTTGCTTTCGCCTTCGCGGCCGAGCTGCACACTGACTTTGCTGCCCGGCGCACCGCGCAGGCGGCTGACCACCTCTTCAAATTTCAAACCACGGGTGAGTTCATTGTTGATGCGCAGCAACAGATCGCCGGTACGGATTCCGGCCCGCTGCGCCGGGCTGTCATCCATCGCGGTCACCACGCGGAAGCTGCCGTTCTCCGGCGACACTTCCAGACCGACCCCGCCGTATTCGCCGCGGGTGCTTTCGGTCAATCGGTTCAGATCCTTGCCGTTCAGAAAACTGGAATGCGGGTCGAGCGTGGCCAGCATGCCGGCGATCGCGCCTTCCAGCAGCTGCTTGTCATCGACCGGTTCGACATAGCTCGCTTTGATCCGGGCGAGCGCGTCGGTCAGCGCCTGCAGTTCGGCGAGCGGCAGGCGATGCTCCGCCGGTGTCGCCTCGGTACTGGCATGGGCAACGGCCGCAGCCGTCATGGCCAGACCAAAAAACAATGCACAGCGCCGGGGTACGGCGCAAACGCGGGACAGACTCATACAACCTCCTGTCGGTACTGGCGACAGACTGTCGCGCCACACCGCACATTCCTTGAATAGCGATCAGCTTAGGCCAAATCCCTGGCGTTGGTGCGGTGATATCACCACGGCCACCTGATCAGCTGCGTTTGCACCACTGGCGCGGATCGACCGCGCGACCGTTGTGCCGGATCTCGAAATACAGCGCATTGCCTTGCTGGCCACCGCTGTTGCCGACCGTCGCCACCGGCTCACCCGCTTCGACCCAGTCACCGACCTGTTTCAACAGCGACTGGTTGTAGCCATACAGACTCATGTAACCATCGCCGTGGTCGATGATGGTCATCAAACCAAAGCCGCGCAGCCAGTCGGCAAATACGACCCGGCCATGAAAAATCGCGCTGACTTCACGCCCTTCCGGTGCGCGAATCAGCACACCATTCCAGCGCAGCCGGCCATCATGACGACTGTCACCAAACTGCTGCAGAAAGTCGCCGCGTGCCGGCCAGCCGAGTTTGCCTTTGAGTTGGGCAAAGTTGGCGCCTTTCGGCAATCTGACCGGTACGTCCTTGACCACGGTTTCGATCCGGGTCAGCAGCTGGCTCAATTCTTTCTCGTCATTGAGCAAGCCGGCGATTTTCTTTTCGTCGTTGACGATCTCCGCAGCCACCTGTTTCAGGCTGCGCTCGCGCTGGCGCTGCAGACCGGCCAGCCGCTTCCGTTCGGCTTCCTGGTTTTTCTCCAGCGTTCGCAGTGCGGCGATCTCGCCGGTGATTTTTTCTTCGACGCTGACCAGACGCCCCATCGCCCAGGCGAGCGTTTTCAGCTGTTCGGCGCGTGCTTCGCTGAGGTAGCGGTAATAGCTCATTACCCGACCAAAGCGGGCCGGATCTTGTTGATTGAGCAACAGCTTCAGGTATTCCTGCTCACCGGACATGAAGGCGGCGCGCAGCTGTTTTTTTAGCGCTTGCGCGGATTTGTCGCGCTGCTGGCGATAGGTGGTGCGTTCCTGATTCAGACTGTTCAGTCGCTGGCGTGCCGCCGCCAGTTCCTGACGGGTGGCTTTCAGCGCCCGGTTGGTCATGCCCATGCGGGTTTCGATATCGGCAAGCTCGGCGCGGGCCGCGCTTTCCGCCCGCCGCCGCTGTTCCTGTTGCGCACGCAGGGATTCGATGCGGGAGCGCAACTCTTTCAGTTGCGCTTCCGTGGCGCTTTTGTCCGCGGCCTGTACCGCGATGGCACCGGCCGCGGCAAACAGCATGGCAGAGAACAGACCGATCAACAGCGACCGCCCGCTCGCTTGCCATGGCAACTGCACAGTGCGCACGCCTCAGCGCAACCGGAACAGTGGCCGGCCGGTCATTTCGGCCGGCACCGGCAAGCCCATCAGGTACAGCAGCGTCGGCGCCACATCGGACAGCACGCCGTCACGCACGACCGGCTCGGCAGGACGGCCAACGTAGACCAGCGGTACCGGATCGGTCGTGTGCTGGGTGTGCGGCTGATTGACGTCGTGATCGTGCATCTGTTCGGCGTTGCCGTGATCGGCGGTGATGAGCGCCTCGCCGCCGACTTTTTCCAGCGCCGCGACGACGCGACCGAGGCAGCCATCGAGCGCTTCGATGGCGCGTTTGGCGGCGTCGAAGTTACCGGTGTGACCGACCATGTCGGCATTGGCGTAGTTGCAGATGATGACGTCGTAGCGCTGGTTTTCGATGGCATCGACCATCTTGTCGGTGACCTCGGCGGCGCTCATTTCCGGCTTCAGATCATAGGTGGCAACCTGCGGTGACGGCACCATGATGCGGTCTTCGCCGACAAAGGTCTGTTCGACACCGCCGTTGAAGAAAAAGGTCACGTGTGCATATTTCTCGGTTTCGGCAATGCGCAGCTGGGTCAGTTGATGATCCTGCAGCCACTGGCCGAGCGTGTTGCGGAGCGAATCGGGCTTGTAGGCCACCGGCGCCGGAATGTCAGCCGCATATTGGGTCAGCTGGACGAAATGCAGTTTCGGCGTCGCGCTGCGGGCAAAGCCACTGAACGCCGGCTCGACAAAGGCACGGGTGAGCTGGCGGGCACGGTCAGCGCGGAAATTGAGGAACAACAGCGCATCGCCATCTTGCATGGGCACCGCCGCGCCAATGCGCGAAGCCTGGACAAATTCGTCGGTTTCTTTGCGGGCATAAGCAGCTTCAAGCGCGTCAATCGCGCTGGCGTAGTGATGTGCCGCCGCGCCGGTGGTCAGCAGCTCATAAGCGGCTTGTATGCGCTCCCAGCGCTTGTCGCGATCCATCGCAAAATAGCGGCCGCAAACCGAGGCGATGCGCGCGCCCGGATACTGCACGCACACCGCTGCCAGCGCTTTCAGCGACGCCGCCGCACTTTGCGGCGGCGTGTCACGGCCGTCGAGAAAAGCATGCACCAGAATCTGCTTGGCACCGCGCTCGGCGGCGAGTTTGACCGCGGCAAAGATATGTTCTTCGTGGCTGTGCACACCGCCCGGACTCAGCAGCCCCATCAGGTGGACAGCGCGGCCGGCCTGGACTGCTGCATCGACCGCCGCCGTCAGCTCGGGGTTATGGAAGAAGTCGCCATCGCGGATCGCCTTGCTGATGCGGGTCAGCTCCTGGTAGACGATGCGACCAGCGCCCAGATTGATGTGGCCGACCTCGGAATTGCCGAACTGACCGTCCGGCAGACCGACATCCTCGCCCGAGCCGGAAATCAGCATCTTCGGATACCGGGCCCAGAGTCGGTCCCAATTGGGTTTGTGCGCGGCGTGAATGGCGTTGTCCGCCGGATCCTCTCGGTAACCCCAGCCATCGAGCACAATCAGGACCATGGGTTTCGGGCGGTTCGGCATGAGTCTGGTTCCAGCACTGATGAAGCGGACGGCCATTGTATCGGCCGGCCAGGCTGCCGCCAAAAGCTTTGGCCATCCTTTTTGCGGTGCAACATTCTTTGACATTCGGCGCCGCTGACGGCACCGTTACCACTGCGGCTTGACGTGGTTTGGGTCAAGCCCCCAATCATCGCACCCGGGTCAGGAAGGATTCTGCCGCCGCGTGCCTGACTGAGACAAACGCATGTTGCCCCGTCCCCTCCTGGCCACCCTGGCCCTGGCTGCGCTGCCAGCGCTGGCCGACTACAACGCCGGCGTCAGCGCCTACGCCCGCAAGGATTTCCCGACCGCCCGTCAAGCCTTTCTGGAGGTCGCCAAGCTTGCCGATGCCGGTGCCCAGCGGGCGCTGTCGTCGATGTATGCCCGTGGTGAGGGCGGCGAGGTCGATTTGATCGAGGCTTATGCCTGGTCGTCCTTGGCCGCCGAACAGGGCGACGCCACCGGCCAGAAAATCCGTGATGCCGTGCTCGCCGGTCTGCCGGCGGCCATGAAAGCGCAAGCCGAAGCGAGGCTGGCCGATTACCGGGCGAAATACAGTGCCGACGCCGTGCAACGCAACCTGCATCCGATCAGCAATGCCGCCGAGCCGGCGGTGTTCGACTGGCAGTTGCCGGCCGCCCGGCTGCGCAAGCAGGGCAACGTCGAATACCCTGAGCGGGCGCAGGAAAAAGGTGAGCAGGGTTACGCCTGTGTCGGCTTCTTTGTCGACAGCAACGGCACCCCGCGTGCCATTCGCCGCTACGCCAACAAGGGCAGCGGCGCGCTGGCGGCGGCCGCCGAGAAAAGTCTGGCGGGCTGGCAGTTCGAGCCGGAGCCGGGCGAACGGCAGGTCGGTTATTGCGTGACGTTTCTGATCGAGGACGACAAGACCTGGCGCAATCGCGACCAGCTGCGCGCCGAACAGGCCAAAGTCCGCAAAGGCGATGCCCGCGCCGCGACCGAATTCGCCCGCGCGCTCGCCAGTGCCCAGCACAACCCGACCGACCGGGTCGAGCCAGGCGATGTCACCGATGCCTGGCTGCAGGCCGCACTGGCCGGTTCGGCCGAAGCACAGTTCGAGTTGGCGTCGCGGCTGCTACGCGGCGATGGCTGCGTCATTGACCGAGAAAAGGCGCTGCGCTGGTTGCAGTTGGCGTTGAACCAGAATTACGAACCCGCCCAACAGTTTGTCGCCTTGCGACTCGGCACTGAAAAGACACTCGCCGTCACGCCGGCGCAGCAGCAGGCCTGGTTGCAGGCGGCGGCCGACGCGGGCAACTTCGAAGCGCAACTGCTGCGCGCCAAGCAGTTGCTGCGCCCGGGGCCGGAACAAAATGCCAGTGCCGCGCTGGCCCTGCTCAGCAAACTGGATGCCGAACGCCATCTGCATGTCCGTGATTGGCGCGCCTATGCGCACGGCCTGCTGGGCGAGTTCGGCGACGGTCTGGACGAGGCCGAGGACGCGCTCGAGTTCGCCACCGAGGCCGGTCTTGCAACGGCAACTCGGCAAGCCGCCGTCGACGCCCTCGACAACGATCAAATCCCGCCACTACCCGCACATTGACAACAACGGCCGCCGACAGGCAAGTTGGCGGCCGATTTTCAGTCCCTGTTTTAGGACAGGTTATCTCCAGGAAGGAAACCATGCGTCACGCACTCCTTGCGCTGCTATTTGCCGCCAGCGCCGTCCCCTGTGCCTTCGCCGATTTCAACCGGGCCGTCGAGGCATATCAGAATCACCAGTTCGAAACCGCCTACAGCGAATTCCGTCGCCTTGCCGAACTCGGTGATACACCGTCGCAACGCAATCTGGCGGCGATGTACGCCCGCGGTGAGCATGTCGAAAAGGATCTGATCGAAGCATGGGCATGGGCCAAGCTCGCCAGCGAGCAGGGGGACGAAGAGAGTCTTGGTCTGTTCAAGGCACTCGACAAATCCCTGAAAACCAGCGAGCAGCGCGCGCAGGCCACGGTGCGCGCTGAAGCCTTGCTGGCGGCATTCGGTAAACAGGCGTTGGCCGAACGGCTGTTTCCGGTGCCGCGTGACCGCGGCGCAGATTGCTCGGTGGACGTAACGACGTCGGCCCAGCCAGTTGAAACCGTTGCCCCCAAGTATCCGATGGCGGCTGCGAACGCCGGCCTCGAAGGTCACGCCTGCTTCAGTTTTTATTTGAGTCCGGAGGGCCACCCCATCCGGGTCCGGGCAACCACGTTTGACGCCCTTAAGAAGGACGGACAAAAGCCTTATCGGAACAAGGAGGTTTTCGTCAAACCGGCGCTGGAAGCCATACAAAAATGGCGTTTCGTCCCTGCCGCAACCGAAGCGTTGCGTTCGGTGCCTGCCAGCTACTGCATGGACTTCAAGCTAAAGGAGATGACTCGTTCAGAATATACGGAAACAAAAGAAAAGCTCGAGACATATCAGGCCGAGGCTGAGGCAGGTGACCCGGAAGCACAGTACAAATTGTCACTGCATGTCAGTTCGTTGGCATCAGCATTGCCCAAACAAAAACGCGAAGAAGCGAAAACGCTTGCGCATTCGCTGCTATTGCAAAGCGCGATCAATGGCCATGTCAAAGGGCAGTTTCGTGTCGCCACCGATTTGCTGACCGGCAACCAATGCGAGAAAGATCCGGGCAAAGGCGTTACCTGGCTGATGTTTGCCGCCCAGCAAGGGCATCGGGAAGCCCAGTACCTGCTGGCATCGCGTCTGATGTACGGTGACGGCGTTGAACAGAATGTCGAGAAGGCCGTTACCTGGCTGAAGGCTGCTGCAGAAAGTGGTCATTCGAGGGCAAAGATTGAGTATGCCTATCACTTGCTGCGACACGAGCCGGCGCGCCAGCAGGAGGCGGCGGCACTGTTGCCAGCGCAGCCCAACGAGAACGATTTGATGCAGCTCGAAGCCGCCGCGCTCGGCAAGGCACTCACGGGCGACTTTGCCGCCGCGGTAGCCTTTCAGCAGCAAGCGCTCAGCATAGCCAGCGAAGTCGGTTTTGATACCGAACGCCGGGCAGCGACGCTGGCGGCATTTCAGGCTCAGCAAGTGCCGACGCTCGTACCAGGCCAGAGCTGAGCACATCACGTTATGTAACAAAAATGTCGTGTTATCGCTGGCATTGGCCCTCGATAGCAGTGAAGCTGTAACCGTCGCCGATCGCTTGCTGATGGAGGCGACCACACGTTGAAAAGGAAGACGCATGGAAACCGTCGTTTTTGGTCTGTTGGTATTTGCGGTGGTGCTGGTGATGACCGGCGTCAAGTCGGTACGGCAAGGTTATGAGTACACCGTTGAGCGGTTTGGCAAATACGTCCGCACGCTGCAGCCGGGCCTGCATTTCATCACCCCGGTGTTCGAGCGGGTCGGCGCCAAAGTCAACATGATGGAGCAGGTGCTGGATATCCCGCAGCAGTCGGTGATTTCGCGCGACAACGCCACCGTCACCATCGACGCCGTGTGTTTTTATCAGGTCACCGACTCGGCCCAGGCAACCTATGAAGTCAACCATCTGCAGATGGCGATGCAGAACCTGACCATGACCAATCTGCGTACGGTCCTCGGCAGCATGGATTTGGACGAGATGCTGTCGAAGCGCGATCAGATCAACGCCCAGATCCTGCGCATCGTCGACGCCGCCACCAATCCGTGGGGCGTCAAAATCACCCGTATCGAAGTGCGCGACATCGTGCCGCCGCAGGATCTGGTCAACGCGATGGCGCAGCAGATGAAAGCCGAGCGGATCAAGCGCGCCCAGATCCTGGAGGCCGAAGGTTTGCGGCAATCGGAAATCCTCAAGGCCGAGGGCTTGAAGCAGGCGCAGATTCTGGCAGCCGAAGGCGAAAAAGAAGCAGCGTTCCGGCAGGCGGAAGCCCGCGAGCGACTGGCTGAGGCCGAGGCGAACGCCACCCGCATGGTCTCGGAAGCGATCGCCAAAGGTGACAGCCGCGCCATTCATTATTTCGTTGCCCAAAAGTACGTCGAAGCGCTCGGCCAGATCGCCAGCGCACCGAACGAGAAGCTGGTGCTGATGCCACTGGAAGCCGGCAATGTCATTGGCGCCCTGGGTGGCATCAGCGATTTGCTGAAAACCACCAAGAACTGATCGGCACAGGAGAAAGCGATGCAGAACTGGTATTGGCTGGCGGCCGGGCTGATGCTGCTCGGCATCGAAATGCTGGCGCCCGGCTTCTATCTGATGTTCTTTGGTTTTGCTGCGCTGGGTACCGGCGTATTGGTCCTGTTGTTGCCGTTGCCATGGCAGGCACAGGCGAGCATTTTTGCCGTGCTGTCGGTGGTGGCGGTCGTTGCCGGCCGGCGGTGGTACGCCAGTAAGGAAGGCGAGGGCTCGGCCACGCTGAACCGGCGCAGTGACGCCCTGATCGGCCGTCGGGCCCGGCTCAAGGAGCCGCTGACCGCCGACGGCGGCGAAATCTACATCGACGATACCCGCTGGCCAGCCCAAGGCCCCGATCTGCCGGCGGGAACCGAGGTGGAGGTGGTTGCCGTCCAGGGCTCCAAGGTCGTCGTCAAAGCCACCAGCTGAGCCAGGCTCATCATGCGCCCCGGTCGCCAGAACGGGGCGCTTCTGTATAATCGGCCCTCATTTTTCGCCCGGTTGCCTCCGCACCGGGTCATTGCCTGTCGGTCTGTCATGAACATCGTTGTTGAACTTTTTCAGAACCACCCCATTTTGAGTACCTTGTGGCTGACCTTGCTGATGCTGGTGGTAGCGGCCTTCAGCAGCGGCGGTGCCGGCAAGTCAATCGGCCCGCAGCAGCTGACCCATCTGGTCAACCGCGAAGACGGTGTTGTCCTGGATATTCGGCCACAGGCCGATTTCGGCAAGGGTCATATCGTCGGCGCGATCAGTGCGCCGCAATCCAAGCTAGCCAGCATGGAAAAGGAACTGGAGCGCTACAAGGAGCGCCCGGTCATCGTGGTGTGCGCGCAGGGTCTTACCGCCGTCAGTGCCTGCAAACAATTGAAAAAGCAGGGTTTCAACCGACTGTACCGGTTGAACAATGGCATGCAAGCCTGGTTGGCCGAGAATCTGCCGACCAGCAAGAGATGAGTGAGAGGCGGGTCATGGCCACCATCGAGATTTTCACCACCGAAGTCTGTCCTTATTGCGTCCGCGCCAAGCAACTGCTCGACAGTCTCGGCGCCGGCTACCAGGAGATCCGGGTCGATACCGATCCGGGCAAACGTGACGAGATGATGAGCCGCAGCGGTCGTCGTACCGTTCCGCAGATTTTCATCAACGGCCAGTCTGTCGGCGGCTGTGATGATTTGTACGCCTTGCATCGCGCAGGCAAATTGCAACCCCTGCTGTCCGCGTAAGTTGATGCAGGCCGATAAGTAAAGGAAGTCCATCATGGCAGAAGAAACCAAAGTCCAACCAACGCTGAACCTCGTCCGCGTTTACCTCAAGGATCTCTCGTTCGAGGCACCGAATACCCCGGAACTGTTTCAGGGTAGCTTTGAACCGAACTACAGCGTGCAGCTGAACAGCAAGGCCCGCAAGCTCGACGGCGACAACTACGAAGTCGTGCTGGCCATCAATGTTGAGTGCAAGACTGGCGATAAAGTCGCGTTTGTTTGCGAAGTGCAGCAAGCCGGTGTGTTTGCCATCAGCGGTGTCGAAGGCATGCAGCTGCGGCACGCGTTGTCGGCCTACACGCCGAGCTTGCTGTTCCCGTACGCCCGACAAGTGGTTGCCAACGCCATTGGTCAGGGCGGTTTCCCGGCACTGCATTTGGCACCGGTGAACTTCGATCAAATCTTCGCCATGCAGCTGCAGCGCGAAGCCGAGCAGGCCAAAGCGGGCGGCGTTGTTGACGCGACCGTTCAATAATCGAGACCTCGCTGTGCCCCGTACCACTCCGATCGCTGTACTCGGCGCTGGCTCCTGGGGCACAGCGCTGGCGTTGCATCTGGCCCGGCTTGGCAACGACACCCGACTCTGGGGTCGCAATGCCGACGAAATGCAACGCATGCAACGGGAGCGGCAGAACAGCCGCTATCTGCCAGGGATATCTTTCCCGGATACGCTGATCGCGACCAGTGAGTTGGCCGTGGCCCTGCGTGATGTCCGGGATGTCCTGATCGCGGTTCCCAGCCACGCGTTTCGTACCACCCTGCGCGCCATCAAACCATTCGTGACCGGCCAGGTTCGCATCGTCTGGGCGACCAAAGGTTTTGAGCACGGTGCGCAGGCACTTCTGTCAACGGTAGTCAGTGACGAGTTCGGCAACGATACCGCGCAGGCGGTTCTGTCCGGGCCGAGCTTTGCCAAAGAGCTGGCTGCCGGGCTTCCCACCGCGATCACCTTGGCAGCGAACGACACCGCGTTCCGCCAGGATCTGGCCCAGCGACTGCACAGTGATCGTTTTCGCGTCTATTTGTCGGATGACTTAATCGGCGTACAGGTCGGTGGTGCCGTCAAGAACGTGCTGGCAGTCGGCGCCGGTATGTGTGATGGCCTTGGCTTCGGTGCCAACGCCCGCACCGCGCTCATCACGCGCGGCTTGGCAGAGATCACGCGCCTCGGTTTGGCACTCGGCGGCAAGCTGGAAACGTTCTACGGCATGGCTGGTCTGGGCGATCTGATCCTCACCTGTACCGACAATCAATCACGTAACCGCCGCTTCGGTTTGGCGCTCGGCCAAGGCAAATCCGCCGCACAGGCCCAGACGGAAATCGGTCAGGTGGTCGAGGCGGCGAGCAATGCCGAAGAAGTCGTGCTGCTGGCCCGCAAACTGGGTATTGAAATGCCAATCAGCGAGCAGATTTACCGCATTCTGCACGAAGGCGTCGACCCGCGCGTTGCGGCAAAAGAGCTGCTGATGCGCGAGATGCGCGATGAATCGACGAACTAAATAACTGATCCGAAATCCCCTACAGTCTCGCCAGCAGCCGGAGAGCTGCCGGGAAAGGGTTGGCAGTTTGCCAGGAAGCAACGAACATCCTCCATCAGTTGCCGAATGCTCGTCCGCCGGTGATTTCGGGTTACCGTGTCGTGTAATTGCTTCCACA
>JBKBHF010000043.1:0-35430 GCA_046297695.1 Permianibacter sp. | reverse complement strand
GCTCGCCGACACCGGGCCAGTCACCGCGCTCCAGACACTGCACATACGCCGCCAGCGACGGCGTGTGCAAGGAGATCTCCGGATGGGCATGACCACCGAGCTGCGCCGCGCCTTCCGCACAGATGGTGCGATAACAAAGTGCCGCGCCTTCGGCCGAACAACCGACGATGCCGATGTGTTTCATGGCGGCAATTGCGATGCGTTATGCGCGCAGATCAATGGCGCCGGTCGCCAATACCTGACCGGCCCGGCGCAGCACAAAATGCTCGGCCTCGCGCTGGAACAGCAGATCGTCACAGGGCAGCAGTACCGGCCGGACAAAGTTGATCGCCACCGCGGCACGTGGCCGCTGCTCGACGCGGGCAAACACGCTCTCGGCACGCGCAGCCAGATACATGCCGTGCGCAAGTACCGAGCGGGCGCCGAACCAGCGCGCCAGCCATGGGTGCAGATGAATGGGGTTGTAATCGCCGGAAACGCGCGCGTAGCGGCGTGCCAGTGCCGGGGTCAGCGCCCAGGTTTCCTGCAGGCTCGGTGTTTGCACTCGCGCCGGCGCCGAGCGTGCCAGCGGTTTGCGGCCGCGGCGCACCAGATATTCGCTGCGGCAATCGGCCACCGCGACGCCATGCTGGGCAAACTCCACCTGCAGCGCGACGCCTTCGGAATCGGAATGGCTGGCGGTGAGGCGGCTCGCCGACACGCTGAGCACAAACGGCGCCTGCCAATCGATGGCGGACAATGCCTGCAGGCGGTTGCTCAGATGGATCGCCCCCGGAATGGCAAACGGCAGATCCGGCTGCAACATCAACGCCAACTGCGCCCGCAGCGCCAGCGGATACAACGCGGTCAGCAGCGCGTTGGGTGAGTCGCGTCCCGGCGAAAACGGCAGCGCAAACAGGCCATGAAACGCCTGCAGATAATCGGTCGCGAGCGGTGCCGCCGACCACTGCCGGGTCGGCAAGGCTGACGGCCATTCGCCCTGACGGTTCAGGGTCAGCGCGCTGCGCAGCATCAATGCAGGGGTAGCGGGCAAAGCAGACATACGGTCCGACTCCGTTGAACACCGGTTTCAAGCATAGTGCCCGGAACTGGTCGGTCCGGCAATTGACCGCGTCACGTCCCGGCGAGAAGATCCAGTCGCCACCGCCCGCTCCCGGCCACTGAGTGCCCATCATGAGCCGAGCCTTCGTCAAAGAAAACGACAGCGACACGCCGCCCGAATTGCCGGAGCTGCCGGTCTCGCCCGGTCCGAACCCGGTCACCGCACGCGGCCTGGCGCTGCTGCGCGCCCGCTACGCACACAACCTCGACCGGCAACAAGCCCTGACCGATGCCATCAGTGCCGACGACAAACTGCAACGCGCGGAATTGCAACGCGAACAGCGCTGGCTCGATGCCCGCTTAGGCAGCGCCCAGCTGCGCCAGCCACACAGAAACAGCGAGCGCGTCGAATTTGGCTGTCTGGTCACGTTGATCGATGAAACCGATACCGAGCACCGCTACCGCATCGTCGGCGAAGACGAGGCCGCACCGGAGCACGGCCGGATCAGCTGGCGCAGCCCGCTGGCAGTGGCGCTGAACCATGCGCAAGTCGGTGATGAACGGCTGTGGCAGCGGCCGGCCGGCGCGCTGCGGGTAGCAGTGGTCGCGGTCGATTGCACACCAGAACCGTTGCCAGATTGAGCAGGTGTTCGGCAGCAAAATAGCGGCAGCGAATGGCATCGCGACTGGTATTGCGACCGGTATCGTGGAGAAGCGAACTCCCGCTTTCGTGTACAAGAGCACGTCCGCAGCCCCTCAGTCTGCCGACGCGTGTCGTAACGCCACATCGCGAAACCACAACTGCTGCCAACGCGCCGTTTTTTCTGCGGCCGACAAGCGCTTCGGTGACGCCGGCACCGGCTCGGCAAACGCCTGAGACTGACCCGCAGGCAAACTCACGGCGCGGGCATTGATGGCCGCAAACCGTGTTCCGGCCGCTTCATAACTCACCGCCACCACGACACCGCAATCCGCGCACAGCAGAAACTCCGCCAGTTCGTCACCCTGCTTGAACCGGCGCAGACGCGTGGCATCGCGCACCGTGATGATCAACGCGCCGTCCGGATCCGAAAGCCAGACCGCACCATGCTTGCAACAAAACTCGCAGTCGCAGGCACGCGGTTGGTAATCCACCGGCGATTGGCTCAAGCCAATTGCCAGCTGGAGATTGCCGCAATGGCAGCCGCCGGTGAGTGTTGGTTTATGCATCCGCCGCTCCCAAGGTGAAACCCGTTCATCTCGACCATCACTTCGTAGTGCAGGCATGGCAAGCGCATTTTACCCCGTACCGATTCAAGCACTTGTAGGTGGAAGTTGTCATTCAGGGCGGCCCGAATGCGCTTTTTATGAATGCTGATCGTGGTGGACTCCCGTTTCAGCAGGCTGACCGCCAAGGCGCGTAGCGCTGCGAAATGTTCCGCGCCGTTGCCGCATAGGATGCGGCTGTCGTCCTCGTCGAAGGTCACGTCCAGTAGCCGGAACCCGTTTTCAATCTCCCAATGACGGCGCACGGCATAGGCGACCCGTCCCGCGTCGGCTGCCACCGAAGCGATATAGCAACGTCTCTCCTTGCTGACGTTTCCGTCCGGATGCCGCTCGCTCTCCAGCACGGCGAAGCGACGCAGCCCGGCCCAGCGTTCGGGCTGCGGCAGGCTGCTGAGGTGGTCGAAAGCCCAGCAGCGACATCGCTCCATGCGAACATGCCTGCTGTCGATGCTCTCGTGAAGGCTTCCAGCCAACTCAGAAAGCCATCGTTCGGGGCCTTCGGGCTCAGGCTGGACAAGACGCGCGCGAAGGTATCGTCTACCGGGATCCCGTTTTCTCGCCGGACAAACTGGCGCAGCCCGTCGCGTCGGTTTTCGGCAAATTCGACAAGGTCGGCCCTGCCGTCCGCGCCGCTAATGGTGGCGCAGACGGCAACGAACAGCAGCTCTGCGAGATCGTGGCGCTTGTTGCGGTCGACGCGCGGCTCAGGGATGAGGGACTTGCAGCAGGTCTTGGCTTGGCGTGGCGAACCTTCCATTGGAACGGAAGGCCAGCAGTTCAGGTCAACGGCACCGTGTCAACTATTTGATGCAACGAGGATTTAAGTGAGCGAGCCCTGCGCGGCTTGTGATGCCGGCAGCGCTTTCCTATAGTGCATCGCAACGTAACTGTCATTTGCCGAGGTTGTCAGTGTCGGCCACTTTCTTGCGTGCTCGCGCCCCGGAACAAAAAGCCGATCGGCGGGCCCACCTGTTGCTACAGGCGGCAGAACTGTTCAAGCGCGATCGCGTCGTACCCACCGCCGCCCAGCTGGCCGAAGCCTGTGGCCTCGCCAAGGGCACCGTCTACCTGTACTTTCGCAGCAAGGAAGAGATTTTCCTGGCGCTGCTGCAGGAACAGTTCGGCCTCTGTCTGGATGATCTGGCGGCCCGTCTGGCCAACCAGCCGCTGACCCGCTCCGAGGAGGTCGCCGCACGCATCGGTGCCGCGATCAAGGCGCGGGACTTTCTGCTGCCGCTGGCGGTCATGGGCCCGACCGTACTGGAGCAGAATGCCTCGGACGAAGCGCTGCTGGCATACAAACAAATGCTGGCAGAAAAACTGACCCGCTGTGCCGAGATCATTGCCACTCTGCCGGAGTTCACGGTCGAACAGGCCTTGCAGCGCCTGCATCAAGGCTACGCGCTGATGATCGGCTGCTGGCAGCTCGCCAACGCCACACCACGGATGTGCGCGCTGCTGCAAGCGCATGGCCTCAATGCCCTGGTGCCGGAGTTCTGGTCGCAACTGGATGACGGCTTGGCACGGCTGTGGCGATGAACGCTACGTCGTCCAGTCCGGACGTAACAAAAGATCCCGAAGTAACAGGTCCCGCGGTACCGCGCCGGGTCGCGCTGCTCGGCGCCAGCGGACTGGTCGGCCAGGCCTTGCTGCAGCAATTGCTTGCTGACCCCGACCTTCAGGCACTGCATCTGCTGCTGCGCCGCCCCTTGTCAACGCCACTCAGCGATCCGCGTGTGCATTGCCATGTCGTCGATTTTGCCCAATCAAGCTGGCACGACCTGCTCGCCGTTGACGCGGTGTTTTGCTGCCTCGGCAGCACCATCCGGCAAGCCGGTTCGCAAGCGGCATTTCGGGCCGTGGATCAGACCTTGGTGGTCACCGCAGCGGCAGCAGCCAAGGCCGCCGGCGCGAGTCATTTTCTGGTGATCAGCGCGCTCGGCGCGGATCCGGCGTCGGGCGTTTTCTACAACCGTGTCAAAGGGGAAATGGAGCAGGATCTGCAGCAACTGGGTTTGGCCAAACTCAGTATTTTTCGGCCATCGCTGCTGGCCGGATCGCGCCAGGAGTTCCGGCTCGGCGAGCGCCTGGGTTTGTTGCTGGCATGGATGCTGCCGGCAAAATGGCGATCGATTTCAGCCGCGCGCGTTGCCCGCGCCATGTGGCGCGCCAGCCGCGAGCAGCAACAGGCCGTTCGGATTTATCACTCAGACGAAATGCAGCGGTCCTGATCCAAGAACCCATCACCACAGCGTCTCGGCCGCCGGTACGCAGGCGAGATAATTTGCCGCTGAAAACGCTTTTCGCCCGAGCAGCCAATCGACGTAGGCCTCACGTTCGAAATGAATCAAGGCCAGATCCCAGACACAGGGACTCTCGCCCCGCTCCGGTGCCCGCCACTCGGCTTCGGCGTGCAACGCACGCAACCAGACCCGATGCCGCCACTCGTTTTCGTTGTCCCACCAGTTCAGCACCAGATAGTCGACACCGCGACCGGCATGGGCAATGACAAAACCCAGCCCTGCCCGCTCGGCCGTGACCGCCGGTTGCGGTAACGCGTCAGCCAGCAGCGGCATCGCTGCGCTGAATCGCGACCAATCCGGTTTGGCGCGCGCGGCATACCACAACCGATAATGCTTCAGCTGCCACCCGGCGATCGGTTCGATGCCGACAAACTGCCACGGCCGGCTGGCATACGGTTCGAACGCGGGCGCCGGCGTCATCGCCTTCACTCGCCGACCACCCAACCGGTTTCGCAGTATCCGTGCTGCTGCGGCGACAACCGCTGCCAGAGCGGATTCAACAACTGCTGCACTTGTTCAGGCACCTGGAACGGCGGGTTGATCAGCAACATGCCGGAACCATTGAGGCCGACATTGGCGACGTCGTTGAACACGGTCAGTTCGGCAAACCAAATTTTGCGGATGCCGGTACGGGCGAGTTTTTCGTGCAACTTGCGGGCATCGGCGGTGGCCTTGATCGGATACCAGAGCGCATAACTGCCGGTGGCAAACCGCTGGTAGCCTGCCAGCAACGCCTGCACGATTGCCGACCACGAATCGGCCTCGCTTTCATACGGCGGGTCGATCAACACCAGCCCGCGCTTTTCCACCGGCGGCAGCTGCGAACGCAGGGCATGGTAGCCATCTTCCTGACGGACGAAGACGCGGCGCCGATCTTCCATCAAATGCTGCAGCTCGCGCGCTTCGTCGGCTTGCAGCTCACAACAAACGGCCCGATCGATTGGCCGAAGCAACCGCGCGATCAGCTCCGGTGAACCGGGGTAATAACGCCAATCGGTTTGACCGCGATCCTTGTTCAGGCGCGTCAGCAGTTGCTGCAGCTCGCGCACGCCAACCGGTGCATCCGCCCAGTCTTGCAGGCGACCGACACCGGCTTGCCACTCGCCGGTTTCCCGCGCGAGTTTGCCGTGCAGATCATAGAGGCCTCGCCCGGCATGGGTATCCAGCACAAAAAACGGCTTGTCTTTGCGCTTGAACGCTTCCAGCAACAGCAGCAGCACCGTGTGCTTGAGCATGTCGGCAACGTTGCCGGCGTGAAAACTGTGGCGGTAATTCATCGTGCGAACTCTCGGCGCGGTGACACCCGATGCCGGGCGTCATCCGCGATGGCGGATCAAAGCTCAGAACTGGGCGCTGATGCCCAGACCAATGTCGTATTGCGACCAGGTTCCGGACTCGATGGTCCAGCTGCAGTCGCTGTCATCGCAGCGGATGCGGGTGTCGCTGCTGAATACGGTATTGAGCCAACGCGCTTCGGCCAGCAACTGCACCTGATCCGTCAGCGGCAATGCGAGTCCGACAAACAACGTGTAGGCAGGTCGGGTTTCCCGCTCGTTGGCGGTCACATCCGGACGCAGCCGCAACACCCCGACGGTGGCACCGACATACGGCAGGAAAGGCTGGTCCTGCCAATACTTGCGGCCACCAAACTGGATGGACTCCTGCAACACGTCCGTCGACTCGGTGCTGCTGGTCAGCTCGGAGCGAAAGCGGGACAGCCACAGGTCAAAGGCACTGTCAGCGGTGTTGAAATAATGCAGGCTCAGCGCCGCCGCATTGCCCTCATCGACCGACACCGTCCGTTCCTGCACTGCCAAATCATCACCAAAGCGATAACCGGCCATGACCGTCACGCCCACTTCGGCGTGGGCGGCAAAGCTGATCGCCAACAACACGATTGCGAGCTTGCCCATGCATTGCCCCAAGCAGCATCCACTGCGCGGCAGTATACCGGAGTCATCGCCGGTCGCATTGTCGCTCCGGACGCCGCACGCTATGATGTCGGCCGCAACGGCAGCTGCCAGCAAACGACAGGCGCAGGCGGTTGTTGCGTGACCGCATTCGCGCAAGCGGTTCCTTGCAGACCGTCTCCTGCTGATTGACGCTCGCGGGCGTAGTTCAATGGTAGAACTTCGGCTTCCCAAGCCGATAGCGTGGGTTCGATTCCCATCGCCCGCTCCATTTCCTTCATGGCGCCACAGGCTGACACCGCCTGTATCCTGACGTGACTTCCGGCACCGTTGCCGAGAACGCGGACTCGCTACAATCAGCGAGGTCCATCGTCAGGAGTCGGCATGTCTACACGTGACCCCAGTTGTCCGGCAACGCCGGAAGCGCGTCCGCAAACCGATTGGCTGCTGCTGGTCGGCCTGCTGACCTGGGCCCTGGTCGCCGGCATCGAGCTCGTCTCGCGGGGCAGCGCCCTGCTGGCTGACCATCCGTCCGAGCTGGTGCTGACGGTAGCCGGTTACCTTGTGGCCCTGCTCGGCTTTCTGCTGGTGGCAATGGAACACCCCGCGCTACGCGCGCCGTGGCTGCCAACATTGGGCGTCACGTTGCAGGTCACCGCAGTACTGGGCTTGCAGCTGCTGGATCATCGCTCGCTGAACCAGATCCTGCTGGTGATGTGGGCGAGCCAACTGCCCTACTTCCTGCCGTTCGGCCGCAGTCTGCTGCTTTGTGCGGTCGCCATCGTGCTCAGCGCGCTGATACAAGTGTCGACAGAGCCGACGGCGGTACCGTGGTTCGAACCGACCATTTATTTCACATTCTGTCTGTTCGCGATGATCACGTCGCGCAATGCCATGGTCACCGAACGCGCCCGGCTCGAGTTGGCGCAGCGCAATGCCGAGCTGGAAGCAACGCAAAAGCTGTTGGCCGCCAGCGCCAAAGAAAGCGAGCGTCTGCGCATCGCCCGCGATCTGCATGACACCATGGGCCATCATCTGACCGCACTGGCATTGCAGCTGGAAATTCTGCAGCACCAGAGTGGTACGGCTGCCGAGCAAACCCAGTCGCAGGCACGACAACTGGTCAAGCTGCTGCTGGCCGATGTCCGCGCCACCGTCAGCAACCTGCGCAGCGAACACCAACTGGAAGTGCAACCGTTGCTGGCGCCGCTGCTGCGCTCCAGCCCGACGCTGCAAATCGTTGCCGACATTGCGCCAGATCTGACTGTCGCCGATACCGGTACGGCCGAAACCCTGCTGCGCGCCGTCCAGGAAATCCTGACCAACACCTGGCGCCACAGTCACGCGCAGCGGCTCAAGATCGAACTCCGACAACAGCAGAATGCCCTGGTGTTGACAGCCGAAGATGATGGCCAGGTCGCCAGCGATTGGCAGCCCGGTAATGGCCTCAAAGGTTTGTCTGAGCGGGTGGCGGCGCTGTCCGGCCAGTATCAGTTTGGCCCGAATGCGAACGGCCATTTCTCGCTGCGCATCGCGCTGCCGCAGGTGACGACATGATTCGCGTGCTGGTGGTCGATGATCAGCATCTGGTACGGCAAGGCATCTGTTCGTTGTTGGCGCTCTCACCCAGCGTACAGGTGGTTGGCGAAGCCAGTCACGGCGACGAAGCGCTGACGGTGCTGGACCGACTGGACGTCGATGTGATGTTGCTGGATCTGCGTATGCCGGTCCGTGATGGCCTGGCAACGTTGCAAGCGCTGCGGGCGCAGGCATCGACACTGCCCGTGTTGATCCTGACCACTTTTGATGATGATGAACTGGTGCTCGCCAGCATCGAGGCCGGTGCCAATGGCTTCTTGCTGAAAGATGTCACGCTGACATCATTGATCGAGGCGATCGAAGCGGTACACCGCGGCGAGCGCCTGCATCAGCCGGTAAGCCTGAATGCCCGCGACCGGCTCGAACCGCTGACCGAGAAAGCGCGTGGCAACAACCTGACCGAACCGCTGTCCGACCGCGAGCGGGAAATTCTACGTCTACTGTCCGGTGGTTACAGCAACAAGGAAATTGCCCGGGCACTCGATTTGGCCGAAGGCACGGTCAAAAACCATGTCTCGGGCATACTCGGGAAACTGGGGGTGCGTGATCGAACCCGGGCAGTGTTGAAAGCCGTTGAGCTGAAATTGATATGACGCAGCTGTCGTTGCCACATTGTCCGAAATCGTCTGAAGTTCTTTTTAATCGAACTGAGCGCGAATACTCTGATAGTCGCTTAGCAAGAGCTTGACCTCGAACCCTGCCCCTTGGGTCGGCGCAAACAACGCATGCCGCCTACCTTCCGGATTGAGCAAGAAAACCCTGACACTGTGGTCAACCAGATAGCTGCCGCCCTCTTGTGGGATTTTGCTGTAGGCAACGCCGAAGCTGCGCGCAAAGGCATCCACCGCAGCGGGTTCACCGGTCAGGCCGATGAAGTCGGCGTGAAAGAACGGCATGTATTGCTGCAACTGCGCAACGGTGTCGCGTTCCGGATCGACCGTGGCGAACACCATCTGGGTGTCGGCTTGTAGCTCTGCCGGCAATTGCTGGTAGAGCTGGGTGAAAACAGTGAGCGTGGTCGGACAAATGTCCGGGCAGGTGGTGTAGCCAAAGAAGACGAAACTCCACTTGCCGCGCAAGCGTTCGTTGGTGAACGGCTGACCGTGCTGATCCTGCAAGGCGAACGGGGCCAGCACTTTGGCCTGCGGGTAAAGCTGGGCGCTTTGCAGCACCGGCGCCGGTTTCGGCTGCAACACCGGCTTCAGCAACCAGGCGCCGAGCATGGCCACTGCGGCGATAGCAGCGACGAGCAACCAGGAGCGGGCTCGGTACATCGACATGATTCAACTCCAGTAATGATCGACCAGCAGCACCACAAACAAGGCCATCAGATACACGATGGAGAAGCGGAATGTCGCCATCGCCTGGCCAGGGCTGTCACGAAATTTCAGTTTCCAGGCGTGCACCAGAAACCAGATCCCCAGGATCAGACTGCCAATCAGATAAATGAGCCCGCTCATGCCGGTCAGGTAAGGCAGCAACGTCGTCAGCAGCAACAGAATCGTGTACCAAAGCACGCAGCTCTTGGTGAATTCGACGCCGAACACGACCGGCAACATCGGAATATCGGCTTTCGCGTAATCGTCTTTCCGGTGGATGGCGAGCGCCCAGAAATGCGGCGGCGTCCAGACGAAGATGATCAGCACCAGCAGCAGCGCATACGGGTGTATGTCATTGCTGACGGCGGCCCAGCCGAGCAGTGGCGGCGCAGCGCCAGACAAGCCGCCGATGACGATGTTCTGGGTGGTGGCTCGTTTCAGATAACCGGTGTAAATGAATGCATAACCAATGAGGGCGAAGAAGGTCAGCGCGGCAGTCAGCGGGTTGACCAGCAAGGCCAGCACCAGCATCGACAATACCGCCAGCAAGAGCGCGAACGCCCATGCCCGTGGACCGTCAACCTTGCCTTGCGGAATCGGCCGGTTCAGCGTCCGCGCCATGATGGCATCGATGCGTTGATCGAGCACCTGATTGACCACCGCGGCACTGGCTGACGCCAATGCGATACCGAGCGTGCCGAACACCAGCACCGTCCAGTGTGGCGCCCACGCCTCGCGCGGGTCGACCGCGAGAAACATGCCAATCACAGCCGTCAGCAGCAGCAGCGCCACCACCCGCGGCTTGGTCAGCTCGTAATAATCGCGCCAACCGGCGGCGTTTGTGCTCACGACCTCTTCCACCGCGCTCATGACATCTCCTTGCCGCGGGCGGTCGCCAGCAGCGTCAGCAGCAAACTGATCATCAGCAAGGCACCGACATTGTTGTGGGCCACCGCCACCCACAGCGGCAAACCGAACACCACATTGGAAATGCCGAGCAGGATCTGCACCGTCAACAAGCCGCCGATCAGCGCCGCGTAGCGCGGCCCCGCGCCGCCTTGCCGCCACAGCCGCCACACCAGCCAGCCGACCACCAGCAAGACCAGCCAGGCACCAAGGCGATGCGCACTGTGAATGGCCACACGCGCTTCATGCTGCAACACGCCGAATTCATAATTGATGTCGGCCAGATGCAGCGAAAAACCTTCGGCATAATCGGCCGCCCACCATTCGCCTTGGCAGACCGGCAAATCGGTACACGCGAGCGCGGCGTAGTTCGAGCTGGTCCAGCCGCCCAATGCAATCTGAACCACCACCAGCGCACATGCCACCAACAGATGGCGCCGCACGGACAGCGACACTGGCAGCGAAGTGATCTTGCCGTGCAACTGCAACGCGAGCACCGTCAACAACGACAAGGTCGTAAAGCCGAGCAGCAAATGGGTGGTCACTACCACCGGCATCAGCTTCATCGTCACGGTCCAGGCACCAAAAGCGCCTTGCACACACACCAGCACCGCGAGGAACACCGGCAAGAAAACCGGATGCCCTTCCTTGCGTTTGCGCCAGGCCAAAAACGCCAGCAGCAAAATGCTCAGGCCAAGCAATTTGGCGAAGTGGCGGTGAATCATTTCCGGCCAGGCTTTGGCCATTTCCACGGTGTGCTCCGGGAACAGCTCAGCAGCGCGCGCCAACTGCGCATCGGTGGTCGGCACGGTCCAGTGACCGTAACAGCCCGGCCAATCCGGGCAGCCCAAACCGGCATCGCTCAGTCGGGTCCACGCGCCCAGAGCGACCACCACCAGCGTCAATACGGCGGCAAAAGTTGCCAACCAACGGGTGTACTTCGTTGCAGTCATGTCTTCGAATTCCCGATTGCGCGTCGCGCGTTAGCCGATATGCGAGAAGCGCAATAACTTCTGAAAATCTTTGCGTATGTCTTTGCTGCGCTCGATGGCATCTTGCTGGCTGGCCGGCGCGGCGTAACGCAGCACCACGTTACCGAGCGGATCGATGATGTAATACGCCGGCGCGACCGGCAGCGTCGCTGCGCGCAACGCAACGGTGTGCTCGGGCAGCGCGACCGAGCCCAGCGACGCAATGACGCCAGCGCGAACCCGATCGTTTTCCTTGCCGATGCCAATCCAGGTTTGCCGCAAGGTGTACAGCGCCAACTCGCAGGCGGCGTCGCAAGCGGCCGCACCGTGGACATAGACCAGCCACCACTTACCGCCGGTGGCGAAGTCCTGGCCGTCCGCCTGCTGCCATTGCCAGGCACTGATTTGCGGCACCGGTTGCAACAGCTCGCCGCGGTTACTGCGGGCGTAATCCTGGAACCAGCCACCGAAATAGCCGGCATAAGCGAAGAACACCGGCAGCACGAACACCAGCAAAATTCCAATCAACTTCCAGCGATTGCGCAGCACCTGTTCGCGCGGCAATTGCATCGGCTCGGGAGAGGACGGCAGGTTGGATGATTCAGTCATGTTGGCTCGTCTTGCGTGGGGAAACCGACCGGTGCTGCCACAGCCACCAGCCATACAGCAGCACCAATACGGCACTCAAAGAAAACCAGGTCACGGCATAGCCGCGATGCTTGGCCGGCGTCATACCCGCCGACGATGACCAGTTGGGCTGCAAGGAAGCGAGCTGGCCACCATCCAACCTGAGTAACCATGGCAATCGCCGGCCGTCATTTTGCTGCAGGGTGGGCATATCGAGTACGGGCACGAGTACTGGAGTGACCTGCCAGTCCAGCACGGGCGCCCGCCACGGTCGCCCCGGCCGATACAACTGACCGGTCAAGCTGGCAGGGCCCGACAGTTCAGCGACTACCTGTGCCGTCCAACCCCGGTCAATCAGCAGCAAGCGCCCATCCGGCAACTGCAGCCACTGCAGCGCATGCCAGCCACGACGCCCCTGCCAGCTCTGATTCTCGAGCAACATGAGCGGCAGCTGCCAATGACCTTCCACCAATACTCGGTGCCGGACCGGGCGGTCATCGGCCAGCGCGGTTGCCAATGTGACCGGAGCCTGTGCTGCCGCCTGCACCGCATCAGCCTCCAGTCGAAGTTTTTGCTGTTCGCGGCGCAATTGCCAAAAGCCGAGATTGAGCGTGAGTAGCACAAACGCCAGTACCAGCAGCGTAGGCAGCAACGGCCAAGCTATTGGATGCCTCGGTGACATTCCGACCTTATACGAGGAGTCGTCAGACATGGCCGTGCAGGACGGCACCAGCCAGAATTGGGGCGCCAAGCTTACCACAACCCAGCTGCTACCGAGCACCGGGATTCGTCCGCTTGACCGCAGAAACTGCCGGGAAATATCCAGAACGCCAAAGAAGCAGGGGATGCACTGCATCCCCTGCTTTACTTAACGCAACAACCTTAGAACGAGTAACGCGCGGTGAGTCGAACAGAACGCGGAGACTGATAGTTCACGTCATTGAGGAAGTTCGGGTTACGCTCCGGAGAGGCGCGATTGATGTCGCCGGTCTCGGAGTACTCCGTCACTTCGTCGAAGTTGAAGACGTTGAATACATCAGCACGCAGCGTCAGGCCTTCGGCCCACGACGGATTATAGGCAACCCCCATGTCCACATTGTAGATCCAAGGGGTACGGCCATAATCACCGCGCTGAGTCAGTTCCGTTTGACCATCTTCATTGACGCAATAGAAACTCGAAGCCGCGTATGCGTTCAAGCTTGAAGCATCGATACCGACGTTATCGAGCGGAATGTAACCATTACAGGACACCGGTCTACCCGATTGTGCGAGCAAACTGGCGGACAGCGTCCACTCTTCTGTGATGGCCATTGCACCGAACAGCTTCAGCGTGTGCCGACGGTCATTCGGCAAATAACCGTAGGCCCCATCTTCAAACAAGGCATGGTCGAAGTCCTGTGTCAGGCCCGCATCATCTTGCTCGAGCGTCGAGTTGACATAGCCCTCGACATTGCCTTTGCTCTTTGCATAAGTGTAGGAGCCTTGCAACCACCAATCGTCAGCACCGCGCGACTTCTCCCAGAACAGCTCAAGTGCGTTGTACTCACGCTTGTACTTCGGCAGGCCAAGGTAAGAAGCGTCAATGGTGACTGGCACCAAATTACCATCATTGTTCACATCAACGTTCAAACGCAGATCCTGGCCCGGGTTGATGATGATGCAGGTAGCCATCGAGTCCGGATCGAAGTTCGAATACCCGTTATCCGCTGCCCAATCCACGAAAGCTTGGTGCGAACAGTAATCGTCCATACCGTCTTTCACTTCGCGGTTGATATAACGGACGCCGACGGTCCAGTTTTCGCTAAGCAGCTGTTGATAACCCAGAATCAGCTCGTCCTGATGCATCGGGTCGAGGTTGGTGGCGGCAACGGTGGCCGGATCGGGCGCCTCGGTGCTGCCGTTGATCGCCGTCGGACCGATCTGTGTCGTAAGCGTCGGCGCCCACGTCACCGGATCGATAGCGGAGAACTGCCAATACTCAATCTCCATATATTCAACACCAGAAGCGCGAATATTGGTGTTGGAGGCGACAGGGATGTAATAGCGACCCAGTGTACCGAAAACTTTCTTTTCGGCATTGCCATCGATATCCCAAGAGAAGCCAAAACGCGGCGCAATCAGGTCATCTGCTTCGACGAAAGCAATGCCGTCGCCGTTTTTGTTCTCGAATGTCTCGTTGCGGACACCCGCATAGACCATGAGGCTATCGGTAACCTGCCAACTGTCTTCGACATACACCGCAGAGTTATTGACTTCGTAGGAGGCCGACTCACTGACGAAGTTCCAGCTGCGGACATACTCCGTGCCAGGGGTCAGCACAACACCGTTGACCGGGTTGCTGCCGGCCGTAAAGTAACGCCAGTAAATGCCGCCCGTGTACACTTGGCCGGCGTGACCGGATTCGAAAGTTTCGTCGTCATAACCAAAACGCAGGGTGTGGTCGCCGAGAACCCATTCCGCATCCAAACGAAGTGCAGTGCGCTCATCCGTATCGGGACCAAAATTCGGGTCACGAATGACAACTTGACTTGGGTTCCAGCAGCCTCGATACACCACGATGCTGGAGTTTGCCCGGCTGTCATAGACGCGAGGGCACTCACCGCCCGGAAGCGACTCCGGGGTCTGATAATCGGAGTCGTTGGTCAAGTTGCCCCACAACGCCGACACGGTAAAATCATCAGTGAGCTGCCCGGTATATTTTCCGATCAACACGTCGCCGCCATTCCGGATGGTATAGCGGGAATTGACAATGCCATGTTCGCCGGTGTAGGCCAGCGGATCGGAGTCCGGATCGTTCGGATCAGACAGCGGATTGTCGTAGCTGACGTAATCGACCTCTTGCTTGTTGCGAATGCCGGTGAATTCGAGCAAGTGATCGTCCGTGATATTCCAATCGAGCTTGAGCAAGGCCTTGGGGGAGTTGTTGCTCGACCGCAGACTCGTGATGCGGCCATAGCTGTCAGCCGTGTTGTCGCGCCCCTCGAACATCGCGAACACGAAAAGCTTGTCTTGGATGAGCGGACCACCAGCATTGATGTTGTACACCAGGCTATCGGAAGTATTGTCGGAGCGGTAGACGTAATAGCGCTGATCGGCGGAAACGTTCGGAATGCGATTGTCTACATCCTTGCCGGGCTCCTGCAGGCTTTCTGGCTCCCAGTACATCGCGCCGCCAAACTGCCATTCATTGGTGCCCCGTTTGGTGGCCAAGTTAATGACGCCGCCCAGCGAACGGCCATACTCCGCGCCATAGCCGCCGGTTTTCACTTGCTGCTGGGCGATGGCATCAAATGGCAACGAGGCATAAGACAGGAAGGTGCGGATGTTGGTTACATCGAAGCCATTGATGTAATAACCATTTTCTGCGACGGAAGAACCACCAATCGCGGCCAGGTTGCCGAAACCGGTGTCGCCTTTGACCGTGCCGGGAGCAAGCAAAGCAACATTGGTGATATCGCGTTCGACGGGCAATGACTGGATCTGCTCTTGAGTGAAAACGGTGGTCGACTCAGCAGAAGAGGTGTCGATAGGAGAAATCCGGCTTGCCGTTACCGTAATGACGTCGGCTCCTGCGCGACCGAACAAGACCGGAGTACCGGTGCCGATCGTCACCAGCACCTCGTAGGTTTCTTGACCATTGGAAACCTTGTACTTGCCGGTAGGCAGCTGGGAGAAATTGAACCGCCCGTCTTCGACAATGACATCTCGCTTGAGACCGGTTTCAGTATTAACGATGGTAACCTTCTCGCCCGCTTTTGCCTGGCCGTAAATCGAGCCAGAAACGTTGTCGGCCTGCGAGACGGACGCGGTCATACTGAGAGCGGCAGAAACTGCCAGCGCAACGACGCCGCGACGCCATGAGTGTTTCGTCATCAGATTGTCCCCTTGATGCTTAGTGCAAAGTTACGGCTATGTTTTTTTTGATTGACCAAAGGCCAATTTCGAAAGGCTTGTTCGGCCACCAAAAGCCTCTCGACTCGTCAAGATAATTATTTCCATGTCCAGCTGTCAAATTCGCTCTGAGCGCGTGACGCTTTCACGCCCGGTAGCTATCGTTGGGCCAGGGTTTGACCTGCCTTCATGCGTCAGCCATCTCGCTCATTGATAAATGCCAAACATGCCTTTCTGGTATCTGTGGGCATTTCAGCCTTGTCAGCGATAACGGCCGTGACTCTGGCTATGGCCTCATCACGTCCAATTCTCAACCTCATTGCCTCCAAGGCCATCTTGCCCACGCCTGGGGCATTGCTGCGCAGCAGCATGGTCAACAGGTCGGCGTCGCCAGCATTACCGTGATCGCGCAGCGCCTGCGTCGCCGACTTGGCAAGGCCGGGTACCCGCGAGGCCAGATCGTATTGATTGCCGAGGCGTTGCAGATCCTGCCGGGCCGACGCGGCGAGCCACTGCCCTTTCAGCTCGGCCGGCAGGCTCAGGGCAATCCGGTACATCAGGTCGCGGTGCTCCGGCGCGTAGTCGGTCACGGCGAAGCGCTGCTGCAGCTGGTCACGCTGGACGGCACTGAACGCCGCCGGCAAGCGCGGATTCAGCAGCAGCTCCAGCGCAGCGAAGTAGCGCAGCTTGTAATGGGCATGCCCGAGCAATTGCAGGCTGTGATCGATGCGCTCGGCATCGGCGCCCGGCTCGCTGCTCAGTGCCAGCAACGCCAACAGGGCCGGTTCCGGCGGCAACAGCGCGTTGCCGACTTCGGTGAAGCCGACCGCTTCTGGACCGGCCGTATTTTTCACCCAGCCTTTGCCGCGCGTAAGCGGGTCTTTGGTAAACCAACTGAAGGCCAGCAGATAACGTGAACCCGGCACGGCTTCGGTAAACGTCGCCTGATCCAGTTTGACGGTCTGCTCGGTAAAGTGCTCACCATGCAGCATCTGCTCGGCCGTGACCCGCACTTGATTGGCTGCGGACTTTTCCGCCACCGTCACCACCGCGACGATGTTTTCGTCCGTCAGCAATTGCTGGCTCGGTGGCGGTACCGGCTTGGCCGCAAAGCTGGTTGCTGCTGCCGTCAGCAACGCTGCTGCCGCCAGCCAGCGCGGTGCGACGCCGCGTAGGTTTTGGTTGTTCATATTCTGCCTCTCCTTTTGCTACGACGCTGATCACGCCCGGCGCGTACACCGGCTGACCACAGGATGATAATGAAACGTGAACGAGCCTTGGTGACGCGGTGCATGCAGATCACGCGGTATCGCCGTCACCATGCCGACCGGCAGCATCACTGCCAGCTCAGTCGCACGCTGACTCGCCGTCCCGGCATCAGCGCCGCTTGCGAATCGGCATTCGCCCAGTAGAGCTCATCGCTGGCATTGCTGACGACCAAGGCCGCTCGCCAGTGATCGCCGAGCGAGCAACGCAGACTGGCGCTGCCATAATCCGCCGCCGCCAAGGCGATTTCATCCGGGCCCGGATCGCGTTTGCTTTTGCGCCAGCTCCAGTTCAGTGCGACCCCGCACTGTTGCCACTGCTGCTCCAGCCCCAGTTGCCAGCGATTGGCCGGAATATCTGCCAGCGGATTGCCGTCGCCATCTTCACCACGCAACCGGTGTGCGCTGACCGACAGCTGCAGCGAGTCCGAGACTTGCCAACGCGCGTCGAGTTCCGCACCGCGAATGCGACCTTCCGACAAATTGATGTAGGTGTTGATCTGCGGATCGTCCTGCACCACCACTTGTTCGATGTAATCGTCAAATTTTTGGTAGTAGAACTGCCCGGTGATGACCGCACCGGCCCAACGCGTGCGCAGACCGACATCCCCGGTGCGGGCGGTTTCCGGTTCCAGTTCGGCATTGCCAATCAGCGTGCCGCGCCCGGTTGCGCCGTTGTAGAAGCGCTCGGTCAGCGCCGGAAAACGCACCGCCTGACCGATGCTGCTGAAGACAAACCAGCGCTCAGCGAACAAGCGCTCCCAGCCCAGATGCGCCGCGTAAGCCGAATCACTGACTGCGCGTTCCGCGTCAGCGCTTTGCCGCAACGCGGTCGTGCGCGCTCCGAGCTGTACTTCGCCACCGAACAGCGGCGTTTCCATTTCGGCAAAGAGGCTCAATTGCTGTTCCTCGCCATCGGCGAGCGCTTGCCGTGATTGCCAACTGTCGGCGGCAATGGTGTAGCTGCGTTCTTCGGTTTCGACCGCCAGCCGGCCCAACCAATCGACACCGATGCGGGCCTGCCAGTTTTCGCCCTGCCATGGCCAATGCACGCTGAGCCCGGTATCGGTCGCGACATTATCGGTCGTGGTCAAACTGACGCCGATCCGGTCAGTTTCATTGCGGACCTGGTTGTCATGGACAAAAGCGGCCGCTTCCCAGCCGCTGTTGGCGCGGTAGCTCAAGCGCAGCGGCAGATGATCCTCTTCCGGCGTACTGAAAATGCGACCGTTGTAAAAATTGGCATTCGCACGGCCCATGTCGCGGATTCTCGACGGCATGGCCAGGAATTCAAGCTCACCATTGGCGAGCTGCCAGCGCTGGCGCCACAGTGCCGACCAACGATCACCGTGATCATTGATCGCGCGACCATCGGCCGCTTCGCTGTTGTCGCGTGACAAGCCGGCGAGCATCAGGGTCAAATCGCCATTGCCCCAGCCGGCATAACCGCCGCGGCCATCACCGTTATCGTCGAGCTGGATGCCGGCGACCGCACCAGCGAGCTCGCGCGGAAAAAACTGCACGATGCCACCGAGTGCGCCGACGCCGTAAATGCTGGACGCCGGCCCGGCCATCACGGTGGCCTCACCGAGCAGCGCCGGATCAACAAAGTGCGCCGCCGTCCCGGCGCGACGGTCGGTGATGATGGGAATACCGGCAACAAACGTCAGTACCCGTTGCCGTGAGACACCACGCACCGACCACATCTGCAACCAGCCACCCTGGCCACTCTCCGCCACACCGGACAACGAACTCAACAGTTCCGACATGGAGGCAGGCATGATTGCCGCATCGTCGACTTCGACATGCTCGACATCGGTACCGCGGGCCTCGTAACCCGAGGCCACTGCGCGGCTGCCATGAACCACCAGCGTCTGGGTATCGGACGGAGCGGATGACATTGCAGAGTCGGTATCTGGCAACGCGTTCGCCAATAAGGGTGCCGTCATCAGCAAGGAGCCGGTCAGCAACGCGCAACCGTGCGCCAACGACAACGAAGCAAGCCGCCTACGCGCATGCACAGGTTCAACCTTTCGGCTGACTGACACCAGATTGGCAGGTACTGACGGCTTTTCAATGATTGACATCCACTGCACTGAATTCACGACTTCTTCCCATCTCGCTTTTTGATCGAGCCGGCGTTATAGCAAGATTGCGACAGGCCGCCAGCACTGCTGTCGCCAACATAACAGAAGATGTCGCACAGGTAGCAGGAAAAGTCGGATATCTGTTTGTCCGTGCATTGTCCATGTCGATGTGATCCGCGAAAAGTTGCCAACCAAGCTTGGCCACCAATTATGAAATCGGAGGTAGCGCCATGCTGAAGCGGCAAAAACGCGAAAGACAGTTAGCGGCAGCGGCCCGCTGCAGAAAGACAAACAGCAAAAGCCGGCGTGACCGGCTTTTGCTGTGACAGCACAGACTGTACTGTGACAAAACAGCAGACGACAGCAACGCCGCCGTCTGCCTGTGCACTCAGTTCGGCAACTGACGCTTTTGCCGCTGTGCGGCAAAAGCCAACAGGCCGAGACCGAGCAGACCGAGTGTCATCGGCGCCGGTACCGGCACTTCGCGCACTTCGGTGAAGAACACCTGATCAACGTAATAGATCAGGTTCAGCCCTTGCGAGGACAGGTGCGACAGCGAGTTGGTAATCGACAGCGAATCGACGCCGGCAAAGCCTGCGAAGTCATTGACATCCGACTCAACCACGCTGTTGTTTTCCAGCAGCAGGTACTGATAGAGATAGGCAAGCTCACTGCCGCCCGACTCGATCAGCATGTCGGCCTGCAGTTCGTAGTTGGCGTTGGAGGTGCCCGCGCCGGCCAGATCATAAAGCCAGGCCGCCACGACATCGACGGTACCATCACCAACCACCTGATAGCTCAAGTCGATCAAGCCGGTGCCAAAGTCGGCCAACAGCGTTGCCAATGAACCCAGATCGCCAAAGCCGTTCGGAGCGAAATCGTAGTCCAACATGAGCACGCCACCGAAATCGAACACCTGCACGATGACATTGTCGGTATCCCACTGGCTGTAACCGTCGAGTGGATCGTTGTCGAGCGAGAAGCCACCAAACGTCAAACCGCCTGCCGAGATCGAACCGCCGCTGAGCAGTTCGGTCAGTGTGCAGAAGCCGCTGTCGGCACAGCCACTGGTGCTGGCCATGACGGCCGGGCCACCACCCAGCGTGGTCGGCGTGCCCAGCAACGTTTCATCGGCAGGAACGATCACATCGGCTTGTGCAACGCCGGCCATGGCGGCCAAGGCCACCGCTGTGGCGGCGAGCTTTTTCAACATCTTCATATCCTTCACTCCCTTGTGCGCCGGCTCATCAATGAGCCGACGCTTTTGTTGTTAGCGCGAGCAATGCATCAGTTGCACGGAGCGCCGCCCGGGTTGCTGTACAGCGCTTGCAGGGCGGTGCGGTCTTTGCTGTTGACTTTGGCGTCACCATTGATGTCATACATCGGGTCGGTGCTGCGATTGCGGATCGCGGCCAACAACAACGACATGTCATTGATGTCGACACAGCGGTCGCCGTTCAGATCGCCAGCGACGGCGGCCAGCACCGGCAGCAAACACCACTTCTGCAGGGTACCGGTGTCGCCGCCGGCGAGATCCGACACGGTCAGACGCCACGAACCGGCATAGTCGCCACCGTTGAAGGTGCTGAGCGGCTGGTTCGGGATCAGCGAACCGGACAGCGCCGGCGGGGTGCCGTTGCAGGTGGTTTCGACCGGCGCGCTGCCAGCGTCATCAAGCGTGGTGTCGAAGTCGTTGGCCGAGCAGCCGAAGGTGCTGTTCGGAACGCCGGGGCGATCGATCAGATCGACACTCAGGCCCGACTCGAGGTGGGTCAGATTGAACTTCAGATCGCCAACCCAGGTGTGCACACCTTTCACCGAAACATTGAGGTCATTCAGCGTGCCCGACTCGCTGATCAGCAGGGTGTTGCTGACGCCAGCGACGTTGCTGTCCGGAATCGCCAGGTTCGGCGCGGTACAAACCAGCAGGCCGGTCGAGAACGAGAATACCGGCGAGCTGACGCCGCTGCCGCAGGTGTTGTTTGCGGTGACGCGCCAGTAGTAGGTGGTATCGGTATCGAGCGCAGCAGCCGGCGTGAAGCTGGTGCCGTTGACCGTTGCGCTGACTTCCGGGCTGCTGAAATCGGCGTTGTTGTCGATTTCGATCGTGTAGCTGGTGGCTTCGGCATCCGCGCTCCACGAGAACGCCGGTTGCACGTCAACACCGGTGGCGCCGTCAGCCGGGCCATTCAGCGCAACGCCGGCCGGGACGCTGTCCCAGGCACGAACGGAAACGTTGGCGAAACGCTCGGTGCTGCCAGCAACGCCGCGAATGCGGAAGTTGTAGACACCGGTGGTCACCGAACCGTCAGCAAACAACTGCGCAATGCTGCTGCCTGGCGGCACCACTGGGTTGTTGCTGAAACCGCCCGAGAAGCCGGCCGGCAGACCGTCGTAGCTCAGCGTGACCGGATCGTTGAAGTCCTGATAGCTGGCGACGTTGACGTTGATCGGATTCAGCGTCGCGCCGGTGGCGGTGCAGACTTCCTGAGTCAGGTTGTCGCCACCGAGACCGAAGGTCGGCTCGCCGCAGCTCGGGAACTTGAACGAGCAGACGCGGGTGTTCCAGTTGAACGTGCCGGTGGTTTCCGTGTACTCGTTGGTCATCCAGAACGTGCACTGATCGACCGGATCGCTGCTGACCGACGCGTAATCACCCCAGCGGTTGGCGCCTGTCTGGCCGCCGGTACCGTCATGGCAAACCGCTTCGGCTTGCATCGTGCCCGGTGCATCACCGGCTTCGCGGCCGGCGAAGTACACCGACGGGAATTTGCCGGCGTTGGCCTTGGTGTACACCACAGCAATGTTGCCCGAGGCGTCCATGCCGGCTGCCGGCATCCAGCGCCACATGCCGTCACCGGCATCGATGGTGCCTTGATCGGCGATGCTCGGGCCACCCGCGCCGAGATTCAGCTGTGCCCAGCGAATACCGGCGCGGTTGCCACCGACATCGACCGTGTGCGAGATCACGCCTTTCAGGCCCTCACCCGGGAAATAACGGGTCGTGAACCGGTACATGGTGAACTGGCCCAGCGTATCGAGTGACTGACCGGTCGGGGTCGGCACGCAGTTGCGCGAGAAGCCGCACAGTTCGGCATCGAACGCAGCGGCCGCCACACGCGGATTCTCGGTCAGGGTCGAGTTGGCCGGATTGCTGAAATCGACGCAGGCCTGCCAGCTGCGATAGCTGTCAAACGGCGAGCCCCAGGTTTCAGCGTCGGAGGCATGGATCACCGTGTTGCAGGTGCCCGGTGGCGGCAGATCGAGGCCTTCCAGATGCGACGGCTGCGCCGAGAATGCATCGTCAGCGCCGAGTGACCATTGCACGAAGTTCGCCGGTGCGCCAGCCAACATCGCGCTGCGGTTGAACACGGTCAGGTTGACGCCGACAAAGCCGCTGGTGAACTCGTTGGTGGTCATGTAGTAGCCGTCCGGCCACAGGGTGATTTTCGGGTAGTCGTTGAACTGACCCGACGGGCTCACCACGAAGTCGTAACGGTGATATTGATCAGCCGCGCTTTCACCCGGATCCGGGAACGGCTTGTTGTCTTTCGACACGGCGAAGCATTGGTGGCCATCCGCCGAAGACGTGGTGAACTGGCTGAACACCCAGCGATCGGCGTAGCGGTCGTACAATACGATCGGGTCGCCGGCGTTGTCGCTTTCGCAGATGCCGCCGAAACCTTGCCAGAAGGTGTTGCCGCGGAACGGACCGGCAACCACCGAACCGTCGGTCTTGCTGAACACCATCCAGCCGAGGTTGACGTACTGCACGTAGTAATCGGTACCGACATCGCCGTTGGTATCCGGCGGCGCGATACGGCCACCGGCGACCGCGGCGTTGTCGTCGTTGTCATAACCGGGGAACGACAGATCGGCCGCTGGCGTGTTCAACACGGTTGCGCCGAACGCGCCCATTTTCTTCTTGGCCTGCGCCTGCTTCGCCACCAGCACGTCCTGCTTGGTCGCGACCGGTTTGCGGGTCAAGAGCTCGGCCGGAAACCGGTTATTGACTTCCCGATTCTTGCTCTTGTCGACGCTTTGCTTGGTTTTGGCGACGCGAGCCTTGGCTTGCTGGGCATCGGTCTCGCGCTGTTCTGCCGTTTGCGCGTGGCCGATCTTCTTGACCGGGTTCTGGGCCAGTTTGTCCGGTGCGGTCTTGTTGGCGGTGGTGACGGTGGCAGGCGCTGCGCTCAACCCCAAACTCAGGCTGGCCGCAAGTACTGCCAAGCCAATCAGCTTGGACTTCCTCATGCAATGGCACTCCTTTGGCGATCTCTCTTGGTCGTCGCAGTACCGCTCCCTCCACGACGCTGACCCGGTTTTCTGGTGTGGGTCTGGGACCGGCTATTGCAAATCTGGGACCGAATGCTCAGAAACGCAGCAACGGCGCGGCCCAGCCGGGCTCGAGCTGGCTGGAAAGGGCCCTGGCGAGACGTGTCAGGTGATTTTTCGTCAAAGTTGGTGACAAAGTGAGCAGCCACTTTCATCAGACGCTGGAGAATCTACATCCCGATACAGAATTGCGCCGCGACTGGGAGCCTAAGGGCCACCGGCGCGTAAAATGTACTGACGCCCGGTACAAAGCCCCTTGCCGATACGGCGTGGCTTGGTGATAAACCGTTCGACGGTTATGCTGCCGGCCGCCTTGACCAGAGGAGAAAAGACATGTGGTGGGCCAAAGCCGTTTTGGTGGTGATTCTGCTGGCGATACTGTTCGTGCTGTTTCGGGGCCTGTTCTTTCTGGTCAAGGATCAGGGCAACAGCAAACGCACCGTGAACTCGCTGACTTGGCGCGTCGGGCTGTCGGTGCTGCTGCTGGCGGTGCTGGTGCTGGCGATGAAATTCGGCATTCTGGTGCCGCACGGCGTGGGCGGCTGAGCGCAAGCGACGCCGATTTCACCCGTCCGGTAGCTGCTGCCGACCGCCGCACCAGACAAATAAAAAGCCGGCTTGCGCCGGCTTTTTTGCGGACAGAACTCGGCAATCGTTTACAGGCAGTAAACGAAAATGAACAAGCCGATCCAGACCACATCAACGAAATGCCAGTACCAGGCGGCGGCTTCGAAGGCGAAATGCTTCTCCGGGGTGAAGTGACCTTTCGCCATCCGGAACAGCATCACCAGCAGCATGATGGTGCCGAGCGTCACGTGCATGCCGTGGAAACCGGTCAGCAGGAAGAAGGTGCTGCCGTAAATGCCCGAGCCCATGGTCAAGCCGAGATCGTTGTAAGCGTGGTAGTACTCGTACGCCTGCAGGCACAGGAAGATGGCGCCCAGGGCGACGGTCCAGAACAGCCAGGTCCAGGCCTTGAAGTTGTTGCCGTCTTTCAGCGCGTGGTGCGAGATGGTCAGGGTGATCGACGAGGTGACCAGCAGCACGGTGTTGATGAACGGCAGGCCCCAGGCCGGCATTGCGGTCGTGGTTTCGCCAGCCGGGGTCAGCGTCAGCGGCCAGACGTTGACGAAATCCGGCCACAGCAGCTCATGGGTTTCGACTTTCGAGCCTTCACCGCCGAGCCACGGCACCACGAACATACGGACGTAGAACAGCGCGCCAAAGAATGCCGCGAAGAACATCACTTCCGAGGTGATGAACCAGAACATGCCCTGGCGGAAGCTGCGGTCCATCTGCTGGCTGTACAGGCCACCCAGCGATTCCTTGATGACGTGGTTCCACCAGCCGATCAGCATGAACAGCAGCATGGCGACACCCGCCAGCAGGATCCAGCCACCGTAGCCGTTGCCACCGCCGAACTTGCCGGAGCTTTCCTGGACGAAATTGCCGGCGCCAAACACGATCAGCGCGAGCGCAACCGAGCCGATGAACGGCCACTTGCTCTCGGCTGGCACGTAATAATTTTCGTGCTCGCCTTGGGTTTCAGTATGAGCCATTTGTGTAACTCCCTCGCTAAACCGTCAACGTCACTAACGTTGCGTTACGTTTCTTTCAGTTGGCTGCGACGTTGCCGGGTTGCAGCTTGTCGGTAATGTTGTACAGCGTGTAAGACAGCGTCACGGTGTGCACGTCGGCCGGCAGTTGCGGATCGATGATGAAGGTCATCGGCAAATCCGCCGCTGCATGGCCGTCAAGCGGTTGGTTGTTGAAGCAGAAGCACTCGGTCTTGTTGAAATACAGGGTCGCGAGGCCCGGGCTCAGACTGGGGACCGCCTGTCCGACAATCCGCTCGCCCGTGCGATTGGCCACTTTGAAATTGACCTTGTGCATTTCACCCGGATGCACCTTCAGCTTCTTCACTTCCGGCTCGAACTGCCATGGCATGCCGCGGTCGACCGTGGCGACAAACTCCACCGTCACGGTGCGGGACGTGTCGACCACGACCTGTTGCACCTCGGCTTGACCGGCGGTCTTGCCATTGATGCCGAACACTTCGCAGAACACGTCATACAGCGGCACCATGGCAAAACCAAAACCGGTCATGCCCAGCGCAATCGCGGCGATTTTCAGCGCCAACTTCTTGTTGCGTTGTTGCACAGCAGTGGCTTCAGTCATGACCTCATGCCCATGTCGTTTTCTGTCTTGGTCCGCGAGTGGACCTCATACCGGCTATCACTCGCTTACCCGCTTTACTTCATCGCAGCGGCCGGCAGCAGGGTGCCGGCCGCTGCACTGAGTGGCCTGCGCCGCTCAGCTGTGTGCGTTCTCGTCAGTGACCTTCGGCGGCGTGCTGAAGGTGTGATAAGGCGCCGGCGACGGCACGGTCCATTCCAGACCATGGGCACCATCCCACGGCTTGGCCGGCGCTTTCTCGCCGCCTTTGATGCACTTGATGATGATCCACAGGAACAATAGCTGGGTCAGACCGAGGCCGAAGGCTCCGATCGACGACAGCATGTTGAAGTCCGCGAACATCACGTTGTAGTCCGGCACCCGGCGCTGCATGCCGGCCAGACCCGAGAAGTGCATCGGGAAGAAGGTCAGGTTGACGAAAATCATGCTCAGCCAGAAATGCCACTTGGCCAGCGTTTCGCTGTACATGTGACCGGTCCACTTCGGCAGCCAGTAATAGGTCGCCGCAATGGTGCCGAAGATGGCGCCCGGGAACAGCACGTAGTGGAAGTGCGCCACGACGAAGTAGGTGTCGTGATACTGGAAGTCGACCGGCGCCATCGCCAGCATGACGCCGGAGAATCCACCGATGGTGAACAGGATCACGAACGCGATGGCGAACAGCATCGGCGCTTCGAAGGTCATCGAGCCCTGCCACATGGTCGCGATCCAGTTGAAGATCTTCACGCCAGTCGGCACGGCGATCAGCATGGTCGCGTACATGAAGAACAGCTCACCACCGAGCGGCATGCCGACGGTGAACATGTGGTGCGCCCAAACGATGAACGACAGGAAGGCGATCGACGCGGTCGCGTACACCATCGAGGCATAACCGAACAGCGGCTTACGGGCAAAGGCCGGGATGATGGCCGAAGCGATACCAAAGCTCGGCAGAATCATGATGTAGACCTCGGGGTGACCGAAGAACCAGAACACGTGCTGGAACAGCACCGGATCACCACCGCCTGCGGCGTTGAAGAAGTCGGTGCCGAAGTGACGGTCGGTCAGCATCATGGTCACCGCGCCAGCCAGAACCGGCATCACCATGATCAGCAGGAACGCGGTGATGAGCCAGGTCCAGACGAACAGCGGCATGCGCATCAGGGTCATGCCCGGCGCGCGCATGTTGAACACGGTGACGATCACGTTGATCGCGCCCATGATCGAGCTGATACCCATGATGTGCACCGAGAAAATGAAGAAGTCGGTGCTCGGCGGACCGTAAGTGGTCGACAGCGGCGCGTAGAACGTCCAACCGAAGTTCGGGCCACCGCCATCCATGAACAAGCTGGCAATCAGCAGCAGGAAGGCAAACGGCAGAATCCAGAACGACCAGTTGTTCATCCGCGGCAGCGCCATGTCCGGCGCGCCAATCATCAGCGGAATCATCCAGTTGGCGAGACCGGTGAAGGCCGGCATCACCGCACCGAACACCATCACCAGACCGTGAACCGTGGTCATCTGGTTGAAGAAGTTCGGCTCGAAGAATTGCAGGCCCGGCTGGAACAGTTCGGCGCGGATCAAAAGCGCCATGAAACCGCCGGTCAGGAACATGGCGAACGCGAACCACAGGTACATCGAACCGATGTCTTTGTGGTTGGTCGTGAACAGCCAGCGCTTGATGCCGGTCGGCTTGTGATCGTGGTGATCATCGTGATGATCGTGTGCGGCGTGTGCGCCCATGGTCATCTCCCCTTAGTTACCGTTTTTGAACGCAGCAATTTCTGCAGGCTGCACCAGTTCACCGGTGTTGTTGCCCCAGGCATTGCGTTCGTAAGTGATGACAGCGGCCAGCTCCAGGTCGGTCAGCTGGGCGCCGAAGGCCTGCATCGCAGTGCCGGCTTTGCCGTTGACGACGATATTGATGTGGCCAGGCTTGTCTGTAGTCGCCATCTTCGATCCCGCAAGAGCCGGGAACGTCGGCGGCAAACCGGCACCGTTAGGCATGTGGCAAGCAGCACACTTGGCAAGGTAAACCTTCTCACCTTCCGCCATCAGCTGCTCCAGCGTGAACGACGAAGCAGCGGCTTTGGCGGCCTCTTCTTCGGCAATGCGCTTTTCTTCCTGCTTCTGGGCGATCCAAGCGTCGAATTCAGCCTGCTCGACCACGCGCACGACGATCGGCATGAAACCGTGGTCTTTGCCGCACAGTTCGGCGCAAACACCACGGTAGGTGCCGACTTTCTCGACCCGCGCCCAGGTTTCGTTGACGAAGCCCGGAATCGCATCTTTCTTGACGCCAAAATCCGGCACCCAGAACGAGTGGATCACGTCATCGGCGGTGACCAGAAAACGCACTTTCTTGCCGACCGGAATGACCATTTCATTGTCAACTTCCAGCAAGTAGTTTTCGTTCTTTTCGGTCGGCAGATCACCCTTGGTGACGATACCACCGGCGGCAACATGGCCAATCGCCGCGATCGGCGTGCTGGCCGGGTTTGCGGTATTGGTGAACACTTCACGCGGGGTCGACAGGTTCGAGAAGAACTCGATGCCCTGGTCCGGGTAGGTGTATTTCCACTTCCACTGGTAGCCGCGAACGATGACGGTGAGGTCAGATTCCGAGGCGTCATATTGCTTCATGAGCAGCTTGGTCGCCGGCACCGCAAACACGATCAGGATGATGAACGGAATCGCGGTCCAGAGAATTTCCAGACTGGTCGAATGGGAAAACTTCGCCGGTACCGGGTTTTTCTTCTTGGTGTGGGCCCACATCGAGTAGGCCATGGCGCCAAAGACCACAACCGCGATCAAAGCCATGATGACGACAACCCAGTTGTGCAGGTTGTAGGCATCGCGGCTGATCTCGGTCACGCCTTCGCGCAGATTCAGCTTGGAATCAGCCGCCGACACCGCCGTCATGGACAGCAGTGCAAGCAAACCGAGCCCGGCTTTGAGCTTGCTCAAAAAAGACATGCCTCATCTCCATACATAATGACGGGGTGGTAGAAGCCACCCCGGAAGACCTCGCCGCCGTATTGGTGGTGTTAGGCCGGCGCCGCTGCGGCAATTTGTCGCAGCTTTTGCGAGGCTGCGAATTCTACTGGCTGACCGCCCCTCCTGCCACACCCAACCCCGGGAATCTTCGGGGTTTTTGCGTTCCTTTATACTGGCGCGACCTCTCTGACTGGATCACTGGCCGTGACCCCCACTGCGCTGACCTCCCTGCTCCATCGCGAGATACCGCTGACACAGGCACTTGGCTTGGCCGTAGAGATGGCCGAAAAAGACCGTATCCGGGTCATCGGGCCGTTTGATGCCAACCGCAACCTGCATGGCACCGTCTTCGCCGGCAGCATTTATTGCTTTGCCACGCTGGCCGGCTGGACGCTGGTGCACAGCGTCTGCCAGCGCGAGCAGTTGCCGGCCGCCGTGGTGCTGCGCCACGCCGACATCCGCTATGTGAAACCGCTGGCCGAAGCGCCAGCGGCCGAAGCCTGGTTAGCGGAGCCGGCAGCAGTCGAGGCCTTTCTGCACGACCTGCGTAGCAAGGGCCGCGGCCGGCTGCTGGTGCCGGCCGAATTGAAAACGGGCGGCCAGCTGGCCGCCCGTTTTACCGGCGAATTTGTCGCCATCCGCGAAAGCTGAAGCGCCCGCCCGACTCAGCGGGCGGCCACCAGCCGGCGCTGGCCGATGGCCAAGGGGTAACCGCCGCTGCTCGGCGTTTGCGCCAGCGCCGGGTCATAGCTCAGCGCCGTCACTTCCGACACCAGCAAGCGCTGGCCATCTGGCGATACCGCGACGACACCATTGGCATTGAGCATCAGGTTGTCAAACTTGCCGAGCGGCTCGACCGCCGCGCCGGGGCGCTGACGATGCACGGACAGCGACCGGTCCGGTTCGCGAATGAGGAAGAACACGTTGTCACCCTGCGCCGCCCATTGCCGGGAGCCGGCCGGAAACGTCGCTACACGCAGCCGGTCACGGCCGCTGGCGAGATCACGCTGCCAGATGCCAGGGCGGTATTTGTCGACCCAGTAAAAGCCGTCGCCGTGCGCGGTCGGGAACACATCCAGCGTCGGCAGCGACGCCAACCATTCGACCGCACCCAGCCGTCCATCCGCGGCCACCGGCAGCCGACCGATCTGCATCTGACCACCGTCCGCCATCCGGAACCACAAGGCCTTGCCGTCCGCTTGCCAGCGTGGCGCCTCCGCCGATTGCTCGCCGCTGAAGGCAATGGCGATCTGACCACTGCGCCGATCCTGCAAACAGATTTTGCTGCGCGCATCGCCACCGCATTGACCGGCAAAGGCCAGCCAACGGCCATCCGGTGAGGCGGCCGGATCCCAGGCCATGCGCTGCAGATCCGTCAGTTGCTCCGGCGCGCCCTGGCGCTGGCCGCGATAAATTTCCATGTGACCGGTCAGGTTGCTCATGAACAACCATTGCTCGTTATCGAGATAGGCCGGGTGACCGATCTGACCGTCCAGTTGAACGCGTGCACTGACCTGCAGCGGCCGCTGCCGCAGATCAATTTCCGTCAACGAAAAATGCTGGCGTGAACGCACAAACAACACGCCGGTCGGTGCCACATGTTGCGGCGAGACACCGGCCAACCCCAGCGCCTGCATGCTGCCGTCCGCCGGATTCAATGCGTGCAATTGCATGTCGGCACCTTCGCGGCCAACCGCCAGCAGCACTTCGTTCGGCGTCCACCAATCCATGGTCGGCGCCAACACCGTTTCGTTGCTGTGCCACAACAACTGCGCCTGGCCGTCGAGCGCCAACTGCCACAACTCGACCTCCGATGGCGACGCCTGACGCACCACCAGCAACTTGCTGGCATCCGGACTGAAATCGCCGACCAGATCGTGCTGATCGCGCGCCGGCTCGGTCAGCATCCGACGCGCACCGGTCGCCCGCTCGATCAACACCACGCCGATGCCGCCGCTGTTGCTGACATCGCTGGTCGCCAGAAACCGACCATCATCCGACCACGCCAGACCCACGCTTTTGCCATCGGCGCAGCGGCCGAGCACTTGCGATTGCAAGGTTTGCAAATCCAGCACCGACAACTCGCATTGCCGCGTTTCGTCATGTGCGATCACGGCGAGCGAGCGGCCGTCCGGCGCCCAGGCCAGCGCAAACAACTGACCGGCATACTGCTTCAATTGCACCGGCTTGGCGCCCGGTGTCAATTCTCGCAACCACAAGGTATTCGGTTGATGCAGGAACAACCGGCTGCCATACGCAAAGCGTTTGCCATCCGGAGCCACCGCGACCGGAAACTCGATTTCCGCCGTGGTTTGCAGCAGTTTCACATCGGCCTTGCCGGCAATGCTGGCGGCGGTGCTCGGCGCCACTGCCGTCGTTGTTTCAGAATTGTCCGGTCCCGGCATCAGCATGGCACCTGTTACCGCGACCACGGCGATCGCAACCGCTGCGACAACGGCAGTGACGGCTATTGTGCGACGCGGCCCGCGCATGGCCGCATCGCACACATGCCGACAGCCAATCATCAACGCGGCAAAGGTGTTTCCAACACGCGGAACGTCCGCGCGCACGGCGGCGAGCGGCTCCTCGTGACTGGCGGCCCGGCGCTCAACCGTAACCAGCACAGGCGCTGTCGAGCCGACCGGTGACGCCGCAATGCCCGGCTCAGCAGGCCCGCTCGTCACAGACATCTGTGGACTGTTGGTCGCTGCCGTGACATCGGTTGTGGCGATGACCGGCACACTTGCCTCGGCCACAGCGCTACCTTCGCTGGCGGCGTTGGCGTCGGTCAAAACGGAGAATGCCGGCGGCTGCGGCATCACCAGTACTGGTGCAATCAGGCGATAACCGCGTTTGGCGATGGTCTCGATGTAACGTGGTGTTTCCGCGGTGTCGCCCAAACACTGCCGCAAGGTCCAGATGGTGTTGGTAATGCCTTTGCTGGCGACGTACTCATTGCCATCCCAGACGCAGGCCACGATTTCGTCACGCAGCACCACTTGGCCGGGCCGGCTGGCCAGCAGCACCAGCAGCTCCATGGCTTTGTTGCGCAGCGTCTTGACCGACTCATCACGTTCAATGCGATTGGCACGCGGATCAACCAACCAGTCATCGACGCGAAACAATTGATTACGCAAGTCAGGCATTGCGTTGTCGAGGGCGCGCGGCTCGGGTGCGCGCAGATCATCGGCAGTGGCCATCAACAGACTCCTCCCCCAGTCCTCGGGGTTTGAGCATGATGGTTGCGCCGGCCCGACCACAGCGTCAATGGTAAAAATGCAGGAAAAACAACCGCATAAACCTTGCTGTGTGACAAGGTTGGTTTTAGTGAATATTTAAGAAAAACGGGGCGCCAATGGCGCCCCGTTTTTCTTACTCACACAGCGACAATCAGAAACGCACCTCGGCACCGACACGCACTGACCGCGGCTCCTGATAGGCAGTCGGCAACATGAAGCTGTCGTTGGCAACCCCCTGGGTCTGCTCGGCTTCTTCATCAACCTGGATCACGCCATCGGCATTCAACACGTTGAACACATCGAAGTAGAACGCGGTGTCAACGCCAGCGAGCGTGGTGTGATAGCGCGCCGACAGATCCAGCGACGCGATCCACGGTGTGCGGCCGAAATGACCGCGCTTGTTCAGGCGATACTCACCTGTCACCGGATCGTAAGTGTAGAAGCTGTCACCGTACGGCAGCGGGCCACCGATGTCCGGATGGCCTTTACCGAAGCCATTGATCGGCCGGCCGGATTGCAGCAGGAAATTCCAGCCCAGATCCAGACTGTCGGTCACGCTGTACGAACCGTAAAACTTCAGCGTGTGGCGACGATCATTCGGCAGGTAACCTTCGGCGCCATCCATCAGTTCCGGGAAATCGAAGTCCTGGGTGATACCGGCATCATCCTGACCGATGTCGGACTTCACATAACCTTCGAAATTGCCGAAATTGCGCGCCCAGGTATAGGTCAGGGTGTAACGCAGGTTCTCGGAACGATGATTCAGCTCCAGGTTGACCGCATGGTATTCCCGGTGCGCATCATCCAGACCGATTTCTTCGGCGCTGATGGTTTCATAGGTGCCATCCCAGACGCCATCGTGATCGGCATCGACACCGATCGTGACATCTTCGCCCGGGTTGATCAGCACACAGCCCTGATCGAGCACACACCAATCATCGATGGCGGCGCCGGTATCGCGGTAGATGCCGCGGATGCCAAAGGTGTACTCGGCCGACAGTTCACGCTCGTAACCGAGAATGAACTCGTCCTGGTACATCGGCTTGATGTCCTTGTCGGCAAGCAACTCGACATCCTTGGCTCCGCTTGAGGTGTAAACGCGATCGCCAATCTGCGGACCAAGACCAATCGGCGCGCCGGTTGCAGGGTCCATGCCGGTGAAGGTGTAGAACTCCTGCCAGTCGATTTCATTGCCGGCAACACGGACGTTGGTGTTGTTGGCAACCGGCAGGTGGTAACGGCCAGCATTGAAGAATAGCTTGCTCTTGCCATCCCCCTCGACATCCCAGGTCAGGCCGATGCGCGGCGCGATCTGGTCATCAACCTTGATGAACGAATCGCCATTGGCGTTCTTGTTCTCGAATACTTCATGGCGCAGGCCGATGGTGGCGAACCAGCGGTCATTGATCTGCCAACGATCTTCGATGTAGATCGCCTGGTTGTCGGTTTCAAACGCACCGCCTGCAGTGCGTTCGCGCAAGCGAACCAGATCGATATCGGCACCGGTGTTGTTGACCTCGCCGTTGGACAGCGCGGTACCGGCCGCCCAGCGGATGTAACGCCAGTACTGACCACCGGAATAAGCTTCTTCGCCATCCGACTCCAGCAACTCGCGGTCGACACCGAAGCGCAGCGTGTGCGCATCGCTGACGATCCATTCGAAGTCGAGCCGGTTGACGGTACGCTGATCAAGACCGGTTTCGGTCACGTCGTTGACCCAGCAGCCCGGGTACGGGTTGACGGCGCCCGGACGGACATCAACCACCAACGGGCAGTTCAGATCCGCGGTCGATTGCGTGGTCAAATCGTATTCGTTCTGGCCATACAAGGCAGTCACGGTCAGGCTGTCGGACAGATAGCCGGTGTATTTCAGCGAGCTGTTCTTGCCGCCGCGCTTGTCGAACGTGGAGCCGACATAATCACCACGGCCACTGCCTTGGTAATCGTAGTTGTACTGCTTGGTGACGTCTTCACGCTCGTCGGAGAAGGTCAGCAGTTCCAGCAAGTGGTTGTCGCTGATCTGCCAATCGAGCTTGCCGCCCCAGAAGGCGTCATCACTGTTCGAGTTTTCGAACGAGGTACCTTCGGCCAGCAGGTAATCGCGCTCGACGTCGCGCGGGTTGTACATCGCGAAGAAGAACAGCTTGTCCTGCACCAGCGGACCGCTGGCCCAGACGTTGACTTCGGTGCGGGTGGTTTCGTCCTTGTCGTTGGCGACAAAAATGCGGCCGTCACGGTAGTAGCTGTTCGGGCTGTCGCCCTGCAGGCTGCCTGGCGTGTGGTAAACGTTGCCGCCCACCTCGAATTCGTTGCCACCGCTTTTGGTCACCGCGTTGATCACGCCGCCCAGCGAACGGCCGAACTCGGCACCGTAACCACCGGTCTTGACCTGGAATTCCTTGTAGAACTCGAACGGCACCGTTGAGCCACCGAGACCATTACGGAAATTGGTGACGTTCATGCCGTTGATGTAATACGCGTTCTCGGCCACCGAGGCGCCGGCGAACGAGCCGAGGTTACCAAAGGCGGTGTCGCCCTTGGTGACGTTCGGCGCCAGCAGCGCGATGCTGGTGACATCGCGGCCCACCGGCAACCGATCGAATTCGGTTTCACCGATCACGAGACCCGAGTCGACCGTTTGCATGTCGACTGCCGATGGCCGCGTTGCGACCACTTCGATCACCTCGGCATCGCTGCGGCTGCCGAGATCGAACGAGGCATTGGTGTTGGTCGCAATATTGACCACCACCGTGCTGCTGCCGAGCTCACGGCCGCGCGCGTCGCTGACGGTGACCTTGTAACGGCCGATTGGCAAACGCGGGAAACGGTATTCGCTGCCGGCCGCGACGGTCTCGGTGCGCTTGAGGCCGGTGTCCAGGCTCTCGATACTGATGGTGACTGCGCCGAGCGTCGGATCGGCGTTGACCATGCCAACGATGGTACCGGTCGATTCGCCGCTGGCGAGAGCCGTCGGTGCAGCCACCGACAACATGGCGCTGACAGCGATTGCCGTCAGTGTCCGCGGCCAGTGGGTGGGGTGTTTCCTCATGGTGCCTCCAGATAATGGTTCTTGGTTGGTCCCGTCCGGTGCGAGCCGAACGGGCGACACCCGGCGCTGAGGGCTGCGCCACGGCATCGGGAGGCGGGTTGTACTGCGCGCGGGCAAGCGTCGAAAACCGCACCGGCATCGTTTTGGCATCCAATTTGGGCTGCGCCGATGTCTAATTTTTATTTCCGTTTGAAATCAATGCGTTGATTCGCTGATTTGGCGCTGACTCAGCCTTGATTCGACGCGGATGCAGCCTTGCCGAGCGGCCAACTTCACCCCGTTCAGGCCACCCTGCTCCGCCGGTTCGGTTGCAGCAGAGCGCCGCACGACCGGCAAAAAAAAGGTTCATCGCGGGATACCGGGAAATGCGGCTTTGATCTTCAAGAAGAAGTAGCTGTTATCCCGGTAGCCGTAGGCCATGCGCTTGATCACCTTGATGCGATTATTGAC
>JBKBHF010000042.1:0-36874 GCA_046297695.1 Permianibacter sp. | reverse complement strand
ATTGAAACATCATAAGGGCCATCATTGCCCTGCCCTAACCCTGACGTCTCGCCCGTGAGCAATCACGGGCGTGGATTGAAACCTTAGTCAAAGTGGCCTCAGAAACACGCTGACCGCGTCTCGCCCGTGAGCAATCACGGGCGTGGATTGAAACGCCAGTATCTTTGTCGGTAAATGCCCAGTGTGAGCGTCTCGCCCGTGAGCAATCACGGGCGTGGATTGAAACAGGTAAACCGACATGCTACGAGCAGAGCGACGAAGTCTCGCCCGTGAGCAATCACGGGCGTGGATTGAAACCAGATCGGCAGCAGTCGGAACGTCCGGCAAGCGAGTCTCGCCCGTGAGCAATCACGGGCGTGGATTGAAACTAGTAACTGTCCCTTAGCGTGGGGATCGTCTGCATGTCTCGCCCGTGAGCAATCACGGGCGTGGATTGAAACTTGTCAGTCGGTTTCGGCGGTTTGGGCTGCTCGCGTCTCGCCCGTGAGCAATCACGGGCGTGGATTGAAACTCAGGGCTGGGCGTGTATTTTGATGATTTGCTGGTCTCGCCCGTGAGCAATCACGGGCGTGGATTGAAACATTAGTGGGGTTGTTATTGTCTTCTGACCCAACACGTCTCGCCCGTGAGCAATCACGGGCGTGGATTGAAACAATCTGTTTACGTCTCTGTTCTTGACGATCTTCCAGTCTCGCCCGTGAGCAATCACGGGCGTGGATTGAAACATGTCGAGCCACTTAAGCGCCCAGCGAGTGACCATGTCTCGCCCGTGAGCAATCACGGGCGTGGATTGAAACATACCGGCAGCCGTCAAACTGGCGATACCATCGTCTCGCCCGTGAGCAATCACGGGCGTGGATTGAAACACTCCTCTTGGCGAGGAGGAGTCTGTCGGTATGATCGTCTCGCCCGTGAGCAATCACGGGCGTGGATTGAAACAAGCTGGCGTGCGAGGCGCTGGCCGTCGGCAGTCGTCTCGCCCGTGAGCAATCACGGGCGTGGATTGAAACATTGTTAATCTAGAAGTAGCAGCTACGTTATCATGTCTCGCCCGTGAGCAATCACGGGCGTGGATTGAAACTGTAACTACGGTGTAATTGGCGCAGCTTTTGAATGGTCTCGCCCGTGAGCAATCACGGGCGTGGATTGAAACGTCGCATGGCGCAGCCCGCCTGCCTGTTACGGGCCGTCTCGCCCGTGAGCAATCACGGGCGTGGATTGAAACCGTGCACGCGCAATACGACGAGGTGCTGCGCTATGTCTCGCCCGTGAGCAATCACGGGCGTGGATTTGCCCTCCATCTATGTCATCTCCTGATCTGGGGCACCGAAAAAACCGCACCTGCACGAGCTGAACAGTCACGCCCAAGCGCTGGGCTCAGAGCCACCGAAACGCTTTGAACGAGCAGTTGGCGTCCGAATCGGAGGTTTCCGGTACGCCCCCCCCCGGACAGCCAAGGCTGAGTGAAGCCCTGTGCGCGAGGGTCTTCACGACATGCTCCCCTCACTGACGTCTGCCCCAGGTATTCCGCACGGACCCGGCCGCCCCCGGGCATTTCCGCACTATGCTTGTGGCAGCAAAGGGGCGGACGAGCAGTCGTGACGGAGTCCGGTTCCGATCCCGCGTTGTTGCATGCCGAGCTGACCCGCTTGCGTGCCGTGCTGGACGAGGTGGGAGCCTATGTGTTGACCAAGGACATGGCCGGCCGCTACACCTACGCCAGCCGTTATGTGCTGGCCCTGTTCGGCCGACCACTCGCCGACGTGCTCGGCAAGGATGACAGCCATTTCTTCGATCTCGACAGTTCCGATCAGCTGCGCCAGAACGATCGCCTGGTGCTGGACCATGGCCAGCTCATCGAACGGGAAGAAATCAATTGCCTGAAACCGAGCGGCTGGCAGCGCATTTACTGGACGGTCAAGAAGCCATTGCGCGACGAGCGCGGCCGGATTGTCGGCATGTGCGGCATTTCCACCGACATTACCGAACGCAAGCGGCTGGAATGCGAACTGACGCGCCAGCGTGCCTTGCTGCAGACGGTGCTGAACAACGTCGACGCGTTCATTTACATCCGTGACGATCAGCGCCGTTTTCATTACGTCAACCACAAGCTCGCGCAGCTGTTCGGCCGACCGGAGCAGGAGATCATCGGCTGCTCCGACGACGAGCTGTTTCCGGCCGGCACGGTCAGCAATTTCACCGAACTGGATCGGCAGGTGTTCAGCACCGGGGAGCGCTGCGCCGGGCAGGAGTTTCTCACCGCGCCGGATGGCACAACCGCGCATTACTGGAGTATCAAGATGCCGATTGCGCTCGGCGACAGCCGGCCCACCCTGATCGGCTTTTCCACCGAAATCACCGAACTGCACACCTTGCAGGAAGAGCTGACCCGGCTGTCGACTACCGACATGCTGACCAATCTGCCGAACCGCCGTTCGTTTCTCGCCTCGCCCGAGCGCGAGTTCTCCCGCGCGACCCGGCACGGTTTGCCGCTGTCGTTACTGATGCTCGATGTCGACCATTTCAAGCAAATCAATGATCGCTACGGTCATCCGGTCGGCGATCAGGTGCTGGCCGATATCGCCGAGCGCATCCGCGGCAATTTGCCCAAGGAAGATTTGCCGGCCCGGCTCGGCGGCGAGGAGTTTGCGGTGCTGCTGCCGGACACGGAACTCCACCGGGCGCTTGCACTGGCGGAGCGCATTCGACTGGCGGTCGAGGCGGCCAGGTTTGCCGTACCGGGCAGCGCGTCGCTGAACGTGACCATCAGCATCGGCCTGACCACGCTACAGGCACATGACGAGGGCTTTGCCGCCCTCTATTCCCGTGCCGACCGCTCGCTCTACCTCGCCAAGCAAAGCGGCCGCAACCGCACCTGCAGCACTAGTTGAGATAGCCCTGCGCGCGGTAGCGTTCGACGCTGCGCGCCACCAGTTGCTGCAGCGCCGTGCGCTGCTCGGCTGTCAGCGTGGTGAAATGGAAGCAGGATTTCCCCTGCATGCGCGCGCGCAGGGCTGCCGGCATTTCATCCAGCAGATCTGGAAAGACATAAACCGGCATCAAATAGAAACTGACATAGGCTTTGCCGATTTTCACCGCGGCAAAGAACAGCGGCTTTTTGTTCGGCATCAAGAAGGCCGTGTCGAGGTAATAGTGGTCGGCGCTGTCGTGCACCAGTACCAGCCGTGATTGGTACGGTGTCAGCAACGCTTTCAAGTCATGGAAAACGGCGCCAGCGTTTTCGTCGCTCATGGTTGATGCTCCGGCGGTTGCCACAGCTCGATGCGATGGCCGGCCGGATCGGTCAACCAGCCGAACTTGCCGTACTCGCCATCTTCGATTTCGGCTTCGACGGCAACGCCTTCGGCGGTCAGTCGCTGCAAGGTGGCGAGCAGATCGGCGACGACGAAATTCAGGATCAGCGGACTGCCGTTGAAGTAAGGGTTGTCGCGCGGAAACAGACTGAATACCGGGTAGCCGCCTGCGGCGACTGCCGTGATGGGCGCCGGCGAGCAAAAGTGCACGCCGCCATTGGCGGCAAATCCCAGCCCAAAGTGTTGCTGATACCAATCCGCAAGCGCGGCAGGATTGTCGGCCTGCAAAAAGATGCCGCCCAAGGCAATACTGGCGGTCTCGTCGCTTCCCTTCATTTTTGCCTCCCGCGGCCGATATGCCCGACATGCACTATAGCGCGGGAGTTTCCTCATGCCAGGTCAGTCTGCTTTCGTCAGCTTGCGCCGGCCGCTGACCGTCCTGGTCTGCCTGCTTGCAGCCGCGCAGGCATCTGCCGGTGACGATGCCGAAACCGTGCAGCTGCGCGGCTATGAGCTGCAGGCCTGGGCCGACGCCCGACTGCAACCACGGCCCAGCGAGCCGATCCCGCTGCGGCTGGCGCTGCTGCGCAATGACAGCGCCACCAGCAGCGAGGACATCAATGCCAAGGCCGATCGCGATGATGCCGAACGCGATGGCGTGCCGGTGGCCGTGCTGGATGCGCTGCTGGCCGGACAGCTGCAAGGCAGCGGTCGGTTTGTCGTACTGGACGACCAGTCCGATCTGGCTGGTATCAACACCGATGAAAACCATTTCAGCAAGCACAGCGACAGCGCACGGCTCAGCGTCCGCATCCTGCGTTACCAGCCACCGTACCGGCGTGGCGAGCGCAGCGGTTTCTGGCAACAGACCCGCAGCTACTGGCGCAGCTGGGTGGCGGAAGAACCGCAACCGCTGGCGGTGACCGTCGAAGCCCTCTTGCAGGATCCGGCGCATGGCCATCTGCGCCGATTGACGGTACATGTCGATGGCGACAGCTGCCTGCGTCTGCGCGAGGCGCCGATGACGGCGGTGACGCCGGAACCCGCATCGTTCAGCAGCGAGTACCGGCACAGCAGCATCGGCCAGGCCAGCCTCGCCGCGTTCAACCGCATCGTCGCCTGGCTCGACGCCATGCACGGCCATGAGCAGCAATCACTGAATGTGGTCGCGGTGCGCGGCAACCGGCTGCAACTGGCCGACCCCGAACGCTGGCTGCGCGGTCATCAGGAGCTGACGCTGTACCACCGGGATCACCGCGAACATGCCATCGGCCAGATCCGCCTGGCCGCCGGGGACGGCGCCATCCGCGAGGCCTGGCCGCTGACCTTGGCGGCTGGCAGCGTCCGCCCGGGCGACTGGGTGCGTATCCGCCGGCCGACCGCCGGGCCGAGCATCCAGCCGGCACCGCAGCCGCCGGGCTCGCATTGCCAGCGCGCCGCAGGCGACGCCCAGACCGCTGCTGCAGCCACGCCCGACAACCGCCATACTGACGCACCGTTGCTGTCCGAGCGCGAAGACGACCGCCCCGCCAGCTGAGCAACGCCCATCACGGCGCGCTGCTGTGGCGCGGTGTCGTGCTTGCCCCGGGCCGTGTTTGTCCGCAAGAGATCATCGTCATGGCCAAATCGCGCACCCGCAAACGCGTGTACCCCACTGCAAAAGAAACCCTGCGTGCCGCCAGGCAGTGCCAGAACACCGAACAGACGGAATCGCCGACCTATCGGCTCGCATTTGCCGACGACGATTACCTGCTGTCGGACGACACCCGCGCCGTCCGGTTGATGCTGGAATGGATGAAATTCGACGATCTGCTCGACAACGCCGGCGTCGAACACACCATCGTGATGTTCGGCAGCGCCCGCATCGGCACCCGCGATCAGATGCAGGTGCGGGTCAGCGCCCTGAAAGCGGCGTTGAAGCAGGATCACGACAACCGCGATCTGCTCGATGAACTCGCCATCGCCGAACGGCTGCTGGAAAAGAGCGCGTACTACGACATGGCGCACGCGCTCGCCGGCAAAGTCGCGCGCGACGGTGAACAGCGCTTCGGCTTTCCCTGCCACATCGTCACCGGTGGCGGTCCCGGCATCATGGAAGCCTGCAATCGCGGCGCCTTTGACGCCGGTGCCGACAGCATCGGCCTCAATATCGTGCTGCCGACCGAGCAGCACCCGAACCCGTTCACCACGCCGCGGTTCAGCTTCCAGTTTCATTATTTCGCGATCCGGAAAATGCATTTCCTGATGCGCGCTCGCGCCATCGTGATTTTCCCCGGCGGCTTCGGCACACTCGATGAACTGTTTGAAACGCTGACGCTACGCCAGACCGGCCGGGTCACCCGGATGCCGATCATCCTGGTCGGCAGCCAGTACTGGAACCGCATCATCAATTTCGAGGCACTGGCCGAAGAAGGCGTGATCAACCGGCGCGATCTGCAACTGTTCAGCTACGCCGACAGCGCCGAGCAGGCGTTCGAACAGATCGCCGACTTCTACCAGCGCTACCCGCTCAACGGCGGTGACTGAACTGGCCTGGCGGTCGGATCGGGGACTCCGCTGGGGCAAATTTTGCCAAGCTTGCCACGTGGGAAGGCCTTGCCCACCGGCAAAACCGGCGCGTATCCTTGCCGCCTATGAGAACGTCCGCCCTGATCCTGTTGCTGCTCGCCATGCTGGCACCGCGCCTGAGCGCGGCGTTGCCGCATGCGCTTGCCTGCGCCGGCCAAGGCGGTACCGCTGTCGCCATGCAAACCGGCGACGGCGATCCCCACGCAGAACACACCAAGATCAGCGGGCATCACGGCGGTCATGCCGAGCACTCATCGCATCACAGCGCCATGACTGCCGCCGATCCGGTGGATGCGGATGCAACTGAAGCATCTGGCGACTGCCAGCATTGCGGCCAATGTGATGAACACTGCTCGGCCGTCGTGCTCACCGCACTGCCGCAGCAACAAGCCAGCCCCGGCGCCGAACACCTCGTCAGCGCCAACGCCGGTCAACGCGCCGGCTTCTCCCACGATCTGAACCGCCCACCCCGAACATCCTCGCTCTGATCCGGTGCCGTGTGTGCCGTCATCCCGGCTGCCTGCGAGACAGGCGCCGATCGGCGCACACCCTGTCCTGATTGATTGACGAGGCTGTCATGTTTTGCCCTGCTTTTTTTCGCCTGAACGCGAAACGCACGAGCCTATTGCTGCTGCTATCGCTCGGCAGCTCGCCGGCATTCGCCGGCAGTACGCTGCAGACAGCGCTCGATGCCTATTGGCAACGCCACCCGCAAGCGCAGGCGCTCAGTGCACGCGCGGACGCTGCCCGCGCCGGTAAATCCCGCGCCGACGGTTGGCTTTCTGACGCGCCCCGTATCGCACTGTCACGACTCGATGAGCGTGACGGTGCCGGCCGCGAAACCGAACTGGAAATCGCCCTGCCGCTGGCGCGGCAACGTGGCGACCGCCAGCAACAAGCCAACGCGCAAGCGGACGTCATCGATGCCGAGGCGCGCTGGCTGCGGCTGACGCTGGCCGCCGAACTGCTGACCGTCGACAGCGAACGGCGCTACCGCGACGAGGCGCTGCAGCTCAGCCAGCAGCGGCTGACGGTCGCGCAAGCGCTGGCGCGCAACGTTGACGCCAAAGTGGACGCCGGCGAACTCGCCCGCACCGACGCGCTGCTGGCCAGCAGCGAAGCACTGGCCGCCAACGCCGCGTTGCTTAGCGCCGAACAACTGGCTGACGAAGCGCGTGACGCCTGGCAACTGCGGGTCGGCAATCTGCCGGGATTTGATGAAACCCTGGAAAGCGCGTTGGCACCACTGCCCGGCGATCTGCAGCAACATCCGCAACTGCAACAGGCACTGGCGCGAGCGCAGGCCGCTGCCGCCGAAGCGCGGTTCGAGCGGCGCTACAGCGGTGATGCCGAATTGAGCCTGCTGATGAAACGCGAGGAAGATCCGCTGCTCGATGAGCGCGTCGACAGCGCCGGCATCCGGTTCAGTGTGCCGCTGTTTGCCGGCAGCCAGCGCGAACAAGCAGCCGCCAGCGCCGACGCCGAACGGCTCAGCGCCGAAGCCGAAGCGCAGCAACTGCAGCAACAACTGTTGCAAGCGCAGCAACAGGCACGCCGTCATTACGAGCGCAGCACGCAGCAACGCGCACTGGCCGAACGGCAGCTGCAGCTGAACCAGCAAAGCTGGCAACACGCGCAAGCCGCCTTCGCCGCCGGCGAGTTGCCGCTGGCGGAACTGCTGCGCCAGCAACAGCGGCTGTTCGACAGCCACGAAAGCCTGTCACAAGCCAAACAGCAGCTTCGCGGCGCCCTCGCCCGGCTGCTGCTCGCCGAGGGAGTGCTGCCATGACCGCTCATTCCCCAACCACCCACACCGCTCATTTTTTGGGTCAAGCCACCATGACTCGACGCCCGATGCTGTCCTCGTTTTTGTTCGCCACCGCGCTCAGCCTTGTCGTCGCGCTGCTGCCCGGCCGCGCCCACGGCCACGGCGGTGAAGATCACGGCGACGAAGCACCAGCCGCCATCGCCCCGGTGAGCAATGGCGCCCGCGCCACGCTGCAGGGTGAATTCGCCGAAGCGGTGCTGGCCGCCACTGACGAACAATTGCTGCTCTGGCTGGATGACAGTGCCAGCAATGCGCCGCTGCAAGCCGAACTGCAACTGCAGCTCGGTGAACAGACCCTTGCGCTGGAAACCGTTGAGCCCGGCACTTACCACCATGCGCTGACGGCGCCGCTGGCTCACGGCAGTCATGTCATCGTGCTGACCGTCATCACCGATAACGGCGCTGATCTGCTCAGCGGCGAATTGCAGATCCCGGAACACGCCGACGACGCGCACAGCCATGCCTCGCGTTGGTGGTGGTTCTTGCTGTTGCTGCCGATCGGCGCGGTCGCGCTGTGGTTTTATCGCCGACGCCAGCGCGCAGCGATCCTGCCGGGGCTGTGGTTGCTAGGCGCAATGCTGTCGCCACTTGCCAGCCACGATGCGCATGCAGGCGGCGACGCCAGTGACGGCCACAGCCACGGTGACGAAGCGCAGACAGTCAGCATCGCCTCCGGCGATGCGCCGCGCCGGATGCCGGACGGCAGTCTGTTTGTGCCGAAATCGGTGCAGCGGCTGCTCAACGTCCGTACCGAACAAATCCGTATTGGCGAACACGCGATCAGCCTGCGCCTGAACGGTCAGGTCATTGCCGATCCGAATGGCAGCGGTCTGGTGCAGGCGCCGCAGACGGGCCGCATCGTGCCGGTGGGCAAGCGCTTGCCGACGCTCGGCAGCACGGTCAAAGCCGGCGACACGCTGGCGCTGCTCGAGCCGGTTTTGAGCCAAGCCGAACGCGCCAGCATGACCGGCGAACTGGCGCGCGTGGAAGCGGCGCTGGTGGCCGCGGAAAAGCGCCTGCAGCGGCTCAGCGGCATTCGCGACAGCGTGCCGCGCCGGGAACTGGATCAAGCCGAAGTCGAAGTCGCCGGGCTGCGCGGCCAGCGCGAAGCCCTGCAGGCCTCGCTGCACGCCAAGCTGCCACTGCGCGCGCCGATCAGCGGTGTCATCAGTGAAGCTGCGGTTATCGCCGGCGCGCAAATCGAAGCCGGCAACACCGTGTTCGAAATCATCAGCAACGACACGCTCGCAGTGGAAGCCGCCGCCTACGACGACCGTTACCTGCGTTCGGTGCAGCAGGCCGTGTTTGTCCACAACGGCAAAGAGTTTCCGCTCAAATTGCTCGGCGTCGGCCGCAAGCTGCGTGATCAGGCGGTGCCGGTGCAATTCCAGGTGATCGGCAATGCCCGTGAACTCGCCACCGGCGCCATCGGCACCGTGCTGGCGCAAAGCAGCGATCGGCAACGCGGCGCCTCGGTGCCGCAGTCGGCGCTGCTGCGCGGTGACGATGGCCGGCCGACCGTGCTGATCAAGATCGCACCCGAGCAGTTCAAACTGGTCGCGGTCAGCAGTGAACCGCTGCCGGACAACCGGGCACTGATCAGCGATGGCCTGCACGATGGTGATCGGGTGGTCATCAGCGGCGCCTCGCTGCTGCAACAAGTCCGCTGACGGAGACGCTCATGTTCAACCAGATTGTTGACATCAGCTTGCGCCAGCGTCTGTTCGTGCTGGTGCTGGCGGCGCTGCTGCTGATCGGTGGCTTGGTCTCGCTGCAACGGCTGCCGGTCGATGTGTTTCCGGATCTGAACCGGCCGACCGTCACCGTGATGACCGAAGCCGCCGGCATGGCGCCGGAAGAAGTCGAGCAATTCGTCAGCTTCCCGCTTGAGTCGGCGCTGAACGGCATGCCGGGCGTGACCCGGGTGCGCTCGGTGTCCGGTATCGGCCTGTCGGTCATCTATGTCGAGTTCGACTGGGGCACCGAGATTTACCGCAACCGGCAACTGGTCGCGGAAAAACTGCAGAGCGCGCGCGAGCAACTGCCGGCCGACGTCAGCCCGCAGCTCGGCCCGATCTCGTCGATCATGGGCGAGATCCTGCTGATCGCGCTCAGTGCCGATGGCGTCGATGCGATGCAGCTGCGTGAACTGGCGGAATACGATCTGCGGCCGCGCTTGCTCGCGCTTCACGGCGTCGCGCAGGTGATTCCGATCGGCGGTCAGGTGCGGGAATACCGGGTCACGCCGGATCCGCAGCGGCTCAGTGCACTGGGCATTTCACTGGCCGAACTGTCGGAAGCGCTGCAGGACTTCGGTCAGAACACCAGCGGCGGTTTTCTCGATCAAAGCGGTCGCGAGTACCTGATCCGGCACCAGGGCCGCAACACCTCGCTCGAGGATCTGCGCCGGCTGGTGGTCGCCCACCGCGACGAGCATCCGGTGCTGTTGATGCAAGTCGCGGAGGTGAGCCTCGCAGCCAAACCGAAACGCGGTGACGCCAGCTTCAATGGTGCGCCAGCCGTGATCCTGTCGGTGCAGAAGCAGCCCGGCGCCGACACCCTCAAACTGAACGCGGCCGTCGAAGCCGAGCTTGCCCGGTTCAACCAAAGCCGCGCCGAAGGCGTCAAGCCGGCCGAGGTGCTGTTCCGGCAGGCCACGTTCATCGAGGCCTCGGTCAGCAACGTGCAGGAAGCGCTGCGCGACGGCGCGCTGATGGTGCTGGTGGTGCTGGTCGCGTTCCTGATGAGTGCGCGCACGACGCTGATCTCCCTGACCGCGATCCCGCTGTCGATTGCGGTGACGCTGGTCGTGTTCAGCTGGCTCGGCCTGACCATCAACACGATGACGCTGGGTGGCATCGCAATTGCGGTCGGCGAGCTGGTCGATGACGCGGTGGTCGATGTCGAGAACATTCTGCGCCGGCTGCGTCAGCGCGGCAGCGACAGCATCCTGAAAGTCGTCCGCGATGCTTCGGTCGAAGTGCGCTCCGGCATTGTTTACGCGACGGCAATCGTCGTGCTGGTATTCGTGCCACTGTTTGCCTTGCCCGGCATCGAGGGCCGCTTGTTCGTGCCGCTCGGTATTGCCTACATCGTGTCGGTGCTCGCGAGCTTGCTGGTGTCGATGACGGTGACGCCGGTGCTGTCGTCGTGGCTGCTGCCGAAAGTGGCTGCCCGCAGTCAGGGCAAGCCGGAGCACGACGACAGCCGATTGGTGCGCTGGCTGAAAGCGCGCGACGAAGCGCTGCTGCGCTGGAGCTTTGCCCACCCGAAACCGGTGTTGCTGAGCGCCGCAGCGCTGGTGCTGGTGGCGACCGCGCTGGTGCCGTTCCTGTCGCGCAGTTTCCTGCCGCCATTCAACGAAGGCACGCTGACCATCAACCTGCTGATGAAGCCCGGCGTGTCGCTGGAAGAATCGAACCGGGTCGGCACGCTGGCGGAAAAACTGATTCTGCAAGTCCCGGAAGTGCTCACCGTCGGCCGTCGCACCGGCCGCGCCGAAATGGACGAACATGCCGAAGGCGTCCATTACAGCGAACTCGATGTCGATCTGCAGGACAGCGAACGCGACCGCGAGGCCGTGATCGCCGACATCCGCAGCCGGCTGGTGCAGTTGCCGGCCAGCGTCAGCATCGGTCAACCGATCTCGCACCGGCTCGATCACCTGTTGTCAGGCGTTCGCGCTGAAATCGCGGTCAAGATTTTCGGTGATGATCTGGACAGCCTGCGCGGTCTTGCCGAAGGCCTGCGCGAGCAGCTCGGCCAGATCCCCGGCGTGGTCGATTTGAGTGTCGAACGGCAGGTGCGGGTACCGCAGCTGCAAGTGCAGCTCGATTACGCCCGCGCGGCCGCGCTCGGCGTGTCGCCGGCACAGGTGCTGCGTTCGCTGGAGCAGTTGGTGGGCGGCGAACATATCAGCCAGCTGGTTGACGGCAACCGTCGCTACGATTTGGTGGTACGCGTCGACGACAGCTACCGCAACGCCGATGGTCTGTCGCGCTTGCTGATCGCAACGCCGAAAGGCTATGTGCCGTTGACCGAAGTGGCGAGCATTCGCGAGACCGATGGCCCGAACCAGATCGGTCGCGAGCAATCGCGCCGGCGCATCGTGCTGTCCGCCAACACCGATGGCCGCGCGCTGTCGGCGGTGGTCGCCGACATCCGCGCAGTGATGGATCGCTACCCGTTGCCGAACGGTTACAGCATGGCGCTGGAAGGACAGTTCCAGGCCCAGGAGCAGGCGACGCGTTTGATCGCCCTGCTGTCGCTGGTGTCACTGGCGCTGATTTTCCTCGTGCTGTACAGCCGTTACCGCTCGACCACGCTGACCTTGCTGATCATGGCCAACATTCCGCTGGCGTTGGTGGGCAGCATCATCGCGCTGTATCTGGCCGATCAGCCGCTGTCAGTCGCGAGCCTGATCGGTTTCATTACGCTGGCCGGTATCAGCGCCCGCAACGGCATCCTGAAAGTCAGTCACTACCTGAACCTGTGCGCACACGAAGGCGAACCGTTCGGCCCGCAGATGGTCATCCGCGGCTCGCTGGAACGGCTGACGCCGGTGCTGATGACGGCATTGACTGCAGCGTTCGCGCTGATCCCGCTGGTGCTGTCCGCCGGCGAGCCGGGCAAGGAAATCCTGCATCCGGTCGCCGTGGTGATCTTCGGCGGCCTGATCAGCTCAACCCTGCTCGACACGCTGGTGACACCGGTCGCTTTTTTGCTGGTCGGCGAGAAGCCGCTGCGCAAATTGCTGGCCGAAGGCAACAAGGAGACGTTCTGATGTGGACTCCGCTGCGTTTATTTCCGATCGGCGTTTTTTCACGGCAGCGTCATGCGAGCACGGTCTCGTGCGGCAACTACCCCACCCTAGCCCTCCCCTTGACAGGGGAGGGAACACTCAGCGCCTCCCGCTGTAAAGGGAGAGGTTGGGAGGGGAGAGTTGCCGGACCCAAACCTGCCAAACCTTTCACTTCATCTACCCGCATCAACAGGAGTTTAATCATGCAGCTGAAACACCTACTGCTCAGCGCCTGCGCGCTGTTCACCAGCAGCTTCGCTATCGCTCATGACGACAATTGGCTCGATCAACAAAAAGCGCCGCACGGTGGCCAGCTGCGCATGGCCGCGCAATACCACATCGAGCTGGTGCTGACCGACAAGGGCATGGATGCGTACCTGACCGACCATGCCTTTGTTGACCAGAAATCGGATGGCATCAGCGCCAATGTCACCGTGCTCGCCAACAAGAAAACCAGTCAGCTGAAGCTGGCTGCCGCTGGCGGTAACAAATTGACTGGTACCGGCAGCTATGAGCGCAGCGAGGACATGCAAGTGGTCGTGGTGCTGAACGTACCGGGCCAGAAGCCAGTGCAGGCCAAGTTCCAGCCGCTGCGCAAAAAGGCCGTCGCAGATCACGCTCATGGCACGAAAGCCGGTCACGATCATGGCCATGATCACAGCCATGAGAAGCCGGAGCATTCGCACAGCCACGACAACAAGCATCAGCATTGATGCCGGCACGGCGCCTGCCTGTTGCAGGCGCCGCTTTCCACCCTGACTGTTTCGCCAAGGACTTCAAATCATGAAATGGTTTTTCGCCCTTCTGCTCGCCAGCAGCAGCGCTTTTGCCGGTACCGATCCGCTGGCCACCATCACGGCATTTCACGACGCGCTCAGCAAAGGCGACAAGGCCGCCGCCTTGGCCGAGCTCAGCGAATCGGTGCTCATCTACGAATCGGGCCACGTCGAGCGTTCGCGCAACGAATACGCCAGCCACCATCTCGGCTCGGATATGGCGTTCAGCCAGGCAGTCAGCCGCAAGGTACTGAAATCGGATGTCCGTATTGCTGGCGATCTCGCCGTGATCACTCAAGAAACCGAAACCACCGGCCGATACAAGGACAAGGATGTGCACCTGATCGGCGTCGAAACCACGGTGCTGACCCGCACTGACGGACGCTGGTCGATCAGCCATGTCCACTGGTCATCGCGCAAAGCGCATTGACCGCGCGACGGCGTGGCACATGCCGAGCCGTCATATACACCGGCCGTTCTATCGGCTTGACAGCCATTGAAGCGGCAAGGCACTGTGCAAGCATCATGACGACGCGACTTTTTGTTCTGACGGCTGTTTTGGTCGTCACCACTACCGGTACCAGCACTACCCGCTTGCGGGCGGTGGGGGCCGGCGCGTAAGTCAAAAAGACGGCAGCGCAAACCAACCCGCCACCCGCAACGGTCGCGGGTTTTTTGTTGCCTGCGAATGCTGCATAACGTTGCGTTGGCATGGCGGCCAACCCGGAGGACCGACACGATGTTGGTGATGAAATTTGGCGGCAGCTCGCTGGCGCGGCTGGAACGGCTGCAACAGGTCGCCGCATTGATCCAGGACGCTCACGATCGGGCCGATGGCAAAGCGGTCGGCGTGGTGGTGTCGGCGCTCGGCGGCGTGACCGATCAGCTGGTCCGGCTGCTCGCTGCCAATCAGCGTGGTGACGCCGCCAACGAGGAGCGCCGCGCGCTGCGCCAGCGTCATCATGACATGCTGGCGACACTGTCTGCCGGCTGGCCCGACGCGCTGCGTGAACAGACGCAAACCGCCATGGACCTGCGCCTGCAGCAACTGGCGCAGGATCTGGACGGCGTGCAGTTGCTGCGCGCCTGCCCAGACGAAGTGCAGGCGCGCGTGCTGGCCTGCGGCGAACAACTGTCGGTGTTGTTGGTCGAGGCGCTGCTGCGTGGCCGCGGGCTGCGCGTGCATCGCATCGATCCGGCCACGCTCATCCGTACCGAAGGTTCATTGCTCGAAGGCACGCCGGTGCTGCCGGAAATCGATCGGCTCGCGATCGAGCTGCGGGCGCTGCCGGTCGATGTGCTGCTGATGCCGGGTTTCATCGGCGCCGACAGCCACGGCAAGCTGAGTCTGCTCGGCCGCAACGGTTCCGACTATTCCGGCGCCCTGCTCGCTTATGCCCTGCAAGCAACGTTATGCGAAATCTGGACGGATGTTGACGGCGTCTACAGCGCCGATCCGCGCCGGGTGCCGGATGCCAAACTGCTCGACGCACTGAGCTACGAAGAAGCGATGGAGCTGTCATGGTTTGGCGCCAAGGTGCTGCACCCGAAAACCATCGGCCCGCTGGCCTTGCGGCGCATCGACATCCGCATCCGCAACACCCTGAACCCGGCCGCGCCCGGGACCTACATCGGCCCACGTGAACGGATTGTGCCGGCGCCGGCGCGCGGTCTGACCCTGCTCGAACAGATCGCGCTGATCACTTTGTCGGGACCGGGCATGCAAGGCGTGCCGGGGCTCGCGGCGCGGATTTTTGCCGCGGTCGCACGTGAACAGATCTCGGTGATGCTGATCACGCAGGCGAGTTCCGAATGTTCGCTCAGCTTTGCCGTGCCGGCGAAAGAGCGCGACCGGGCGCTGCAGGCGCTGGAGCAGGCGTTTGCGCTGGAGCGGCGCAGCGCGCTGATCGACCCATTTGCGGTGCAGGACGATGTCGCCATCCTGACCCTGGTTGGCGATGGCCTGCAGCACCAGCGAGGTATTGCTGGCCGCTTTTTCGCGGCACTGGCAGCGACCCGTGCCAATGTCATCGCGATTGCCCAGGGCGCCAATGAGCGATCGATTTCAGCGGTGATCAGCAGCCGTGATGGCGAACGCGGCCTGCGCGGCGTGCACCAGCAATTCTTTGAGAGCCGCCAGCGCATCGAGGTATTCCTGCTCGGCGTTGGCACGGTCGGCAGCGCCTTGTTGCAGCAACTCGATCAGCAGCAGGAGTTTCTGCGCGCACATGGCATCGACCTGCGGCTGTGTGGCGTTGCCAACTCGCGCCAGATGCTGTTGTCGGATCAGGGTCTGGCCGCTGCCAACGTCAAGGCGGCGCTTGGCCAAGGCCAAGCCTTCGACAGCGCCGAATGGCTGCGCCATATTCGCCGCAACGGCTACCTCAATCCGGTTGTGGTCGATTGCACCAGCGATCCGGCCATTGCCCGGCTGCAGCTGAAAGCGCTTGAACAAGGCATCCATGTCGTCACCGCCAACAAGAAAGCCAATACGCTGGAGATGCCGTTTTATCTGGCGCTGCGCGAAACCGCCGACAAACAGAACTGCCGTTACCTGTACGAAACCAATGTCGGCGCGGCGCTGCCGGTCATCGACACCTTGCAGAACCTGATCAAGAGCGGCGATGCCCTGCGCGGCTTCGCCGGTATCCTGTCCGGCTCGCTGTCCTATGTGTTCGGCTTGCTGGATGCCGGCGTGCCGTTTTCACAGGCAGTGGCCGAGGCGCGTCAGCGCGGTTTCACCGAACCGGATCCGCGCGATGATCTGTCCGGCATGGATGTCGCGCGCAAACTGCTCATCCTGCTGCGGGAAGCAGGTTACACAGCCGAGCTCGCCGATGTCGAGGTGGACAATATTTTTCCGCCGGATTTTGACAGCAGCGGCGAGGTCGAAGCCTTCATGGCCCGGTTGCCAACGGTGGATGCCTGGTTCGCTGCGCGCATGGCCGCGTTGCAGACGCAGGGCAAAACCTTGCGCTTTGCCGGCGAGATCCGCGATGGCCGGTGCCGGGTCGGCCTGCTGGAAGTGGGCGCCGATCACCCGCTGTATCCGATCAAGGGCGGCGAAAATGCCCTCGCCTTTTACACGCGCCGCTACGATCCGGTGCCGCTGGTGATCCGCGGTTATGGCGCCGGCGCCGATGTCACCGCTGGCGGCGTCTTCGCTGACATTTTGCGTACGGTGTCGTTTCACCCAGTCCGGAAGCCTTTCTGATGCGTGTCACTGCGTTTGCTCCGATTTCTGCCGGCAATTTCATTGTCGGCTTCGATGTGCTCGGCGCCGCCTTGCAGCCGGTCGATGGCGCGCCGCTCGGCGATTGGGTGACGGTTGAAGATGCCGCCGAATCGCTGCTGACGATCGGCGGCCCGTTTGCCCACGCCCTGCCCGGTCCGGCGCACGACAACATCGTGCACAGCTGCCGGCTGCGCTATGAACAGGAGCTCGGCAAAAAAGGCTTGGCGGCGCGCCCCAACCGACTCAGCCTGCACAAGGCGCTGCCGGTGGGTTCCGGGCTGGGTTCCAGCGCGGCGTCAGCGGTCGCGGCGTTGCAGGCGTTGAATCTCTTTTACGAGCAAGCCTTGAGCGCGCGCGAATTGCTGATCCTGTCCGGGGAAATGGAAGGCCGCATCAGTGGCAGCGTGCACTACGACAACGTTGCACCAGCGCTGCTCGGTGGCCTGCAACTGCTGGTGCCGGATGCGCGCCTATCGGTCGGCTTGCCGCTGCCGCCGTGGCATCTGGTGCTGTATCACCCGGGCATTGAAGTGGCGACACGTACGGCACGCGCCGTGTTACCCAAGCAATACGATTTGCACACGGTGACGGCATTCGGCCAGCGCCTGGCCGCGTTCGTACAGGCAGCGATGGCGCAAGCGTGGTCGCACGCCGCCGCGTTGCTTGCCGATGAATTGATAGAGCCGCACCGGGCGCCGTTGGTGCCGGGCTTTATTGCCGCAAAAGCGGCTGCGCTCGGCAACGGTGCGCTGGCATTCAGCCTGTCCGGGGCCGGGCCAACCTGCATCGCCGTCTGTCCCGACGCCGATATCGCCGCAAAGGTTCGGCTGGCACTCGACGCGAGCTTTCCGGTCAACGCCGCGCGCAAATCCTGGCTGTGCCGGTTCGATGCCATCGGCGCGCGCCTGTGGCCGGTGGCGGTGCCGGATAGCGCGGCGTAAACGCAAACAGAACGGCTGGATGGATTGACGGAACCAACTGATGAAACACTTCAACCTGAAACACCCCGATGAAATCGTCAGCTTTCGTGCGGCGGTGCTGCGCAGCATCGGTCGCGACAGCGGCCTTTTTTACCCACAGGCGCTGCCCAAACTCCACGACATTGACGCCTTGCTGGCGACGCCGTTTGTCGAACGCAGTCAACAGTTGCTGCAGCAATTGATTGGTGATGAATTTGATGCCGGCGTGGTGCCTGCACTGGTCGCAAACGCACTGAATTTTCCGCTGCCGCTGGTGCCCATCGATGACCAGACCGCGGTGCTGGAGTTGTTTCACGGCCCGACGCTGGCGTTCAAGGATGTCGGCGCCCGGTTCATGGCACAGGTGATGTCGCATCTGATTGCCCGCGGCGATCATCAGGGGCCGCTGACCATTGTCAGCGCCACGTCCGGCGATACCGGCGCCGCGGTTGCCCAGGCCTTTTACGGACTGCCGAACATCCAGGTGGTGATCCTGTACCCGCACGGCCGCATTTCCGCGTTGCAGGAAAAACTGTTCTGCACGCTCGGCGGCAACATCCATACGCTCGCTGTCGACGCTGATTTCGATCACTGTCAGGCGCTGGTCAAGCAATGCTTCACCGACAGCGCATTCGTGCAGCGCTTTGGCCTGAACTCCGCCAACTCGATCAACATCGCCCGCCTGCTCGCCCAAACCACTTATTACTTCGAAGCGCTGGCGCAGCTGTCGAGCCGCGAACGGGTGGTCATCAGCGTACCGTCCGGCAATTTTGGCAACTTGACCGCGGGCCTGATCGCCCAGGAAATGGGTTTGCCGGTGCAGGCCTTTGTTGCCAGCACCAATGCCAATGACACGGTGCCGCGCTATCTGGCCTCCGGTGAGTGGCAGCCGCATGCGACCGTCGCCACGCTCAGCAACGCGATGGATGTCAGCGCGCCGAACAACTGGCCGCGCATCGAGCAGTTGTTTGCCGCGCGGGCGCAACAACCGGCCGCACAGCTGCGCTACGCCGCGGTCAGCGAAGCGGAAACGGTGGCACGGGTCAAGGAACTGGACCAGCTTGGCTATCTGGCCGAGCCGCACGCCGCCGTCGCCTACGCCGGTTGGCAGGCGCAGCGCCGGCCCGGGGAACAGGGCATATTGCTGGCGACCGCGCATCCGGCCAAATTCAAGGAGGCGGTGGAGAACATTTTGCAGCGGTCCATTGCGCTGCCGGCGGCGTTGGCTGCCGTTGCCGACAAGCCCCTGTTATCGCTGCGTATCGCGCCGGAGCTGGCACTGGTGCAGAAAGCGATTGCGGCGTGTTGGTAACGACAGCATTGCCGATGACTGCCACACCTGCCCAGCGCCGCAACGTGCCGCTGCCGTGATCGATCAAGTCCACGATCACGGCAAACACAGATGGAAATTCGGAGATCAAGCCACTGACGGTGCCGCCGCCGCTTGCGCTTTGGCAGTCGCAGGCGCCAGCGAGAACGGTCGCTCGATGATCAAGAACAACGCCGCCGCCGGTATCAGCGTCAGCACGAACATCACCGGCAGCAGTTCCAACACCAACCAGGCGCCATACGCTGCTGGCGCGACCAGCTTGGCAAATACCATGAAGCCGGCCTTCAGTGTCAGGCCGTGGATGAGGTAGTAGGAATAACTCATGTTGCCGAGCCAGCGCAGCGGCAGCCAGCAAAACGCCCGCACCAACCAGCCGCTGCGGCGATTGAAGCAATGCAGGCCGAGCAGAAAGAAGCTCAGGCACAGAATCGCCGTTTCCAGCGCCTGACCCGCAGAACCCGTGATCGGCAGCAGCGTCGCCAGCAAGCCCAGCACCAACGCGGCGGCAGCGAGCCACGGTGAGCGCAGATCGGCCAGCCGATGGCGGCAGATTTCAAACAGCAGAATGCCGGCAATGAACATGGTCAGCCGGACGTGGCCGCCATAAACCGCACCGATCAGCAACATCGTGACGCCGAGAAAGGCAAACAGACCAATGCGCTGGCCGACTTTGCGATCGCGTAGCGCCAGCATGCCAATCACCACCGGTGTCACGAGGTAGTAAAAGAACTCATAACTCAGCGACCAGGCGACCGTGATGATCGGCACGATCGGCAGCAAGCCCGGCAACAGCAGCAGGTTTTCCGCGACATAGAGCGCCGCTTCGCCGCTGTCCTCCGGCAACTTGCTCTCGGCCGGAAACAGGAAAGACAACGCCAGATACGCCGCCAACACCACCAGAAATGCCGGATATATGCGCTGCAGCCGTCGTTTCAGGTACGGCAGGAACACCTGCTTGCGCTCGATCAAGGAGCCGTAAATCAGGTAGCCACTGAGCACGAAAAACAGATCGACACCGGCATTGCCGATGCTGTGCACGGCGTTGGCAATCGGGAACAAGGCGGAAGACTCACTGAGCCAGGGCGCGCTCAGCGAAACAAAGTGCACGAGAAACACCAGAAACACAGCGAAACCGCGCAGACCTTCCATCGACTGCAGATTATTGCTGCTGCCGGCGCGCGCCAGTTCAAAACGCTCGCGCCACCAAGCCTTGCGCCACATCCGGTTCATGACACTCCCTTGCCAGCACCGACCCGTGCCGCTGCCATCCCTGTCTGCCAAGCCGCGGATCATACGGGGCGCAACCGGCATCGGCAAAAGGATTCGGTGCCAGCGCCGGCCCAAGCAGCCGGAACACGCCGCCAGCGCCATCAGTTGTTACAGCCCGCTACTTGTTGCTACACCGGCACGCGTTAAGATGCAGACCTCAGCAGCCGGCCAGCACGGCCGTCCCCTTTGCAGGAGCAACGAGACAATGAGCATCGCCAAGGCTTTGGATACCGCCGTTTCCGCCCTCAACAAGATTGGCCTGACCCTGAAAGCCGAGCCGGATGCCCCGGTCGTTGCCGTCATCAGCCAGATTGCCGAACTCGGTCAGGACGATGCCACCGCCATCGCCCGCACCCTGCAACAGGCCAGCGCGTTCAACGACATGGTGCGCAGCGAGATTGGTCAGATGACCATCGCCAACCGTTACGAAAGCATCGCCAACGATTTCAACTCGATTCGTGACGACGCCAAGGCCATGGTCGGTTATGTCGATGACGGTCGGGTCGACTGGAAAGAAAAAGCCGCGATGGCCTGGATGCGGGTTACCCGGGGCAGCATTCCGGATCGCTTTGAAGACATCCGCAAGACTTACCTGACCGTAGCGAAAGACTGCAAGGAGCAGATTGATCGCGAGAAGAACATTCTGTTCGCCTATCAGGAATTCCGCGTTGCGATGAAAGAAAGCGAAGTCGCTTCGCAGCGGCTGTTGAAAACCGCCGACGACAAACTGGCCGCCGCCAAAGCCGCGCTGCAGAACGCGCAAGCCGCCGTCGACGCCGGCGATCGCACGCAAGGCGAGGCATTTGCCAAACTGGAGCTCGCCCGCGATCAGGCCATGCGCGCGTTGCAGGACGAAGATCGCCGCTATCAGGTCGCCAAGGATCTCGCCGACAACATCAAGGCCAGCTACGCCGCCGGCGAAGTGGTCATGGCGCGTCTGTTGCAAACCACCGCGGTGAAAGAACGCGTCTACCAGCAGGCGGTGACTTTCTTCTCGACCAATGAAACGGTGTTCACCGCGCTGTCCGCCGCGTTCACCTCGCTGCAAGGCCTGCACGAAGGCACCCAGACCCTGAACGCGATGAAAGACGGCGTCAACAAAGGTTTGGAATCGATCGCCGATCTCGGCACCGAAATCCAGATCGAAGGCCTCAAAGCCGGCTACGGCCCCGGTCTCGCCGTCGACTCGGTCCGCAAACTGGTCGACGCCGTGGTCGATTTCCAGGCCCGATCGTTCGAAACCATCAAGGAAATGCGCGCGCTCTCAACCAAGAACGCCGAAGAGATCGCCCAGACCGTCGAAGCCGGCAAGAAGCGGCTGAACGATCTGGTAACCCACCAGGCGACACACTGAGCCGTTTTAGGTATTGGTTTGTCTTTGATTGGTTGAGTGTTGGCGCCCGTTTGACGAGCCGAGCAACGTAGCGGAGGCAGGGTTAACAGCCCTGTGCGAAGCACAGGGGCGAGGCAGGAAGCCGAAGCCGTTTCTGACTGTGCAGGGACGCACTGTCAGAAACGCCCCAGGCGGAATGAGCAGCGCAGGGAACCGTGCGGCCTTTCGCACGGCGAGGAATCGGGCATGTGGCACCAAGGCCATCCAAGGCCTTGGCCTAACGGCGCCTTCGGCGTGCAAATTTGCTCCCGGCAAATTTGTCTTTGGTGACTTTCTTTGCGCCAAGGAAAGTCACTCGCCCGCCGGGGCGAGACCCGGCAAAGCGCACTATTACTACTGGCCGTCGGGCGGGCTCCGCGCCCACCAAGGGAACCACAATGATCGACACAAACGCCAAAGCGTTTGAAGAAAAACTGCTCACCATCGACCTCGTCGATGGCCTGCGCCGCGAACAGGAACGCCTCGACTTGGCGCTCAATGACGCCGAGCAGATGAAAGCCCTGCGCACGCAGATCCAGGCCTATTACCAACAGGCCGGCATCAACGTGTCCGACGCGCTGATCGATCAGGCCATTGCCGAGCGGCAAGCCCAGCGCAACGTGTTCAAGCCGAGCAAACTGTCCACGCTGGGCAAGCTGGTGGCTACTGCCTACGTATTTCGCCGACGCATTGCTCTCACGCTTGGCGCCCTCGCCGCGATCACGCTGTTTGCCTGGTATCTGGATCATCAAATCAGCAGCTGGCAACAGGCGCGCGAGCTGGAAGCGTATCGCGATGGCTTGCAGCGGCAGCTCGACGCACTGCAAGCCGTGCAGCAACAGATCGCCGCGCTACCCACCGAGCTTGCCGCACTCGTCGAACCAGACAACGCCGACGGCGCCGCGATTCCGGCCTTGCCGCAATGGTCAAGCCAGTTTCAGCTCGGCTATGCCGCAGCGCGGCTCGCCTTGCGTGGCAACGACACCTGCGCAGACCTTACCCTGCCGAGCGAGCTCGCTAAACCCTGGCCCGGCGAAAGCGCGCTCACAACCTGCAGCGCACAGCAACCGGCGCTACAGCAAGCCCTGCAACAGGCGAGTGCCTTGCAACGCGATCATGAGCAGCTTGCGACCAGCGTGCAGCGGTATGCCTTGCTGCAACAGCGTGTGACGGCGTTGCCGGCCTTGCAAAACTGGCAGGCGGTCAGTGCAGCGCTGACCGGAGCCCAGGCCAACACCGTCAGTGGCAGTGACTACCGCGCCTTTATCGACGCCACAACGATTGCCAGTCGCCGTGTCGAGCAGATCGCCACGGTTGCGGCCGAACACGGCAGAGCCGTGGCCTGTCTGCAGAAAGCGGTCGCACAGTCCGATGCCGCTGATCGCAAGCGCCTGCAAGCGACGCTGACGCAAGGCCTCGGCTATCAGCAAGCCGAACAACTCGATGGCGTCTCGGATTGGGCAGCGTCTGCCGGCCAGCTGTGCCGCTTCTTCGATAGCGCAATCACGTTGCGGCTGGTGTCCGAGCGCGGCGTGAAAACCGGTATCTGGCGCGAGTACGACGGTAATCGCCGGGCCCGCACCTACTACCTGATTGTCGATGCCGTGAGCGGCGGCAGCGCGGTCGAAGCACTGGTGCAGAGTGCCGAAGACCAGAAGGAATATGCCCGCCGACGTTTCGGCGTTCGCGTCGATGAGTCCACCTTCGAACGCATCAAGCGCGACAAGCAGGACGACGGACTGCTCGAGCAGCCGGAAGTCGGCGAAAAACCGGCGCGCAGCCTGCGCTGGCAATTGCCGGCCGGGTATGACGCCAAATTCATTGTGGAGTGGTGAGCATGAGTGCCAGTGCCAGCTTCTACAGCCGTTTGCAAAGTGCGCAACGCGAGCACGGCCAGCTGCAGGATGCAATCGCCCAGCAACAGCGCGCCTTGCAGCATTGCGAAGCCCGCATGACGAATACGCTGCAACAGATCCGCACCGTGGTCATCGAGGCCATCCGCAACGGCGAACGCTTCGACTGGACCGACGCCGACGAGCAGGTTTCGGCGCTGTTCAAGCAGCTGTACGACCGCCACGATGACTTGACCGAACAGCTGCAACGCGACGAAGCCGAAGCGGCGCGTGCCAATGAAGCGGTGCGCAGCGCGCTCGCTGAACACGAAGCGGCGGTGCAGGCACTGGCCCATCTGGATCAGCATATCGACAGCGCCACCGAAGCCCTGCCGACCGTACAGGATCTGCGTCAGCAACAGGACGACATCGAGCTGCTGACCGAGCGCCTGAAAAGCCAGAAAGCCGACGCCGAAACCGAAGCCGGCAGCAAGCGCACCGCCTACGAAAACGATCGCTATTTCCAGTACCTGTGGCGCCGTGGTTACGGCACACCACGCTATCAGGCTGGCCGCATCAGTGCCCGCCTCGACCGCTGGCTCGCTGAAGCTTGCTACTACAACGACAACCAGCGCCAGTATGAACTGCTGCTGGCCGTTCCGCTGCGGCTGCAGAGCGCGATTGCCGAATCGGTCGAGCAGCTGGCGGCGCTGGAGGGCCTGATCGCCACCGAACGCGCCCGGATTGCGCAGCAGATGCAGCGCGAACAATTGCAGGCAACAGTCGATGCCAGCGCGGCCAAACTGGCCGCTTGCAAACAGGCGGTCGCCACAGTGCTGCAACGCATGCAGGCAGGCAAAACCGAGGTCGGCAGCATTCAAGGCGGCGTGCACGCGCTGCACGCGCGCATGGCGACGCTGGTCGATCAGGCGCTGGACAATCAGCAGCTGAAGCGTTTTGTCGGCGCGACACTGTCGACCGTCGATGACAAATTGTTCCAGCACTACGAGCAGGATCGGCAGCAACTGCAGGCACTGCGCAGTGACAACGCCCGGCTGGCAACGCAGGCACGCGCGGTGCAGAACGATATCGACGAACTGAACAGCGCCTGGCAGCGCGCCAAGATGCTGGAAGCCGCTGCGATTGCCGCGGCGGCCGCGCGCCGGTCGAATCGCTCCCATGGCGGCATGTTCGGTGGCGGCGGCGGTTTTGGTGGCGGTGGTTTCGGCAGTGGCGGATTTGGTGGCGGCGGCTTCAGCAGTGGCGGCGGATTCGGTGGTGGTGGCTTCCGTACCGGCGGCGGCTTCTGACGATCAGACAATTTCCAGCTGACTTGCGCGTCGGCACTCAGCCGGCGCGCAGGGCGTCAACGATATTCAGGCGCGCAGCCCGTGCGGCCGGCAGGAAACCGCCGAGCAGGCCCATGATAAGAGCAAAGATCAGCGCATTGATGACAATGCCGGGCGTCAGCGTGAAGCTGAATGCCAGCTCGGAAAAGGTCTGGAAATTCATCGTTGAAATGGTGAAGAACTGCATGACGGACGCCAGCAGCAGACCGGCGACGCCACCGACCAGCGCCAGCAACAACGACTCCAGCAAAAACGCCAGCATCACGGCCTTGCGGCTGAAGCCAATCGCCCGCAAGGTCCCCACCTCACCAACCCGGTTGGCAACCGCGGCGTACATCGTGATCATCGCGCCGATGATGGCACCGAGCGAGAAGATCACGCTGAGCGTCACACCGAGGTAGCGGATGAACAGCGCCATCACCCGCGACTGATCGGCGTAGAACTGGGTTTCGCGCTTGGCCTCGACCGTCAGGCGCGGATCGGCATCGAGCTCCTTGACCACGGCATCGAAGGCATCCGGCTCAGTCAGCTTGAACGTCGCCGCCGAAAACACCACCCGCCGGAACGACTGCATCATCAGTTCACTGTCGGCCCAGATCTCGGAATTGAACCCGGTTTTACCGGCATCGAAAATGCCAACCACCAGCCAATCGCGCTGGCCAAAACGGATGGTTTCGCCGAGCCCGGCGCCCTGAAAGCGATCGGCAATGGCGCGACCGGCAATCACTTCCGCGGCACCCGGCCGGAACATCCGGCCTTCGACAATCTGCACCTGCGGCCGCAAGGTCAGGCCGGCGGCATTGGTGCCGCGGATGATCACGTTCGCCGGCTTGGCCGGCCCGCTCTTGTCAACGCCACGCTTGTTCAGGCTGATCAGCACCACCGACTCTTTCGCAATCAGTTTGTCGCCGTTACGGTCCGTCGCGACATGGCGATTGCTTTCGATGATCGCGGCCTGGCTGCGATCGACCACACTCTGCACTTCGGTCTGCGAGCCTTTGCGAATCACCGTGACATTGTCCGGCGAACCGGTGGCGATCAGGGTTTGCGCCAGCCCGGCTTCCAGCATCAGCACGGTCGCGTAGACGAATACCACCAGCGCCATGCCGCCGGCGGTCAGCAACGTGGTCAGCTTGCGGGTGCGCAGGTTGCGCCAGATATAGGAAAACGGAATGCCAGTGCTCATTCTTCTGCGTTCCCTCAACCGATGCTGCGCAGGCCATCAACAATGCGCACGCGGGCCGAGCGCACTGCCGGCGTCACTGCCGCGACCATCGCCACCACTGCCGCGCAAGCCAGCTGCAACCATGGCGTCTCGGCCGCGACATTGAACACCGGAAAGACATTGTCGAGCGCGCCACCGAATGCGCGCGCCAACGGATAGGTCAGCGCGATGCCGATCGCCGCGCCGAGGGCACAGAGAATCACGGATTCCAGCACAATCAAGGTCGCGATGAATGCTGGCGCAAAGCCGAGCGCCTTCAGGGTGGCGTATTCGCCGGTGCGCTCGCGCGCCGCCATGGCCATGGTGTTGGCCATCACCGCCATGATGATCAGGATGACGACGTAGGAGACGATCTCGATCGCGACCACGATGGCCTCGGTCATCGCAACAAAGCCGAGCTGGAACGCTTTTTCGGTTTCGGTCATGGTTTCGGCCAGCGAGTTGCGAAACTCGCCATCAATGGCCCGGGAGATTTCAGCGGCCCTGCCCGGATCCGCGATACTGACGATGAACACGCCGGCGCGGTCACCGCGGCGCGGAGCGGTTTTCTTGATCGATTCGTTCAGATAATCCCAGTGGAAGAAGAACTGGTTCTCGTCGGTGTTCTGTTCCTTTCCGTCGTATATCGCCCGCAGGACAAAACTCCACTCGCCTGGGAAAATCGTGCCCTTCAGTGGAATCACATCGCCAAGCTGCCAGCCGAAACGGTCGGCGAGTTTACGGCCGACCACCGCGCCGCGCCGATCGACCAGCCAGGCTTTCTTGTCGGCATCGCTGAGCACGAACTCCGGGTATTGTTCGAGGTAGCCGTTAGACACCGCAAATTGCGGGAAAAAATTGCGCTCATCAATGTAGACGCCACCGAACCAGTTGGCCCAGCTGATCGCCTCGACGCCATCGACCTGCCGGATACGATCCTTGTAGCTGATCGGCAGGGTGAACACGAGCGAAATGCTGCTGCGGGTCACCAGCCGCGCATTCGATGCGGCATCGGCGCCGGCATACCAGGCACTGACGATGGTTTTCAGCAAGCCGAACGCCAGTATGGCAACCACCAACCCGGTCACCGTCAGGATCGCGCGCAGCCGATGCCGCCAGGCGTTGCGGAACGCGGATTTGATCAGAAAACCGATCATTTGCCAGTCACCCCACCGGCGCCGATTGCGGCTTCAACGCATGTGTCTTGCCATTGCTCTCCAACGCAAACAACTCACCCTTGTCCAGATGCAGCATGGCATGAGCCGTTTCGGCAGCGCGGGCATCGTGGGTGACCATGATGATGGTCTTGCCAAGCTCGCGATTGAGTTGATCGAGCAAGGCCAGCACATCGGTGGCCGAAGCCTTGTCCAGATCACCGGTGGGTTCGTCGGCGACAATCAGCGTCGGGTCGGTGACCAGTGCCCGGGCAATCGCGACGCGTTGCTGTTGGCCGCCGCTGAGTTCCGACGGGTAATGCGTCATCCGTTCCGACAAACCGACCATCGATAGCGCGAGTTCAGCGTGTTGCCGGCGCTGCTTGCGATTCAGGTTGGTCAGCATCAAGGGCAGTTCGACATTCTCGACGGCGGTCAGCACCGGCATCAGGTTATAGAACTGGAAGATGAAACCGACATGGCTGGCGCGCCAGGCCGCGAGCTCGCCTTCGCTGAGCTGGGCGATGTCGATGCCATCCACCAGAATCTGGCCGCCAGTGGGTCGGTCGATACCGGCGATGAGATTCAGCAGTGTCGATTTGCCGGAACCGGACGGTCCCATCAAAGCCAGAAAATCGCCGCGCGCGACATCGAAGGTGATGTCGGCCAATACCGGCACCGGTTGACCACCGCGGTAATAAGTTTTGCTGACCTTGCGCAGCGACACTGCCGGCGCGACATCGCTGCGGCTATCCGCCGTCGATGCTGTCATGGCGGTCACTCCGCCACGACGACGGCTGCGCCGGCTTTCAGCCCGGCTGACGGCTTCAGCACCACCTTGTCACCGACGTTGACATCGCCGCTGATCACCTTCACATCACCGAGCTGATCGGCAACGGTCACCGCCACCGGCTCAATCTTGCCATCGCGTACGCGCAACACTTCGCTGCGGTTATCAACCGTACGAATAGCCTCCGGGTTGACACCGACCCGCGGCTGGCGCTCGTCGGCATTGAGCGGCCGCTCCAGAAAGGCCACTTTCGCGCTCATGTCCGGCAGCACGCGCGTATCGGTTTCGACGAACTTGATCTTGAACATCACGGTGGCTTTGCTGCGGTCGACCGACGGCACCATGCTGGCGACTTCGCCGAGCAGCCGCACATCCGGCAGTGCATCCAGCTGGATTTCGCAAGGCTGACCAATCCTGACCTTGCCGAGCGACGATTCCGAGACATCGGCCTCGACTTCCAGCGTATTCATGTCGGCCATGTTGACCACCGCGCCTTTCGAATCGAGGCCGGTATTGAACGGGCTCAGCACATCGCCGACGTTGGCATTCTTGCTCAGTACCACGCCGTCAAACGGCGCATGGATGACGGTGTTGTCGAACGCCACTTGAGCGACGCGCATCTGCGCTTCGGCGGCCTGAATCGCCGATTTGCGCGCGCCGACCGCGGCTTTGGCCTGATCATAGCGGGCGCTGGCCAAATCAAAATCGGAACTGGAAATGAGTTTCTGGCCAATCAACTCCCGCGCCCGCTTGAACGCCAGCTCAGTGTTGCGCAGCTCGGCTTCCGCTTCCTGCAATTGCGATCGGGCAACCGCGACGTTGGCGCGCGCCTGATCGACTTGCGCCTTGATGTCGGAATTTTCCAGTCGCGCGATGACTTCACCCTGCTTGACCACCGAGCCTTCGCGCACGCCGAGCCATTCCAGCCGGCCGGTACCTTTCGATGCGACTGCGGCTTTGCGCTGGGCCGCGACATAGCCGGTGGCATTGAGCACAGTGATGGGCTGTGACGGCCAGACACTGACCACGCTGACCGTTTTCACTTCTGCCGGACGATTGCCGCCAAGTACCAACGCCATGACAACCGCCAGCGCAATCACCGCCAGCCACCACAAACGGCCGCGCCGCGCCGAGCGTTTGGGCGCCGCCAGCGTTGCCCGATCGATTTTCAACTGATTCAGATCCGTTGCCATGTTGCCGTTCCACAAAGTTGAAAAAGAATACTGGGTACCTTCTCAGTCGCGCGTGTGCGTCCCGCAAACGCGACAGTCCGGATCGCGCTCCAGATACAACTGCCGCCACTGGCCACGCCAGGCGTCGTACACCGTCAGCCGCGGCTTGCCGTCGTGCTGGCCGGTCAATAATTTGATCGCTTCCACCGCTTGCAGTGAGCCGATCACGCCGACCAGTGGTGCCAACACGCCGGCCTGGGCGCAGGTCTCACCTTCCTCGATGCCGTCCGGAAACAGGCAGGCATAACACGGGAATGCTTGCGCGCGATCGCCGTTGTTGACGAACACCGCCAATTGCCCCTCGCCGCGTATCGCCGCACCCGACACCAACGGTTTGCCGAACCGGACGCAGGCGGCGTTGAGCAGAAAGCGGGTGGCGAAATTGTCGCTGCAATCGAGCACCACGTCGGCGGCGCTGACCAGCGCATCGACATTGTCCTCGTCGAGCCAGTGCTTATACGGCTGCACCTGCACGGCGGGATCAAGCGCCCGCATCCGCGCGGCCAGCGAGTCGGATTTGTATGCGCCGATGGCATCGGTCTGGTGACCGATTTGCCGCTGCAGATTGGAGAGCTCGACCTTGTCGCCATCGGCGACGGTGATCGTGCCGACGCCGGCGGCCGCCAGATACAACGCGACCGGGCAGCCGAGCCCACCGGCACCGACAATCAGCGCCTGACTGGCACGCAACCGGTGCTGGCCGGCAATATCGATCTGCGGCAACAAGATATGCCGGCTGTAGCGCAGCAGTTCGTCGTCGGAAAATTCGATCTCGTTCATGCGGGCAGTTGTCCCAGGGTCACGCGTGGCTGGCCGGCCAGATCGCGCAGCGTTTCGACCGCGCCGAAGCCGTGCTGGCGCAGCAGCGCTGCCACCGGCTCACCCTGATCGTAACCGTGCTCCAGCAACAGCCAGCCCTGCGGCAACAGATGCGCCGGCGCACCGGCCACGATCTGACGGATGTCATCCAGACCATCATCACCCGAGACCAGCGCCGAGTTTGGCTCGAACCGGACATCGCCCTGGCTCAGATGCGGATCCCGATCGGCGACATAGGGCGGATTGCTGACGATGGCAGCGAAGCGCTGTCCGGCTAGCGGGGCATACCACGAGCCGTATTCAAAATGGACATTGTCGAGCTTGAGCCGGCGGGCATTTTTTTCCGCGATACGCAGCGCGGCAAAACTGGCATCGGTCGCGGTCAGTTGCCACTGCGGCCGCTCTTTTGCCAGCGCCAGCGCAATCGCGCCGCTGCCGGTGCCGAGATCGACCACCACTTGCGGCTGGTCGGCCGGCAAGCGCGCCAGGGTTTGCTCGACCAGCAACTCGGTTTCCGGTCGTGGGATCAGGGTATCGCTGGTGACCAGAAACGGCATCGACCAGAACTCGCGCTCGCCGGTCAGATAGGCGACCGGCTCGCCAAGCTGGCGTTTGCGGATCAGTTCATCAAACGCCGCTTGCTGCACGCCGGACAATTCGCGCTCCGGCCAGGTGCGCAAGTAAGTGAGCGACTGATTCAGGACATGGCACAGCAGCACTTCGGCATCGCGTCGCGCGCTGTCGCTGACCGGTGCCAAAACCTGCTCTGCCTGTTTCAACGCACCGGAAATATCCATGTCAGTTTCCTTGCGCCAGTGCGGCCAGTTGATCGGCCTGGTATTCATTGACCAGCGGTTCGATGACCGGATCGAGATCGCCCTCGACGATATCGGTCAGCGAATACAGCGTCAGGTTGACCCGGTGATCGGTCAGCCTCCCCTGCGGAAAATTGTAGGTGCGGATGCGTTCGGAGCGATCGCCGGTGCCGACTTGCAGCCGGCGCTCCTGCGCTTGCGCGGCCTGCGCTTTCTCCTGCTCGGCGGCAAGCAGTTTCGACGCCAGCAGCGACATCGCCTTGGCGCGGTTCTTGTGCTGCGAGCGTTCGTCCTGACACTCGACCACGATGCCGCTCGGCAAATGGGTGATGCGGATTGCCGATTCGGTCTTGTTGACGTGCTGGCCGCCGGCGCCGGACGAGCGATAGGTATCGACTTTCAGATCGGCCGGATTGATATCGACATCACCGACTTCATCGGCTTCCGGCAGAATCGCGACCGTGGCCGCCGAAGTATGGACACGACCCTGCGACTCGGTCGCCGGCACCCGCTGCACCCGGTGCGCGCCGGACTCGAACTTGAGCCGCGAATAGACCCCCTGACCGATGATCCGGGCAATCACTTCCTTGTAGCCGCCGTGCTCACCCGGCGACTCGGATATGATCTCGACCTGCCAGCGTTTGCGGTCGGCGTACTTGCTGTACATCCGGAACAAATCGCCAGCAAAAATCGCTGCTTCATCTCCGCCGGTGCCGGCGCGGATTTCCAGATAGACGTTGCGCTCGTCGTTCGGATCTTTCGGCAGCAGCAACTTCTGCAGATTGAGCTCAAGCTGCTCGACCGCCGTTTTCGCCCCCGGCAACTCTTCCCGCGCCAGTTCACGCAGCTCGGCATCGCTGTCGGTCAGCATTTTTTCGGTATCGGCGAGCGCCGCCACCGCCTGCTGCCAGTCATTGAACCCGGTCACCACCGGTTCGAGCTGGGCATATTCCTTGGACAGCTCACGGAATTTGTTGCTGTCACCGACCACCGCCGGATCGGCCAACAAGGCCGCCAGTTCCTGATGGCGCTCGACCAGCGCCTGCAATTTGCGTTCGACGGAGTTTTTCATTGGCGCAAGAAGTTCATTCGTTCGCTTTGTTGGCAGCGGCATCCAGATCAAACAGGCGCCGAACCGCATCGAGACTGTGGCTGCGGCCGGCGGCGGCATCGGCACGCAGCCGCTCACTGGGTGCGTGCAGGAATTTGTTGCCGAGCCGGTGGCCAAATTGCTTCAGCACCTCGGCCGGGTCCTCACCAGCGCTGAGCCGCTGCATGGCGCGCTCAAGTTCCTGGTTCTGGATCTGTTGCCAGTTGTCGCGCAAATCGCGGATGGTGCCGGCGGCATCGCGCTCGCGCTGCCAGGCCAGAAACTGCTCGACCTGCTCGGCGATGATTTGCTCGGCCTGCACCGCCGCTTCCTGGCGCGCTTTCAGGTTTTCCTGCACCACGTTCGTCAGATCGTCGACGGTATACAGGAACACGTCATCGAGTTCGGCCACTTCCGGTTCGATGTCGCGCGGCACCGCCAGATCGACCATGAAGATTGGTTTGTGCTTGCGCTTCTTGATCGCGCTTTCAACCAGGCCCTTGCCCAAGATTGGCAATGGGCTCGCGGTCGAACTGATGACGATGTCAGCGCGCGGCAGCACGTTTGGCAGTTCCGCCAGCGGCACCGCTTCGCCGCCGTACAGACTCGCCAGCTCTTCGGCGCGCGCCACCGTGCGGTTGGCGACGATCACCTTGGTCGCGCCCGGCTGCACCAGATGCTGCGCGGCCAGTTGCACGGTTTCACCGGCGCCGATGAACAACACCGTGGTTTTCGACAGGTCGGTAAAAATGCGTTTGGCAAGCTGGACTGCGGCGTAGGCGACGCTGACCGCTGACTGGCCAATGGCGGTGTCGGTACGCACCTGTTTGGCAACGGCAAAACTTTGCTGGAACAAACGCGAGAGTTGCTGGCCCAAGCTGCCGGCTGCCTGGGCCGCGGCAAAGGCGTCCTTGAGCTGCCCGAGAATCTGCGGCTCGCCGAGCACCATCGAGTCGAGCCCGCAGGCCACGCGCATGACATGACGAATGGCCTCGGCATCGCGCTTGATGTAGAGGCTGCGCTGCAGATCGTCGGCACTGATGCGGCGGTGTTGTTGCAGCCATGAAGTGATCATATCCGGCTCGATATCACCGGACAGATACAGTTCAACCCGGTTGCAGGTCGACAGGATGGCTGCTTCCGGCTGATTGGCCTGACTGGCCAGCTCGCGCAGCGCCTCGGGCATGACATCGGGCGGAAACGCCAGCCGATCACGGATCGCCACCGGAGCAGTAACGTGATTGATTCCGATCGCAAAGACACTCATTCGTTTGCGTTAACCCCCGGCAAGCGCGGCGCGCATTGTAGCACCGAGCCTGCTAGCACCGTGCCCCGCGGCCAAGGTTTGATTGCACGACGACCAACACAACGGTTGTCGGGCGATGGCCGGTCTTCGGTATAGTGACAACCCCGGCGCTGACGCCCGGTTCAGGATGTAGAACATGCCCGCATTGCGTTTCACCGGCCCCTCGGGCCGGGCATTGGCTCCGAAATCGACACCACACCGCCCGCACGCTGTCGTTGCCGCCAGCGTGCTGCTGTTGCTGGCCGGCTGTCAGCACACGGCCCCCACTGCCGCGCGCAACGACAGCGCATCAGCCGTCGACAGCCCGCGCGCGTCCGACGAGCAGACCGGCGCGGCCGGTCAGGACAGCGCGACCGCGGGCAATGCCTTCGAGCAGTCGCAGACCTATTACCAAGTGCTGCTGGGCCAGTTGGCGCAGCAGCGTGGTGAACAACAGATCGCCCTCAGCAATGTGCTGGCCGCCGCCGAAGCAAGCCGCGATGTCAGCCTGGCCCGGCAGGCCTTTGGCCTGGCGCTGAAGCAGCGGGATGCGGCCGCCACCTTGCGTGCCGCCAGCTTGTTGGCCGCGTTGGAACCGACCAATCCGGAAGCCCGGATGGCATTGGCGCTGGCACAGTTTCAGAACGAACAGACCGAAGCGTCGCTGCTGACCCTGGAGCAGGCGCTCGGCATGGTCGGCAGCGAGGAAGACAGCCAGCTCAGCCTGCTCGGCAAGTTCACCCGTGCCGCCGGTCCCGCCAGCCTGCCCCTGTTGACCGAGCTGAGCCATCGCCACCCGAATCCGGAATGGCTGATGCTGGCGGCAGCCGTGCAAGCCCAGCATTTTGGCGATGTGCCCTACGCCCTGGCCCTGCTTGATCGCGCCATCGACGAAGCCCCGGACTACCTGCGGGCCGTGCTGGTAAAGGCCGAATTGCTCAGCAACCGCGATCCGGAAGCGGCGCTGCTGCTGCTGCAGGACAGCCTGCGTCAGCACCCCGGCAACCGCGATCTGGCACTGGCCTATGGTCGTACCCTGTACAGTCAGGGCCGTTTTCCGGAAGCCGTCACGGTGCTGGAAAAACCTGCCAAGGACGCGGCCGACAGCGAAGCCAATTACCTGTATTCGGTCAGCCTGTTCATGGCCGGGCGCATGGCCGAAGCGCTGCCACGGCTGCAGGCCCGGGTCGAAGCCGGCGAACAGACCGGCCCCGCCGGTTGGCTCTGCGCCCAGGCAGCCGAGCGCTTAAAGCAAGAGGCGGCGGCACTGGCTTGTTACGACCGGATCCGGGCGACCGACAACCAATACCTGCCGGCCCAGCGGGCACGCGCCGAATTGCTGAGCCGACGCGGCCGCCATGACGAGGCACTGCAGCACCTCGCTGCTGCCCGTGATGCGCTGGCCAGCATGGAGGCCGGCGATGCGGACACCCTGCTCCAGCAGCAAACCCGGCTGCTGGTCGAGCAGCTGACGGTTCTGCAAAAAGCCAACCGGCTCGACGAAGCCAAGGCCTTGTTCGCCGCCGAACCGGAAAACCTGCGGCAACAGCCGGAACCAGCCTTGCTTGTCGCCAGCTTCGGCAACGCTGATCCGGCCGCACGGCGGGCCGCACTCGTCGAACGCTTCCCCACCAATACTGAAGAAAGAAAGAAGTGGGCGCTTACCGCGGCAAACCTGCTGCAGGACCAGGGCCTGCAAGCGGAAGCGTTCGCCGTGGTCGATGACGAGCTCCGCCAGCAGCCTGATGATCTGGAGCTGCTCTACACCCGGGCCCTGCTCGCCGAGCCGCTAGGTCAGGCCGACCGTACCGAAGCCGATCTGCGCCGTATCCTCGCGCTGTCGCCCAACCATGCCGACGCCCAGAATGCGCTCGGCTACACACTGGCCGATCGGAACCGCCAGCTCGATGAAGCCTACGACCTGATCCAGCGCGCGCTGCGGGTCCGCCCGACCAGTGCGGCGGTCATGGACAGCATGGGCTGGGTGCTTTATCGCCGCGGTCAGTTGGATCAGGCCCGTGACTGGCTGGCACGTGCTTACGCGCTGGAACCGGAGGCCGAGATCGCCGCCCATTACGGCGAAGTGTTGTACAAGCTTGGCGAAAAGAAAAAGGCCCGCCAGATCTGGCGTGATGCGCTGGAACAGAGCCCCGGTAGCAAGGCGCTGAAGTCCGTTACTGAGCGCCTGAAATGAGAAGTGTTCGCTCACTTCAATGGCTCTTGCCGATAATCGCCGTACTCGCCTTTGCCGGCTGTACCGGGCCGCGACAGCCATTGCGAGCACTGTCGGAACAGGAAGCCGCCATCAGTGCGCTCACCCACTGGCAGCTGGATGGCCGGATCGCATTGAGACGTGGCGACGAGGGCTTCTCCGCCGGCCTCGATTGGCAGCAATCGCCGACCGAATTCCGGTTCGAACTGACCGGGCCGCTCGGCGAAACCCGGGCCCGGCTGACCGGCAGCCCGGCTCACGCCCTGCTGGAATTGCCAGATCAGCCGCCGCTCGCCAGCAGCGACGTCGAATCGCTGCTGCGCGACCATTTCGGCTGGCAGTTGCCGGTTGAACGGCTGCGCTGGTGGGTGCGCGGCTTGGCCGGGCCCGATACCGTGGTCCGGGCACGTGACGAGGAAGGCCGGGTCAAGCAGCTGATCGCGGACGGCTGGCAAGTCGACTATTTCGCCTGGCAGGAAGTCAACGGACTGTGGCTGCCCAAACGCCTGGAAGCCCGGCATGAAAACCTGAGTTTGAAACTCGCCCTGTACGATTGGCAGTTGTAAGCCCCTACTCCGAAACGACCATGACCGTCACCTCCCTGTCGCTGCCGGCGCCGGCCAAACTGAACCTGTTCCTGCACATCACCGGCCGCCGGGACGATGGCTATCACCTGCTCGAAACCGTGTTCCAGCTGCTGGATTACGGCGACACCATGCAGTTCCGTCGCCGTGACGATGGCGTTATTACCCTGCACCCCGAGCTGGCCGGCGTGCCGTTTGAGAGCAATCTGGTGGTGCGCGCCGCCCGCGCCCTGCAGGCCGAAACCGGCTGCCGACTCGGCGTTGACATGCAGTTGGAAAAGCGCATTCCGATGGGCGGCGGACTCGGTGGCGGCTCCTCAAATGCGGCAACCACCTTGCGCGCACTGAACCAGCTCTGGCAGCTCGGCTTGACGGTCGACACCCTGGCGACCATCGGGCTTCGGCTCGGAGCCGACGTACCGGTGTTTGTCCGGGCGGAAACGGCCTACGCGACCGGCATTGGCGAAGCCCTGACCGCCGTGCAAATGCCGTCGCAATGGTTCGTCGTTTTTACACCGCCGGTGGCGGTGCCAACTGCCGAGATTTTCCGGCACCCAGCGTTGACACGTGACACTCGCCCCTGCACAATACGCGCCCTCGCCGACCGGGGCTGGTTTGAACAAACCCGCAATGACTGCGAACCCTTGGTTCGCACGCTGTATCCGGCGGTGAACACGCTCATCGAGCGACTGCAGAATTTGGCGCCAACGCGCATGACTGGCACCGGAAGTTCGGTGTTCGCGTTGGCCCGCGACGAAACCCATGCGCAGCACCTGCTTGACGCTTGCGCCGATCTGGCGCCCGGTTTCGTTGCCCGCGGCATACCGCGCTCTGCGCTGTATGAATTGAAATGAAAACGGCGCTCGGCGCTGTTTGGCCGCGAGAAAACAGTTTCGGTAGGGGTATCGCCAAGCGGTAAGGCAGCGGGTTTTGATCCCGCCATTCGGAGGTTCGAATCCTTCTACCCCTGCCACTTATTTCGACGAACTGATGACGCAAGGCTTAGCGTTCCAATTTGTCAGGCAGCGCAGCAGGTTCTGATCCCGTCGCAAAATT
>JBKBHF010000041.1:0-38406 GCA_046297695.1 Permianibacter sp. | reverse complement strand
GAGCAGACTAGCATCCATGGCGACGGCGGTAGTTGGGTGAATAGTTTAGTTTTGGTGAACAAAACATAAACCCTTCTTACCGCCGTTTCTCTGAATTTTTCACACTAGGGTGCGATGAACCAATAAAAAGCCCCTTTGCAGGGGCTTCGGAAGTTTTCCAGTCTGCAGGGCACCGTGTCCTCGGTGCTTCTTTGTGTCGCTAGCGAGCGTTTTATAACACCGGCTTTTTGCTCAGGCAAACATTTTTTACAGTTTTCTGGAAAATCCATTTTTTCCTTTACAGCGGATGCCGCCGGGCAACTGTCGCGTCACGTTTTTGTGCATTGCGACAAATGGATCTGCCCGGCGACCACGGCCTCATTTTTTCTTCATCGCATCAGCCAGCAGGGCACCGAAGCCGCCGACCGAAGCCGGCTTGTCCTGCTTTGGCTTGCTGCTGTAGCTGGTCGGCTGCTTGCCGCCGCCGGTTTTCGGCGCGGCGCCGACACCGCCTTGCGCGATCACGCTGAGCGCATCGGAGCGCATCGACAGGCCGATGCGTTTGCGCGGGATGTCCACTTCCATCACCGTGACCTTGACGATGTCGCCCGCTTTGACCACTTCGCGGGCGTCCTTGATGAAACGGTCGGCCAATTGGGAAATGTGTACCAGACCATCCTGGTGCACGCCGATATCGACGAAGGCGCCGAAGTCGGTGACGTTGGTGACCGCACCTTCCAGCTGCATGCCGACTTTCAGATCGGCCAGCGTCTCGACCCCCTCCTTGAAGGTGGCGGTCTTGAACTCGCCACGCGGGTCGCGGCCCGGTTTTTCCAGTTCGGCGATGATGTCGGTAACAGTCGGCGCACCGAATTTCTCGTCGGTGTAATCGGTCACTTTCAGCGTGCGCAGGAAGCTGACGTTGCCCATCACTTCCTTGATCGAGTTCTTGCCGGCTTTGGCCAGGATCTTCTCGACCACCGGATACGCTTCCGGGTGCACCGCCGAGGCATCGAGCGGGTTGTCGCCGCCGATCACGCGCAAGAAGCCGGCGGCCTGTTCAAACGTGCGCTCGCCGAGGCGCTCGACCTTCAGCAAATCGGCACGCGATTTGAAGCGGCCGTTCTTGTCGCGGAAGGCAACGATATTGTTCGCCAGCGTCCGGTTCAGCCCCGACACCTTGGCCAGCAGCGGCACCGACGCCGTGTTCACATCGACACCGACCGCGTTGACGCAGTCCTCGACGACCGCATCGAGCGTCTTGGCCAACTGCGCCTGCGAGACATCGTGCTGGTACTGGCCAACGCCGATCGATTTCGGATCGATCTTGACCAGCTCAGCGAGCGGGTCCTGCAAACGACGGGCGATCGACACCGCACCGCGATACGAGACATCGAGATCCGGAAATTCGTTGGCCGCCAGTTCCGACGCCGAATACACCGAGGCGCCGGCTTCGCTGACGACCACTTTCGTCGCCTTGATTTCCGGATGATTCTTCAGCAGTTCACCAACCAGCTTGTCGGTTTCGCGCGAGGCGGTGCCGTTGCCGATGGAGATCAAGCCGACGTTGAATTTCGCGCACAGCAGATAGAGCTGCTTCAGCGAGCTGTTCCACTCGTTCTGCGGTGCATGCGGGAACAGCGCGCTGTAATGCAGCAGCTTGCCGGTGTCGTCAACGACCACGCATTTGACGCCGGTGCGCAGACCCGGATCGAGACCCATGGTGGTCTTGGCGCCAGCCGGCGCCGCCATCAGCAGATCGCGCAGGTTGCTGGCGAATACACGAATGGCGTCGGCTTCGGCCCGCTCGCGGACATCATTGAACAGTTCGGTTTCGAACTTGGTGGCGAGCTTGATGCGCCAGGTCCATTGCGCGGTCTGCATCAGCCAGGCATCGCTCGGCCGCTTCTTGTCAGCGACGTTGACATGCTCGGCAACCATCATTTCGCAGACGGCATCGGCACGCTCGCCTTCGGCGACTTGCTGCGGCACCAAGGTCAGCGTCAGCACGCCCTCATTGCGGCCACGGAACAGCGCCAAGGCGCGGTGCGACGGGATTTTGTTGAGCTGCTCGCTGAAGGCGAAATAGTCACGGAATTTCGCCCCTTCGTTTTCCTTGCCTTCGACCACTTTCGACGCGATCAGCGCCGTGTCGTTGAGCTTGCTGCGCAGTTTGGCGAGCAGCGCGGCATCATCGGCCCAGTCTTCCATCAGGATGTAGCGCGCGCCTTCGAGCGCGGCGGCGGCATCGGCAACGCCCTTGTCGGCATCGATGTATTTCGCGGCTTCGGCTTGCGGATCCAGCGTCGGCTCCGCGTGCAGCGCGCGCGCCAGTGGTTCGAGCCCGGCTTCGCGGGCGATCTGGCCTTTGGTGCGGCGCTTCGGTTTGTACGGCAGGTACAGATCTTCGAGTTCAGTTTTGTTCTGCACGGTGCGGATCTGGTTTTCCAGTTCCGGCGTCAGCTTGCCCTGATCGGCAATGCTTTTCAGGATCGCGCCGCGGCGATCTTCCAGTTCGCGCAGATAACCGAGCCGCTCTTCGAGGTTGCGCAGATCGGTGTCGGTCAGGCCGCCGGTGACTTCTTTCCGGTAACGGGAAATGAACGGCACGGTCGCGCCTTCGTCAAGCAGGGTGATGGCGGCATTGACCTGCTGCGGACGGACATTCAGTTCAGAAGCAATGCGCTGCGCAATATCCAACATGGAAAGCAAATCCTTTCAAAACGGCGAGGTCGACGACCACAAAAACAGGGAAACGCGTAGGTCGGCCGCAGGCGTTCCCGACGCCTGTCGGCACTCCCTACATCCGTGTAAGTCGGGTTAGCGGCAGCGCCACGTAACCCGACACATGACGCCACCATAAAGTGGCGCAAGAGACAGGCCGATGCTTTCGGCAGGTTTGAACATGGCTGGCCATGGCCCGCCCTGCGCTCCGGCCCGGATTATAAGGACTCATCCCCCGAATCATCAGTCTTGACGGGGCGGCGATGTTTCTTCAGGCGGACATAAATAGTCCGGTGCACACGTGCCACGACGGTGCCGGTGGCATCGGTGATGTCGATGTGAAATTCCGGCAAATGCTTGTCGCCATCGCGGGTGGCGGCGCGGATGGCCTCGATCTGGCCTTCGCTGAGCCGGAAATGCGCCATCACCGGCCCGCTGGCGGCGGTCAGATAATCGATGCTGGCGGTCTTGTCCCAGACCCAGTAATCGCGGCCGAGGTTGTGCATCAGCATCAGCATGTAGAACGGGTCGGTCATCGCGTACAGCGAGCCGCCGAAATGGGTGCCGACGTAGTTGCGCTTGAGCCGGCTGGCCTTCAGCACCACTTCGATATGGCGAAAGTCCTTGCTGACGTGGCGGACCTTGATGCCGGCACCGCGAAACGGCGACCAGATATTCATCATCGTGCGGAAAAACCAGGGTGACACGCGTGAGCCTCCTGTTGCGGGCGTCCCGGAAACGACATAATTTGTAACCAGTCCGTCGGGAACGACGCACCGGGTTCGCGCAAGCTTACACCAGTGGTACTACCACTGCTCAGGCACTACTGCTCAGCGAACCCTCACGAGACGCCAGCATGCAAACGGAAGAGACCCCCAAAATCCTCGTTGTCGATGACGATCTGCGTCTGCGCAGCCTGCTCGAGCGCTACCTGCGCGAACAGGGCTACCAGACCCGCGCGGTCGGCGACGCCGAGCAGATGGACAAGCAGATGCAGCGCGAGAACTATCACCTGATGGTGCTCGACCTGATGCTGCCCGGCGAAGACGGCCTCAGCATCTGCCGGCGCCTGCGCGGGGCCGGCAACAAGATGCCGATCATCATGCTGACCGCCAAAGGCGATGAAGTGGACCGCATTGTCGGGCTCGAACTCGGCGCCGACGATTACCTCGCCAAGCCGTTCAACCCGCGTGAACTGCTGGCACGCATCAAGGCCGTGCTGCGCCGGCAAACCAAGGAAGTGCCCGGCGCCCCAAGCACCGAAGAAGTCACCGTCACCTTCGGCGAGTTCGCGCTGAATCTCGGCACCCGCGAACTGCTGCGCAACGGCGAACCGATGGCGCTGACCAGCGGCGAATTCGCGGTGCTGAAAGCGCTGGTGCAACACGCCCGGCAACCGCTGTCGCGCGACAAGCTGATGAACCTCGCCCGCGGTCGCGATTACTCGGCGCTGGAGCGTTCCATCGATGTCCAGGTCTCGCGCCTGCGCCGCTTGATCGAAGTCGACCCGCAGCGGCCGCGTTATATCCAGACCGTCTGGGGCGTCGGTTATGTATTTGTGCCGGATGGCGCGGGTGGTGGCAGTTGAGTCAGCACCAATCCTCCCAAGGCGTGACGTCACCGGAGGACTCGAGTCGCTGTCGCGATTGCGGCAAGCCTGCAGTCCGTAAAGGCTGGTTCTGGCATGCCGCAGCGCTCATTGGCCAACTCGTTGTCAGTGGTCCCGACCCACGCACGCCACTCTGCCGCGACTGCCGTAATGGCAGCGTCGCGTTCATGATCGTCGTCGGCATCATGCTGATACCGTTCGTTTATATTGTTTATCTGAAAGCTCGCTGAATTCGGCTGCCCGCATGCGCGTCTTACCCAAAAGCACCTTTGGCCGCATCGCGATGCTGATCGGCGGCCTGCTGCTGATCAACCAGTTCATCTCCTACTACTCGGTGACGATTTACATCGTCCAGCCGTTCGTGCGCCAGGTCATGCACCTGGTGGCGATGCAAGTGAAGATTCACGCGCTTGATCAATCGGTTGATCTGTCGCCGGAGCTCGGCGAAGCCTACAAGGAAGCGACCGGCATCGAAGCGATGAACAGCGTCGCCGCCAATGCCCGCGGCCTTGGCGATGCCGTGCTGTACAAAACGCTGACCGATGAACTGAATCGGCAACTCGATGGCCCGGCGCCGAGCGAAGTGCGCATCGAAGAGAGCGACGGCCTGTTCTTCTGGGTCAAATCGCCATACAAGGAAGACGTGTGGCTGCGCGTGCCGATGCCGCTGTTCGACGCCGTGTATCCACCGCCGCTGGTCATTTATCTGTCGGTGATTTCGCTGCTGTCGCTGCTCGGCGGCTGGGTGTTTGCCCGACAGATTTCCCGGCCGTTGCGCAGACTGGAGTTTGCCGCCCGTGAACTCGGCCGCGGCGATGCGCCCGGCACCTTGAAAGAAACGGGAACGCAAGAATTGGTCGCGGTGACGCGCTCGTTCAACCAGATGGCGCGCAACATCCATCAGCTGGAACAAGATCGCACGATGCTGCTGGCCGGCATCTCGCATGATCTGCGCACGCCGCTGACCCGCATCCGGCTGTCGACCGAATTTTTGCCTGATGAATACGAAGAACTGCGCGAAGGCATCATCCGCGACACCGAGGACATGGACGAGATCATCGCCCAGTTCATTTCCTTCGTGCGCGATGGCCGCGACGAACGCAGCGAACCCGGCGATTTGAATGCGCTCGCCCGCGCTGCCGGTGAAGCCGCCGCGATCAATCACGGCGATGTGAGGTTCGAGCTTGGCGACATTCCGCCGGTGCCGTTCAAAGCGCTCGCGATGAAGCGGCTGGTGCGCAACCTGATCGAGAACGCGCTACGCTATGCCGGCCCGCCGGTCACCCTCCGCACCAAAACCGAAGACACCTATGTCGTGCTGTCCGTGCTCGACGAAGGCCCCGGCATCAACGAAAACGATATTCCCCGTCTGTTCCAACCGTTCACCCGCGGTGATTCGGCGCGCGGCGGTCGTGGCAGCGGCCTCGGCCTTGCCATCGTCAAACGCATTGCCGAAATGCACAAGGCACGCATCTCGCTGCACAACCGCCCGGAAGGCGGTCTGGAAGCCCGCTTGCGCATTCCGTATGTGTGACAAACCAGATCAAGCAGTCTGCTTTCCAGACCGCAAGAATAAAGGGCGACATTGTCGCCCTTTATTCTTGCCTGAAATCCGGCATCGCATTCTCGCCGTCATACCGGCGAAAGCCGGTATGACGGCGAGAACCGGATGTTGCGAGCTGACATCGCCGTTCACTTCACGGCCCACTACCACTTGCCGTCGACCGATTCGGCACCCGGTAACCATCCGCCTTGCCATCGCCAAGCGTACGCGTTGCCGGCGGCGGGCTGCCCACAACAGTCACCGTGTCACTGCCTTCGCCGGCACGCTGCGCCGCGCGTGCGGCCTCCGCCCGCGCCACTGTGCTTGCCCGCACCGCTTCGCCTTGTTTGACGGTCGCCGGCGTGCGGACATCGCTATACAAATGCACCCGGTTTGCCTTGCCGTTGCAGGGGCTTTGTTGAAACGTCGAAACCCCATTGCGCAAACAGTGATAAATCACCGAGGTCGCCGGGCTAACTGCTTGCGCACCATCAGCGCAGGGCGTGTTTGACACAATCCTGACGTTACCCGCCTGACACTGCCACGACTGCTGCACGGGCTTTTCTGCCGCGCCCGTCGCTGACATAGCCAAAACAGCGCACAGTCCCCATATCCATCTGCACATCGGAGCCGGCTCCTTGCATGTCCGCGATTGGGTCCATACAAGGAGTTTACGCAGCTCAGGCCCTCACGGATCGAGTGAAAGGCTATGTGCAGCACCACGGATAGAGTACTAAGTGATGAGAAAATGGGGACAGATCAATTTTCCCGCTTCCGTGGCCTGGGCCCGCACTCAATGCAGCGGAAGCCGGCCGCGCTTGCGATCGTACGCGTGGCGGAGCGTCTTGCCATCGAGCGCGCTCAAGCGGCCGGCGCGGCTTTCCTGCATGGCCTCCAGCCAACTCAGAAAACCATCGTTCGGGGCCTTTGGGCTCAGGCTGGACAAGACGCGCGCGAAGGTATCGTCTCCCGGGATCCCGTTTTCCAGCGGGCAAGCTGGCGCAGCCAGTCGCGTCGGTTTTCGGCAAATTCGACAAGGTCGGCCCTGCCGTACGCGCCGCTAATGGTGGCGCAGACGGCAACGAACAACAGCTCTGCGAGATCGTGGCGCTTGCTGCGGTCGACGCGCGGATCAGGGATGAGGGACAGTCCTTGCAGCAGGTCTTGGCTTGGCGTGGCGAACCTTCCATTGGAACGGAAGGCCAGCAGTTCAGGTCGACGGCACCGTGTCAACCATTTGATGCAACGAGGATTTAAGTGAGCGAGCTCTGCTACCGACAGGCAACACCCGCAAGGCTGCACTTTGGCAATGTGGTGGGCCCTACAGGACTTGAACCTGTGACCCAGCGATTATGAGTCGCTTGCTCTAACCAACTGAGCTAAGGGCCCGAACAGCAGATTGTATGGCGAACGCTGTAGATGTCAGCGGTGCGCAGGGTAATCAGGAAAAGGGACGCTGGCAAGCGTCCCTTTTGTTCACCTGATGCAGAGCCGCTTATTGCTCGTCGAGGAAGCTGCGCAGGCGCTCGGAGCGCGACGGGTGACGCAGTTTGCGCAGCGCTTTCGCTTCGATCTGGCGGATCCGCTCGCGAGTGACGTCGAACTGCTTGCCGACTTCTTCCAGCGTGTGATCGGTCGGCATGTCGATGCCGAAACGCATGCGCAGCACTTTGGCTTCGCGCGCGGTCAGACCACCGAGCACTTCGCGGGTGGCTTCGCGCAGGGATTCTGCCATCGCGACATCGACCGGCGATTCGGTGGCGGTGTCCTCGATGAAGTCGCCCAAATGCGAATCTTCGTCATCACCGATCGGGGTTTCCATCGAGATCGGCTCTTTGGCGATTTTCAGCACCTTGCGGATCTTGTCTTCCGGCATTTGCATGCGCTGCGCCAGTTCGTCCGGAGTCGGCTCGCGGCCCATCTCCTGCAGCATCTGCCGCGAAATGCGGTTCAGCTTGTTGATGGTTTCGATCATGTGCACCGGGATACGGATGGTGCGGGCCTGATCGGCGATGGAGCGGGTGATGGCCTGACGGATCCACCAGGTCGCATAGGTCGAGAACTTGTAACCACGGCGGTATTCGAACTTGTCGACCGCTTTCATCAGACCGATGTTGCCTTCCTGGATCAGATCGAGGAATTGCAGACCACGGTTGGTGTATTTCTTCGCAATCGAGATCACCAGACGCAGGTTGGCCTCGACCATTTCCTTCTTGGCGCGGCGGGCTTTGGCTTCACCGATCGACATCCGGCGGTTCAGCTCTTTGATATCGAGCACCGACAGATGGGTTTCTTCTTCGATCTGGGCCAGTTTCTTCTGCGCGCGCAGGATGTCTTCGGCGTGCGTTTCCAGCTTGTCGCGGAAATCGCTCTTCGCTTTCAGGTGCTGATCCAGCCACTTCAGGTTGGTTTCATTGGTCGGGAAGCTGGCAATGAAGGTCTTGCGCGGCATGCCGGCCTTGTCGCAGCACAGGCGCATGATCAGGCGCTCTTGCGTGCGGACATGGTCCATCAGTTTGCGGGTCTTGTGCACCAAGCGATCAAACTGCTTCGGCACCAGTTTGAGCTGCATGAACAGATCGCCCAGTTCGGTCATCGCCGTCTTGGTGCTCTTGTGGTTCTTGCCGTATTTCTTCAGCGCGGCCAGCGCTTTTTCGTGCTGCTCGCGCAACGCAACGAACCGCGCCTTGGCTTCTTCCGGATCCGGGCCGGTATCGACTTCTTCTTGGTCGCCAGCCGCTTCATCGTCTTCATCGGCCAGTTCTTCTTCGGCCAGTTCCGAACCGACGTGCGAGGCCGCCTGCGGCATCTCGTCGTTCAGCGCATTCGGATCGATGAAGCCGGTCAGAATATCGGCGAGGCGGATTTCGCCGGCGAGGTAGCGATCAAATTCATCGAGCAAATAGGATGTTGTGCCCGGGTATTCGGTGATCGCGGTCAGAACTTCGCGCAGACCTTCTTCGATGCGCTTGGCGATTTCGATTTCGCCTTCGCGGGTCAGCAGTTCCACGGTGCCCATTTCGCGCATGTACATGCGGACCGGGTCGGTGGTGCGGCCGACTTCGACGTCGAGGCTGGCGAGTGCGGCGGCGGCTTCTTCGGCGACATCTTCGTCGGCGACCGGCGCGGCATCACTCATGATCAACTGGTCGGCATCCGGCGCCACTTCAAAGACCTGGATACCCATGTCGTTGATGATGCGGATGATCTCGTCGATCTGTTCCGGATCGATGATGTCCGGCGGCAGGAAGTCGTTGACTTCGGCGTAGGTGAGGTAGCCCTGCTCCTTACCTTTCGCAATCAGCAGCTTCAACTGCGACTGCTGGGTATTGTCCGCATCAAAATTGTCAGTGGATGCCATGCCGTACGACCTGCAGAGTAGAGAAAACAAAGGGACACGCTGTCCGCCCCGATGCCGCTAGCGTTGGCTCGGGGTGGAAATCACGGGTTCCGGGGAAAGCCGGCAATTATACAGGGTAGACCGTCATTCGGGGCCGGTTTGTTCACAAAGAGAGCAATGCCGGCACGTCGGTACCGCGAACCCGCCGGGGTGCGTGACAAGTTGGGGACGGCCGCGGGCCGGTTCAAGCCAACTCAGGTTTTACCGGCGCGCAGGTTGGCCATGAACCTGGCCCGTTCCTCGGCCGTGGCGAGGCCAGAACGCACCCGAGCTTCGAGATGGCTGGGGTCGGCGGCCTGTTGGGCGGCCTCGATACGCAGCTTGGCCAGGGCATCGGCAAATTCGCGCGGCCGGTTGGCTTCGAACTGTTCCATCAGCTTCGGGTCGTCGGCGGCGCCTTCCGGCGCCCAGCCGGCCAACTGGCGCAGGGTTTCTTCGTGCGGATGGTCGGCGAACAGGCCAAGCAGAACGCCGGTATTCACCCCCGGTTGCTCGCGCAGGGTGCGGGCCATGGTTACCAGCAAATCGCCACCTTTGAGCGCGGCGAGCTCGCGTTCGGCGGCGACCGGCAGCTCGTCGATCAGCGTCGGTTGTTGTAGCAGCAGTGCCAGCACGGTACGCATCGGCGTCATGGTCAGTGGTTTGGCGCGAACCGGCGCCTTGGCCACCTTGGTGGTGCGGGCCGGGGTTGCCGCTACCGGTGCGACGACCTGCAGGCCGATGCGCTGGTTCAGCTCCTGTTCCAGCAGCTGCTTGAACACCGGGTCGGTGGCCTTGGCGATCAAGGGTTTGGCGAGGGACGCCAGTCGGGCTTTGCCGTCCAGACTTGTGGTATCGGTCTGCCGGCTGAGTTCTTCAAACAGGTAAGTCGACAGTGGCAGTGACTGCTCACTCATCCGGCGTTTGAACGCCTCCGCGCCTTCCTTGCGCACCATCGAATCCGGATCTTCGGTTTCCGGCAAGAACAGGAAGCGCACCTGCCGGCCTTCGCGCTGCAGGCTGATGGCATGGCCGAGCGCGCGCCAGGCGGCGCCGCGGCCGGCGTTGTCACCATCGAAGCAGCAGACCACTTCCGGGCAGTAGCGGAACAGGGTTTCGAAATGGGCGGCGGTGGCAGCGGTGCCGAGCGAGGCGACCGCGTTCGGGATGCCGAACTGGGCCAAGGCGACCACGTCCATATAGCCCTCGACCAGCAGCATCCGGCTCTGGCTGTCCTTGTGCTGTTTGGCTTCATAGAGGCCGTACAGCTCGCTGCCCTTGTGGAACACCGGCGTTTCCGGCGAGTTAAGGTATTTCGGGCCGGCTACTGACGTCCTGTCGTCGCCGGCACTCGGACTTCCCTGCCCAGCGTCACCCTTGTCGAGCACCCGGCCGCCGAAGCCGATGACCCGGCCACGGGCATCGCGAATGGGGAACATCACCCGTTCGCGAAAGCGATCGTAGTGACCGTTGCCGCCATCTTTTGGAATCAGCATGCCGGCCTGTTCCAGCAATTCGCGCTGGCGTGGCCCGATCCCGACGGCTTTGAGCAAGCCATCCCAACCGGACGGGGAAAAGCCAATGCCGTACTGCTTGGCGATCTCGCCCGAGACGCCGCGCCGCTTCAGGTACTCGACGCCGGGCGCCCCGTCAGGCTCACGAAGCTTGCGCTGATAGTAGGCGCTGGCCTCCGAGAGAATCGTGTACAGCTCCTGGCGCAAGCCTGCCTGTGGGTCGCTGCCTTCTTCGCGCGGTACTTCAATGCCGATGCGCTCGGCCAGCGTTTCCACGGCGGCCGGAAACTCGATGCGGTCGTAGGCCATGATGAAGCCGAGCGCATTGCCCGAGACGCCGCAGCCAAAACACTTGTAGAACTGCTTGCTCTGCGACACCGAAAACGACGGGCTTTTTTCGCCGTGGAACGGACAACAGGCCCAGTAGTCCTTGCCCTTCTTTTTCAGCGGCACACGACTCTGCACCACCTCGACGATGTCGACGCGGGACAGCAAATCCTGGACAAACTGTTGCGGGATACGACCGGCCACGGAGTTCGCTTACAACGCTACGCAGAGAAAATGACTATGGTGCCTGTCGGCAAGGCGCCGCAAGCGCGCTTGCGGCGACAGAAACTCAACCGCCGAGCTTGGCTTTAATCAGGCCAGACAACGCACCCATGTCGCAGCGGCCCTGCACTTTCGGCTTCAGCGCGTTCATGACCTTGCCCATGTCCTTGATGCTGGCGGCGCCAGTCTCGGCAATGGTGGCGACAATCAATGCGCCAAGTTCGGCTTCGCCGAGCTGTTCCGGCAGGTAAGCCTGCAGCACCTCGAGTTCAGCTTGTTCACTGGCGACCAGATCGGCGCGGCCGCCGGCTTCGTATTGCTTGATCGATTCCCGGCGCTGTTTGACGGCTTTTTCGATGACGGCGAGGATGGCGGTGTCATCGAGCGTGATCCGGTTGTCGACTTCTTGTTGCTTGATCGCCGATTGCAGCAAGCGGATGGTGCCGAGCCGCGCTTTGTCCTGCGCTTTCATCGCGGCTTTCATGTCTTCGGTGATGCGTTCACGCAATGTGGTCATGGCAAATCCCTCTCGGCAACGGCACAACAGAACAGCACAACAGAACAGCACAACAGAACAGCACAACAAACAGGCAGTCGAATTCGGCCATCACCTTCGCCGAGTCGGCGCTGGGATGCAAGGGTAGCGAGCGGCGCTGCAACGAAGGGCTGAAAACCGCTACAACGCAAAATGCCAGGCACATGGCCTGGCACTTGGATCGACTGCACGGTGTACCCGGTGGGCGGATCCCGAAGAACCCGCCGGATCATTTGGCTGACCGGAGATCAACCAATGAAGCGTTGCTTAGTACAGACGCTCTTTGCGGATCGATTCGCGCGACAGCTTCTTGGCGTAGCGCTTCACGGCAGCGGCTTTCTTGCGCTTACGCTCGGTGGTCGGCTTTTCGTACGCTTCGCGCGAACGAACTTCCGCCAGGGTGCCAGCTTTCTCGCAGGCGCGCTTGAAGCGACGCAGGGCGACGTCAAACGGCTCGTTTTCTTTGACTTTCACGTTCGGCATTGCAAAACCTTAAGTTCTAACTCGGGCAAACCCGGGTACACGGGGTGGGGCCAACCTTGCGGCCGGTCCCTGAGAGGGGCGACATTCTAGCCAATGGCCCGGATCGATCGCAAACAGATCTTTGGTCAAACCGTGATCAGGCCGGGATTTGCCACCCGATCCGGCCACCGGGCCGCTACAATGCCGGCCCGAACCCAGCCGCCATGCGGCTTCCGACCCCATTTCAGGCCCCCGACCCGGCATGATCGTTCTTGGTATCGAGTCTTCCTGCGACGAAACTGGCGTCGCCCTGTATGACAGCGAACGCGGCCTGCTGGCCGATGCGCTGTACTCGCAGATCAAGATGCACGCCGAGTTCGGCGGTGTGGTGCCCGAGCTGGCCTCGCGCGACCACGTCCGCAAGACCCTGCCAATGGTGCGCGAGGTGCTGGACCGGGCCGGCATCGCCAAGCCGGACGCGGTCGCCTATACCGAAGGTCCGGGTCTGGTCGGGGCGCTGCTGGTCGGCGCGTCCATCGGCCGCAGCCTCGCCTATGGCTGGGGTGTGCCGGCCATTGGCGTCCACCATATGGAAGGTCATCTGCTGGCACCGATGCTGGAAGCCGACAAACCGGCTTTCCCGTTTCTGGCCTTGCTGGTGTCCGGCGGCCATACCCAGATCGTCGAGGTCAAAGGCCTTGGCGACTATGTGCTGCTCGGCGAATCGCTCGACGATGCCGCCGGCGAAGCCTTCGACAAGACGGCCAAGATCATGGGCCTCGGCTACCCCGGTGGCGCCAAGCTGGCCAAGCTGGCCGAGCAGGGCCGACCCGGTGTCTATACCTTTCCGCGCCCGATGCTGGACCGGCCACACTGCAATTTCAGTTTCTCCGGGCTGAAAACCGCCGCACTGCTGGCCTGGCAGGACTGCGACCAGAGCGAACAGGCCAAGGCCGACATTGCTTGCGCATTTCAGGAAGCGGTGGTCGACACCCTGGTCGGCAAGTGCGAGCGGGCACTCAAGCAAACCCACTACAAATCGCTGGTGATCGCCGGCGGCGTCTCGGCCAATCTGCAGTTGCGCGAGAAAATGCAGAAACTGCTGCAAAAGCGTGGCGGCAAAGCCTATTACCCGCAGCTCAAATACTGCGGTGACAACGGCGCGATGATCGCCTACGCCGGTTGCCAGCGTCTGCTCGCTGGCGAGCAACGTGATCTGGCCATTGGCGCCAAACCGCGCTGGCCGATGGTGGAGCTGCGCGCGCCCTGAGTTTTCAGAAGCGACAGCGCGGCGTTGATAACCTTCTGTCGACTTGTCACAGCCATCATTGCCGGACTAGGCTTGTCGACAATTCCTTCAGCACTGTTCTGCTGTCGTTGTTTGCTGAACTGGCCGGCGCCGTTGTCTAGACTGGCGCTCAGTCGTTTTCAGTCAGCACGTTACGCAGGGAGTGCGTCATGGCCAGCACCAAGACTGTCCACAGTACCAACCACAACAACAGCCACGAATTTCACCACCCTTCCGCCGTCCGCCTGACCGAGCGGCAGTTGCTGCAACGTCGCCGTATCGCTGCCGAAGTCGACCCCGAGCAAACCGAGCTCGGCATTGCCGTCTCCGGTGGTGGCATCCGCTCTGCCACGTTTGCACTCGGTTTTTTCCAAGGTATTGCCCGTGGCGATGGTCGCAGCGGCAACCTGCTGCCACGGGTCGATTGGATCTCGACCGTCTCCGGTGGCGGCTATTTCGGCAGTTTTCTCGGCCGGCTGTTTCAAAGCTGCGGCGGCGTCGAGCAAGTCAGCGAACAGTTGCTGCAACCACACAGTGGCCCTATCGAACACCTGCGCCGGCACGGCCGCTATCTGGCGCCCGGCGGCAAGGACGATGGCTGGCTCGCGTTCGCCTACATGCTGCGCAGCCTGCTGATGATGCAGTTTCTGTTTGCCACGCTGGCGTACACCGTTGGCTTGCTGACCTTGCTGCTATCTCCGCTGCTGGAGCCGTTGGCGCGCTTCAGCGTGACCGCCCATACCGGCATCAGCTGGCTCGACATGATCCAGACGTTCAGCGGGCCGTGGCTGCATTTCACCATCATCCCCGTTGCCGGCTTTCTGCTGCTCGGCATTCTTTATTACTTCTATGCGCTGGTGGCGACCGGCGGTGAAGAGGCGCGCATCGCCAAGCCGTGGCTGCGGGCCATTGCCGCCAGCGACGAACAACTGCGTCGGCATCGCTATTGCCTGACGCTGTGGCAGGGCCGTGCGCTCAGCCTGCTGGTGTTGCTGCTGGTGCTGACGCTGCTGCAAGGGCTTGGCACGGTGCTCGCCAATCCCGGCATGCGGGCGATCTTTCTCGATGAATTTGCCATCTGGTTTGCCGGCGTGCTGGCGGGCGCCGAGGCGGTGTTGTTGTTCGGCCGCAAAATTATCGCCACGCTGCTCGGTGACAAAGGCGATGGTGGCGGCAAGATGCGACTGCCGCTGTCGATTGTCGGCGCCATCGCCGCGACACTGGTGCTGCTGGCCCTCGCGGTGTTCGGCTTCGCGCTGGCCGCATATGTGCTGCAGAGCTATGGCTGGCCGAACTACGGCGTTTTTGAGGCGGGCGACTGGAGCAAGCTCGGTGTCCAGCTACTGTTGCTGTTTTTGATTGCCTGTTGGATCAATCTGATCAATTCCACCTCGCTGCATCCGTTCTATTACGCCCGGCTGGCCCGTACGTTTTTGAGTGCGGCCCTGCTGCGCGCGCGCGATGTCATGCGCGGCGCCAGTTGCGGCGCTGGTGGCAGCACACCGGGCGATGTGCCCATCACACAATACCAACCGGATAAAGAAGGCGGGCCGCTGCATTTGATCAACTGCACGATCAATGAAACCGTCGAAGCCGATACCGGGCTCTGGCGCAGTGATCGCAAGGGCGTCAATCTGGCCGTGTCGCACTGGTTGTACAGCGTCGGCGCGCGTCACCATTTGCTGCGCGATCAAAACGGCTGGACCGCACTCGGGCCGTCGTTCCCGAGCAAGCGGCAACCGAAAGCGATCAACGAATCACCGAGTGGTCGCCTGTTCGCCGGTTGCGAGCAGCATGAGGAATTGTCGCTCGGCCGTTGGGTCGGTATCTCCGGTGCGGCGTTCTCGACCGGCCTCGGCTCGCTCACCCATTGGTGGAGCAGCGTCATCTGCGCGGTTGCCAACGTCCGGCTCGGTTACTGGTGGCGCACCCGCAAGCTGCCGTTCTGGAGTTACTACTGTCCGCGGCTGTTCCGCTACATGGTGCAGGAGCTGCTCGGCTATTTTCGCGGCACCAATGCGCCGTACTGGTACCTGAGCGATGGTGGCCATTTCGAAAACATGGGCGCCTACGAACTTATCCGGCGCCGGGTGCCGGTGATCGTGATCCTCGATGCCGAATGTGATCCGAACTACCAATACCAGGGCTTCGGCAATCTGGTGCACAAAGCGCGGATGGATTTCGGCTGCGAAATTCGCGTGCTCAGCGACAACGAACGCAAGGCCCGCTTCGCCGAGGTGGCCCCACTGGTCACGCTGGAAGCGCTGCGTGGCAAATTGGAAAATGGATTACGGCAGAACGGTGGCCGCGCCAGCCTCGCCGTTGGCTGGTACACCGACAATCCGGATCACAACCGCGACCCGGATATCTGGATCCTGTACGTCAAACCGGCGATGACCGGCGAAGAAGCGGTGGATTTGCAGCACTACCGCAGCGAGCATCCGGATTTTCCGCAGCAGACCACCATGGATCAGTTCTTCGACGAAGTGCAGTGGGAAAGCTACCGCAAACTCGGTGAACAAACCGGTGTCCAGATGTGCTGCGTGATCGAGCGGTTGATTACCAAATAGAGCATCGAACGCTGTTCTCCCTCCCCTGCGAGGGGGAGGGCCGGGGTGGGGGCTTATCGCGCAGCAACATGAACAGCCTGCGGTGGCGAGTAAAAGCTCGCTTCATGTTTTCACTGCATCCGGTACGGTGAAGTCGAGTCCCAACCCACTCTCTCAAACCCAGCCAAAAGGAGCCTCACCATGGAACGGAAACAAGGCAAATTCACGCTGTTCGACGAAGCGGGCTTCACCGCCTGGCTCGGCAAACAAACCGTCAGCCGGCAGATCACGCTGGTGCAGAATCACCACACTTACATTCCCGGCTACAAGCACTTCAAAGGCGACAACCATTTCGCACTGCAACAGGGCATGGAGCGATCGCATCTGGAGCGCGGCTTTGCCGAGATCGCCCAGCACTTCACCACCTTGCCTGACGGCACCGTCATCACCGGCCGCTCGCTGGAAAAGATTCCGGCCGGTATCAAAGGTGCCAACACCGGCGCCATCTGCATCGAACACCTCGGCAACTTCGATCAAGGCGGCGATGCGATGACACCCGCCCACCGCGCTCTCATCATCCGGCTCAATGCGCTGCTCTGTCACAAGTTCCGGCTGACCGCCGACAGCCATCACATCGTCTACCACCATTGGTACGATCTGAATACCGGCGAACGCAAGAACGGTGCCGGCAGCACCAAAAGCTGCCCGGGCAGCGCCTTCTTCGGCGGCAACAAAGTCGCCGACGCCGAAGCGAATTTCCTGCCGCTCATCCGCACCGAACTCGACGCGATGAGCGCAGCCAAAGCTGTCAAAGACCCGCTCTGGCGCGGCCGCGTCTGCAACACCGACTCACTGAACGTCCGTGACACCCACGCCGCCTCCGGCAAAAAAATCAAATCCCTCACCGCCGGTGTTATCGTCGGTATCTACAGCGAAAAAGCCGGCTGGGTCAAAATCGACCCGAAAGCCGCGTTGTGGGTAAACAAGAAATACCTGGAACCGGTGGCCGCGTGACATCTATGGATGGGTAGAGCGCCATTCTTTTGGCTGGCACAGCCATGCATGATCACATGCGTCTGTATTCCTCACGCAGAGCTCAGCCCGCTCACGCGGCGCACAGTGCATTGGCACTGTGCTTATCTCCGCGTTCGCCCTGCGCTGCTCATTCCGTCTGGGGCTTTTCTGACAGGACTCCGGTCCAGTTAGAAAAGGCTTCGGCATCCCTGCCTCGCCCCTCCGCTGGCGCTACGGGCTATTAACCCGAACTCCATTACGTTGCTCGGCTCGTCAGGCAGCGGGAAAGGTAAAAGCACGCTTCGCGCAGAGAAAAAACAAAGCGAATCGCCGCTTCAACTCCCCTCCTCAGCAATGAGGGAAATCTGGCTCCACGCCTACGCGGGAATGACACACAGAAAATGAAAAGCCGAAGCCACCGACTCCGCTAGAACCCGGGGCCCCCATTCGCGCCAGCCGGCGATTCGGCGTTAGCTGCAGGCTGCACAAGCCTGGATTAAGGCAGGACGCCGCATCAATGCGTACCCGTAGCCGATAACGTCGAAGCGACGGGCGGAGTCGCCGAAGCAACCGATCTGATTCTGGCGCGTGCGGCGTGTTCGCTTTGGTTACCTTCTCTTGCACGAGCAAGAGAAAGTAACTCGCCCGCCGGCGCGAGACCCGGCAACTCTCGTTGAGCGTGAAACCGCAGAAATAGACGAACGGAACGGAGCGGCAATTACCCCACCCCAACCCTCCCCTTCACAGGTGAGGGAGCAAAGAATCAGAGGTGATACTGCCGACTCAACTCATGCACCGCCTCAACAAACACTCCCGCATTTTCCGGCGAGACAAACTGATGAATGCCATGGCCTAAGTTGGCAACATGGCCCGAACCCTTGCCATAGCTCGCCAGCATCCGCGCCACTTCTTCGCGAATGCGTTCCGGCGTGCCGTACAGCACACCCGGATCCAGATTGCCTTGCAGCGCGACCTTGTCTTGCACACGGGCGCGGGCATCCGCCAGGTCACAGGTCCAATCAACGCCGAGCATGTCGCAGCCGGTTTGCGCCATCAGATCCAGCCAGTTGCCGCCACCTTTGGTGAACAGCGTGACTGGCACGCGGCGGCCGTCATGCTCGCGTTTCACATTGGCTACGATCTGCTGCATGTAGCGCAGTGAAAATTCCTTGTACATGGCCGGGCTGAGCACGCCACCCCAGGTATCGAAAATCATCACGGCTTGGGCGCCTGCAGCGATCTGCGCATTCAGATAATCGGTGAGCACACGTGCGAGCTTGTCGAGCAGCGCGTGCAGCGTCTGCGGCTCGCCGTACATCAGGCCTTTGATGTGGGCGTATTCTTTTGAACCGCTGCCTTCGACCATATAGGTGGCGATGGTCCACGGGCTGCCGCAGAAGCCGATCAGCGGCACTTTGCCGTTGAGTTCACGACGGATGGTGCGCACGGCGTCCATGACGTAACGCAACTCGGTTTCCATGTCGGGCGTCGGCAGCTGCGCGACATCGGCGGCGGTGCGCACCGGTTTGCGAAATTGCGGGCCTTCGCCTTGGGCGAATTCGAGACCGAGGCCCATGGCATCGGGCACGGTCAGGATGTCGGAGAACAGAATCGCGGCATCGAGTGCGTAGCGACGCAGCGGTTGCAGCGTGACTTCGCAGGCGAGTTCCGGGTTCTGGCACAGCGCCATGAAGTTGCCGGCCTGGGCGCGGGTGGCGCGGTATTCCGGCAGGTAGCGACCGGCTTGCCGCATCATCCAGACCGGGGTGCAGTCGACCGGTTGCCGAAGCGCGGCGCGCAGGTAACGGTCATTCTGCAGTGAGCTGGTGCTGGTCATTGGTGGATCCCCGGTCGTGAAGTAGGTGGTGATGCGGGCAGTGAAGTGCTGACGGATGTCGGCTGCCATTTCTGGCAAAAGACAACGCCACCCGGAGGTGGCGTTGGCATTTTACCTGAGCAGACTGGTCAGGGCTTGCGCCGGATCAGCGCTTGCTGGCCTTGATCTCGTCCTGGATGGCCTTGATCGACTTGATCCACGGCCCGCCCTTGCGAACAGCCTCGGGCAATGCGTCACGGGCACGCTCGGCGGCGGCACGGTCGGCAAACGGCGCCAGGACCAGCACCTGCCAGGGCTTGCCGTCACGCAGGCCGTGGTAGACCAGGCCGCGATCGAGTTTGTGCTGACGGATGAACTTCGCCATCGAATCGTCGTCGCGCAGACCGATGATCTGGACTGCGAAATAGCCCGGGCTGGCATCGAGCAGCGCCTGCTCGTCGGCGGTGTAACGACCGTTGCTGGCCGGTTTGCTGGTTTTCACCGGCTCGCTCCTGGCCGGTTCGGTTTGGACTGGCACTGGCTTGCTGACCGGTTCACTGACTTTCGGCGCCGGTGTGCTGGTCACCGGCTCGGTGCTTGCCGGGCTGACGGTGTTGGTGACAGCCGCTGCCGGCTCATTGCCATAGGTCTCGGCGGCGTACGGGTCTGCCGTGTCAGGCTCCGCGCTCGCCAGCGCAGCACCGTCCGCGCCGTAGCTGTCACCGGTCGGCTCTTCAATGATTTCAAGCGTGGCCGGCGCCTGCTGCTCGGTCGGCACCGGCTGGGCGTCGATGGCCAGATCCTGGCGGCGGGCGTCGCTGAGTGCCGCATCCGCGCCGCCGGCTTGTTCGGAAGCCGGCTTGCCGCTGATCCAGTCGTTCAGTTCACGCTGGTACATCAGCAGCAGCGCCAGCACGAATACACCGAGACCAATCAGCGGCAGTTTGAGCCAGGCGTAGGGGGAAGCCGGCGCCTCGTCTTCGGCAACGCTGTGCTCACGGACGTCGCTGCGGAAGTCATCGTCGGTTTGCTCGTCGTGTGCGTCATGGGGGTGCTGATTCACGGTGTACTCCGCCAATTGGGTGAGGATGGCGCCGGGGCGCCCCTGCTGCTGTTGCCAGACCGCGCGAACGCGGCTGCGCTCTGGTTCATCGAAACCTTGCGCGGCGGCCCAGACCGTCACCAGACGCTGGGCTTCCTCGACACTGAAACTCGGCAGCTGGAGCCGGTGCCGATCGTTCTGATCGAGGCCGGCGTAGTCCAGCTCGGCCAGCGCCGTCTCCAGCATGTCGTCGCCGAACAATACCAGCGTCAGCCGCGGATCTTCGCGCTCCCGTTCACTGACTGCGCATTCGAGCAGGCTGCGCAGCACGTGTAGGTTCAGATCCTGGGCGTCATCGATGATCAAGGTGCGGCGGCCGGCTGGCGCGCGTGCGATGGCCAGCGACAGATCCGATTCGACCAGCGCGATCTGGGTCAGACCGAGCTGGCGCAGCGCGTCCTGATCGAGCTGCTCGCTGGTCATCAGCGGCTGGGCCGCGATCAGCGCAGTGGGCAGATTCTGCGACATGGCCGCTTTCAGCCGGCGGGCAACATGGCTGCGGCCAGCGCCCGGCTCGCCTATCACCAGGATCAGGCTGCGACCGTAATGACAGAGATGCTGCAGCTCGTCTTCGAGCTGGGACAGCGCCGGTGTGGCGCAGTGGAAACTGCTGCGGGAATCGGTGGCCACAAACATCCCTGCGACGGACTGCGGCGTAATGCCGGTCTTGTTGTGGCGGCAGTGTAAACGAAGCGCTGCCCGGGTTTAAACAGCGACAACGACCGCGGCGCGCGTGGTCGATTTTTTCGGAAGGCGCGGCGCTCAGCGGCCCAGCACGCGCCGGACCGGCGCCGGTTCAACACCATCGACAATCGCCGCTTGGCCGACGGCGGTCGGCAGGATGAAGCGGAGTTTGCTGCTCAGGTTTTTCTTGTCGAGCGCCATGTGCTGCAGCAGCGCCTCGTGATCGACGCCGGCGGGCACGGCATACGGCAAACCGGCACGTTGCAGCCAGCGCCGGATGCGCTCGGCCAGACGGCGGTCCGGCAGGTGGCCGGTTTCGGCAGCCAGCTCGGCAGCCAGCACCAGCCCGACCGCGACCGCTTCGCCGTGCAGCCAGGTGCCGTAACCCAGTTCGGTTTCGATGGCGTGGCCAAACGTGTGGCCGAGATTGAGCAGCGCCCGCTCGCCCTGCTCGGTCGGATCGCGGGCGACGATCGCGGCCTTGTGTTGACAACTGCGGGCAATCGCCTGACTGAGCGCGTCCGGGTCATGCGCCAGCAGGGCATCAAGTGACTGTTCCAGCCAATGCAGAAAATCGGCATCGGCGATCAGGCCGTACTTGATGACTTCAGCAAGACCGGAACGAAACTCGCGCGCCGGCAGCGTCGTCAACGTGTCGAGATCGGCAATGACCGCTTCCGGTTGGTGGAAAGCACCAATGAGGTTCTTGCTGGCCGGATGGTTGATCGCGGTTTTGCCGCCGACCGACGAGTCGACCATAGCCAGCAGCGAGGTCGGCACCTGGATGCAGGCAATGCCACGCTGGTAACACGCCGCGGCAAAGCCACCGAGATCACCGATGACGCCGCCACCGAGCGCAATCAGCACGCTGTTGCGACGGCGCTTGTGGGTCACCAGCGCATCGATCACGGCACCGAACTGGGCCAGTGATTTCTGCTCCTCACCGGGCGGCAGGACCAGTGCGGGCAGTTCGACACCTGCGAGCCCTTGCTGCAGCCGCGCCAGCCAATGTGACGCGACCTGCTGATCAGACAGGACAAACGCCTGCCGGCCGGCCAGCAAGCGCGACCAAAGATCTGCGTCCGCCAGCAAGCCGGTAGCGATATGAATGGGATAAGAACCCTGCGCGAGCGGGACGGTGACAGTGGTCGCCGTCACCATGAGGTCAGTCGCCTTGCAGCATGTCGCAAATGTCTTTTGCGACAGCCTTTACCGAACCGCGATCAGTCGAAACCACGTAGTCGGCAATTTCGCGGTAGAGCATGTCGCGGTGACGCGCCAGCGACTCCAGCGTTTCTTTCGGATCATCGGTCTGCAGCAGCGGCCGGCGCTTGTCGCGACGGGTGCGCTCCAATTGCTGCTCGATGGAGGTTTCCAGGAACACCACTGCACCACGGCCAGCCAGTGCGGTCCGGTTTTCCCGGGCCAGGATGGCGCCGCCACCGGTCGCCAGCACGATACCCTGGCGTTGGGTCAGTTCATCAATGACTTTCTGTTCCCGACGACGGAAGCCTTCTTCGCCTTCGACTTCAAAAATCCAGTCGACCGCGACACCCGCCCGTTCTTCGATTTCTTGGTCGGCATCGACGAACTCCATTTTCAGCATCTGCGCCAGCTGCTTGCCAATGGTGGTCTTGCCTGCGCCCATGGGGCCGATGAGGAAGATATTGCGCTTATTGGTTTTCATGGATTAACTGCTGAAAAGTCAAAGACTTGGGAAAAGGGCCACTCCGCTCTCACAAGAGCAAGGCGGCAAGGGTAGGGGCCCGGCCGGCCCCTGTCAACTTGCGCAAGGCCATAAAGCGCAACGCCCGCCGGAGCCACAGGCCCGGCGGGCGTCGAACAAGCTACGCTCGGACTTACCTGACGTTCAGATCCTTGATGATTTTCGGCGTGACGAAAATCAGCAGCTCCTGCTTGTTGTTCTGGTTTTCCTTGTTGCGGAACAACCAGCCCAAACCGGGAATATCACCCAGCAACGGCACCTTGCGGACGTTGTTGAAGGTTTCTTCCTCGTAGACACCGCCAAGCACAATCGTTTCACCGCTGCGTGCCAGCACCTGAGTATTGACTTCCTTGGTGTCGATGGCCGGACCGCGCGGGGTGTCAACGCCCAGACTGTCCTTGGTCACGGTCAGATCCAGAATGACGTTGTCATCCGGCGTGATCAGCGGCTTGACCGTCAGGCTGAGCACCGCCTTGCGGAAGGTCACGTTGGTGTTACCGGCCGACGAGGCCTGCAGGTACGGGATCTCGACACCGGTCTCGATGAACGATTCACGCTGGTTCGCCGTCGTCAGCCGCGGACTCGCGATCACTTCACCGCGGCTCTCCGCCTCCAAAGCCGACAGCTCCAGGTCGAGAATGGTGCCATCGGTCAGGCGGCCGAGGTTGACACCGATCGAGCCAGCTGCGCTTTCCACCGGCATGTTTACGTTCAGGCGGTCAGCCAGATCGGCGGTACCCGAGTTGGCCATGCCTTCCGCACCTTCAAGCGAACCGGAGAATCCACTCTGGCTGTTCTTGTCGGACAGACCAAAGCGGACGCCGAGTTCACGGGTGAAATCGTCGTTGGCAATGACCACACGCGACTCGATCAATACCTGACGGACCGGGATATCGAGCGTGCGGATCAGGGCCCGCACTTCATCGAGCTTGCGCGGCGTGTCCTGCACCAGCAAGGTGTTGGTGCGATCATCAACCGACACCTGGCCGCGCTCGGACAGCAGAACGTTGTCCTTGTCCTTCAACAGCTTGGCTATGTCGGTCGCCTTGGCATAATTGATCTGGATGAATTCCGAGCGCAGCTGGATCAACTCCTCCTGCTGTTTCTCGGTTTCCAGGCTCAGCCGTTCGCGAGCCGCGATTTCGTCGGCAGGCGCCACCATCATGACGTTACCGTTCTGACGCTTATCGAGGCCTTTGGTTTTCAGAATCAGATCCAGCGCCTGGTCCCACGGTACGTTCTGCAGCCGCAGCGTAATCGAGCCGCCGACCGAGTCGGACGTGACCATGTTGATGCCGGTGTAATCGGCAATCACCTGCAACACCGCGCGAACCGGAATGTCCTGGAAGTTCAGCGACAAGCGGTTACCGGTGTAGGTCGGCTCACGCAGCTTGCGCTCCTCGACTTCCGCCTTGGTCAACGGCTTCAGCTCCAGGGTAAAGATTTCGTTGGCCTGATACGCCAGGTAATCGAATTCACCGGTGGTATCGATGCGGACGCTGACGTTACCGCCGCGACGGGAGACATCGACAATCTTGGCCGGGGTGCCGAAATCAAGCACGTCCAGCTTGCGAATCAACTCGTTCGGAATCGAAGTGCCGATGAAATCGGCGATGACCGTGCGGCCCTCTTGACGCACATCGACGCCAATCTTGGGGTTGCCAAGACGGAATACGACACGACCTTCGCCTTTCTCGCCACGCCGGAAATCGACCGACTGGATACCGGTACCGGACTTGGCAACAGTCGGTTTCGCGACCACGGCATTGCCGCTGCTGCTGACAGCGGTGGCAACTGTGGTGCCACTGCTATCACCGAGCAAAATCACCAGATCGTTGCCCTCGACACGGGTGCTGTACGGCACCTGCTGCTCCAGATTGACAACCACACGGGTCCGGCCTTGCGCTTCCGCGACCGACACGCTGCGCGCGAAACCGGCACCGATCGGCATCGACTTCTTGTCCAAGGTCAGCGCCACCCCAGGCAAATCCAGCGAGATGCGCGCGGGATTGTCGGTAGTGAATGTCTTCGGTGCTGGCACCGCCTCGGACAGGGTCAACCGAATCTCGACTTTGTCACCACCCAGGGCGTTGAAATTCATCGCAGTGAGATCGGCAGCGTCCACTGCCGAAGCCATCAACGCGAGCAGCGCGCCAACCGGCGTCATTGCGAAAAGAACATTCTGATTCCGCTTCATTGTCATGACTCCTGCGGCCCCTTCACTCGCCCAGATTCAAATAAGTTTCCCGCTTGACCCAGCACCCAGTGCCGTCGGGAATGCGTTCTTCCAAAGTGACCCGATCTTCGGCGATGCGGATCACCTTGCCGTGGTTGATACCGAGGTAGCTGCCAACACCGACCCGGTAGACGACACCGGCATTGACTCCAGCCGAGCCACGGATAATGGCCTCGAACTTGTTGGGGCTGCCGATGACACCGACCATGCGCAGGGTTTCCAGCGTGTAGCGCTCCAGATCTTCCTTGCGCCGATTCGGATCAGGCAAGGCGTCTTCCGGACAGCCTTCGACGATCTCGGCAAGCTGGGCAATCTGGCCAATCTGGAAGGCAGCGAACGGGCTGCGCAAGTCGGCAGCGCCATAGCGGAATTCTTCCTGCGGTTTCAGTTCCGGCATTGGCGGAATGGCACCCGGTGGTCGCGCTTTGACTTCCTGAACCCATTGCTTCAAGTCGTCGTTGCTGTCGCCGCCGCAACCTGCCAGCAGACCCAGTCCCATTATGGCGGTGAAGAAAGCACGTTTCATTTGCCTTCCTCCGCTTCATAACGATAGGTCTTGGCGATGATGTCCAAGGTCAAATTGTCCGAGTTCTCGATTTCACCGGCTTTGGCCGATGTTTTCAGCGTGAAGTCATGGACCGTCACGATACGCGGCAAAGCCGACACCTTGCTGATGAACTCGCCAATCTGGTGATACCCGCCGCTGACCGAAATGGAAATCGGCGTCTCGATGTAGAACTCGCGCTTGACGTCGGCCTCTTTCTCGAGCTTGCCGGAGAACAAACCAGAGCCCGACGCGGCATAGGAAATCTCATCGATCAGGCCCGGCACTTCCGTGCTTTTGGGCAGCTGACGCAATAGGTCCTTGAATGCCTCCTGCATCTGCTGCATTTGCTGACGATAGGCACCCAGGTTCGCCGCTTTCCGCTGCTTGGTTTCGAAATCGGAACGCTTGGTTTGCTCCATCTTTTCGGCAGCTTCCAGCTCGACCCACTGATCCGAGGTGAACAGGTACAGCGCCGCGCCAACGACAAGCAAGCATGCCAAGGCAATAACGAAACCTTTGGCTGCGGGAGGTGCACTGCCAAGGTTATTGAAATCGATTTTTCGGATGTCGCGAAGGTCCAGCTTCATTTGCTGCCTCCTTTCTTGTCGTCCTTCTTAGGTGTCTTCTTGGCACCCTTCTTTTCTTTTGCCTTCGGGTCAACCGGCGGTTCCGGCGCCTTGACACCTTTGTGCACGGCGTAAAGAAGAAAATCACTCGAGGGCGTGGCCGACTTGCGATCGGCTGCAATCACGTCGAGATCGGGGCTGCCGATCCACTGCGAGCTTTCGATATTGCGCATGAAGGCGGCAACCCGCGGACTGGACTCGGTTTTGCCACGCACGGTCAGTTTGTTGTCCTTGCGAACGATTTCGGTCAGATAGATGCCTTCCGGCAACAGCCGCGGCAAATCGTCGAACAGGTGCACGTTGAGTGGACGGCTCTGCTGCAGTTCCTGAATGATGTTCATCCGCTGTTCGAGATCGGCGCGCTGCTTTTCGAGCGCCTCGATCTCTTCGATTTCCTTGTCCAGCACCTTGATCTCACTGTCGAGATAGGCATTGCGCTGGTTCTGCTCCTCGATGATGCCGACGTAGGTCCAGTGTACGACGCCCATGATCATGGCAGTCAGAATCATCGACAGAATCAGGGTGCTGTAAAACTGGCGAGTACGCTCACGTCGTTGTTCGGCACGCCAGGGAAGAAGGTTTATCTTGGCCATCAGTCAAAGCTCCGCAGGGCCAGACCACAGCTGATCATCAATGCTGGCGCATCCGATGCCAGTTGCTGCGCATTGACGCGCGAGGAAATCGACATGTCCGCAAACGGATTGGCGAGGCTGGTCGAGGTGCCAAGCCGCTCTTGCACCAGCTCGTCGAGGCCTTCAATGGCGGCGCAGCCACCGGCCAGCACGATGTGGTCCACCTCGCCGTACTGACTGGCCGCGTAAAAGAACTGCAGCGACCGGCTGATCTGCTGGATGATCGATTCCTTGAACGGCGCCAGCACTTCGCCTTCGTAGTCGTCCGGCAGGCCGCCTTGTTTCTTGGCCATGCCGGCCTCTTCAAACGACAGCCCGTAGCGACGCTGGATTTCTTCGGTCAGCTGGGTGCCGCCGAACACCTGCTCGCGGGTGTAAATGGTCTTGAAATTGCGCATGACCGACAGCGCCGTCATCGTCGCGCCCATATCGACCACCGCGATGACCCGGTCTTCGCCACGGTTCGGCAGCTGATTGGCGATAAGCTGGAAAGCGCGCTCCATCGAGAACGATTCGACGTCGACGACCTTGGCTTTGAGGCCGGCGATTTCCAGCGCCTCGACCCGGGTATCGACATTCTCCGAACGCGAGGCGGCAACCAGCACATCCAGCTTGTCCGGTGCTTTCTCGGATTCGCCCAGAACCGAGAAGTCGAGCGCAACTTCCTCCAGCGGATACGGGATATATTGGTCGGCATCGAGCTGGATCTGGCTCTCGATGTCGTCTTCCGACAGGTCCTTGTCCAGCTGGATGATCTTGGTGATCACCGCCGAGCCGGCGACGGCCACGGCGACGTGCTTGCAGCTGGTACCGGCTCTGGCGACCACCCGGCGGATGGCCTCGCCAACGGCAGCGGTGTCTTTGATGTCCCGCTCGACCACGGCGTCGGGCGGCAACGGCTCGACGGCGTAGCTCTCGACCCGGTAACGGTTACCGACCCGCCCGAGCTCAAGCAGCTTGCAGGACGTGGAGCTGATATCCAGTCCTATCAAGGGGATTTTCTTCTTCCCGAAGAGCTGCGCCAACATAGTTTTTCCTTTTCAGGGTGCGCGTTTACGAAAACTATATACGTTTTAACATGAAATAATAGACCTAACTATGCGCTAAATCACCTTTTTTTGGTTTTTCCACCAGTCCGATTCCGGGAAACCGATATACTGTGTCGCCCGTCAGAGTCAGGCACTAGATAGCCGGTTTTTTGTTCATGTCGCGACCACTCATGCCTTCCATGCCCCGCTGGCTGCGCCGCAGCCTGGCCATCCTCGCCCTGCTGGCAGCCCTGCCGGTGCTCGGCGTGCTGGCGATTTATCTGCAGGTGGCGCCACAGCTGCCCGACGCCGCCGAACTGCGCGACATCCGCCTCAGTACGCCCATGCAGGTCTACAGTCGGGACGGCAAGCTGCTTGCCGTGTTCGGTGAGCAGCGGCGCATCCCGGTTCGCTACGAGCAGATACCGCCCATGGTGGTCAATGCCTTTATTGCAGTCGAGGATCAGCGATTTTTCAAACACCGGGGGGTCGATCTGTGGGGCCTGCTGCGCATCGCGGTCAAAAACCTCACCAACGATCGGGCTGAAGGTGCTTCCACCATCACCATGCAGGTGGCCCGCAATTATTTCTTAAGTCGCGAGCGGACGTTGGCGCGCAAGTTCACAGAAATCTTCTTGGCCCTGCGGATCGAAGCCGAATTCGACAAACAGGCCATCATGGAGATGTACCTGAACAAGATTCACTTCAGCCACAAGGCCTATGGCATTGCGGCAGCCGCCCAGGTCTATTACGGCAAGAACCTCGAGCAGCTGGAATTGCATGAAATCGCCGTGCTCGCCGGCATTCCCAAGGGCGAGTCGATGTACAACCCGATCAGCAACCCGAAGAACGCCAGCGAGCGCCGTGCCCATGTGCTCAACCGGATGCTGGCCGAAGGCTACATCACCGAGCAACAACGACAGCAGGCGCTGGCCATCCCCGTTGTGGCCAGCTACCACGGGCCGCGGGTCGAAATGGAAGCCCCTTATCTGGCGGAAATGGTCCGACTGGCCGTGGTCGAGCGCTTTGGTCAGCAAAAAGCCTATGAAGACGGCCTAAAGGTCTGGACCACGGTTCCGAGCGACATGCAGCAGGCAGCCAATCAGGCACTGCTCAACGGTCTGCACGCCTACGACCGCCGCCACGGTTATCGCGGTGCCGAGGCGCGCTGGTCGGCCGAACAGCTGCAGGATCGCGACAGCATCCTGAACCAGCTGGCCAAGGTCCCGGTGCTGGCCAATCAGCCCGCCGCCGCCGTCATCGCGACCAGCGAGCAGACCGCCACGGCGCTGCTTGCCGACGGCAGTGAAGTGACATTCCAATTGGCCGACATGGCCTGGGCGCGACCTTATCTGAATGAAAACCAGATGGGGCCTGCGCCGAAGCAGATCACCGACATCATCCAGACCGGCGACCGCATTCGGCTCGAACAACTGCCCGCCGCAGGTGAGCAACCGGCCCGTTGGGCGCTCGGTCAGGTCCCCAATGTCGGCGGCGCCATGGTCGCGTTGCAGCCGAACAATGGGGCGGTGCTGGCGCTGGTCGGCGGCCTCGACTTCGAGATCAGCCAGTTCAATCGCGTGACCCAGGCACGCCGGCAACCCGGCTCCAGTCTGAAACCGTTTGTCTATTCCGCCGCCTTGGAAAAAGGTTTTACTCCAGCCACCATCATCAATGATTCACCCATCGTTGACGAGGACAATGGCGACGATGATGCCTGGCGGCCGGAGAACGATGCCGGTCGCTATTACGGACCGATCCGCCTGCGGGTCGCACTGACGCGTTCGACCAATTCCGTGTCGATCCGATTGTTTCAAGCGCTTGGCCCCGACTTCGTTATCGCTCATCTGAAGAAATTCGGCTTTCCGGAAGAACAACTGCCACCGTACCCGGCACTGGCATTGGGCGGTGCCTCCGAAATCACACCGCTGGAACTGGTGCGCGGATATGCCGTATTGGCCAACGGCGGCAAGAAAGTCGAACCGTGGTTCATCAGTCATGTCGAGGACAGTACCGGCAACCGGCTGTTTGAGGCTGAGGTCAAAGAAGGTGAGCGCGTACTTGATGCCCGCAATGCCTACCTGATCACCGACATCATGAAAGACGTGATCCATCGCGGCACTGCGGTCACCACCTTGATGAACACCGAATCGCCGCTGCTCAAACGCACCGATCTGGCTGGCAAAACAGGCACAACCAACGATTCCAAAGAGGCGTGGTTCTCCGGTTACAACCCGGACATCGTTGCCACCGCCTGGGTCGGCTTTGACGATCACCGGAAAAAGCTCGGCCGCATTGAGTACGGTGGTAAAGCCGCCTTGCCCATTTGGCAGCAGTTCATGGAAACGGTGCTGGCGAATGCGCCGATTGCCGCCGACATTCCACCACCGGGCGTGGTGACCGCCCGCATCGATGCCGAAACCGGCCTGCTCGCTGCCAGTGGCAGCAAAAATGCAATCATGGAAATGTTCATGGCTGAGCACGCGCCAACGGAAACCGCGCCGCTGCGCAGCGAAACACCGGATGTGTTCAATCCGGCAGACAGCACAACGACGCCGGCGACTGAGGGCGATGAACCACTGTTCTGAGCGTCCCGCATGCGGACAACAAAAAGGGCTGCCCAGGCAGCCCTTTTTGTTGCTTTCGCGCTATCCGCCTGCAACTTACGGCATCGGCGGGTAGTGCTCCGGATATGGCAACTGGGCGACCCCGGTGCGCACCGCTGCGGCAGCGACCGCAGGGGCTACCCGATCGCGCAGGCGCGGATCGAGCGGTTTCGGAATGATGTAATCGGGGCCGAAGGTCAGCGATTTCAGATCCGGATACGCGGCCAACACTTCCGGCAATACCGGCTCTTTGGCGATCGAGGCAATGGCATCGACTGCCGCGATCAGCATTTCCTGATTGATCCGGCGGGCGCGGACATCGAGTGCGCCGCGGAAAATGTACGGGAAGCCGAGCACGTTGTTGACCTGGTTCGGGTAATCGGAGCGACCGGTCGCCATCATCACGTCCGGCCGCGCCGCTTTGGCGACATCGGGACGGATTTCCGGGTCCGGATTGGACAGCGCGAATACCAGCGGATTCGGCGCCATTTTCTTCAGCTGCTCGCCGGTCACCAGGTCCGGACCGGAGACACCGATGAACACGTCAGCGCCGGTCAGCGCGTCATCGAGCGTGCGCTTGTCGGTGTTGTTGGCGAACATGAATTTGTAGGCGTTCAGATCCTTGCGGCCGGTGTGCACCACACCCTGCCGATCGACCATGAAAATGTTCTCGCGGCGTGCGCCCATGCTGACCAGCAACCGCATCGAGGCGATGCCGGCCGCGCCGGCACCGAGGCAGACGATTTTCACGTCTTCGATTTTCTTGTTGCCGATCTCGAGCGCGTTGCGCAGGCCGGCGGCGAGCACCACGGCGGTGCCGTGCTGGTCGTCATGGAACACCGGAATGTCGAGCCGCTCGATCAGCGCTTCTTCGATTTCGAAACACTGCGGCGCCTTGATGTCTTCGAGGTTGATGCCACCAAAGGTCGGCGAAATACGCACCACGGTTTCGATAAAAGTCTGCGCGCTTTCAGCATTCACTTCGATGTCGAACACATCGATGTCGGCAAACTTCTTGAACAGCACCGCCTTGCCTTCCATCACCGGTTTGCCGGCGAGCGCACCGACATCGCCAAGGCCCAGCACCGCGGTACCGTCGGTGATCACGGCGACGAGATTGCCTTTGGCGGTGTAGCGATAGGCAGCGGCCGGATCCTTGGCGATTTCGCGCACCGGTTCGGCCACGCCCGGCGTGTAGGCCAGCGACAGGTCGTTGACGTTTTCAGTCGGTTTGGTGATCGCGATCGCGAGTTTGCCGGGGCGTGGCTCCTCGTGATAGCGCAGGGCCGCGCGCCGTTTCTCTTCTTGCATGATTATGTAAGCCTTTGAAAAAAAAGGAAGGTTGGAAAATTTTTGTGGCCGTAGTGTAACGGTTTTACGGCGCCGGCACAGTAATGGACCAACCAGTTATAGATCGTGCGGCTCAGTCGGCAGAAATAACTTCTGGTCGCACATCGAGCCCCTGCGGATGGCGCAGATCGAGAAAGGCTTTGTCGTCACGCCAATTGAGCTGGCCACGGACGGTCAGGTCGGCACCGATGCCGGGCAGGTGAAACGGCGCAACGAAATAACCGGCGTTGTCGGCACGAATACGCACGTGCAGGCGCTCGTCCAGCACGACGGTGATCGCGCCGCTGCGTTTGCGATAACCGGTGACGGTACCGCGCACCAGACCGTAGTGGCTCGCGGTCGGTTGCAACGAGCGCACCGGCCGCGGCTGGAATTCCGGCAGCGCCCACAAGCCGCGCCTGTCCCGACGGGCCTGCTGTTCGTAGCGGTCGTAACAGCGCCAGAGCCGGTCATTGGGCGGGAATAGGTAGACATGGGCAAGGCCGCGTTCGAGCAGCGGCCGGGCGACATCCTGACCATCGGCGCGCAGCAGCTGTGCCAGCGTGCGGCCGTGGCCATCGTATTTTTCCCGATCAGACAGCAGCTGCACGCGGCTGCCTTTCGGCAACAGGTACTGCAGCGTCTTGCGCGCCTCCAATGCCAGCGCCGACGAGCGCTCGGGATGTTCGTGATCCACTTCGAGCGTGCCGAACGCGAGCAGCCGCACCCGCCGGTGGTCGGCAAGCCGTACCGTGTCACCATCGACCACGGCAGCGATCTCGGCCGGTTCGCCCGGGCCGGGCAGGCGGCAGTCGTCGGCCCGGACGGCCAAGGTGCAGGCAAACAAAAAGGCGCTGAAAAGCGCCTTTTTGTCCAGATTCGATCGCATCACTTGGCTGTGCGAGCGGCGCCGAAACGCTTGCGGAAACGGTCAACACGACCGCCGCTGTCAACGATCTTGTGCTTGCCGGTGTAGAACGGGTGGCAGGCCGAGCAGACGTCGAGGTTCAGGTCGCGACCAACGGTGGAACGGACCTTGATGACGTTACCGCACGAGCAGGTGGCGGTAATTTCGGTGTATTTCGGGTGAATGCCTTCTTGCATGGCGTCTCTCCGCGTGCCGCCGCCCAGCCTGCCCGGATCTGACCCCAGATCCGCGCGCCCTTGAAACCATTCGGGCCGGGTACCGCACGCCTTTTAAAAGGGACGCGGATCATACCCGCCAGCTTCGGCCCCCGCAACGATCAAAAACTGACCAGCCCCGGCCCGGTTGCCCCCGTCACCGGCTCAGCCGCGCCGGGGCAGGAACACCTCGGCCAGCATGCAGCGGGCGCTGCCGCCGCCGACCCGCTCGATGGTCGGGATGGCAACCGGCAACAGCCGGCCGTGCCGGGCCAGTCGGGCGCGCTGGTCACCTTCCAGCAGGTCGTAAGCGGTCTGCGACAGCACGATGAGCGGACCGCTGCCGGCGCGGAGCTGCAGCAGGTTGGCACAGAAACCCTGCTCCGTTTGGCGGAGGCTGAGTTCGACCAGCTCGCGACCGCCGTGCGCAAGGGCCTGACGCAGCCGCGCGCGTTCCGCCGGGTCCGGTACCGCTTCGAGACAAGACACCGCGAACCGCTCGCCGACGCTGAGCATGACATTGGTGTGGTAGAACGGCCGGCCGCCACTGCCGCGGGTGTCGAACAGCACCGGGGTGTAGCCGAGCGTCGCCGCATGGTCATGCACCAGCGCGCTGTCGCAACGTTCAGAGCGGGCCGCAAACACCCGCCGGCCGAGGTGGTCGAACACCAGAGCCCCGGTACCCTCGAGCGCCTGCCCGGGCGCGGCAGCAACGGCGCGCGATGTGCTCACGGCGTAGCCGGCCGCGCTCAACAACCGGATCAGTGCCGCCGGCCGGACCTCGGCCTGCCGGTTTGGTGTCCGCATCGGATACAGCCACACCTGACCGTCCGGCCAGGTCGAGAACCAGTTGTTCGGGAACACCGCATCCGGCAGCGGCGGCGTGTCCGGCGATTTCTCCAAGGTCAGCACCGTTATCCCGGCCGCACGCAGCGCCTGCACCATGGCCGCGAACTCGGCCAGCGCCGCTGCGCGCAGCTGTTGCGGCTCGCCGCCGGCACGCTGAAAGTCGTTGTCGCGGGCCGTTTGCTCGTTGAAGGCGAAATCGTCGGGGGGGACCATGACGACGGTATCGGTCAGTTGCGGGCGCACGGTGCAATCCTGCAGTTGGACGGTGGTGACATACGGGCGGGTCGCCATGCTAGCCGGATGCGTGGCGGATTGCAGTGCGACCAGTCTTGGCATGGTACGATCGTTTCAAGCACTGATGTTCTAGACTGAAAGCCAGTCCGGCTCGGGGATGCCGCTACGCCATGATGCCTGTGCGCTGCCTGTCGTTGCCGCTGCTGTTGTGCGCGGCCGAAGTTTCGGCTGCGGTGCCGGCGCGCGCGCAGGAATTGTTCGAACTGGATCTGGACAGCTTGCGCAACGTCAAGGTGGTCACCGCCGGACGCCGGGCCCAGGCCATCGACGAAGCGCCGGGCGCGGTAACGGTTTTCACCCGGGAAGAAATGGACGCGCTGGGCGTGCGCACACTCGACGAGCTGCTCAATTTCGTGCCCGGCATGCGCAGCTACACCTTCGTCGGCCCCGACACCTCCGGCAAGACGGTGATCGAGTCGCGCGGCGTTTACGAGCCGTACGGCCACATGATGCTGTTGCTGCTCGATGGCCAGCGGCTGTCGGCGGCCTACAACGGCAACTTCACCGGCGCCAATCGCTGGCTGTCGCTGACGCCGATTGAGCGGGTCGAGATCATTCGTGGCCCCGGTTCGGCCCTGTACGGCGGCAATGCGATGACAGCGGTGATCAACCTGATCTCGAATCGCGACCAGGCTCGCCAACTCGCCGTGCTGGAAACCGGTGGCTTCGATCACCAACGCGCGTCCGTGCAAACGGGTGGCGGCAAAATTCAGGATTGGCATTGGCGCGCCTGGCTGGAATGGCAGCGCGATGACGGTGACGATTACCACAACGCGTTCGATCCCCTGCAACGCGACGATCACACCCAGGACCCTCGCCGCGGCAAGGATGCACTGTTGTCCGTTGGCCACAACGATCTGGAATTGCAGCTGCGCCATCACTGGCGGCGCAGCGAAGATTTCTATCTGCTCGGGCGCCTCGCCGATGATCTGAACTTCAGCGAAACCGAGCAGAACAATGCCCGGCTGTCGTGGCGGCTCGGCGAACCGGAGCAGCACCAGCTGACCGTGGCGCTGGCCTGGCTGGAAGCGCACTGGCAAGGATTGACGCGCTTGGCGCCGAACGGCGTGCCACCGTATCTGAATGGTGATTTCATCGGCGGGCCGGCGCTCAAACACCGGGAATGGCAGAGCTCGGCCGATGCACTCTGGCAACTCGATGACCGCAACATCATCAATTACGGTCTTGCCTGGGAACTGGCCACCATTCCGCGCTCGGCAGCGTACGGCAATTACGACACGCTGACCGGCACCTGGCTCGGCAGCGTGCAACTACAGGATGACGATGCGCATCGCATCGTCGCGGACGAGGACCGGCGCCTGCACGGCGGCTATCTGCAATGGGATCACCGGTTCAGCCCGACGCTGCGCGCCGTGGTCGGCGCGCGCTTCGACAAGTACGATCCGGGCGATCAGGCGCTGACACCACGGCTGTCGCTGCTCTGGCAACGCGACGAGCGCAACAGCCTGGAACTGCAATACGCCGAAGCGTATCGGCCGCCGTCACAAGCCGATCAATTCATTCGCGAAACGCCGGTGGTGGCCGCCAGCAGCGGCCTCGATCCGATACGCTCGCAAACGCTGGAAACCAGCTGGCAATACCGCGATGAACAGTTCGACAGTGAAGTGACGCTGTACGCGCTGCGCATCAAGGATCTGATCGGCCGTTTGCCGCTCGCAGACGGTCGCGTCCAGGCCGGCAACAGCGGTGAACTGGAAACCCGCGGCATCGAATGGCACCTGCGCCAGCAACTGAACGAACAGTGGCTGCTGCGCGTGAACCTGGGTCATGTTTTTGCCGCCGACACCGATGACACACCACCGGATGTCGCACTCAGCGAAGATTACGCCAGTCGCGATGTGCTGAGTTTCAGCGGCCATTGGCATGGCGATGCCCTGCGCGCCGATCTGATGGCGAGTTGGGCACGGGCAGTGCCGGCACTGCGTCACGAAGGCGATTATCACCAGATCCATCTGCAGCTGCGTTATCCGCTGGCAGCAGATTGGGAACTCTACGCCGGCATCCGCAACCTGACCGACACCGACATTCTGGCGGCTGAACCCGGTCGCGGCCTTGGCACCGACAGCAGCGGTGAGATCGTGCGTGATTTGCCGCAGCGCGGTCGGCAATGGTTGCTGGGCTTGCGCTGGACCTTCCGCCACGAACCCTGACGAAAAATCCACCACACCGGCAAGATCAGTGCTTCAGCGTGCTTCGGTCTTTTCCGCGCCACAACGTTCGCAGCGCAGCAGCGTGATCAACTTGCCCAGTTTGACATCGAAGCCGGTGTTCTTCACCGCCTGCCATTTGTGGAAACCTTCCCGGCACAGCGGACTGATGACTTTCTGGCGCGCCTTCCTGGCTTTCTGAAACGACACCACCTTGCTCATCAGTCGCTCCTGCGCTCGCGTCAGCTGGCTGCCATCAGGCTGGCCAGACTGGCTTTGTCCGGCAACACAAACTGGCGCCGGGCATTGTCGCTGTCCAGCGTCTCCGCGTTGTAATAGTGCAGCAACAACGCTCTGGCGCCAGTCAGCAGATCGGCATTGCCGGCGACAAACTCGCGCCAGTTCTTGCAACGCTGGACACCCTGGCGGGCGGCGATCACGGCAAGCAGGGCATAGGTGACGGTGGTATGGAATTTTTCCGGCTTGCCGAGTGCGGTCGCATAACGGGCGATGGCAGTGGCGAAATGGCGCTGGGCCAGGATGATCGGTTCGCGTTCGAGAAACAGAAACGCGGCCCGCAGATGGCCGAGATGGGAAAAAAATTCGGCCGGCAATGTGGCCGCCTCGAATTGGGCCAGAAATTCGGCGTCGCTAAGCTGGGCTTGCACCTGATGGGCTTCGGCAGTCATGGCGTGTTGTCGTTATTGTCGGGTGAGTGAAAGAGGGCAAGCGGGGTCGGCGTGATTCGGCGCTGGCATCGCGTCCCTACGATGCCGGTGCTTCACGCATCCGCCGGGACCGTACGGCCCTGCGCCCATTCGCGCAATGCCGTGATATGTTCCGCCATGACCACGGACAGTGGCTGCGTCGTGGTTAACGCTTCCAGCAATTCCTGTTGTTGCAGTGCTCGCTGACTGGCGTGGGCGCGGTACAGACCGGCGACCACGGCTTGCTCGATTTCGGCGCCGGAGAAGCCCTCGCTGGCCGCTGCCAAGGCCGGCAGATCAAACGCGGCGGGGTCGACCGCGCGCTTGCGCAGGTGGATGCGGAAAATGTCTTCGCGAATGGCCGCATCGGGCAGGTCGACAAAGAAGATTTCGTCAAAGCGGCCTTTGCGGATCAGCTCCGGCGGCAACTCCTCAATGGCATTGGCGGTGGCCACGACAAAAATCGGGCTGCGCCGTTCCGCCAGCCACGTCAGCAGGCTGCCGAGCACACGGCGCGAGGTGCCGCCGTCGTTGTCGTCGGAGGCCAGCCCTTTTTCCATTTCATCGAACCACAGCACGCAGGGCGCAACCGCTTCCGCGAGCTTCAGTGCCTCGCGCAGGTTGCGCTCGGTTTCACCATGATATTTGTTGTAGAGCGCGCCAAAATCGACCCGCAACAGCGGCAGGCCGAGCAGGCCGGCGCTGGCTTTCGCGGCCAGGCTCTTGCCGCCACCCTGTACGCCGACCAGCAACACGCCTTTCGGCGGCTCCAGCCCTTTCGGCGGCTCGGCCCGGAAAAACACTTCCCGGTCACTGAGCCAGCGCTTGAACGCGCGCAAACCACCGACATCGGCAAATTTGGCCGTTTCGTACTCGAACGACACCACGCCCTGCATGTCGAGCAATTCGAATTTGGCGCGGTTGATTTCCGGCAACTCGTCTTCGCTGATGGCGCCGTCGTCGTAGATGACGTTGCGCGCCAGCCGACGGACATCGTTGTGGGTCAGACCGCTGAGCAGCCGGGTCAGCTTGTCCAGCACCTCGCGGTCGGTGCGCACTTTCTGCTGGCCGTGCTGTTCGCTGTAGCGCCGCGCCTCGTCGGCGATCATGGCGCGGATTTCGTCGCTGGACGGCAACGACAGTTCCAGCCTGGCCGACAGGCGTTTCAACTCGCCCGGCAAGTCGAACTGGTGCGAGACGAAAACCAGCGTGCGCGGCAGCTGGTCATGGGCCAGCGCAATCTCCTTGATCAAACGGATCAAGGCCGGGTCATCGAGATAGGGGTGAAAATCGAACAGCACGTACAGGCCGGGATGGCGACTGCTGCGGATATGCTCCAGCAACCGGCGCGGCTCGCTGGCGTCGGGGGCATTCTGGCTGTCGAGCGACAGATCCTGGCGGGCCAGACCACTGACCGCACTCCAGGTGAAGAACGGTTTTGGCTGCTGTTTCAGCGCCTGCCGCAGCAGTTCGACGGCGCGCCGCTCTTCCCGCGTTTCCAGCACGATGAGTGGCGTCTGACAGCGCAACAACAAACTGAGATCATGCAGATCACGGGCTTCGCTCATCGTGCCAAATCGCTGCCAGAAAAAAGGGCCGCCATTGTGCCTGCGACCCTGTTGCCTTGCCAGTGCCGGCTCGGCACCGGCGTCGCTTGACGCTCATTTCAGGTTCATCGCACCCTAGTGTGAAAAATTCAGAGAAACGGCGGTAAGAAGGGTTTATGTTTTGTTCGCCAAAACTAAACCATTCACCCAACTACCGCCGTCGCCATGGATGCTAGTCTGCT